>JAKFYI010000001.1 GCA_021730985.1 Hyphomicrobiales bacterium | reverse complement strand
ACGCGCTGCCGGGGGTGCCGGCGGCGGCGGCCTACGCCAACCTCGACTTCTAGACAAGCGCGCTGCTGCATTGCCTGACGCGAGCGCCGCTCTCTCCTCCTTTACCTCCCCCCTTGCGGGGGAGGTCGACGCGCGAAGCGCGTCGGGAGGGGGGTCTACTTCACTAAATAAATCACCCCCCTCCCCAACCCTCCCCCACAAGGGGGGAGGGAGCGCGTCGGTGGATGCCGCACGACTGAAAACGATGTTGCAGCAAGCCGCGCGCGAGCACGGCTTCGACACTGTCGGCGTGACGCGTCCCGATGCTGCGCCGCAGGCCAAAGTGCGGCTCGAAAGATTCCTCGCCGACGGCGCGCACGGCGACATGGACTGGATGGAGACCACCGCCGAGCGGCGCGGCGATCCGCTCGTGCTGTGGCCACAGGTGCGCTCGATCGTGATGCTCGGCGTCAATTACGGTCCGCAGCACGATCCGCTGGACATTCTGAAGCAGCGCGAGCGCGGCGCCATCTCGGTCTATGCGCAGCGCGAGGACTATCACGAGATCATCAAGAAGCGTCTCAAGGCGCTGGCGCGCTGGCTCCTTGCAAACGCCGGCTGCGACGCGAACGTGAAGGTGTTCGTCGATACCGCGGCGGTGATGGAGAAGCCGCTCGCAGCGGGCGCAGGGCTCGGCTGGCAGGGCAAGCACACCAATCTGGTGTCGCGCGACTACGGCTCGTGGCTGTTTCTCGGCTCGATCTTCACCACGCTGGAGCTGCCGTTCGACGACGCCGAGGTGGGCCAGTGCGGAACCTGCCGCTCATGTCTCGACGTATGCCCCACCGCGGCGTTTCCCGAACCGTACCGGCTCGATGCGCGGCGTTGCATCTCGTACCTCACCATCGAGCACAAAGGCCCGATCGACCGCGAGCTGCGTCCGCTGATGGGCAACCGCATCTACGGCTGCGACGATTGTCTCTCGGTGTGCCCGTGGAACAAGTTCGCGCAGCAAGGCCACGACGCCAAGCTGGCGATGCGCGGCGACTTGCGCGAGCCGAAGCTCAGCGAATTGTCGCAGCTCGACGACGCCTCATTCCGCGCGCTGTTCGCCAAGACCGCGGTCAAGCGCGCCGGACGCGACCGCTTCATCCGCAACGTGCTGATCGCGATCGGCAACTCGGGCGATGCAACGCTCGCCCCCGACGCCGAGGCGCGGCTCGCCGATGCATCGCCGCTGGTGCGTGGCGCCGCGGTCTGGGCGCTGGCACGGCTCGACCGCGCCCGGTTCGCGGCGCACATGCTGGAGCGCAGCGCGGAAGCCGACGCTTCGGTGCAGGACGAATGGGCTGCGGCGCTCGCCTGACCTGATGTTGCTGCCGTCCGATAACGGCTTCTTGTTTGGGGATGATCTTTTCCGAAAACCGGTTCCCACTTTTCGGGATCATGCTCTAGCATGCCTCCAACAACAGGGAGGGACGCCATGGCCGCATTGCCGCGCCGCACCGTGCTTGCCGGATTGTCCGCCACCGCCGCATGGCCTGCGACCCGGGCATTCGCCGCATGGCCCGAACGCAACATCACCATGATTCACGGGCTGGCCGCGGGCGGCGGCGTCGATGTCAGCGCGCGGCTGATCGCCGAAGGCCTGTCGAAGCGGCTCGGCCAACAGATCGTCGTCGAGGCGCGGCCCGGCGCCGCGGGAACGCTCGCCGCGGCGCAGGTCGCGCGCGCAGCGCCCGACGGCTACACGTTGGGATACATTCCAAGCGGTCACGCGGTCGCCGCGGCGACGTACAAGTCGCTGCCCTATCATCCGACTGACGACTTCACCATCGTCGGCCAGGCAATCGAATTTCCGTTCGTCATCGTCACCCATCCCGAGCACGCGATCCGCAACATCCCGGACCTGATTAAGGCCGCGCGGGAGCGCGCCAACCCATTGCTCGGCGGCGTGCCGGGCCAGGGCACGCCGCAGCATCTGCTGATCGAATACTTTTCGCGGCTGGCCGGAATCAAGATTCAGACAGTGCCGTTTCGCGGCGGCAATCAGGCGCTGACCGAACTCATCGCCAAGCGGCTCGACTTCCTGATCGATCCGCCCATTGCGCTGATCGGGCAGATCAACTCCGGCGCGTTGCATCCAATCGGCGTGACCGGCGCGACGCGCTTCCTCAGTCTGCCGAACGTCGGCACCATCGCCGAAGCGGGATTCCCGGGCTTCTCCATTACCTCATGGATGGGCGTGATCGGACCGGCCAAGCTGCCGGCCGAGATCGCAGCGCGGCTCAACGGCGAGATCGCCGCCGTGGTGAAGGAGCCCGCCATGGTGGAACGCATCCAGAAGACCGGCAGCGAACCGAAGTCCGGATCGCCGGACGAGTTCAAGAGCCGCATCGCAGCCGATGTTGCGCGCTGGACCAAGGTCGTCGCCGATGCAGGGATTGAACGGATTTAAGGCACGTACTCACAATGTGAGCTTGCTAGTATGCGGGATGCCTGGAGCATGGCGGATGCCTTCTGGCATCTGGAAGCGAGGTAACTCGAATGCGAATTCTTCTCGCGTTTTTCCTTCTTGCCGGCGTTACGAACGCGGCTCTGGCACAGAGCTGGCCGTCGCGGCCGCTGCGACTGGTGATCCCGTTTTCTCCGGGCGGAGGCGCGGATATCGCGGGTCGGGTGATCGGGCAGGAACTGAGCGAGGTTCTGAAGCAACCCGTGATCATCGAGAATCGGGCCGGCGCCGGGGGCACAATCGCCCCCAACAACGTCGCCAAGTCGCCGCCAGACGGATATTCGCTGGTGCTCGGTCACCTCGGCGGCATTGCGATCGCACCGCATCTGTACAAGGACTTGCCCTTCGATCCCATCAACGATCTCTCGCCAGTGACGCTGGTCGTCAACGGCTTGAGCGTGCTGGTGGTCAATCCCGAACTTCCGGTGAAGACCGTCGGCGAGCTCGTGGCTTACGCCAAGGCCAACCCGAATAAGCTTTCGTTCAGCTCGGCCGGAAGCGGGACGGACACGCACCTGGCAGGAGAGCTTTTCAAAACGATGACCGGCACATCCATGGTGCACGTTCCCTACAAGGGCGGCGCGCCGGCCATGGTGGATCTTCTCGCGGGGCGCGTGCAGCTCGCGTTCGCCTCGGTCGCGACAACGATTTCCGCGATCCAGACTGACAAGCTGCGCGCCATTGCGATGACCGGCAAAACCCGATTCGAGGGTCTGCCGGGTGTTCCGACCATCGCGGAGTCGGGCGTGCCGGGTTACGAGATCAACAACTGGTATGGGATTTTTGTGCCCGCCAACACGCCGCAGGACATCGTTCAGCGTCTCAACGCCGAGACGATCAAGATCCTGCAGAAGCCCGATGTGCGCGCCAAGCTGATCGCGGCGGGCCTGGAGCCGATGTGGAACACGCCGAAAGAGTTCTCCGACTACGTGCGGGCGGAGACGGCCAAGTGGCGCAAGATCGTCGCCGATTCAGGTGCGACGGCGAATTGAGACTTACGTGGCGCTCTGAGACTTGAGGAAGTGCCGGGCGATTTCCTCGCCGGTGGCCTTCCATACACCCTCGAAGCCGAGGATGTGGTCGAGCGCCCGCTCGAGCGCGCCGATCCGATGCGGCTGCCCGGTGACATACGGGTGCAGGCATATCGCCATCACCCGCGCCGAGTGCTCGCCCTCCCGCCACAGCACATCGAACTGATCGCGAATCATGCGCTCGAACTCGCCGGGGGTGTGCATCGACCGTACGATCGCCGCGGTGTCGTTGATCTCGTAGGAGTAAGGTATTGAGACGATCGGCTTGCCGCCAATGTCCATCAGGTACGGCTGATCGTCGTTGACCCAGTCGGCGACGTAGATGCATCCCTCGGCGGCGAGATGATCGAGCGTGTTCCAGGTTTCCTGCAAGCCCGAGCCCAGCCATCCCAGTGGACGGCGGCCCGTCGCCTTCTGAATGCGATCCAGCGAACCCTTGATGACCTCTCGCTCCTGCTCTACCGGCACTTCGTTGAGGCGTTCCACGTTCGTGCGGTTGTGGCCCATCATCTCCCAGCCGAGCTTCATGCAGTCTTCGACGATCTCGGGGTGGTGATCGCAAACGTCCGAATTGAGCGCCACCGTGGCTCGGATATCCCGCTTGGACAGTGCATCCATCAGACGAAACACGCCAACACGGTTGCCGTAGTCGCGCTGCGCCCAGTGCCGCACCATGGGCGTGCCGGTGTTGCCCTTGGGCCGCTCGTTCGAGTCGCCCGGCATCGCCCGATCGAGCGGAAAGAATTCGATGTTGGGGATCACCCAGAGCGCGACGCGTGCGCCGTTGGGCAGCGTCCATTTCGGCCGACGGTTGATCGCGCTGTATGGAAACGGTCCGTAAGGAGTGGGTTTCATAGCTGACTGACGAGCTCCTCCAGCGACATGACGTCGGCGTATTTATGCGCGATCTCAAACAGAGCGATCTTGTGCAGGAATGTGGAGATGTCGCCCACGGTATCTTCGGCGATCGCCACCTTGTAGCCAAACGATTTTCCTTCCACGGCGCTGGCGCGCAGCGCGCCGCTCGATGGCCCGCCGCAAAGGATGAGCGACCGTGCGCCCTGCCGACGCGGCGTCCGTTCGAGATCGGAGGAGAAGAACGCGCTCTCGCAAGGCCGCGTGACCAGCGGTTCGCCGTCTTTCGTGGCGAGCGACGGCGCTGCATTGGGCGGCAGCGAGTGCACGACGGGAATGTTGCGCGTGCGCGCTTCCGACAGCAGACGCGCGGCATCCTGGCGCCAAGTGTCGCCGCTGGGCGCATCGCCGGGATGCACAACAACAATCACCGGCTTTGGTCCCACGGAGCGAGGGCGCACGTAGGACGCGTAGATGTAGAGATCCTCGTCGGAGACGACGTCCCGCCAGCAATAGTCTTCGAAGTCACGCATTGCGCATCAAATCACATGCCGTGGAAACAGGAACGACCGTCGCGTATTTCAGATGCATATCAAACAGGCTGACCTGATGGCTCAGTTCCGAGCGGTCAAACACGCAGTCAGAGACGACGGCCACCGGATAGCCGAGCGACCACGCCTCGACGACGCTCGATCGAACACAGCCGCTGGTGCTTTCGCCGACGATAAAAAGCGAATCCGCGCCCATCTCATTCAGGAAGGCAGTCAGCGCAGTGCCGAAGAACGCACTGGCCCGCTTCTTGTAGACGACAAGTTCGTCGCCGACCGGAGAGAGCTCCTGCTTGATCTTGAAGAGCCCGCGATCGGGCTGCATCCGCTGGCGGTTGGTGGGCCGGACCGTTCCGTCGGTTTCCGCGCGCGTATCATACGTGACATGGACGACCGGAATCGCAGACCGTCGTGCCGACTCGTAGAGCTCAATCGTCGGAGGCAAGGCCTTCCACGCGTATTCTCCGCAGGATGAAGGGTAGTCCTCCATCAACTCCTTCACCGGGCGCGGCCCGCCGTCGTAGACCAGATCGTAGAGATCGATCGCCACGAGCGCCGGTCTCCGGCCGGAAAAAGCCGCGACCTTGCGATGGTCCATCAATGCCAAGGTGGCGCTATCGATACGATCGCCCCAAAGGTTCATTCTTTGACTCTCGTATGCCTTGCAACGCCCACATATAGCACGGAACGAATTCAGTAGAATGGCTCCGCAACCGCGCTAGAATTCCGCCACCGCAGCGATCAGCCGCGCGAGATCTTCCGGACGCGACAGCCGGTGGTCGCCATCCTTCACCAAAGTTAGCACGACATCGTCGTGCGCGAGCCGCGACGACAGTTCGGCGGCGTGCCGCCACGGCACGTCGGGGTCCTGCACGCCCTGCAGGATGCGCACCGGGCAACCGATCTCGATCAGTTCACCGAGCAGAAGATGATTGCGCCCCTCCTCGATCAGCGCGCGGGTGATCGGATAGCCGCCCGCGTCGTATTCCGAAGGCCGCGTCCAGGAGCCCTTCTCCTCGATCTCGCGTTTCACCGGCGCGGAGAAGTTCTTCCACATCAGCTCCTCGGTGAAATCGACCGCAGGCGCGATGAGAACGAGACCCACGACCGAAGCGCGCAAGGCCTGGCCCGCCGCCGCGCGGCGCTTGAGCTCGCGCACCAGCAGCAAGGCGATCCAGCCCCCCATCGAGGAGCCGACCAGGATCTGCGGCCCCTGCGCCTGCGCGAACACTGAGGCCGCATCCTCCAGCCAGCGGCCGATCGTGCCGTCCTGGAACGCGCCGCCGGATTCGCCGTGGCCGGAGTAATCGAACCGCGTGCAGGCGCGGCCGTGACGCTCAGCCCACGCATCGAGCGCCGCAGCCTTGGTGCCCGTCATGTCGGATTTGAAGCCGCCGAGCCAGAACACGCCGGGCGGACCGCCGGGGCGCTCCCGCACCGCGATACGGCGGGCGGCGGGGCCGGTTCCCACGTCCAGAAATTTCAGGCAAGAATCGCTCATAGGGATGCGTCTGCGTTGAACTTGGGCGGCGGCCAGCCGTGTTTCGCCGCAAGCTTCGCCGGACGCAAGGGGTCTTGAGACGCGATGGCGATCAGCGCCGCCGAAGTCGAAAACACACGGGTGCTGCCGCGGGCGCTGGCCGGCGCCACCGTGCTGCAGGTCGTCACGTCGATGCGCGACGGTGCGGAAGCTCGCACCGCGGTGAATATCGCGCGCGCCCTGGTGCATGCCGGCGCCCGCGCGATTGTCGCGGCCGGCGACGGGGCGCAAGTCGGCGATCTCCAGTCGTTCGGCGGCGAGTGGATCGAACTCAGCAGCGCCACCTTCAATCCGCTGAAGCTGCGGCGCAACGCCGACCGGCTGGAAGGCATCCTGACCGAAGCGCACGTCGACATCGTCCACGCCAAGAACGCGGGCGCGGCCTGGAGCGCGCTGGTCGCCAAGGGCAACAGCGAAGTGCGGCTCGTCACCGACCTGCCGGATCTGCCGCGCCAGCGCATGCGGCTCGCCGCGTTCTATCTCGGCGGTCTGAGCCGCGGCGACCGCATCATCACGCGTTCGCAGTTCAATGCGATGCCGATGGTGAAGCGCTACAGCATTCCGCCAGAACGGCTCACGGTCATTCCTCGCAGCATCGACACCGCGGCGTTTAATCCCGCGGCGGTGCACCCTGATCGCGTTGCGGCGCTCCGCCAGTCATGGGGCATCCCCTCCCGGGTGCGGATTGTGCTGTCGCCCGGGCGGGTGTCGCCGGGCAACGGTCAGATCACGCTGGTTCACGCCGCGCAGATGCTCCAGCAGAGCGGAATGCGGGGGGTGACCTTCGTGATCGCCGGCGACGACCGCCGCCATCGCAGCTACGCGCGCTCGATCATGAAGCAGGCGCAGGCCGAAAACATCGATACGCTGTTCCGCATCGTCGGACACGTCGCCGATCTGCCGGCAGCCTATGCCGCTTCGGACATCGTGGTGGTGCCGTGCAACGAACCGCCGATCTATGGCCAGGCGGTCGCCGAGGCCCAGGCGATGGCGCGCCCGGTCATCGCCTCATCGGTCGGCCCGATCCCGGAGAACATGGCGGCCCCGCCGCGCATGGCCGAGGATGTGCGCACCGGCTGGCTGGTTCCGCCGGGCGATGCCACCGAGTTCGCCCGCGCGATCGCCATAGCGCTGGGGCTCGATGCGAACGAATACCGGGCCTTCGCGGCGCGGTCGCGGCAGTTCGCCGAGTACATGTTCGCGCCGGGCCGCGTCGCCCTGGCGACGCTGGAGGTCTATAGCTCGCTGCTGGAGGCCGAACCCTGAGGCCGCAAGCCGGCCCGACTGGGTTTGGGCGCCTGCGGGCGTTAATACCGCACCGGCGGCGTTGACTTATGCCCGG
Source organism: Hyphomicrobiales bacterium (assembly GCA_021730985.1). GTDB lineage: Bacteria > Pseudomonadota > Alphaproteobacteria > Rhizobiales > Xanthobacteraceae > Z2-YC6860. The sequence continues at coordinate 106,704 of JAKFYI010000001.1, read as the reverse complement.
ATTGTCCCAATTCTTGTATTTCGCGAAACCACAGAGGAGCCGTCGCCATTCGTCGCCCGCAAAGAGCCCCTGCGCCCGCCCAAAAGGGTGGCCCGCGCATCAACGAAGAAATCCGCATTCCGTCGGTGCACCTGATCGACAAGGATGGCGCCAACCTTGGCACCATCCCGATTGCCGAAGCCCTGGCCAAAGCCCAAGAGGCCGGCCTCGATCTGGTCGAAATTTCCCCGAACGCCGCGCCTCCGATCTGCAAGCTGCTGGACTTCGGCAAGTACAAGTACCAGGAGCAGAAGAAGGCCGCAGAAGCGCGCAAGAAACAGAAGGTCGTCGAGGTCAAGGAGATCAAGTATCGCCCCATGATCGACGCCCACGACTACGAGGTGAAGATGCGCTCGATGAAGCGCTTCTTCGAGGAAGGCGACAAGGTCAAGATCACGCTGCGCTTCCGCGGCCGCGAGATGGCGCACCAGGAGCTCGGCACGAGGCTGCTGGAGCGCGTCAAGACCGACGTCGCCAAGCTCGCCAAGGTCGAAATGGACGCCCGGCTCGAGGGCCGGCAGATGGTGATGGTTCTGGCCCCGCGCTAAAACCCTGCCGCCGCATGGTTTAACGCCCGCAACACCGTTGCGGGCGTTGCTGTTTCGGGTCCGGGCGGGAGGCGCCGTTAACGCCTCCGGAGGTTGTTTTTTCCACCGCCCTCTGCCATAACCCGCCCGCTCGCCGCCCGGCTGAATAAGGGCTGCCGTGGCAGCGACAACGCTCAATCAACACGCTCGTTGGAGCATATCCGGCCGATCCGGAGCTTTTTCCGCGATTGCGAGCCGACAATGGAGAGCAAAATGCCCAAGCTGAAGACCAAATCGGGCGCCAAAAAGCGCTTTAAGATCACCGCCAGTGGCAAGGTTAAGTCGGCGATGGCCGGCAAGCGTCACGGCATGATCAAACGCACGCCGAAGCAGATTGCCCAGAAGCGCGGAACGCGGGTGCTGTTCAAGACCGACGGCGACAACATCCAGAAGTACTGGATGCCCAACGGCTGATCGCCGCCGCCATCTGTCACACCCCGGTTTTTCGATTTTGAAGGAGATTTGCAATGGCTCGCGTTAAACGCGGCGTCACCTCACACGCCAAGCACAAGAAGATCTACAAGGCAGCCAAGGGCTATCGCGGCCGCCGCAAGAACACCATTCGCATCGCCAAGCAGGCGGTCGAGAAGGCCGGCCAATACGCATTCCGCGACCGCAAGCGCAAGAAGCGCACGTTCCGCGCGCTCTGGATCCAGCGTCTCAATGCCGCGGTGCGGCCGTTCGGCCTGAACTACAGCCGCTTCATCGACGGCCTGGCGAAATCGGGCGTGATGGTCGATCGCAAGGTGCTGTCCGATCTGGCGATCAGCGAGCCGGCGGCGTTCGAGGCCATCGTCGAAAAGGTCAAGGCCGCGCTTCCGAAGGCGGCCTGATTGCCGACGGCTTGTCATGCCCCGCGAAAGCGGGGCATCCAGTATCCACCGCTCTAGCGTAATCGCAGCACCGGAGTTACTGGATCGTCCGCTTGCGCGGGCGACGACACCCAACGCGCGGGAACACCGATGACCGACATCGCGCAACTTGATACGTCCATCCTGGCTGAGATCGCCGCCGCCAACGACGAGGCGGCGCTGGAAGCCGTGCGCGTCGCGGCGCTCGGCAAGAGTGGCTCGGTCTCCGCATTGCTGAAGACGCTCGGCGGCATGACGCCGGATGAGCGCAAGCAGCAGGGGCCGCTGATCAACGGCCTCAAGGATCGCGTCAACGATGCGATCCTGGCGCGGCGCGAGGCGCTGAAGAACGCCGTGCTCGACCAGCGTCTCAACACCGAGACCGTGGACGTCACGCTGCCGTTGCGCGAGACGGCGGCCGAGGCGGGGCGCATTCATCCGATCAGCCAGGTGATCGACGAACTCACGGCGATCTTCGCCGACATGGGGTTCGCGGTTGCCGAAGGTCCGGACATCGAGACCGACGACTACAACTTCACCAAGCTGAACTTCCCCGAGGGCCATCCGGCCCGCGAGATGCACGACACGTTCTACTTCCCGCCGAAGCCGGACGGCTCGCGGATGCTGCTACGCACCCACACCTCGCCGGTGCAGATCCGCACCATGCTGGCGCAGAAGCCGCCGATCCGCGTGATCATTCCGGGCCGCACCTATCGCTCGGACTCGGATCAAACGCACACGCCGATGTTCCACCAGGTCGAAGGCCTGGTGATCGACAAGGGCGCACACCTCGGCCACCTCAAATGGATACTTGAGGAATTCTGCAAGGCGTTCTTCGAGGTCGATCAGGTGAAGATGCGCTTCCGTCCGTCGTTCTTCCCGTTCACCGAGCCGTCGCTCGAAGTCGATATCCAGTGCAAGCGCGACAAGGGCGAGATTCGCTTCGGCGAAGGCGACGATTGGCTGGAGATTCTCGGCTGCGGCATGGTTCACCCGAACGTGCTGCGCAACTGCGGGCTCGATCCGGACGAGGTGCAGGGTTTTGCTTGGGGCATGGGGATCGACCGCATCGCCATGCTGAAGTACGGCATGCCGGACCTGCGCGCATTCTTCGAGGCCGACGTGCGCTGGCTCGCGCACTACGGCTTCCGGCCGCTCGACTTCCCGACACTCGCGGGAGGGTTGAGCCCGTGATCAACCTCCGCAAGAGCCGTCACGGTCAGCCGCGCGACAAGCACCGCCCTGTTCCCTCCCCCCTTGTGGGGGAGGGTTAGGGAGGGGGGTGTCCGCACATGCCGCACGCAGCCGTCAACGACAAACAACGCAGCCGGGCAAAAACCCTCCGCCGGACAATGACACGCGCCGAGACGTTGCTGTGGCGCTACTTGAAAGCGCACCACATCGACGGCCTTGGCTTTCGGCGGCAGGTGCCGATGCGCGACTATGTCGCCGACTTCGCGTGTCACACGGTACGATTGATCGTCGAACTGGACGGTGAGTCGCATGATTTCGAATCCGCCCAGCGTAGCGATCAAAGACGCGATGCTTGGTTTCGTTCGCAGGGCTATGTCGTATTGCGTTTCACCAACGAGCAGATACTGAGCAACCTTGAAGGCGTCGTAGAGGTTATCCGCAACGCGTCTTCCACTCGCGTTCCTGGCTCACCCCCCTCCCTGTCCCTCCCCCACACGGGGGGAGGGAACCCCCAAACAACTGCCTCGCAACAGGCCAGCAGCGTAGCCACGCGTTCAAGGGCCCGACGATGAAATTCACCCTGTCCTGGCTCAAGGAGCATCTCGACACCGACGCGTCGCTCGACGACATCGTGAGCAAGCTCACGATGGTCGGACTCGAGGTCGAGCACCTCACCGATCCGGGCAAGTCGCTGGCGCCGTTTGTGATCGCGAATGTGATTTCCGCCGTTCAGCATCCCAACGCCGACCGCCTGCGCGTCTGCATGGTCGACACCGGCGACGGCAAGCCGATCCAGGTGGTGTGCGGAGCGCCGAACGCGCGCGGCGGCATGGTCGGCGTGTTCTCCCCGCCCGGCACGTTCATTCCGGGCAAGAACATCACGCTCGGCGTCGGCAACATCCGCGGCGTCGAAAGCCGCGGCATGCTGGTGTCCGAGGCCGAACTGCTGATCTCCGACGATCACGACGGCATCATCGAGCTGCCCGCCGATGCGCCGGTCGGCACGCCATATGCGGCCTACGCCGGCCTCGACGATCCGACCATCGAGATCAACCTGACGCCGAACCGGCCGGACTGCACCGGCATCAACGGCATCGCGCGTGATCTCGCCGCCGCCGACGTCGGTGCCTACAAGGAAAATTCCCCGAAGCCGGTGCCGGGCACATTCCCCTGCCCGGTCAGCGTGACGCTCGACTTCGGCGTGACGCCGCCGCTCTGCCCGGCCTTCGCGCTGCGGCTCGTTCGCGGCGTCAAGAACGGACCGTCTCCGGCATGGCTGCAGAAGCGGCTCAAGGCGATCGGCCTGCGCCCGATCAACGCGCTGGTCGATATCACCAACGCCATCACCTACGACCGCGGCCGGCCGCTGCATGTGTTCGACGCCAAGAAGGTAAAGGGCAATCTCGTCGTGCGCCGCGCGCAGAACGGCGAGACGCTTCTGGCGCTGGATGGGAAAACCTACACGCTCGACAACGCGATGTGCGTCATCGCCGACGAGCAGGGCGTCGAGTCGCTCGCCGGCATCATGGGTGGCGAAGCGTCGGGCTGCGACGAGGGCACCACGGACGTGCTGATCGAGTCGGCGCTGTGGGAGCCGCTCAACATCGCGCAGACCGGACGCAAGCTCGGCATCAACTCCGACGCGCGTTATCGCTTCGAGCGCGGCGTCGATCCGAATTTCATGCTGCCCGGGCTCGAACTCGCCACCCGGATGGTGCTCGACCTGTGCGGCGGCGAGCCGTCGGAGATTGTCACCGTCGGCAAGGCGGAGGCGCCGGAGCGCGTCATCGATTTTCCGCCAAGCGAATTGAAGCGTCTTGCAGGCCTCAGTCTGCCCTTCCCTGAAATGCGCCGCGTGCTGACCAAGCTCGGCTTCTTCGTTGCAGGCCAGGGCGAGCTGGTGAAGGTCGCGCCGCCGTCGTGGCGGCCGGATGTTGAAGGCAAGGCCGATCTGGTTGAGGAGATCGTGCGCATCGTCGGTGTCGATCGCGTGCCCTCGACGCCCTTCGGCCGCGGCGACGCGCCGCGCAAGCCGGTGCTCACGCCTTTGCAATTGCGCACCCGCAAGGCCAAGCGCGCCTTGGCGGCGCGCGGCATGGTCGAGGCGGTGACGTGGTCGTTCGTTGCCAAGGCGCAGGCCGATCTGTTCGGCGGCTCGAAGCCCGAGTTGGCGCTGGCCAATCCGATCGCCGCAGAACTCTCCGACATGCGCCCGAGCCTGCTCGCGGGTCTGATCGCCGCGGCACAGAAGAATTCGGATCGCGGCTTCCCCGATGTTGCCCTGTTCGAGGTCGGACAGGTGTTTCGCGGCGACAAGCCGGAGGATCAATTCGCCGCGGCATCCGGCGTGCGGCGCGCGCTGGCGAAAGGCGCGGGCAGCGGACGGCACTGGTCGAGCGGCGCGGCATCCGCCGATGCGTTCGACGTCAAAAGTGACGCGCTCGCGGTGCTCGCCGCAGCCGGTGCACCAGTGCAGGCCATCCAGGTCGTGCCCGGCGGCCCGGCGTGGTTTCATCCCGGCCGCTCCGGCACGCTACAGATCGGACCGCAGAACGTGCTCGGCCATTTCGGCGAACTGCATCCGCGCGTGCTGCAGGCGCTCGATGCCGCCGGGCCGCTTGCGGCCTTCGAGGTCATCCTTGAAAGGATTCCCGAAGCCAAGGCGAAGCCGACGCGGGCCAAGCCGATGCTGGAGTTGTCGCCATTCCAGCCGGTGACGCGCGACTTCGCCTTCGTTGTGGATCGCGCCGTCAAGGCCGCCGATATCGCGCGCGCGGCGCAGAACGTCGATCGCAAGCTCATCACCGGCGTGACGGTGTTCGACGTCTATGAAGGCCCCGGCATCGACGCCGCGAAGAAGTCGATTGCGATCGCGGTCACGATCCAGCCGCGCGAAAAAACCCTGACCGACGCCGAGATCGACGCGGTCGGCGCAAAGATCGTCGCTGAAGTGTCAAAGCGCAGCGGCGGCGTGTTGCGGGGCTGAGCGGCTCCTCCGATCCAGCCTGAGGAAAACTGTCACACAGCCGTCGCGAATCACTTCGCGCGGGTCGTAGCATCGGACTCCGATTCGGGAGATCGCGATGCAGGCCCGCCGCTCCACGCCGATGTACCTGGTCGAAGACCTCGACGATGCGCGGCTGCGCTACATCGGGCTTGGCTTCGTGCCGATGCCGACCGACGACGAAGGATGCTGCGGTGTCAAAGCCGGGCAAACCCACATCATCCTAATCAATCGCGACCACGCCGAGCGCACCTTGCCACCGCGCGCCGTTGCGCTGCTTGAGGACCGGCCCGCGCTTTACGTCTGGGTCGAGTCGCTGGAAGACCTGCGCGCCGCCGCATGGGCCGAGTCCGACACGTTCCTCGGCGAGGTCAGCATGGCGGGCTTGCGCGAATGGGCGGTCGAGAGCGAGCACGGCCTGCTGGTGTTCGCCGAGACCACCGGGCGGCAGCACTAGCCATTCGCCGTTCCAACGCCTCTCCGCATTACGCCGGCAGAAAATCCGCGTAAGCGAACCCGTCCCGCTCGACCACTTCGCCCGGCTTGATCGCCACCGGGCGCGACAGCATCGGTCCCGCCGCAACGAACGAATGAAACTCGCCGTTCTCGCCGCACGGGTCGATGCCCGGCGGAAGATCGGCGAGCATCGCCGCGTCGAAGCGCCGCCCGGCGAAAGAGGCCGGCAGCTTCTTGAGATCGACGCAGACCAGCCGCGCATCGACGCCCTTGGCGATCATGTCCCGCGCCAGCGCATCGGTCGGCCGATGCCAGATCGGAAACACCGGCGTGATACCGATCGGCCTGAGCCGTGTTTCGCGATAAGCGCGCACATCCTCCAGGAACAGATCGCCGAAGATGACGTGGGTGATGCCCTGCGCCTTGGCTTGATCCATCGCCGCGGCCATCGCGCGCTCATAGACCTCGTTGGGACAAGGATACGGAATCCGCACGATCGTCGCCGGCAATCCGGCGGCGGCGAGCTGCGCCTCCAGCAACTCCTGGCGCAGCCCGTGAATGCTCACTCGCCCGAACGCGTCGGTGATCGTGGTCAGCGCGCCGACCACGTCGTATTCGCCGGTGCGCCGCACGTCATGCAGCGCCCAGGCGCTGTCCTTGCCGCTCGACCAGGCGATCAGGGCCTTGGGACGCTCGCTCATGCTGGATCGCGCTCGCGCCGCCGCGGCTGGCGCGCGGGCCTGGGCTCGACCGGATCCTTCAGCACGCCCATGCGGCGCAGGATGGCTTCGGCCGTGCGCTCGCCCGATTCCCAGGCGCCGCCGACCGTGCCCCATTGCGTTTCGTGGGTCGCTTCACCAGCAAAATAGAGCCGGTCGCGGATCGCCTCCGTCATGGTGCGCCGCGCGGGCTGGCCGCCGGGTGCCGCTGTCGAGACAGCGCCCAGCACCCACGGCGACTGGTTCCAGTTGGTGGCATGGCTGCGCTTGATCGCCTTGCGGATGTCCGCGCCATACATTCCGGCCAGCCAATCCACCGCGAAATCGGCCATCGCCTTGCCCCCTTTGCCGGCAAGCTGGCGTCCGAACGCGCCGCCGACGCTTACCACAGCAAGCGGCGTGCCGGAGATGTTGGCGAGCAATGCGCCGGTGTTCGTATTGGCGGACTTCTCGAACATCAGCTCATCACGCTGCAGGCCGAGCGGGTTGCCCGGCATCTCCAACGCGATGTGGTCGAGGCTGCCGAGCTTCAGCCGCGACAGCGCGTCAAGCTGGCGCTTCGGCAACTCGGGCAGAAACGCGATCTTGCCTGCGGCCAGCACACCGGTGGACGCCGTAACGATCGCATAGCGGCCTGTCAGTGTGCCCTTCGCGGTGCGCACCTCGACGCGGCCACTGGTGCTGCGGGTGTCGATCTGCGTCACCGGCGTCGCGAGCCGCACCGGGATGTTGGCGGCGTGGCCTGCCAGCAGCGCGCCGAAGCCCTGACGGCAAAACGCGCCGCTGTCGCGCTCGGCCGCCCGGCCAAGGTCCATAGCTGAGATTTCATTGAGATCGGCGGCGCAATTGTAGGGGCCGAGCACGAAATCGGCGGTGGGCTTCCAGTCACCGAGATCGCGGGGCAGCGCCTGCGCGCAGTTCATATCGACCTTGCCGCGCGCCGCGTCGCCGATCGCGCGGTTGGCCTTCACCACCGTGGTGAGGAAATCCTCGAGTTCGCTTTCGCGGGCGTTGCGGCGGCCGATCCGCACTCTTTGCCCCGAAGGAGCCGGATAGATGTCGAGACCGGCGGCGCGCTGCAGCTTGGTGAGCGGATTGATGTCGGGCGAATAGATCCAGTGCGCGCCGAGGTCGAACGGCACACCGAAGGTCTGCGTATCGGTTATGCAGCGCCCGCCGATGCGTTCGGCCGCTTCGACCACAATGAACCGGCGGTTGGCGGCGGCGAGCCGGCGGGCGGCCGCGATCCCTGCCGCTCCCGCCCCCACGATCACCACTTCGGTGTCGGTGGATACCGCGGGCGCCGCCAACGCCGGCGCGGCCAGGGTTGCGCCGGCCGAGGCGAGGAAGGATCGGCGACTCTGTGATTTCATGGTTTGCAATTGGTTGCCCCGCACCGCCCTCGCACCCAACTTTGCCCGAATGTGCCGGGTCCCGCAAACCAAGGTGGCTAACGAGCCGTTGCCGCGAAAGCGCGCCTATGAACCGAACCGCAATGAGTTTCCATTAAAGTCAAAGCCAACAACGCGGCTTGCACAAAGAATGCACGCGGTTCGGGGAAACGTGTCATGAATTTGATGCTGAGCGGAATCGCCCGCGCCATCGCCCAATATCTGCAGCGCGCGGAGGACGGCACCGAGCCGTTCACGCCTAGCGATCCCGATGCACTGCGCTCCACTCTCAAGCCCGGCGACGTGCTCTTGGTCGAAGGCAACAACCGCATCTCCGGCGTCATCAAGTACCTCACGCAATCGACCTGGTCGCACGCCGCACTCTATGTCGGGCCGATCGGCGAACGCACCAGCGCGGACGGCGAGCCGCTGGTGCTGGTCGAGGCCAACCTCGGCGAAGGCGTGGTCGGCGCACCGCTGTCGAAGTACCTGCGCCATCACACGCGAATCTGCCGCCCGATCGGACTCACCGACGACGACTGCGCGCGGGTGTGCAGCTACGCCGCCGAGCGGATCGGCTTCGACTACGACGTCAAGAACATCACAGACCTGATGCGCTACCTGATCCCGTTGCCGGTGCCGCGGCGCTGGCGGCGGCGCATGATGGCGCTCGGCTCCGGACATCCGACCCGCATCATCTGCTCGGCGCTGATCGCCCAGGCGTTCGAGAACGTGCGCTATCCGATCCTGCCCAGGATGACGCGGCTGGAAAGCGAGGCGGCCCGGCGCGAGATCCTGGAAATACGCCATTCGTCGCTCTACGCGCCGCGCGACTTCGACATCTCGCCGTACTTCGAACTGGTCAAGCCGACGGTGAAGAATGGCTTCGACTACCGTGCCATGCGCTGGGCCGACATGCCGGACGAGATCGATACGGCGCCGGCCGATGCATCGCCGCTTCAGGTCGCGGCATAGCGCGCCAGCGCACTCCATTGTCATGCCCGCGAAAGCGGGCATCCAGTAAGCACCCCACGTCCGCAAGGAGCTGGATCGCCCGGTCAAGCCGGGCGATGACAACGGCGGGTGTGACGCACCTTGCCCTCTAACCATCCAATCCCCACCTTCTCCGCGCGGTTGTGCGGAGAAACCCATGTTCGAAGCGGCCTTCAAGGCGATGGCGCAGATGGCATCGCCGGAGTTCCGGCGGGTGCTGTTCAAGTCAATCGGCCTCGCGCTGGTGGTGGTCGTGCTGTTTGGCATCGGCCTGCACCGGGCGTTTTCCTGGATGGCGGACAGCGGCGCGACCTGGGCCGAGGCCTCGACCGGCTTCGTGCCGCACACCGCCTGGAGCATCCTGGTCTGGGTGCTGTCGTTTGCCGCAGCTCTCGGCATCCTGACCGGGGCGGTGTTCCTGATGCCGGCGGTGACGGCGTTTGCCGGCTCGTTCTTTGTCGATGAGATCGCGGGCGAGGTCGAGCGCAAGTATTACCCGGCGGAGCTGCCCGGCAAGGAGCTGCCGCTGGGGCGCGCGGTCTACGAAGGCATCAAGACGGCGCTGGTATCGATCGCGGTGTATCTTTGCGCGGTGCCGTTCCTGCTGTTCGCCGGCCTTGGCCTGGTGTTGATGTTCGTCGCCGCGGCCTACCTGCTCAGCCGGGAGTACTTTCTGCTGGCGGCGATGCGCTTCCGTTCGCCGGACGAGGCCAGGGCGATGCGGCGCGCCAACCGCACCAGCGTGTTCATGGCAGGCGTTCCGATCGCGCTGTTCGTGATGATCCCGATCGTCAACCTTGCGACGCCGCTGTTCGCGATGGCGATGATGGTGCATCTGCACAAGAAGCTGTCAGGCACGCGAGTGGAATTGATCGAGCCCACGCCCGTTGCAGGACGCGAGCGCATCCGGAATCCGTAGCTGCCGCTACGTCGGCTGGCGTGTCGCCTCTTGGCACTGATCCGACAACACACCCAAACGGCGGCGAAAGCCAGCTACAGCGCAGGCGTTTTCGTTGTAGGATGAGCGATCCGGGGATATTCAATGGGAACGCTCTTTTGGATCATCGTCGCCTTAGTGTTCATACTCACGGGCGCGATCATACCAATTTTGCATTTCGGCCTTTGGGCTGTTGTGGTGATCCTGGCAATCGTCCTCTTCGGTTGGATTGTGTTGAAAGCGTTCGGCTTGGTCATTAGACCGCTCGCGCTGATCGGATGGGACATAGCGGGAGCCATTCAAGGCAACGGCTATCCAAAATCGGACGATCCGGATTACAAACACTATGTCGATTGGGCGAACCGAACAGGCGAATTTTCCCGTTATAAAGAATGGATTCACGTCAAAAATGTTTTGGCCGAAAGACGTAGGCTAGACGCCGACCGCCAAGCTTGGGTTCGCAAGGATCAACAACGACGACAAAACGAAAAAATATGAAGAGCCCCGATTAGGCGCGAGCGGACGGATTGGAGCCGGCTTTCGCGGCCTCCAGCGCGATCTTGCCCGGCCACTTGCACAGGTCGGCAATGATGCAGCCCTCGCACAACGGCCGGCGCGCCAGACAGGTGTAGCGTCCGTGCAGAATGAGCCAGTGGTGCGCGTGCATCATGTAGCGCTCGGGAATGACCTCGATCAGCTTGAGCTCGACCGCCAGCGGATCCTTGCCGGGCGCCAGGCCGGTGCGGTTGCCGATCCGGAAGACGTGGGTATCGACCGCCATGGTCGGCTGGCCGAACGCCATGTTGAGCACCACGTTCGCGGTCTTCCGGCCGACGCCGGGCAAAGCCTCCAAGGCCTCACGCGAGTTCGGCACTTCGCCGCCGTGTTCGGCGATAAGCTTCTCCGACAGCGCCACTACGTTTTTCGCCTTGTTGCGGTAGAGCCCGATGGTCTTGACCAGATCGCGCACCTTGGGCTCGCCCAGCTTGACCATCTTCTCCGGCGTGTCGGCCAGCGCGAACAGGGTGGGCGTCGCCTTGTTGACGCCGGCGTCGGTCGCCTGCGCCGACAGCACGACGGCCACCAGCAGCGTGAACGGATTGATGTGGATCAGCTCGCCCTTCGGCTCCGGCTTGGCCGCCTCGAACCGCCGGAACGCCTCGTCGATCTCGGATGGCTTCCATTGCGGCGTGCCGCCGTGCAGAGCCTTAGCATCGGCCTTCCGCTGCGCCTTTTTCGGCTTGGCCTTGGCGGCCTTGCCTTTCTTGGCAGCTTGGATCGCTCGGGTCGTTTTTCGGGCCATGTTTCCGTTATAGTGGGCGCCATGAGTGCGGACAGCAACCCGGTTGCCGAGCCCACGATTTTCTCGGCCGTCATCACACCGAACCGCTCGCTCGATCGCGTCGGCTTCATCGTACTGATGAGCCTTGTGTCGTTTGTCAGCTTCGTCGGCGGATTGGTGTTCTTCATCGCGGGCGCCTGGCCGGTGGTCGGCTTCTTCGGCCTCGACGTCGCCCTGCTCTACTGGGCGTTCAAATTGAACTACGCCCATGCCGCCGCCTACGAGGAGGTGACGGTCACCGCCGCCGAACTGAAGCTGCGCAAGGTGAGCCACCGCGGCAAAGTCCAGGAATGGACGCTGAACCCGCAATGGACCAAGCTCGACCGCGAGGCCCACGCCGATTTCGGCCTGCTGCGGCTGTTCCTGGTGTCGCGCGGCAAGCGGTTTGCGGTCGCCAATTTCCTGGCGCCGCAGGAGCGGGAAAGCTTCGCGGAGGCGCTGTCGGACGCGCTGAACCAAGCCAGGCAGGGTCCGACTCGGACGACGGCCTAGCTCCGCCCTCATCCTGAGGAGCGCCCCCCAGCAAACGCAGCCTGCGTACACCAGGCTGCGATGGGCGCGTCTCGAAGGATGGGGCGGCCTCGTGCTTCGAGACGCCGCCTGCGGCGGCTCCTCAGCATGAGGCCGGGATAGGTTTAGAAATCGGGTGGGAACGCAGTTCGGGGCGGCCTAGATGGAGTGTCCATGATGGAGACCGCCATGCTCTCGCCCGACCGTGCGACCGATCTCAGCCCGCTGACCGCCGCCGCCTCCGACTACGATGTGGTGCGTAGAGCCATCGCCCATATCCGCGGCAACTGGCGCCAGCAGCCCGAGGTCGAGCAGATCGCCGAAGCCGCCGGCGTCAGCTCCGCCGAACTGCATCATCTGTTCCGGCGCTGGGCCGGGCTCACGCCCAAGGCGTTTCTTCAGGCGCTCACCCTCGACGGCGCCCGCGAGCTGCTGCGCAACTCCGCCAGCATCCTCGACGCCTCCTACGAGGTCGGCCTGTCCGGGCCGGGGCGGCTGCACGACCTGTTCGTCACCCACGAGGCGATGTCGCCCGGCGAGTGGAAATCCGGCGGCGAGGGCCTGACCATTTCCTTCGGCTATCACCCCTCGCCGTTCGGCACCGCGCTGGTGATGGCAACCGAGCGGGGGCTCGCGGGCCTCGCCTTCGCCGACCGGGGCGGCGACAAGGCCGCGCTCGCCGACATGCGCTCGCGCTGGCCGAAAGCCAAGTACGTCGAGGACGTGGCACGAACCGCGCCGCTGGCGCAGCGCGTGTTCGATTCCAGGCAGTGGCGGCAGGACCGGCCGCTCCGTGTCGTGCTGATCGGAACCGACTTCGAAGTCCGGGTCTGGGAGACGCTGCTGCGCATTCCGCTGGGCCGCGCCACCACCTATTCCAACATCGCCGGCACGATCGGCTCGCCGAAGGCGGCGCGTGCGGTCGGCGCCGCGGTCGGCAAGAACCCGATCTCGTTCGTGGTGCCCTGCCACCGCGTGATCGGCCGGTCGGGCGAGTTGACCGGCTACCATTGGGGCATCACCCGCAAGCGCGCCATGCTCGGCTGGGAGGCGGGGAAGCTGGTGGCATAGGCCGCGCGCCATGTTGATCGGCGGCCTGCGCTCCGCCATCCTGTTGCCGTTGAAGCAAAGCAACGGGAGGCGACAATGTCGAAGGGCCGTATTGCGTGCCTGGCGGTCAGTTTGCTCATTTCGTTTGTGGTGGTTTTTGCGCTCGCAGGCGGCTTGGCTCCAGCCTGGGCTGGATCGACCATCGGTCAAATGCTGCTGGCCGGGCTCGCCGCATTGATCGGGATTGTCGCGGGGCAATACATTCACCAGCGCTTCTTTCCGGCGAGTTGAAACGGCCCTGAGCCGGGCGCGATGATTGACGGCTTCGGGCCGATCCCTCATATGCGTCATCATCAACCCGCGATGAGGAAAGCCAAGGATGCAAAAGCGTCGTCCGGTCATGCTGGTGATCCTGGACGGCTGGGGCTGGCGCGAGGAAACGGCTGACAACGCCGTCCGCCAGGCCAAGACGCCGGCGTTCGACGGGCTGTGGAGTTCCTGCCCGCACGCCTTCCTGCGCACCTCCGGCGAGGACGTCGGCCTGCCGGAAGGCCAGATGGGAAATTCCGAGGTCGGGCATCTCAACATCGGCGCAGGCCGGGTGGTGATGCAGGACCTGCCGCGCATCAACAAGGCCGTCGCCACCGGACAAATCCAGCGCGCACCGGCGCTGATCGGCCTGATCCAACGGTTGCGCGAGACCGGCGGCACCTGCCATCTGATGGGGCTGGTGTCGGGCGGCGGCGTTCATTCGCACCAGGATCACGCGGTCGCACTCGCCAAGATTCTCGCCGCCGTCAAAATTCCGACCGTGGTCCACGTTTTCACCGACGGCCGCGACACACCGCCACAGTGCGCGGCCGACGATCTCGACGCTTTCACGCAGGCGCTGCCACGCGAGGTGACGATCGCCACCGTGAGCGGGCGCTATTACGCGATGGATCGCGACGCGCGCTGGGAGCGCATCACCAAGGCCTACAACGCGATCATGGACGCGCAGGGCCCGTGCTTCCCGGATGCGCAGGCGGCAGTGGCCGACGCCTATTCGCAACGGCTGTTCGACGAGTTCATCGTGCCGGCGGTGATCGGCAGCTATCGCGGCATCAAGAGCGGCGACGGCGTGCTGTGCTTCAATTTCCGCTCCGACCGGGTGCGCGAGATCCTCGGCGTCATCCTCGATCCGCCGGAAGGATCGGGCTTCGCGCGGCGCTCCAGCGTGCAGATCGCCACGGCGGTCGGCATGACCGAATACAGCGACGATCTAAACCAGGTCATGCAAGCGATCTTTCCGCCACAGACCTTCCCGAACATCCTGGGCGAGGTCGTCGGCGCCGCCGGACGCACCCAACTGCGCATGGCGGAGACCGAGAAGTATCCGCACGTCACCTACTTCCTGAACGGCGGCCGCGAAGACCCCTACGACGGCGAGGCGCGCATCATGGTGCCGTCGCCGAAGGTCGCGACCTACGACATGAAGCCGGAAATGTCGGCGGTGGAGCTGACCGACAAGGCGGTGATCGCGATCAACTCGAAGCAGTTCGACCTGATCGTGCTGAACTACGCCAACCCCGACATGGTCGGTCACACCGGCAATCTTCAGGCCGCGATCAAGGCGGTGGAAACCGTGGATGCAGCGCTCGGCCGCATCGCCGAGACGGTGACCAAGCAGGGCGGCGCGTTGCTCGTCACCGCCGACCACGGCAACTGCGAACTGATGCGCGATCCGCAAACCGGCGAGCCGCACACCTCGCACACCACCAATCCGGTGCCGGTGTTCCTGATGGGCGGCGGCGATGCGTTGCGGGATGGCCGTCTGGCCGACATCGCACCGACGCTGCTCGATCTGATGGAATTGCCGCAGCCCGCGGAAATGACCGGCCAGTCGCTGCGGAAGGCGGATTAACTAACTAGTTTTCTCCTGCGCACACGTCTTCCGCCAAAGACGCTCACTGGTGACATCGTTTCGATTGCTAGAAGTGCAAACGAAAGCATTCTAGGAATCTTAGCATATGCCTTCTCTTTTGCGATCAAGCCCTTTTTAGCTTCGTCCGACAGACCGCTGGACAATTTGTACGGCTGCTTATGCGTCCAATTATATATCGTCTGACGGGTCACGCCGAGCAGCTCAGCTACATCGTCCTTCGTGTAGCCCTTAGCTGCACACCACAGTTCGAACTCCTCTGGTGTTTCGACAAATTTCAATTTCCAAAGATCCGTCGAAGACATTTGATGACGAGCCTCATCGGTCGAAGTTGATATTCGAACTCAAGATCCAGTTTGCCGCCGATCCGCAGGTAGTTTTGCGGACAACGGTCAGACTCTGATTTTTCAACTAACGTCAAATCTTTTGACGCAATTTCCTTTACGTCACTCATGACTGGCGCTCCCAAAATCCAGCAACAACGCCATTTTGGTTGAGTCATAAAAATAATTGGTTAATGAAGCGCAAATCGTTTGTTAACGGCGTTTCGCCAACTTTTGAACGCTGGTACGCCCTCTATCGCCTTGAAGAAGCTGCGTTTTAATCGAACGCGTGGCGCATGAAAGTCATCGGCCATCGTCAATCTTTTGGACGTGCGATTTTTTACGCACGGAAAAAATTTCCGATTTACATGTCGCCCAGACCGAGCACGTCCATCATCGAATAGAGGCCGGGCTTCTGGCCACGCGCCCACAGCGCCGCCTTGAGCGCGCCGCGCGCGAAGATCATGCGGTCCTCGGCGCGATGCACGAGCTCGATGCGTTCGGCGGGACCTGCGAAGATCACGCTGTGCTCGCCGACCACGCTGCCGCCGCGCAGCGACGCAAAGCCGATGTTGCCGATGGTGCGCGCGCCGGTCTCGCCGTCGCGGCCCCGGGTCGAACGCTGACTAAGATCGATGCCGCGGCCTTCCGCCGCCGCGCGGCCGAGCAGTAGCGCGGTGCCGGACGGCGCATCGATCTTCTTGCTGTGATGCATCTCGAAGATTTCGATATCGAACTCCTCGCCGAGCGTCTTCGCCACGCGCTTGCTCAGCGCCGCGAGCAGGTTGACGCCGAGGCTCATGTTGCCGGACTTGACGATGGTCGCGGCCTTCGAAGCCTCCTTGATCCTCGCCTCATCGTCGGCGGAATGTCCGGTGGTGCCGATGATGTGGACCTTGCCGGCGGCGAGCGAAGCGAACGCAAGCGTCGCCTTCGGCACGGTGAAGTCGATGATGCCGTCGGCCTTGGCGATCGTGCCCTTGGCGTCAGCCGAGAGCGTGATGCCGTTGTTGCCGAGCCCCGAAAGCTGGCCGGAATCCTGGCCGATCAGCGGCGAGTCCGCGCCTTCCAGCGCGCCGGTCAACGCCAGCCCGGGCGTTTCGGCAATCGCCTTGATCAGCGTGCGCCCCATGCGCCCGCCGGCGCCAGCCACCACAAGCCGCATGTCGGACATCGGTCAGCTCCAGAAATCGACGTGCGGGATATACACGCAATCGCCATTCCGGGCGAGCCGCCCCGGCGGCAAGGCTCAGGGCTTGGACGGGTCGAACGCTTCGACGATCACCAAGTCGATCTCGCACTTGCCTTTGCGCATGGCCGCCGCCGCCTGGTAGTCGTCCGAATGGTAGCAGGCGACCGCGGCGTCGTAGCTCGGAAACTCCATCACCACGTTGCGCGAGCGGGAGCGCCCTTCCATCACCTGGTGACGGCCGCCGCGCACCAGGAAGCGTGCGCCGAACTTTCCGAACGGGATGGCGTTCGCCACCGTGTAGGGCTTGTAGCCGTCGGCATCGGTGACATCGACGTGGCCGAGCCAATAGCCCTTGAGCTTGGCGGGCGACGGCGGCGTTCCGATCGGCGGCGGTTGCGGGCCGTCGTAGCCTTCGACGATAAGGAAATCGCATTCCGAATACGGCTCGCGCAGCGGATGGGCGCGGGAATATTCCGGGCCGTGATAGGACGCCAGCGCCTCATCGTAGGAGTTGAATTCGCGCAGCACGTTGCGCGCCCGCAGCTTGCCCTCGACCAGTTCGCGGCGGCCGCCGCGCGCGAGAAGCACTGAGCCGTTGGTCTTGTGCCAGGCGTCCGCGGTGTCGCGGTAGGCCTGGAAGCCTTCGGGATTGCTGACGTCGAGATGCGGAATCCAGTAGCCCTTCGGCATGAGCGCCCTCCCTACGGCCCGGTCGCTTGCGCGATCTCGGCGACAATCGCCTGCGCCGCCGCTCTCGGGTCCGGAGCTTCCACGATCGGGCGCCCGACCACCAGATAATCCGCACCGGCGGCGATGGCCTTGGCCGGCGTCATGACGCGCTTCTGGTCGCCAGCCGCGGCGCCGGCCGGTCGGATGCCGGGCGTCACCAGCGCCATCGCGCTGCCGGCGATGGCGCGCACCGCCGCCGCCTCTTCCGCCGAACAGACCAATCCATCGATACCGATGTCGCGCGCCTGCGCGGCGCGTTTGGCCACCAGACCGGTGACGTTGAAGTCGTACCCCGCGGCGGAAAGGTCGGCGTTGTCGTAGGAGGTGAGCACCGTCACCGCCAGGATTTTGAGTTTCGATCCGGCGCGCGCATCGGCCGCAGCTTGCATGGTCTGCGGATAGGCGTGAACGGTGAGGAACGTCGCTCCGAGCTTCGCCACGCTCTCGACGCCCTTGCCCACCGTGTTGCCGATGTCGTGCAGCTTGAGATCGACGAACACCTGCTTGTTGGCGCGGACCAAGGCATCGGCCAGCGGCAGCCCGCCGGCGAACGCAAGCTGGTAGCCGATCTTGTAGAACGACACCGCATCGCCGAGTTTCTCGATCATCGCCTCCGCGGCCTGTACCGACGGCAGGTCCAGCGCCACGATCAGCCGGTCACGCGGATCCATCACGCCATCTCCCGCGCCATGTCGGTGAGCCGCTGCGCCACGCGCCTGAGCGCATTGGCCGCACGCTCATCCTTGAGGTTGTCCATCTCGTCGAACGCGTCGCTCGCCCGCATCACCGCGATCTGATCGGGGATCACCAGCGCACCGCAGCCGAGCTCCAGCACCTGGCGCAGCGCCATCAGCGAGCGCATCGCACCGAGCGCGCCGTCCGATGCGCCGCCGAGCGCGAACACCCGGTTCTTGTAGGCGGCAAGCGGCTCCTCGCCGCGCTCGCGCACGCGCGAAACCCAGTCGATGGTGTTCTTGAGCAGCGGCGTGACCGAAGCGTTGTATTCGGGGCTGGCGATGAACACGCCCTGCTGCGTGGCGATCAGGCGCTTGAGCTTGATCGCGTTCTCCGGCGGGCCCGACCTCAATTCGAGATCGCCATCGTAGAGTGGTAGCGGATAGTCCACCAGCGAGATGCGCGTGACGTCGGCGCCCGCGAGCAGCAATTCCTTGGTGGCGAGCGCCGCGAGCCTCGCGTTGTGCGAGCCGGTGCGGATCGAGCCTGCAAAGACCAGAACCTTGGGGAGCGACATGGTGGCATGTCATAGCACGCCGGAGTGCTGGATGCTGCCAGCGGCGAAGCATCAGCCCTTGCGATAGACCCAGACGCGCGCCGGCGGCACGTTCATCCAGATGCGCTCGGAGGCTTCGGTCTTCACGCCCATCAGCGACTTCGGGATCGGCGGCATCACGGCGTAGGTGAACTGCACGAACGGCGCGCCGGGCTGCATCAGCCGGAACGCCTCGCGGATGAGGCGCACCCGCGTCTTCAGCGGCTTGGTGACAAGCGGCAGGCCCGACACCACTGCGGCGGCAGGCTCGCTCATCATGGTGGTGAGCACGCGGCTGAGCGAATAGGCGTCGCCGCGGATCACGGTGGCTTCCGGATAGCGGTTGCGCAGCAGCCGGCAGAACTCCGGATTGAACTCCAGCAGCACCAGGCGGGACGGATCGACGCCCTGCTCGACCAGCGCCTCGGTCACAGGTCCGGTGCCGGGTCCAAGCTCGATCACGGGTCCAGGGACGGACGGATCGACGTAGCTCGCCATGGTGCGGGCGAGAACCTTGCCTGATGGGGTGACCGCGCCGATCGACAGCGGCTTCTCGAACCAGGAGCGGATGAAGCGCATCTCATCGTCGAGACGGATGCCGTTCTTCATCTCGAAGAGACGAATGCGTCTCTCGATTTTCTTTTCAAGCACCTGAAAGGCCTGGATGGGCATGGGTCAGGAACGCCACCCGTTCACGCGAAAACTCGTCACATATCGGTAATGCCAGCCAAGGCATGGGTCAAGCTTAACGCTATCCCGGCCCGGCGCCGGTCCCGAAGAAGTCCTTGACTTTAGCGAAGAATCCGGCGGATTCCGGCTGGGTATCCTGCGACGACAGCTTCTCGAACTCGGCCAGCAGCTCGCGCTGCCGCTTGGTCAGATTCTGCGGCGTCTCGACCATCACCTGGACGTACATGTCGCCCGCCTGCTTGGAACGCAGCACCGGCATGCCCTTGCCCGACAGACGGAACCGCCGCCCGGACTGAGTGCCGCTCGGAATTTTCACCCGCGTCTTCGATCCGTCGATGGTCGGCACCTCGAACTCGCCGCCGAGCGCCGCCGTCACCATCGAAATCGGCACGCGGCAGTGCAGGTCGGCGCTGTCGCGCTGGAAGAACGCGTGGCTGGCGAGCGAAAGAAAAATATAAAGATCGCCGGACGAGCCGCCGCGCAGGCCGGCCTCGCCCTCACCGCCCAAGCGAATGCGCGTGCCGTCCTCGACACCGGGCGGAATGTTGACCGAGAGCGTGCGCTCGCGCGTGGTGCGGCCCGAGCCCGAGCACGACGGACACGGATTCTCGATCACCTGGCCGCGCCCCTGGCAGGCGCCGCAGGTCCGCTCCAGCGTGAAGAAGCCTTGCGCGTGGCGGATCTTGCCCTGGCCGCCGCAGGTCGAGCAGGCCTTCGGCTTGGTGCCGGTCTTGGCGCCGGTGCCGGAGCAAACCTCGCAGGTGACCGACGTCGGCAGCCGCACCTGCGCGGCCTTGCCGCTGAACGCCTCTTCGAGCGTGATCTCCATGTTAAAGCGCAGATCCGAGCCACGCTCGCGGCCGGTGCCGCGCTGGCGCTGGCCGCCCATTCCGAAGATGCCCTCGAAAATGTCGGAGAACGCCGAACCGAAATCGGCGCCGAAGCCGTGCATGCCGCCGCCACCACCGCCCATGCCGCCCTGCTCGAACGCGGCATGACCGAACCGGTCATAGGCCGCGCGCTTCTGCGGGTCCTTGAGGACGTCGTAGGCTTCGTTGATTTCCTTGAAGCGGTGCTCGCTGTCGTTGTCGCCCGGGTTGCGGTCGGGATGCCACTTCATCGCGAGCTTGCGAAATGAAGACTTGAGCACGCCGTCGTCGGCCGTGCGCTCGACTTCCAGGGTTTCGTAGTAGCAGCGCTTGGACATTCTCGATCTCGTCCCCGGGTGTCATGGCCGGCTCGACCCGGCCATCCATCATCTTTCGAGAAAAAGATGGACCCCCGGGTCAAGCCCGGGGGTGACGATGATGTTTGCGGTGATCACGCAATCTCCCGGCTCAGGCGGACTTCTGGTTCTTCTTGTCGTCGTTGACCTCGGTGAACTCCGCGTCAACGACGTCCTCTTTCTTGCCCGGCTCGCCGCCCGGCGCCGCACCCGGATCGCCCGGTCCGCCGCCCTGACCGTCCTGCTGCGCCTTGTACATCGCCTCGCCGAGCTTCATCGAAGCCTGTGCCAGTGTGTTGGTCTTGGCCAGGATCGCGTCGTTGTCGGCGCCCTTGAGCGCTTCCTTGAGGTCCGCGATGGCGTTCTCGATCGCCTTGCGTTCCGGCTCGCCAACCTTGGCGCCGTGCTCGGCCAAAGCCTTTTCGGTGGAGTGGATCAGAGCCTCGGCGTGGTTCTTCGCCTCGACCGCGGCCTTGCGCTTCTTGTCGTCCTCGGCATTCGCCTCCGCATCCTTGACCATCTTCTCGATCTCGGATTCGGACAGGCCGCCGGACGCTTGGATGCGGATCTGCTGCTCCTTGCCGGTGCCCTTGTCCTTCGCGGACACGTTGACGATGCCGTTGGCGTCGATGTCGAAGCCGACCTCGACCTGCGGCACGCCGCGCGGCGCCGGCGGCAGTCCGACCAGATCGAACTGGCCGAGCATCTTGTTGTCGGCCGCCATCTCGCGCTCGCCCTGGAACACGCGGATGGTGACCGCGGTCTGGCCATCCTCGGCGGTGGAGAACACCTGGCTCTTCTTGGTCGGGATCGTGGTGTTGCGGTCGATCAACCGGGTGAACACGCCGCCCAGCGTTTCGATGCCGAGCGACAGCGGCGTCACGTCGAGCAGCAGCACGTCCTTGACGTCGCCCTGCAGCACGCCGGCCTGGATGGCAGCACCGATCGCGACCACCTCGTCCGGGTTGACGCCCTTGTGCGGCTCCTTGCCGAACAACTGCTTCACGACCTCCTGGACCTTCGGCATGCGGGTCATGCCGCCGACCAGAACCACCTCGTTGATCTCGGCGGCCGACAGACCGGCGTCCTTCAACGCCTGCCGGCACGGCTCGACCGTCTTCTGAATGAGATCGTCGACCAGCGCCTCGAACTTGGCGCGGGTGAGCTTCATCGTCAGATGCTTCGGGCCCGACGCATCGGCGGTGATGAACGGCAGGTTGATCTCGGTCTGCGTCGTCGAGGACAGCTCGATCTTCGCCTTCTCAGCCGCCTCCTTGAGGCGCTGCAGCGCGAGCTTGTCCTTGCGCAGGTCGATGCCCTGGGTCTTCTGGAACTCGTCGGCGAGATAGCTGACCAGACGCATGTCGAAGTCTTCGCCGCCCAGGAACGTGTCGCCGTTCGTGGACTTCACCTCGAACACGCCGTCGCCGATCTCAAGAACCGAGATGTCGAACGTACCGCCGCCAAGGTCATAGACCGCGATGGTGCCGGTCTTGGTCTTGTCGAGGCCGTAGGCGAGCGCGGCCGCGGTCGGCTCGTTGATGATGCGCAGCACCTCAAGGCCTGCGATCTTGCCGGCGTCCTTGGTGGCCTGACGCTGGGCGTCGTTGAAGTAGGCCGGGACGGTGATGACCGCCTGATCGACCTTCTGGCCGAGATGCGCTTCCGCGGTCTCTTTCATCTTCTGCAAGATGAAGGCGGAGATCTGCGAGGGTGAATATTGCTTGCCGTCCGCTTCAACCCAGGCATCGCCATTGGATGCCTTGCTGATCTTGTACGGGACGAGCTTCTTGTCCTTCTCGACCATCGGGTCGTCGTAGCGGCGCCCGACCAGGCGCTTCACCGCGAAGATGGTCTTCTCGGGATTGGTGACCGCCTGGCGCTTGGCTGGCTGGCCGACGAGGCGCTCGCCATCGTCGCTGAATGCGACGATCGAAGGCGTGGTTCGCATGCCTTCCGCATTCTCAATGACCTTCGCGGTCTTGCCGTCCATGACGGCGACGCAGGAATTGGTGGTGCCGAGGTCGATGCCGATGACCTTGCCCATAATAGTCCCTCTCTTTCACAGCAGGCCGGCCGGGCCCTTACGGCTCCCGAGCGAGAGTTGCGGCTCATCCGCAATTCTCTCTCCGACCCCCACATTAAACGGCGACGCAGCCCCCTGCGGCGTCCTGGCACATATAGGAGGACCCCATTACGCCGCAAGGACTTGATGCAGGCTTTGCATTCTGACTAGGGGCGGGCCACGCGATAAACCGCGAACGCCGGACCCGCCGCGACCGGCTCAAGCCAGCCCGGGATCGCTCCTGTCCGCAGGGCGGACCACAGGCTCCGGCTCAACGCCGGCTCCGGCAATCCATCGGGCGGCCGGGGGCCGCAGATCAGCACATAGTCCACCTTGGCATCGCGCAGCACGCCGCGCGCCGCTTCGGGCGGCTCGGCAAGCGCCCGGTGGGCGGTCACGATACCGGCCGAAAGCCGGTGATAGGGCCCGGACAGCACCGAATGCGGGGTTAGCGCCAGCAGGTACGGCCCGAGGCTGACGTCGGCCGCGATCAAGCCGGCCCTGAGCTGGCGCAACGGCGCGTAGCTCGCGCTCGCGAAGCAGGCGCGGCTGGCCGGCCGCGAGAAGTCGTCGCTATCGTTCAGGCCGGTCGCGACCGCAATCGTGATCGCCCCAGACGACAGCGCCAGGGGGGTGATCGCCAGCGCTACCGCGACGCGCGCGGCAAAGCTCTTGAGATGGAGTGCTGCGAACAGCCGCAGGCCCATCGCCGCCACCAGGGGCATGCCGAGCCACATTGCGTAGGAGTAGGCGCGGATCGCAAACAGGGTGGTGGTGGCGGCCACGACAAACACCAGAGCCGCGGCGAGAAATCCGAAGTCCCGGCGCAGTTCGCGCTCGCGGGCCAGAACCAGCAGCGCGAGCAGCGCGGCCGCCGGAAACGCGGCGATGGCCGAGGCGGTCAGCGGATTGTTGCGCCACACCGCAGCGAGCGGCTGCATCTCGCGCACGTCGCCAAGCCAGATCGGCCAGATCGCCGGATCGATCATCGCCATCGGCCCGCGCACGCAGCGCGGCTCGATCAGCAGCAGCACCGCGACCGCGACGCTTGCCGCGCCGAGCACGGCTGCGATCCGCGTCACGCGATGCGGATGAGCGAGCGCGCCGGCCAGCGCCAGCACGAGACCGCAGCAGACGGCAGCCGCCGCGCCATTGAGCGCGATCGCATCGCACCAGGTTCGCGTCCAGTTGGCGGGCCCGGCGCTGACAGCGAACCCGATGAGCGTCACAGCAGCCAGGCTCAGGCCGTAGTTGCGCAGCGCCACGCTCGCTTCGCGGTCAAATACGTAGCGCAGCGCAAACGCGGCGCCGCAAGCGGCAAGATACGGCAGGCATTCGAATCCGATCACGGGGGCGAGCCCGCTCGCGGCACCGGCCACGGCGCTCGCCCAACGCTTGCGGTCGGACCACACGGTCGCGGCGACCGCGAGCGTGGTGAGCGCGATCATGACGTTGTGGTGATCGATCCGTCCGGGCGTGAACTGCTGATACGCCGGCACACCGGCCATCGCGAGCAGCAGCGCAACCAACGCCGCTTCGCGGCCGGCGATGCGCCAGGCGATCGCAGCCATGCCGGCAAGTGTCGGGATGAGCCAAAGCAGCGGCCACCAGGCGCGCATCAACCGTTCGGCATCGGGCGGATCGGCGAACGCACCGAACACCGCGAGCAGCCCGACGAGCCCGGCATCGATCAATCTCGACCAGTGCATGTCCACGCCGAGCGGCGGCTGCATGCGCGGCTGATGCAAGTCGAACCAGCCGCTCAAAAGACCCGGTCCTTCAAGCCACGCGCGCAGCTGCACGAGCCGCATCGCATCGTCGGTGTCGAGCAGCGTTTCGGCGGTTTGCGGCCAGTGCTGCAGCAGCAGGGCAAGCGCGACGACGAGCCACACCAGCACAAGCAGCGCGGCGAAATTCGGCTGACGCAACAGGTTGCTGGGCATGAAAAGGGCGGCTTTCCGGTCGATACGCCGACTGCCTGTCATGGCCCAACAGGGTTGAGTTTCGTTTAACGAGCCGCCATACCCGACAGAATGAAAAGCCGGATCGCCGTCCGATCGCTGCCTATCCTTGCAGCCCTGCTGGCCTTTCCGCTGGCGCAGGCTTGGTCCGTGCGGCCCGCGGCAGCCCAGGAAACCGCCGCCAAGGTGGCGGAACCTCTGTTTCCGCTGGCATCGCGGCTCGGCATGACGCCTCCGCCCGGGATGACGCTCAGCACCACATTCCAGGGTTTCGAGGACGAGAAAAACAACGTCTTCATCCGGTTGATCTCGATGCCCGAGCAGGCCTACGCGGAAATCGAGAAGACGATGACCAACCAGGCGCTGAAGAAGCAGAACCTCACGGTCGAGAAACGGGAGTCGTTCGCGCTGGCGGGCACCAAAGGCACGCTGCTCATCGTGCGCCAGGAAGCCGAGAAAATCCGGTTGCGGAAATGGCTGCTGGTGGTGCCGGTCGGCAATCTCACCGCGATGGTCTCGATGGAGATTCCGCTCACCGCGAAGGACGTCTATTCCGAGGCCGCGATCCGCGCTTCGCTTGCGAGTCTCGCGCTGCGGCCGAGCATTCCGGCGCAGGAGCAGCTTGCACTGGTGCCATTCAATCTGCGCGACCTGGCCGGATTCCGCGTTGCGGGTTTTGTGCCGGGCCGCGCCGTGCATCTGGCCGATGGCGACAGGGAGGCAAGGGATTCGGTCGAATACGCGCATCTCGCCGTCAGCGTTGCGCCGGGCGGCCCATCGACTGTCGCCGACCGCAACAGCTTTGCGAGGCTGGCGTTCGCGGGCCCGCCGAATGTCACGGACGTGCGCGTGACGGGTTCGGAATCGATGCGGATCGGCGGCCAGCCGGGACACGAGTTGCGCGCCACCGGCAAGAACGCCAAGACCGGCGCCGACATCGAGATCGTGCAATGGCTGCGGTTCGGCAGCGGCGCCTACATCCAGATGATCGGCTTCGCGCCGAAGGATGCCTGGATCCCGGCGTTCACGCGCTTTCGCACGGTGCGCGACGCGCTCGATCTTCGCTAAGGGCTATTCGTCGCCGGAATTGTCGTTGGCCGACGCCTTCGGCGCGCCTTTGGACACCGCAACCAGCGCCGGACGCAGCACCCGATCCCCGATCAGATAACCGGCCTGCACCACCTGGGCGATGTGCCCCGCGGGCACGGAAGGGTTCTCGGCCTCGTACATGGCCTGATGCTTGTTGGGGTCGAACTTCTGACCGATCGGCTCGATCCGCTTGACTCCGTTTTTCTCCAGCGCATTGAGCAGCGCCCGCTCGGTGATCTCGACACCGTCGAGCAGCGTCTTGACGCTGCTGTCGGCCTTCTCGCGCAACTCCGTATCCAGAGCCTCAAGAGCGAGATGCATGCTGTCGGCGACCGTGAGGACATCGCGGGCGAACGCCGAGATGCCGTACAGGCGCGCGTCGGCAACCTCGCGCTCGGTGCGCTTGCGGAGATTTTCCATATCGGCAAGCGTCCGCAGCAGCCGGTCCTTGGTGTCGGCGAGTTCGCGATCGAGCGACGTCGATGCCTTCGGAGCGGCGGCAGTGGGCTGAGCCGGCTCGGCCGGCTGGATCGAGTCGGGATGTTCTGATGTGTCTGACATGGCGTCCGGGATATCAGGGCTAAGCGGCGAAAAATCAAGCCGTAACAGCGCCTTTACGGCCAACTCAGCCGGAAATCAGCTTGCCCACCACCCGTGCGGTGTAATCGACCATGGGAATGACGCGGGCGTAGTTGAGCCGGGTTGGCCCGATCACGCCGAGCACGCCCACGATCGAGCCCGCGGCATCGCGGTAGGGCGAGATGATGGTGGAGGAGCCGGACAGCGAGAACAGCTTGTTCTCCGAGCCGATGAAGATGCGGACGCCCTCGGCCTGTTCGGCCCGTCCGAGCAGATCGGCGACCTCGCGCCGGGTCTCCAGCGCCTCGAACAGCATGCGCACGCGTTCGAGGTCCTCCAGCGCCTTTAAATCCTCAAGGAGATGCGACTGGCCGCGCACGATCAGCCGCCGCTGGTCGGTTTCGCCGCCGGACCAGCTCGCAAGCCCCGCCTCGACCACCTTTTGAGTCAGTTCGTCGAGCTTGGCCTGCTCTTCCTTCATCGCCCGTTCAAGCTCGGCCTTGGCCTCGGTCAAGGTCTTGCCGCGCACCCGCGCGTTGAGAAAGTTGGTCGCCTCGATCAGCGCCGACGACGGCAGGCCGATCGGCAATTGCAGCACCCGGTTTTCGACCTGGCCGTCGTCGCCGACCAGCACCACCAGCGCGCGCTGCGGTTCGAGCCGGACGAATTCGATGTGCTTGAGCCGGACGTTGGTCTTGGCGGCGAGCACGACGCCGGCCGCCCGGGTCAGGCCCGACAGCATCCCGGACGCCTCGTTCAGCACGTTCTCGACCGATTTGCCCGAGCCCGCGACCTGCGCCTCGATGGCTCTGCGGTCGTTCTCGTTGACGTCGCCGATCTGCATCAGCGCATCGACAAAGAAGCGCAGCCCCAGCTCGGTCGGCAACCGGCCGGCGGAGGTGTGCGGTGCGTAGATCAGGCCGAGCTGCTCCAGGTCCGTCATCACGTTGCGGACTGAGGCCGGCGACAGCGGCGTCTGGATCAGGCGCGACAGGTTGCGCGAGCCGAGCGGCTCGCCGGTGGTGAGGTAGCTCTCGACGATCTGGCGGAAAATCTCGCGCGCGCGGTCGTTAAGCTGCGCCAGCGAGATTTCGGCCTTGCCGATCGGAATGTTCTGAGACACGCGAACCATTCCCTCCAGCGCATGAAGGTGTCCATTCGGACGCCGAAACGCAAGCCCGAAGCATTCCGGCCCGGCTGTTCCACTGGCATGGGCGCTGTTAGCCTGAGATCGATGATCGCAGCCCGTACCAGCCATCTGCGCACCCGCCGCGGCCACGAGCACCACCGCGTCACCTTCGTCGAGTTGTTTTTCGACCTGGTGTTCGTGTTCGCGGTGACGCAACTTTCGCACGGGCTGCTCGAACACCTCACCCCGCTCGGCGCGTTGCAGGCCGCGATTCTGCTTCTCGCGATGTGGTGGACCTGGATCGACACCGCGTGGATCACGAACTGGCTCGATCCGGAAAAGCCGGCCGTGCGGCTGATGCTGTTCGCGCTGATGCTTGCGGGCGTCGTGCTGTCGGCATCGATCCCCAAGGCGTTCGAGGATCGCGCGCTGGCGTTCGCGGCGGCCTACATTTTCATGCTCGCGCTGCGCGATATGTTCATGTTGTGGTCGCTGAAGAACCACGACGCCGGCAATCATCTCAACTTTCTGCGCATCTCGATCTGGCATGTGGTGTGCGTGCCGTTCTGGCTGATCGGCGCGCTGGCCGACGGGCCGCTGCGGATGGTGCTGTGGGGGGCTGCTGTCGCAATCGAGACGGCAGGACCGATCGCCGGATTCTGGTGTCCGATGCTCGGGCGCTCGACCACCGCCGACTGGAAGATCGAAGGCGCTCACATGGCCGAGCGCTGCGGCCTGTTCATCATCATCGCGCTCGGCGAATCGATCCTGATCACCGGACAGACGTTCGCGGCAGCCACATGGAATGCAGCCACCATCGGCTCGTTCGCCGTGGCCTTCGTCGGCAGCGTTGCAATGTGGATGATCTATTTCAACATCGGAGCAGAGCGCAGCAGCAAGCTCGCCGCGTCATCCGACGATCCGGGTCGGATTGGGCGCAACGGCTACACCTATTTGCACATCCTGATCGTCGCCGGCATCATCGTATCTGCTGTGGGCGACGAGCTTGTGCTGCACCATCCGGGCGGCCACACCGACGTGAAGACCGTGGCCGTCATCCTCGGCGGACCGGCGCTGTACCTGATCGGCAATGCGCTGTTCAAGGGACTGTCCGCGCCGCACTATCCGCTGTCGCACATCGCCGGGCTGGGACTGCTGGTGCTGCTGATCCCTGCCTCGATCGCAGCAACGCCGCTGCTGCTTGCTACGCTCACCACCGCGGTGCTGATTGTGGTCGTGACGTGGGAGTGGCTGTCGCTGCGCCAGCGCGAGGCCTGCGGAACAACTGCGCGCTAATCTAGCCTACACCTGCGATGTTCACTCAGGCATCACGCAGGGAACGATCTGCCGGCTGTGCCGCCGGTAGATGCGGAAGTCCGCGTCCGTGGTGAGCACAGCGCAATCGGTCTGGGCCTCCGTCATGCGCACGAGGCAGCCGTCCGCGAGACTCATCGGCACGTCGGCATACTTTTCCAAGAGCTTGAGCACGGCTTCAACGTCATCGCCCAGGCGGAAGGTGCAAACGACCGAACCGCGGCGGAGCAAGGCGGCAAGCCCGGAAGCGCCGCGCGCCCCCAGGAGATGGAATGCCTCCGACAGGGCCGCCTCACACGTCTTCCATGGTGGCGGCAGGCGCTGCGCTTGGGTGGCAGCCCAACGGTGATTGGTGTCTCGCCGGCTGAGCAGCGCGACGAGAAAACCGGCGTCAACGAGAACGCTTGCGGCCATATCCGGTCGCCTTCAGAGCCTTCTTCGTTCGCGCGCTCAGGTCGGCGGAAAGTCCATCCACCGAGCCGATGAGATCGGCGATGGCATCAAGCGAAGCCGACTCTCGCCGCCTCAAGCCGGCGCGCCGGTTCAGCCGCTCCCGAACGACATCGGATTTCGAAAGCTTGCGTGCGCGCGACTCGGCTTCGATCTGATTGACCAAAGCTTCGGGCAGACGAACGGTGAGGGTTTTCATACGGGCAAATGTATTACACGTCTGACAGAGACGCAAGACAGCCAGCCTTGGACGTAGCTGCGCTTAGCCCGGAAACCCGTAAAGCCTCGCCGGATTGTCCACCAGGACGCGCTGGCGCGTCGCCACGTCCGGCGTCCAGTCGTGGAACAGCTCGTAGAGGTGTCCGGCGTTCGGCATGTCACCCTCGATGCGCGGATGCGGCCAGTCGCTGCCCCACACGATCCTCTCCGGATTGGCGCGCACCAGCGCCTCATGGAACGGCCGTGCTTCGGGATAGTCCGGCGCATTGTTGGACAGCCGGTGCGCGCCCGACACCTTCACCCAGCCGTGCCCTTCCCCGATGTAGCGCAGCAGGCTTTGAAACCCCGGCGTGCCGGTGCCGGCGCGCGCGTCGGTGCGGCCCATGTGATCGATCAGCACCGGCAAGCCGATCTGGTCCAGGATCGGGACCGTCTCCGGCATGTCCTTGCAGTCGATCCAAAGTTGGAGGTGCCAGCCGAGATCCTTCATCAACGGGCCGAGCTTCTTCGCCGTCTCCAGCGTGACGCCGCCGCGGTAATGCAACTGGCCGCCGCGAAAGAAATGATTGAAACGCAGCGCCCGCACGCCGAGCTTGTCCCAGCGGCGCAGCTCGGCCGGCGGCACCGCCTCGTCCGCCACCGCGACGCCGCGCAGCCGGTCGGGCGTGCGCTCCAGTGCATCGAGCATCGCGGAGTTGTCGCGGCCATGTGCGCTGCCCTGCACCAGCACGCCGCGCTCGAAGCCCAGCGTGTCGAGCATCGCTAAGTATTTCGCCAGCGGCGCGTCGGGCGGGGTGTAGCTGCGGTCGCCCGCGTAGGGAAAGCGATCGGACGGCCCGAACACATGGCAGTGGGTGTCGCACGCCTTGGGCGGCGGCGGATTTTTCGGCCGGATCGGATCGAGCGGACCGGGACAGGCGGGAATGGCTGTGGGGCTGTTCATGTTGCAAATCCTGTTATGCTGGCGGGCGACAGGTCAAGCGATCAAAAACAGACCTGCGCCGCATCAGGGAGGACTGACGTGAAACGCCTGTTTCCGATCGCCGCTGCGCTCGCCATCGCGTTGGCCGCCGGTACTGCGCACGCACAAAGCTATCCAAGCAAGCCGATCACCCTCGTCGTCCCGTTCGGGCCCGGCAGTGGCACCGATCTGATCGCCCGTATCATCGCGCAGCGCCTTTCGACCGCCGTCAACCAGAGCGTCATCGTCGAGAACAAGGCCGGCGCCAACGGCACGCTCGCGGCCAACTTCGTGGCGCGCGCCGAGCCCGACGGCTACACGCTGTTCATGAGCACCAACACGCCGCACTCGGCGGCGCCGTTCCTGATGAAGAGCATCAGCTACGATCCGGCCAAGGACTTCGTCTCGCTGTCGCGGGTCGGAAGCTTCACCCAGCTCTTGCTGGTTCATCCCGACATTCCGGCGAAATCGGTCCAGGAGCTGATCGCCCACGCCAAAGCCAACCCCGGCAAATTGTCGTTCGCCAGCGGCAACGCCTCCAGCGTGCTGGCCGGGGAGACGCTGAAGCGCTGGGCCGGTCTCGACATGGTTCACGTTCCCTACAAGAGCGCGCCGCCCGCCGTGCAGGACGTGCTCGGCGGCCGGGTGTCGATGCTATTCACCGACATGGCCACCGGCTGGCCGATGCACCAGACCGGCAAGTTGCGCGGGCTTGCGACAACGCGGCTCAAGCGCAGCGCGCTGGTGCCCGAGCTGCCGACGCTCGATGAATCGGGCGTCAAAGGCTTCGACATGGATTCCTGGGCCGGCCTGTTCGCGCCCGCCAGGACGCCGCCCGCCGTCGTGACACGGCTGAACACGGAGCTGCGCAAGATCATCGACGACCCCGAGGTGAAGGCGAAGATCGCGGCCACCGGCTTCGAGGCGTTCTCCTCATCGGCCGAGGAGCTGGACGCCTTCGTCAAGGAACAGCTCGTCAAATGGTCCCGCATGATCAAGGACGCAGGGATCGAGCCGCAGTAGCGCAAAGGCCGAACCGGCCGAATTCCTCATAGCGAGGGCCAAAAACGATCGAACACGCCCGGATTCCATTTGGCGTGGCCCAACAACACTTGTCGGTCCAGGCCCGGCCACCTACAAGCAGGGCCGAACATCCAGCGTTTCCAGGAGACCGACGTTTTGAGGCCGAGCAAACGCCAACCCGACGAGTTGCGCGCCGTGTCGCTGGAGCGCGGCGTGGTGAAATACGCCGAAGGCTCCTGCTTCGTGAAGTTCGGCGACACCCACGTTCTGGTGACGGCCACCTTGGAAGAGCGGCTGCCGCCGTGGCTCAAGGGCCAGGGCCGCGGCTGGATCACCGCCGAATACGGCATGCTGCCGCGCGCAACCCACGAGCGCACGCGCCGCGAGGCCTCCGCCGGCAAGCAGGGCGGCCGCACCATCGAAATCCAGCGCCTGATCGGACGCAGCCTGCGCTCGGTGCTCGATCTCCCCGCGCTCGGTGAAAAGCAGATCACCGTGGACTGCGACGTCATCCAGGCCGACGGCGGCACCCGCACCGCATCGATCACCGGCGCATGGGTCGCGCTGCACGACTGCCTGGCCTGGATGCGCACCCGCGAGATGATCAAGACCAACCCGCTGCGCGACCACATCGCCGCGATCTCATGCGGCATCTACAACAAGGTTCCGGTACTCGATCTCGACTACGCCGAGGATTCCGAAGCCGAGACCGACGCCAATTTCGTCATGACCGGCAACGGCAACATCGTCGAGGTGCAAGGCACCGCGGAGAAGGAGCCGTTCAGCGAGGCGCAGTTGCTGGAGCTGCTGGCACTCGCCCGCAAAGGCGTCGGCAAGCTGGTGGACCTACAAAAATTGGCGGTGATGTGAGTTAACGCCGCGTGACGAGCCATCGCCCCATCGAAGATCGCCTGGTGATCGCGACCCACAATCCGGGCAAGCTCGTTGAAATGCGCGATCTGCTCGCCACCTATGGCGTCGGTGCGGTGTCGGCCGGCGAACTCGGCCTGCCGGAACCGGACGAAACCGGCACGACATTCCGCGCCAACGCGCGAATCAAGGCGCAGTCCGCCGCGAAGGCCTCGAACATGGCATCCTTCGCCGACGATTCGGGGCTCGCGGCCGATGCGCTGAACGGCGAGCCCGGCATCTATTCGGCGCGCTGGGCCGGACCGAACAAGGATTTCCGTTTCGCGATGAACGAAGTCCAAACCCGATTGATGAAAGTGGGCGCCAAGGCGCCGGAGCGCCGCCGCGCGCAATTCGTCTCCGCGCTGTGCGTCTGCTGGCCCGACGGCCACCTCGAGGAGTTCGAGGCCAAGGTGAACGGCACGCTGGTCTGGCCGCCGCGCGGCGACAAGGGCTTCGGCTACGACCCGATGTTCCTGCCCGACGGCCACAGCCAGACGTTCGGCGAGATGTCGAGCGACGACAAGCACGGACTGCCGCCGCGCGGCCGCGGCTTGTCGCACCGGGCGCGCGCCTTCCTCAAGCTCGCGGAGGCATGCCTTGAGCGGCGCTGAGCACACCGAAGGGTTCGGCGTCTATCTGCACTGGCCGTTCTGCCTGTCGAAGTGCCCGTACTGCGACTTCAACAGCCATGTGCGCCATGCCGCGATCGACGAGACGCGTTTCGTGCGCGCCTTCGAAGCCGAGATCGCTTCGACCGTAGCGCGCGCGCCGGGCCGCACCGTGACCAGCATCTTTTTCGGCGGCGGCACGCCGTCGCTGATGCAGCCCGCGACGGTCGGCGCAATTCTCGATGCGGTCGGCAAGCACTGGACGGTCGCGCCTGATGCCGAGGTCACGCTCGAAGCCAACCCGACCAGCGTGGAGGCGACGCGCTTTGCGGGTTATCGCGCGGCCGGCGTCAACCGCGTCTCGCTCGGCGTGCAGGCGCTCGACGACGGCTCACTCAAATCGCTCGGCCGGTTGCACACCGCGCGCGAGGCGCTCGATGCGGTCGCCATCGCACGATCGGCGTTCGGCCGCTATTCGTTCGACCTGATCTACGCCCGCCCCGGACAGACCACGGCGATGTGGGCGGCCGAACTTCAGCAGGCGATCTCCGAGGCGGCCGAGCATCTTTCGCTCTATCAACTCACCATCGAGCCCGAGACGCCGTTCCACGCCATGCATGCCGCAGGCAAGCTCGTCATTCCCGACGACGACAATGCGCGCGCGCTCTACGACACAACGCAGGAAATCTGCGACCGCGCCGGCATCCCGGCCTACGAAATCTCCAATCACGCACGCCCCGGCTCCGAGTGCCGCCACAACCTGGTGTATTGGCGCGCGCACGAGTACGCCGGCATCGGCCCCGGCGCGCACGGACGGCTCGACATCGACGGCTACCGCCGCGCCATCGCCACCGAGAAACGGCCGGAGTCCTGGCTGATGCGGGTGGAATCTCTTGGCAATGGTGTCATCACCGACGATCTGCTGACCCGCGAGGAACGCGCCGACGAATTCCTGCTGATGGGACTGCGGCTCGCCGAGGGCATCGATCCAGCACGCTTCGCGGTGGTGGCGGGCCGTCCGCTCGATCCGCTGCGGATCAAGCAGCTCTCGGCGCAAGGTTTTGTCGAGAGCGACGGTCAGGGCTTCCTGCGCGTCACCAAGGCCGGCTTTCCGGTGCTGGACGCCGTGGTCGCCGACTTGGCTGCCTGAGGTGGGCCATGACCGACGTTTCGACCAAGCGAATTGTACTTATTGGAGGACCGAACGGCGCCGGTAAGACGGAATGGGCCGTTCGCAATCTCGGCCTATCTCTGAATATCGATACCTTCGTAAATGCCGACGAAATCGCGCGCGGGCTCTCTCCTTTGGCTCCCGAACGTGCCGATGTGGCGGCTGGCCGGATTATGATCGATCGATTGCATGAGCTTGTCGCGGCGGGAGAGAGTTTCGCCTTTGAAGCGACCTGCGCCGGCCGCGGCCATGGCCGACTTTTGAAGAGATGCCGTTCGGCGGGCTATCAGGTTATGCTCATATTTTTTTGGTTACCGAGTGTGGAAGTCGCCATAGAACGTGTTGCTCGCCGCGTGGCCCGCGGCGGCCATAATATCCCCACGGAAGTCATCGCTAGAAGGTATGCAATTGGCCTGCGAAATTTGCGCCATTTCTACCTGCCGCTGGTCGATACTGGAATAGTTATTGACAACTCCGACAGGAGTGGCGTCCTCATTGCGGAATATCGTGCCGGTGCTCTCGCTGTCCGAGATGAAACTCGCTGGTCTCAAATCGAGGAGGCGTCGCGATGATTGATGTGACGGCGGACGAAACAATTCAGCGCGTCATTCGCAGCATCAGGGAGAACAACGCGTTACTCTATGCACAACGACGTGCCGAACAGCGAGCTCGTATCATGAGCAATCTTGTTCCCGGACTTTTCTTTGTTTCCGGTCTGACGCTTGGTGCGTTGCCTATCACCGATCGAGTTTTTGCATTCATCGCAAAAGTTACAGTTGCTTTGATTGGGTTTAAAACGTGGAATTAACGACCGAGATCGCCCATATCATGGGGTCCGCAAGCGGCAGCCTAAATTAATTTAGAAATCAAGTTCCAGAACCGGGGAATGAGCGCGACGGCGCACTGACCGTCTGCGCGCCGGTCGGCCCGACGCGCAGCACCGCGAGACCGCGCTCGTTGGTGCCGTCGGTGCGGAACCGGAACAGGCCGTCGATGCCCGCAAAGCCCGACGGATTGGTCAGCGTCTGTTCGGAGAAGCGCGCTTCGCCCTGAGTCTTCACCAGCGCCGCGACCAGCGCCACCGCGTCATATGACAGCGTCGCGGTGCGAACCGGGTCCTGACCGAACCGGGCGCGATAGCGCGCCGAGAAGTTTCGGAAGCCGGTGGCGTCAGGCCCCGCGAACAGGCCGCCGTGCAAATTGGCGTCGCTGAAGATGCGCGGATCGTCCCACAACCCGGTGCCGATGAGCTGGATGCTGCGCGGCTTGACGCCGGCCTGGGCCAGCGCTTGCACGACGCCCGGCACCGCGTCGGAGCCGTCCGGAATGAAGATCGCGTCGGCGCTGGCCGCCGACTGCGCCACGATGCTGGCCGGCCCGGTGAGTTGCGCGCCGACCTGATAGCGCTCCAGCGCCACGATGCGGGCACCGCGCTGCGCGGTGATCGTCCTAAAGGCCGCCTCAACAACACTGCCATAGGCGTTGTCGGGCAGCAGCGCAGCGTAGGACCGCTTGCCGTTGGTGACTGCGAAATCGACGATGCGGATGACATCGGACTCCGGCAGGAAGCTCAGCAGATAGACGCCGCGCGCCGCCACGCTCACGTCGGTGGAGAACGCAATGACCGGCACGCCGCGACCGCGCGCCACCGTGCCGACCGCCGCGACCGACTGTGCGAACAGCGGTCCGATGATGATCTCGGCGCCTTCGGCCAGCGCCTGCTGCGCCGCCTGCTGCGCGCTGCTGGCGTTGCCGCCGTCGTCCTTCACCAGAAGCTGGATGTTGGGGCTGTTGAATTCGGCAAGCGCCATCTCGGCGGCATTCTTCATGGACATCGCGGCGATGCCGGCGTTGCCGCCTGCCGACAGCGGCAAAATCAATGCGACCTTGATCTGGCCGGTGCCGATCGCGGTGCCCGGCTGCGGCGGCGCGCTCGGCCGCGCGCCGAACATTTCGGGTGTGGTGCAGCCCGTCACCATCGCCAGCAGGCCGGCCAGCACAACGCCGCGCCGCAGGCGCGCAACGCGCGCGGCGGAGGCGAAGGCCGAAAACCGGCAGATCATGTGGTCCTCGATAACGGCGCCACGCGGCGAAGCGCAGGCCCCGCCACGACGGCGGGATAGTGTCGGCGAATGGTTAACCAAATGGAAAGGATAACAAAGTCCTTCGGCCCTGACGGGGAGCCTCAACGAGGGCTACAATGTCGGCCAAATGCGGGCAGAACAGGCCGACAACCGAACCAAAACCTACATTCTCGCCGGCCAGCCGGTGGAGGCGCCACGGCTGCCTGCGGGGCTTCACCTCGTCGCCACCCCGATCGGCAACCTGCGCGACATCACGCTGCGGGCGCTGGAGGTGCTGGCCGCCGCCGACCTGATCGCCTGCGAGGACACCCGCGTCAGCCGCAAGCTGCTCGACCACTACGGCATAAAGACCCCGCTGACGCCCTACCACGAGCACAACGCTGCAGATGCCCGCCCCAAGCTGCTGGCGCGGCTCGCCTCAGGCGAAGCAGTGGCGCTGATCTCGGACGCCGGCACGCCGCTGATTTCGGACCCGGGCTACAAGTTCGCGCGCGAGGCCCGTGACGCCGGCCATGCCGTCACCGCGTTGCCCGGCGCGTCGGCCTCGCTGGCGGCGCTCGCATCCTCGGGATTGCCGACCGACCGGTTCATGTTCGAAGGATTTCTTCCGGCCAAGCAAGGCCAGCGCAAGACCCGCATCGCCGAACTGGTCCACATTCCGGCAACGCTGATCCTGTTCGAGAGCGGGCCGCGGCTCGCCGCCGCGCTGGCCGATCTGGCGGAGGGACTGGGCCCGCGCGAAGCCGCGATCTGCCGCGAGCTGACCAAGCTGCACGAGGAGGTGCGCCGCGGCGATCTTGCGGCGCTGGCGCAAGCCTATGCCGAAGGCGCCGAGACGCGCGGCGAAATCGTCATCGTGATCGCGCCTCCCGGCGAGGAAAAAGCTCTGGATGAGAACGAGGTCGATGCGTTGCTGCGCGGCGCGCTCGATCGCGGTTCGGTCAAGGACGCGGTCAGCGAAGTGGCGAGCGCCACCGGCCGGCCGCGCCGCGAAATCTACCGCCGCGCGCTGGCGCTCACCGGAGCGGACGACGATGGCGCGGCGTCCTAGCGATACGGCAAAGCCCGGGCCGCGCCCCGAGCGCGTGGCGGCGTTCCGCGTCGGCATCTCGGCGGAGAGCCGCGCCGCCGCACTCCTGATCGCCAAGGGCTACCGCATCCTGGCGCGCCGCTTCCGCACCCCGGTCGGCGAGATCGACATCGTGGCCGGGCGGCGCAACACGCTGGCGTTCGTCGAGGTGAAGGCGCGCAGCACGCTGGACGGCGCGGCGGAGTCGATCACCGGCCGCAACAAGCGGCGCATTGTCGCGGCGGCGGAATACTGGCTGTCGCAACATCCGGACGACGTGACGAGGGAAATGCGCTTCGACGCCGTGCTGGTTGCGCCGGGCAAGATGCCGCGTCACATCGCGGCGGCGTTCGACGCGAGTTAGCGGGACAAATCCAAGGCGTGGACTCATTAACGCGCAGCACAGCCGGTTCAATGCAAGCTGGATAAATCCTGCGTGGAGAGGCAGTCTCAACACGCCTCGCCAAAGAGCCTTGCGGTCGCTCACAGGCCGAAAGCGGGCTTGTTATGCTCACTTTGCTTTTTTGTCGAGTTTGACCCAAAGCGGATGTTGCAATGCTGTCGTTTAACTGGGCGCTCACGTACCTACGACGGGACGAGCACCGTCCAGTGCGTGTGGAGACAGCGCCTGTGTCGGTTGCCGGGCATACGGGCGAGATATAGCATCGGACCCAACAGCCCGTCCGCAACGGGTTGCGTGCCGTAAGGGCTCGATCTCCCTGCTTCGATCGCAATGCTTGCGGTGTTGCCGAGGTGGTGCGTGGGATTTGCATCGAGCAGTGGTGTACGTGGCAGCGGGCGCTGGCGCCGCGCGGCCCTGCTGGCCTCCACAGCATTGGTGGCATACGCCAGCCCGGCGATCGCGGTGGATGCGACCTGGAACCTCAACGGCACGGGCGACTACAACACCGCCGCCAATTGGACCCCGGCCACGGTGCCGGACGGCACGGCGATCTTCGGCGTTTCGAACCAGAATGCCGTGTCGTTCGCGAACAGCACAACGGTGGGCGGTTGGACCTTCAATGCCGGCGCATCGGCCTACACGTTCACGAACGGGCAGAATTTGGAGTTCAGCGGTGCCGGCATCGTCATCAACGGCGGCAGCGCCATCATCACGACCTTGGCCGGCGGCACAACAACGTTTCGCGACACCAGCACCGGCGGCACGGCGCGGATGATCGGCGGCGGCACGGTGAACATCTCCGCCCTGACCTCAGGCGGCACCAGCTTCGGCTCGATCGAAGGCGGCGGGCTGTTCACGCTTGGCGCGAACCTCCTCACCGTCGGATCGAACAACCTCTCGACCACAGTCTCGGGCGTCATCTCGGGCGTCGGCGGCGCGCTGACCAAGACCGGCACCGGCACGCTGACGCTGACCGGCGCTAACACCTATACCGGCGGCACAACCATCAATGCGGGCACGCTTCAGCTCGGCACCGGTGGCAGCCTCGCGTCCGGTAGCGCGCTCACCGTCAACGCCGGCGGCACGTTCGACCTCAACGGCCGTGTGCAGACCGTCGGCAGCCTGGCGGGCTCAGGCACGATCGCGCTGGGCGGCAACTTCACCGCGGGAACGCTAACGGTCGCCAGCAACAACAACTTGACGTTCGCCGGCAGCATTGTCGGCGGCGGCATTTTCGGCGAGACGGGCGTCGGCCTGCGCAAGGCCGGAACCGGCACGCTGACGCTGACGGGCGGCAACAACTACCTGCGCGCCACGCACGTCGAGGCCGGGACGTTGCAGGCCGGTGCTGCGGGCACGTTCGCCTTCCGCAGCCGCGTCGACGTGAGCGCGGGCGCGACACTCGACCTCAACAGCTTCGACCAGGCGATCACCGCCCTCACCGGCTCAGGCAACGTGACGCTCGGCTCGGCCACGCTGACCATCGGATTCGGCCAGCCGACCGGCCAAGGCACGTTCTTCTCCGGCACGATCAGCGGCAGCGGCGCCGTGAACCTATCCGGCGTCAACAACGTCATGCCGACGTTCATCTTCGACGGCACCAACACCTACACCGGCGGCACGACCATCGGCACCGGCACCACGCTGCAGCTCGGCATCGGCGGCGCCACGGGCTCGATCGTGGGAGACGTGCTCAACAACGGCACGCTGGCGTTCAACCGCTCGGGCGCTGTGACGTTCGACGGCGTCATCTCCGGCACCGGAGCCGTGCGGAACAGCGGCGGTGGCACGCTCACGCTGACCGGCGCCAACAGCTACACTGGCGCGACCGCGCTGATCCAGGGCGGCCTGATCGTGAACGGCTCGATCGCCTCGTCGAGCGGGCTCACCTTGAACGGCAACACGTTCGTCGGCGGCACCGGCACACTGCCGAGCACAACGCTGAACGGCAACAGCACGCTGTCGCCCGGCAATTCGATCGGCACCATCACCGTGCAGGGCAACCTGACGTTCGGCTCCGGCAGCCTCTACCTGGTCGAAGTGTCGCCCACCGAATCCGACCGCACCAACGTAACCGGCACCGCCAATCTTGCTGGCACCGTCGCCGCCGTGTTCATGCCGGGAGCATACATTCAGCGCAACTACACCATAATTTCGTCCGCTGTGCGCAATGGCACGTTCAACACCCTGGCAATCAGCGGCCTGCCCGCAGGCTTCACAGCGAACCTCGGCTACACCGGAACCGAGGCACAGCTCATCCTCACTGCCGTGCTTGGCAATACACCGACCATTCCATCGGGCGAGCTGCCGCAGAACCAGCGCAGCGTCGCAACGGCGCTCAACAGTTTTTTCAACAACGGCGGCACGCTGCCGCCGGCGTTCGTCACACTGTTCGGCCTGACCGGGCAGTCGCTCGTCAACGCACTCGCCCAGGTCTCCGGCCAGGCGCCGACCGGCGCGCCCACCGCCGCCACGCAGATGATGAACGGCTTTCTTTCGCTGATGCTCAACCCGTATGGCGGCGCGCCCAACAACAACCCCGGTGCGGTGGGCTACGCGCGCGCATTCGGTGCAGCCGACCGCGCGCCGCTGCCGAAGGAGGCTGCCGACGCCTTCGCCGCCATCATGCCCGGGCAGGCACCTCCTCAGACGATGTTCGCTCAACGCTGGAGCGTGTGGGGCCAGAGTTTCGGCGGCTACAACAGGACCGACGGCAGCGCCACCGCGGGCACCGCCGACACCACCGCGCGAACCTACGGCTTTGCAGCCGGCGCCGACTATCGCGTCACCGAGCAGACCACGGTCGGATTCGCACTCGCAGGCGGCGAGCTGAGCTGGGGGCTGGCGCAAGGCCTCGGCGGCGGCAAGTCCGACTTGTTCCAGGCCGGTGTCTATGCCTCGCATCGGGTTGGTGCGGCCTACGTATCGGCTACGCTGGCGGGCGCCTGGTACGACACCACCACAAACCGCACCATCACGCTTGTGAGTAACGACACGCTGCGCGGCACGTACGACGCGCAGAGCGTCGGCGGCCGCATCGAGACGGGTTATCGCATCGCCACGAAGCACATCGGCATCACGCCTTATGGTGCGGCGCAGGTGCAGAACTTCCGCACCCCGGGCTACAGCGAGACCGTGGTGAGCGGCACCAACACATTCGCTCTCACCTACGGTTCGCGCGACGTCACGGCGTCACGGTTCGAGCTTGGCTCCTGGTTCGACAAGCTGGTCCATCTCAACAACGGTAACGCCATCATGCTGCGCAGCCGCGCCGCCTGGGCCCACGACGAGGGCAACGGCGGCGGCATCAGCGCGGCGTTCCAGACCCTGCCGGGCGCGGGCTTCATCGTGAACGGCGCGGCGCCTCCCAAAGACCTCGCGCTGGCCTCAGCCGGCGGCGAACTTCAGCTGCGCAACGGCGTCTCGCTCGGCGCCCGCTTCGACGGCGAGTTCTCAGGCAGCGCGCAGACCTACGCCGGAACGGGTACCGCGCGATACACATGGTGATGTCTGCTTCTGGCACGAAGCGTATCTTAGTCGATATCCACATTTCTAACGCTGTTGAAGGAACAGCGGATATGCGCCGCCTAGATCGATCCGGGCTGATTTATCAGTACACGCCCTAAGCCGCGCGCAACCGCTCGAAGAACGCATCGACCTGGCCGCGAATCCGTCCGGCCACCGCGCCGAGTTCGTCGGCCACCGACTTCACCGTGGCGACGCTGGTGCGGGTGTTCTCGGTGGCATCGCCGACGCGCCCCACCTCCTCCGCGGTTTCGGCGGTGCGCTTGTTGGCGATCTCGACGCTGCGCGCGATCTCCTGCGTCGCCGCGCCCTGCTCCGTGACCGCGGCCGCAATCGCGCCGCTGGTCGCGCCGAGGTCGCGGATGGTGCGCTCGATCGCGCCGATCGCAGCGATCGACCGCGCGGTGGCGTGTTGCATGTCGGCGATCTGCGACGCGATATCCTCGGTCGCCTTGGCGGTCTGGCCCGCCAGCGCCTTCACCTCGCCCGCCACGACGGCAAAGCCGCGGCCCGCTTCGCCCGCGCGCGCCGCTTCGATGGTGGCGTTGAGCGCCAGCAGATTGGTCTGCTCGGCGATGTCGGTGATCAAACGGATCACGTCACCGATCCGCTTGGCGGCCTGGTCGAGTTCCTGCACCGCCGCGTTGGTGCGCTCGGCCTCAACCACCGCCTTCTCGGCGATGGTGTTGGAATGGCCGACCTGCCGGTCGATCTCCATCACCGAAGCCGCCAGCTCATCGGCCGCCGACGCGATGTCGTGCACGTTGCTCGACGCCTCGGATGAGGCGCGCATGGCGCCGGCCATGCGCTGGTTGGCGCTGTCGGCGGCGCCGGTCAACCCGGCCGAAGCATCGAGCATCTGGTCGCAAATCTGGCCGAGCTCGGAGATGCTCGCTTCGACATCGGCGGAGAACCGCACGATCTCCTCGGCCACCTGCTCCTGCCGCTTGATGCGCGCCTCGGCGGCGCCGACCACCTTGTCGTTGAGTTCTTTGTTGTGGTGCATGGCGTGCTGGAACACCGCGATCGAGCGCGCCAGCGCGCCGATCTCGTCGCGGCGCGCGCCGTAAGGGATCGCGGTCGGCGTGCCTTCGGCGACCGTCTCGGTGACGCGGGTAATCTCGGCCAGGGGCCGCGCCACGCTGCGCCGGATCAGGTAGGCGCCCATCGCGGCCAGCATCACCGCGATCAGACTCAAGGCGCTCATGATCCAGGCCGTGGTCTCGATGCCGCTGTCGATCTGGGCGTAGGCATGCTTGGCACGATGCGAATAGACCCGGCCGAACGCCTCCAGGTCGGAGTTCAGAACGCTGCGGTCGGCACGATTGCCTTCGTTGTCGCCCCATTTGCGGGCGGCCGCGATGCCGGTTTCGGTTGCGCGCCGCGCCAGCTCGCGGCGGAATTCCTGGAACTGTTTGATCCGTCCGGCAAACGTCTCGAACTGATCGATATCGCCGGGCAAGACGATCCCGCGCCATTCCGTGACGACATCGCCGATGCGCTCGTTCATCTGCGACAGCCCGCTGATGAACGGCGCGGCCTGGTCGGCATCGGGCGACATGTAAATGCCGCGCGATTCCATCGCCACGGCATAGATCAGGCCGTTCAGCCGCTCGACGTGCTTGGCACCCTGGGCCGCGGCCTCGAATTCCTGGGTCAGGGCGTTGTGATGGCGCGCGTTGACGACCGCCACCGCGGCCAAGGCGACCGTGGCGATGGCGAGCAGCGCAAATATCGCGTAAAGCTTGGTGGCAATTGATAATCTTCGCAAAATGGACATTGCAATTCCCACCCGAATAGACGGTCAGATTGGCGGCAACATGTTAACCACTCGTTTGCGGTTGCCTTTGGGATTCAGGGAATTCTCATGGTCTTGAACGTCGCCGTTCAGATGGACCCGATCGAGCGGATCAACATCCGCGGCGATTCGACCTTTGCGATGCTGCTGGAGGCCCAGAAACGCGGCCACCGCATCGGCTATTACACGCCGGACCGGCTCGCCATGACGGAGGGCCATGTGTTCGGCGCCGTGCAGCCGCTGCAGGTCCGCGACGACGCCGGCAGCCACTTCACGCTGGGCGAAGCCAAGCGCACCGATCTCGCCAGCTTCGACGTCATCCTGATGCGGCAGGACCCGCCGTTCGACCTTGCCTACATCACGGCGACGCATCTGCTCGAGCAGATCCACCCCAAGACTCTGGTGGTGAACAATCCGCGCGAGGTGCGCAACGCGCCGGAGAAGATGTTCGTGATGCAGTTCGCCGCGCTGATGCCGCCGACGCTGATCACGCGCGACCTCACGGAGATCAAGGCGTTCCGCGCCGAGCACAACGACATCGTGATGAAGCCGCTGTACGGCCACGGCGGCGGTGCGGTGTTCCGCCTCACCAGGGACGATCTCAACTTCGGCTCGCTCTACGACATGTTCGCGGCCACGTTCCGCGAGCCGTGGGTGGTGCAGAAATTCCTGCCGGCGGTGGCGAAGGGCGACAAGCGCATCATGCTGGTGGACGGCGTGTTCGCAGGCGCCGTCAACCGGGTGCCCGCGGCCGACGACCTGCGCTCCAACATGGTGCGCGGCGGCTCGCCGAAGGACACGGAACTCACCCCGCGCGAGCGCGAAATCTGCGCAACCATCGGGCCGGCGCTGAAGGAGCGCGGTCTGATCCTGGTCGGCATCGACGTGATCGACGGCATGCTCACCGAGATCAACGTCACCTCGCCGACCGGCATCCGCGCCATCAAGAATCTCGGCGGACCGGACGTCGCGGCGATGACCTGGGACGCGATCGAGGCGAAGCGGCGCGGCTGACCGCTAGTTGGCGGCTCGCTG
This sequence comes from Hyphomicrobiales bacterium, assembly GCA_021730985.1. Lineage (GTDB taxonomy): Bacteria > Pseudomonadota > Alphaproteobacteria > Rhizobiales > Xanthobacteraceae > Z2-YC6860. The sequence goes on along the minus strand of JAKFYI010000001.1, from coordinate 62,886 downwards.
CGGCTCGGATTCCCCGCCATCGACGAAGAAGAACAGCCGGCCGCGGCCCGGCTCGAAGTGCTGCACCCGGAAGATCAGATCCTCGACGTCGGTTGAGGCCGCCTCGGCTTCGATGCGCGCCAGCCGGGCGTGGTTGAGCTCGGATTCGATGGATTTCAGGTCGATCATGGGTGGTCTCCTTCAAAAGAGGGTCTCCCCAAACCCAGGCCACCATTGTAGTTGAGTCGTTTTGTTCTGCAAATGTTCTTGCACATGAGAACAGAGTTCCATTAGGCTGTTGCCGGTTGAGGAGCGGCCATGGTCCAACGGGTCAGCACGGTGGCATTCGAGGGCATCGAAGCCCGCGCGGTCGACGTTCAGGTCCAGGTCGCGCCCGGCCTGCCGGCCTTCAAGCTCGCGGATTGTGAATGACAACAATTGCATGGCTCGAAGCGCGTCCACGCGCTTTTGCATGGGGCATGGGTAGTCCTTCCTGCGTAGGGCCCGCACACGTCCACCTGGGTCCCTTGGAGGTAGTGTCTCAGTTGAAATCCCGGCAGGTTTTGACCACCTATCAAACTCAACCATTAGGAGGGAGCCATGTACCGACTGCGTTCACAAGCCGAAATCGCCGAGATCAGGCTGCAAGCTATGGCGGAGCAGACGGCAATTTACCCGGATCAAGAGATCACTGTGGCCGTTAGCAAATTCAGCCCTCCCCGCAATGGCGGGCCGGATTGGATGGTCATGCGGACCCCCAAAAGTTGGTCGGACGATTAAATGCCCCGTGGCCCCAAAGGCGAGAAGCATCCCGCTGACGTGATCGGCAAGGCGGCGAAGTGCAGGCCCCCACAAGAGACAGCCGTGCATCTTGAGTGAAAGGCCAATAATCTAGCCGCCAACTATACTGGGAGTACTTGTCATGAGGCACTGGGCCGGGATTGTCGGCGTCGCGATTTGGCTTCCTGGGTGTCTAACGCCCGCACAAAAGGTGCATGGGCCAGATGGACGTCAATACACGAGGATCGAATGTAATGGCGCCATCCAAACCATGGGCGCTTGCTACGACAAAGCGAACGAAGTTTGTCCTCAAGGTTATTTCCTGGCGGGACAAGACCAGCGCGAACAAGGTCAGATAAGCGCATCTACGGCGGCCGTCAGGGGAACCAATCGCGGCTTTAGTGGAGAGGCAACTTCGGTTTCAGGGACGGCGGTTTATCGATCCCTAATGGTCGCCTGCAAATAAACTTTTACCATTGAGACACTACCCCGCTCGCCTTTAGAGCAGGCACCCCTCCCACCCCGAACATCGACTTTTGCTCGGGGTTGGCGGCCTGCCGCGCAGACAATCGGGTCCCCTTTTCCGCTTTTTTTCCCCAGCGCTGTCGCGCGTGCCCTTTCAAAACACCGAGTAAAGCCGCGCTGCTGCTGCTCGCCTCACAGCACTGCGTCAATTCGGACGACTTTCTCCTAGACCCAAAGTGCCCGATAGTCTCGTTTGAAGGCGGGCTCCGAATGCGTCTACTTGTTCTCGCGTGTGGGATTTTGGTGGTGAGCCTCAGTGCCTGCTCCAGCCGTTTAAGTGACGGCGAGTTGGCCGCCCGTATGGAAGCTCAAGACGACGCGTCTTGTAGGAAGACCGTTGCCGAGCGGCGCTCTTCAGACCCGCAAGCGTATTCTCAGTGTCGCCAGAACCTTGTGACGTACCGTCAGATGGCCGCCGCACAACGCGCTCGGGATGACGACGACGCCGACCGCTTCGGGTCCGGTCTGCAACAAGCAGGGCGCGCCTTGTGTGGCATCGGCGGCGCTTCGGGCGCTGCGGCGGCGGGCTGCTGAGCCGGAGGCCAACATGCAAATTGCATGTGCAGTGCTTGCATGTTGGAGGCCGCCGCGTGTCAAAACTCAAAGGTCTTTCCCTTGGGCATCTCCTTGGCCTCCCGTGTCTCTTCCTCAACGATGTCCCGCGCTTGCTGTAACCATTCCCGTATCAGGCCTTCGGGCAGATTAGCGCTAATGATTTCCAGCGCGCGCGCCGTTACGTCTGTGTCGCGCACAAACCCTGGCCCGACGTTCTTGTGGATTTGCTTCGCAAGCTTTTGCGCCTTCTCTTCAAACCAGTCGCCGCCGCTCATCTTCCCATCATCGTAGTTGTTTGCGAGCACTGTCTTCCATGTGAGCTGTCGAACCTCGCCCCGCTTCGCCTTCCACACGCCGTACATTGTCGAAATGCTTCGCACGCTGTGTCCAGTCATGCTGTGTATCTGTGTTTGCGTATAACCGCCCATTTTGACCAGCCTCCAAGCGGCTTCGCGCTTGTCTGATAGCGTCATTGGCAGCTTGTCTTTGACGTTACGCCGCAGCCCCTCGACACACGCGTCCCGCAGGCGCCCCTCGAAATAAATCACAGGGACCTCATGGGGCCACCGTTCTTTTTCGTATGCTTCAAGCCTGTGGTGGCCGTCTATGAGATAAAACTTGTCGCCTACAGCTGTGACCACCAAAGGCGCTAACGCTTTGTGGCTCCGGCCCCCGCGCTCCACCGCCTTACGCAATACGCGGGTATGCCGCTCTCGTTCGATAAGGTTCTCATCCGTCAATCGCCACTGGAACACTTGGTCCGCCACCATGATCTTCGCGAGGGGCAATGTGCGCGGACGCGACATCGTGCGTCTGGCCGTCTGCTCAATCGTCTCCAATGCCTTGTAAGTTACGTCCGAATGGTGCGCCCTGCGCCGCCTGCGCCGCCTGATGTGCTTGTTCTTCGCCACGGCTTAACCTGTTGCTTCCGGCAGTGTGGGGGTCCAGTCCTTGTGCGGCGAGACGAAGCTTATCACTTGGCTTTCCTCAGAGTGGTGCCATAGAAGCGCTAAGGTCGCCTCTCTCGCGTCCAGCGTGATGGTCTTAATGGCCTGCTTGACCGCCGCGTTTGCAGTCGCCGGGCTGAGCGGCTCAGCGCTGAAGGCTTCGTAGACTTCCTTCAGTCTGCTTCGCACGCTTGCGGTAGTCAGTGTGTTCCTCTGTCCCCTCAGGTCCCGCAGGGTCGCGCGTGTCCGTTCCAGTTCAGCTTCCTTCGCCCTGAATAGCTCTCGCGCTGCTGGGGTTTTCTCTTGTGCCGCAAATTCTGCAGCGTCTCTAGTCTCGCTCTCCAGCAACTCTACGCCCACCAAAAGATTGTTGATGCGGCGGTCGATGGCGGCTGTGTTCTTGCCTCGCGGCGCGGTGCGGATGACATGCTCCACGTTGGATTTGAACGCGTCCTCCACGTCTCGATATCTCACCGCCAAATATTCGCAGCCGTGCGCCCTGTTGTGAGCGCGCGCGCACACGAGATAGACATTCTCCCGCCCCCGTCCGTGCGCCACGCCCTTGCTTACGCGGATTACTGTGCCCCCACATCTGGCGCACCTGAGTACACCCGCGAAAGCATTAGTTGGCGCTCTGTCTGCGTTCTTTCCGCGTGGCGCTCGCGCCTGTGTCCGACGCGACACTCGCCAATACAACTCCTCGTCCACCACCGCAGGCCACAGGGCAACAGCGTCTAGCGGGATATCCTTGCGCCTCCCTGTGTCTCTCTCGTGTGTCGTCTTATGGGGCGTGAACATGCCGATTGGCGCTTTGCTGGCGACGATCTTTCGCAGATACGATCCGCGCCAGTGGTCACCCTTTCGTTTGCTGCCCACCGCGCCCCATGTAGGTTCACCGCGCATGTTTAGCGCACGCGCAACGCGGTCCAGCCCCCAGCCCGCGTCTGATTGCTGAAACACGAAGCGCACAACGTCCGCGCGCTCCGGGATTAACTGGTAGCTCTTGTCCTCCGCGTTCCACGCAATCCACGCGGGCGTCTGCTTCGTGTATGGCTTGGCGAGCGTCTCACCGCTCATAAGGCGTTGTCGCTTCCTCTCCTTAGCGTCACTGACCAATTGCCCCTTGCGCGCGCTCTCCTGGTTTGCCCGCATTAGTTCGACCACGAGAAATAGCGTCTGCGTGGGGTCCGTGTTGATGCTCTCCCTAGAGTAGGTTTGGTTGTTAGTCAGGGTGACAACCGTAATTCCCGCCCGAAGGATGTTCATGAACAGGGTCTGTGCGTCGAACATGTTCGAGCGCGTCAATCGGTCGATATTCTCCACGAGCAGGTAGCTGCCTTTCGGCACGCGCCCGTCCTCAACAGCGCGCAGGAACAGCCCCAGCGCCCCAGTCTCTGCGTTCTTGAGCCGAAATCCTGAAACGCCCAAGTCCTGCAGGTCTAGTTCGGTGTCCAGCTCTAGTCCGTGTTCCTCCGCATACTTGCGCGCCGCAGCGGTCTGCCGCTCAAGGCTCGTTCCCTTGCGCTGCTCTACCGTGCTGAAGCGCACGTAGCTGTACGCGCGCGGTGGGGGTGCTGGGGCTGTCATGTGCGCTGTGCCCTACCTCGCGTTCCGCCTGAGCGGGGCGTACACCGCCTCCACCGTGAGTCCCGTCCGGGCTGCCAGCGTGTCGAGCGTGGCCTCTCCCCGTTCAGCGGCTTCGACCAGCCATATCCCTAAGTGCGCAGCGCAGCGCAGCCCCCTAGCGAGCGTCGTGAGCCCGATACGCGTTGCCAAAGCCACGGTTTGCATTGTCATCCCTCCCCAATCGCCAACCCTATTGTTGGCATTGACGATATACAAGGAACATCGTCGGGCTGCCTGACAAAGCCGTGTCCGAGGCCAAGGAGCGCGTCCGCGCCGCGCTGGTCGCATCGGGGCTGGCGCTGCCCGCCCGCCGCATCACCATCAATCTCGCTCCCGCCGACGTGCCCAAGGAGGGCAGCCATTATGACCTGCCGATCGCGCTCGGCCTGATGGCAGCGATCGGGGCCGTGCCCTCCGATGCACTGGCGGGCTTCGCCGTGCTGGGCGAACTCGGGCTCGACGGCTCGATCGCGCCGGTGGCCGGAGTGCTGCCCGCCGCGATCGGCGCCAACAGCCGCGGCGAAGGATTGATCTGTCCGTCCGCCTGCGGCTCGGAGGCGGCCTGGGCGAGCCCTGAGATGGAGATCGTCGCGGCATCGTCGCTCATCCAGCTCGCCAATCACTTCAAGGGCTCGCAAGTATTGATGCGGCCGAAGCCCGCGATCCGCGAGGTCGCGAGTCCGAAGCTCGACCTGTCCGACATCAAGGGCCAGGAGAGCGCCAAGCGCGCGCTCGAAGTCGCCGCCGCAGGCGGGCACAATCTTCTGATGATCGGCCCGCCCGGCTCCGGCAAGTCGATGCTGGCCGCGCGGCTGCCGACGATCCTGCCGACGCTGGCGCCCGCCGAGCTGCTCGAAGTATCGATGATCGCTTCGGTGGCGGGCGAGATCGCCGACGGCGCGCTGACCAACCGCAGGCCGTTTCGCGCGCCGCATCATTCCGCGTCGATGCCGGCGCTGGTCGGCGGCGGATTGCGGGCCAAGCCCGGCGAAGTGTCGCTCGCCCATCACGGCGTTCTCTTTCTCGACGAACTGCCGGAGTTCCAGCCGCAGGCGCTCGATGCGTTGCGCCAGCCGTTGGAGACCGGCGAGGTGGCGATCGCGCGCGCGAACCATCGCGTCACTTATCCAGCGCGTTTCATGCTGGTGGCGGCGATGAACCCGTGCCGCTGCGGCCGCGCCAGCGATCCCGGCTTCACCTGCCGGCGCGGGCCGAACGTGCGCTGCGCCGCCGAGTACCAGACGCGGCTGTCGGGGCCGCTGCTCGACCGCATCGATCTCAATATCGAGGTGCCCGCCGTCACCGCCGCCGACCTGATCCTGCCGCCGCCCGCGGAGGGCAGCAGAGAGGTCGCCGCCCGCGTCGCGCAGGCGCGCGCGATCCAGACGCGGCGCTACGCCGCGCTGGACTTGCCGCCGCCGCACACCAACGCCACGGCGCCCGCCGCCGTGCTCGAAGAGGTGGCGCGTCCGGACAGCGCCGGACTGACGCTGCTGCGCGAAGCCGCCGACGCCATGCACCTGTCGGCGCGCGGCTATCACCGCGTGCTGCGCGTCGCGCGGACGCTCGCCGACCTCGACGGCGCGGAGAAGATCGGCCGCGTGCATCTGGCCGAGGCGCTGTCCTACCGCGCGCTGACCGACGAGATCAGGCGCGCGGCGTAGCGCCGAACCGCGCCGTTAAGACGGCGCTAACCATACCCGCCCTAGCGTTCGCGTATGGATCGTCTCCGCAAGTCGCTGATTCTGCTCGCAGTGATCGCCGTTCCGGCGGCCGCGCATTCGACCTTCGCGCCGCCCGAGGAGCTGTGCTTCGCCAGCGGCGCCACCACCTACAAGCTCACGCCGAAGGCTGCGTCGGCCGACTACCGCGTGAAGTTCGACAATGCCGCGCCGCGGCCCGACCTGCGCATGGCGCTGGTGGACCGGCCGGAGATCGCCGATTTCGTGCTGGCCGACGACTTCAGCGCGGCGCCGGGCAACGCCTGCCGCGCCGTGGCGCCGGTCAAGACCATCAAGATCGACAGCGAGGCGCGCGCGCCGGATGTCACGGTGAGCTTCGGCCCCGGCGATACCATCCCAGACTTCCGGATCTATGTGCATTCGGTGCGCTATTCGCATCAGGACGTGGCGGCTTTGCTCGCCACGCTTTGGAAGGCGCAGCAGTCGCTCAAGCTCGCCGAACACCGCTAACGCGCCGTCAACCTTGACGGTTGTTCACCCTTTGAGGTGAAGCGAATTGCAAGATTCGCCGCCCAAGATCGCTCCCGAACGTTGAAAAAGCGAGGCCGGGCGCGGCTCGACGAGCCGCCGCATCGCGCCCGCGGGGCAGGGGCCAGACATCCATGATGGTTCGTCCCAACACTGGGCAACCGCGGCCGCGCTATCAGTTCTGGCGCAGGCTGTTGCTCGCCGTGCTGCGCTGGTCGTTTCTCGTCCTTGGCGCGCTGGTGACGGCGTCGGTGCTTTTCACGCACCTCTACTCGGTCAACGAGGCGATCTACGATCCATCGTCGTTCGCGATCGGCGTCGCCGGCCTGTTCGCCATGATGTGCGGCATCATGCTGATGGTGCTGTCGCGCAACAGCCGGCTGCGCATGGAATTGCGCAAGGCCAGGGTGCGCTGCGAGGAGCTCGCCGATTTCACCTGGGAGCTGAAGGAGGCCGAGGCGCGCGCCGTGAGCCTGCTCGAATCCCAGGGCGACCTGATCGTGCGGCGCGATGGCGAGGGCCGTATCGCTTACGCCAACGATGCGTTCTGCATGCTCGCAGGCACGACGCGCGAAGCATTGCTCGGCAGCACTGCGACGCTTGCCGTGATCGAGCAGGGCGACATCCGCGTGCTGCCGGACGGCACACGCATGCACGACCAGAAGATCGTGGCCGCCGACGGCGCGCGCTGGCTCGCCTGGCGCGAGGCCGTGGTGTTCATGGACGCGAGCGGCGCAGCCGAGGTGCAGAGCGTCGGCCGCGACGTCACCGAACGCACCGAGACCGGGCGCGCGCTTGCCGAAGCGCGCGACATCGCCGAAGCCGCGAGCCGCGCCAAATCGCGCTTCCTCGCCATGGCGTCGCATGAGATTCGCACGCCGCTCAACGGCATCCTCGGCATGACCGACCTGCTGCTCGATACGCCGCTCACGCCTGAGCAGACCGCCTACCTCAAGGCCGCCAAGACATCCGGCGACGCGCTGCTGTCGCTGATCGAGGACATTCTCGACTTCGCCAAGATCGAAGCCGACCGGCTCGACCTCGAAGCGCGCGCGTTCGCGCCGCTCGCGCTGGTCGAGGAGGTTGTCGAGCTGCTCGGCCCGCGCGCCCAGGCCAAAGGACTGGACATCGCCTCCGACATCGACGAGGCGCTGCCGGAGCGCGTCATGGGCGACCCGACGCGGCTGCGTCAGGTGCTGCTTAACCTCGCGGGCAACGCCGTCAAGTTCACCGAGACCGGCGGCGTCAGTGTCGTGGTCGAAGCCGGCGCCACGCCCGGCGAGATCGTGTTCGAGATTCGCGACACCGGCATCGGCATCGCACCCGAGCAGCAGGCCCGCATCTTCCTGGAGTTCGAGCAGGCCGATGGCGGCACCGCGCGGCAATTCGGCGGCACCGGTCTCGGCCTTGCGATCTCGCGGCGCATCGTCGAGCGCATGGGCGGCACCATTGGCGTGACCAGCGTGGCCGGCGGAGGCTCGGCGTTCCGCGTTGCGCTGCCGTTGCCGCCGCTGGAAGGTTCGGCGCCCGCATTCAAGCCGCCCGCAATCGCCGGCACATCCGTGCTGATCGTCGCGCCGCCCTCGGTCGAAGCATCGCTGCTGGCGCGGCGGCTGACCCGCTGGGGCGCCGGCGTGCATCGCGCCGACGCCCACACGATGACGGAAAGCGGCGTGGGCCGAAAGTTCGACATTGTGCTGATCGATCACGCGGCCGATGCCGCGGCCGCCGTGCTGCGCGGCCTCGGCGAGACGATCGCGCGGCGGATCGTTCTGCTCACGCCGAGCGGACGGCATCACCTGCCCACTCTCAAGGCTGCCGGCTCCACCAGCTATCTGGTCAAGCCGGTGCGTGCCGCATCTCTCGCGGCGCGGCTCGATGGCGACGCACATTTTGACGACATCGCGCCTGCGCTGCCGCCGGTCGGCACACCTGCGTCCGGCAAGAGCCTCGCGGTGCTGGTGGCCGAGGACAACGAGATCAACGCGCTGCTGGCCCGCTCGTTGCTCGGCAAGCTCGGTCATCGCCCGACGGTCGCCACCAACGGCGCCGCGGCCTTCGCCGCATGGCGTGCCGCGCACATCGAAGGCGCGCCGTACGATGTCGTGCTGATGGATGTGCAGATGCCGGGCACCGACGGCCTCGAAGCGACCCGGCAGATCCGTGCCGCCGAGGCCGAGATGGAATTGGCCCGCACGCCGATCGTGGCACTCACCGCCAACGCCTTCGCCGACGACCGCGAAACCTGCCTCGCCGCCGGGATGGACGAATTCCTGGTGAAGCCGCTCGACCGCGACCGCCTGGCCGCGCTGCTCGCGGAGCTGCCCGGCCGCGACGCGCTGGCGGCGTAGCGCCGCGCCTGTCACAAAAGCGTACTATCTGGCGTGCTGACTGAGAACGCCAGGACAGGTCGATTCGCCGGCGCGACGAGGCTTCATGCTTTCACATACCGCTGCCGGGGCGCGGACATTCGCCAGGCTCGGCCCGCTTGAGGTGCGGCTCGCGCAGACCGCAGCCGAGGTCGGCTGTGCCCAGCGGCTGCGCTACCAGGTGTTCTTCGAGGAGCGACGCGCCGCGATCCAATTCGGGCAACGCGACAGCGACGGCTTCGACCGGCTCTGCGATCATCTGCTGGTGATCGACCATGCCTCAGACGGAGCCGTGGTCGGCACCACGCGGCTGCTGCGGCACGATGTGGCGCAGCGTCACCGTGGCTTCTACAGCGCCGCGGAATTTGAAATCGGCGAACTGCTGGCGCGGCACCGGATGCTGCGTTTTCTGGAGATCGGACGCTCCTGCGTCCTGGCGCCGTACCGCAACCGCCGCACGATGGAGCTGCTTTGGCACGGCATCGCCGCGTTCACCGAGCGCGACCGCTGCGACGTGATGTTCGGCTGCGCCAGCCTCGACGGCACCGATCCCGGCAATCTGGCGCTGCCGCTGTCGTTCCTGCATCACCATGCGCTGTCGCCGTCGCCGTGGCGGGCGCGTCCGGTGGCGGATCGGCGGATCGACATGAACATGATGTCCGCGGATTCAATCGATACGAAGGCCGCGCTGCGCGCCCTGCCGCCGCTGATCAAGGGATACCTGCGGCTCGGCGCCACGGTCGGCGACGGCGCGGTGATCGATCATGCATTCGGCACCACCGATGTGCTGATCATGCTGCCGATGGCGAGCATCAAGCAGCGCTACTACGCGCACTTCGGCTCGAAGGATGTGCCCGACGCGGCTTAGAGCATGATCCCGAAAAGTGGAAACCGGTTTTCGGACAAGATCATGCTCAAACAAGAAGATGAGCGACGAGTCTGATTCAGCGTTGCTGAATCAGACTCTAGCGTCACAGCTTCCGCAGCGCCACGTCCTCGACGCGATGGCTGCCGCCCTTTTTCAGGATGAGGTCGGCGCGCTGCCGGGTCGGCAGAATATTCTCGTTCAGGTTGATCAGGTTGATGCTGGTCCAGATCGAGTCGGCGGTCTTGGCCGCTTCCGTATCGGTGAGCTTCGAGTAGCGGTGGAAGTACGACTTCGGATCGCGGAACGCGGTGCCGCGCAGTGTCAGAAACCGGTCGATGTACCAGCCGCGCAACACGGTTTCGTCGGCATCGAGATAGACCGAGAAGTCAAAGAAGTCCGACACGAACGGGATCGCCTTGCCGTCCTTCGGCAGCCGCCCGGTCTGCAGCACGTTCAGACCTTCGACGATCAGGATATCGGGGCGATCGACCTCGAGCCATTGGTTCGGCACCACGTCGTAGATCAGGTGCGAGTAGATCGGCGCGCGCACCGGGCGGCGTCCAGCCTTCACGTCGGACAGGAAGCGCAGCAGCGCCGGAAGGTCGTAGCTTTCCGGAAAGCCCTTCTTTTCCATCAGGCCTTCGGTCTGCAGGACCGAGTTCGGCAGCAGAAAGCCGTCGGTGGTAACGAGCTCGACCTTCGGCACATTGGGCCAGCGCGCCAGCAACGCCTGCAACACGCGCGCGGTGGTGGACTTGCCGACCGCGACCGAGCCTGCGACGCCGATGATGTAGGGGGTCTTCTCGTCCTCGTCGCCGAGGAAGCGCTGCTGCGCGCGATGCAGCCGCTGCGCCGCGGCTACATAGAGCGAAAGCAGCCGCGACAACGGAAGATAAATGTCCTCGACCTCCGCCATGTCGAGTTGATCGTGCAGCGAGCGCAGCCGCGTGACCTCATCTTGGGCCAGCGTCATGGGCGTGTCGTCGCGCAGCGTCGCCCACTCCGCGCGTGAATAAATGCGGTAGGGCGACAGGCCGTCGTCGATCCGCTGCTCCATCACCGGTCGGCCTCGTTGCGCGAAGCCTTCTCCTCCAGACCGGATTTCTTGGTCCGCGTCTCCAGCAGCGCCTCGACCTCGGCAAGCGTGATGCCGCGCGCCTCCAGCAGCACCATGAGGTGATAGAGCGTGTCGGCGCTCTCCCCGATCAGGCGATCCTTGTCTTCGCTGACGGCCGCGACCACCACCTCAACCGCCTCTTCGCCGAACTTCTTGGCGCAGTGCGCGATGCCCTTGTCCAACAGCTTGCGCGTGTAGGACACGTCGGCGCTGGCTTTGGCGCGCTCTTTGACGCGCTGCTCCAGGTCGGCCAGGGTGAATTTGCTCATAGGGTTCCACATAGCACCTCCGCCGGGTCGCGGAAACCGAGACCTGTGGCGGCGTGCTGCACGGCGGCGCATGTCTGCGCTAACATCGGGCCATGCCTCGGCCTGTCCTCGATTTCTGGTTCGATTTCGCCTCGACCTATTCCTACCTGGCGGCCATGCGGATTTCCGGCGCCGCGCGGCAGGCCGGCGCCGAGGTCCGATGGAAGCCGTTCCTGCTCGGGCCGATCTTCAAGGCGCAGGGGTGGGACACCTCGCCATTCAGCATCTACGAGGCCAAGGGCCGCTACATGTGGCGCGACATGGAGCGGCAGACCGAGGCGCTCGGCATGCCGTTCCGGCGGCCGGAGCCGTTCCCGCAGAACAGTCTTCTGGCCGCCCGCCTTGCGCTGGCGGGCGCAGCGGCCGGCGCACCTTGGGTCGCGGACTTCTGCATCGCGGTGTTCCGCGCGCAGTTCGGCGAAGGCCGGCGTATCGACGACCCCTCGACTTTGAGCGCCCTGCTGACCGGCCTCAATGTCGACGCCGCAACGGCGCTGGCCGCCGCGGCGTCGGACGCGAGCAAGGCGCGCCTGCGCGTGCAGACCGAGCAGGCGTCGCAGCTCGGTATCTTCGGCGCCCCGAGCTTCATCGCCGCGGACGGCGAGTTGTTCTGGGGCAACGACCGGCTGGAAGCGGCGCTCGTCTGGGCCGCCCGCTAGGAGCCAGCGCCCGTTTGTGCCGGCTCTTAAGGATCGAGCCGCATCGGCAACCCGGCCTTCGCCATATAATTCTTGGCTTCGCGCACCGAGTGCTCGCCGAAATGGAAGATCGAGGCGGCCAGCACCGCGCTGGCATGGCCGTCGCGGATGCCGCCGACCAAGTGGTCGAGATTGCCGACGCCGCCGGACGCCACCACCGGCACCCGGATGCTGTCCGCCACCGCTCGGGTGAGCGCGATGTCGTAACCGGACTTGGTGCCGTCGCGGTCCATCGAGGTGAGCAGGATCTCGCCCGCGCCCAGCGCGACCACCTCCTTGGCGTATTCGATGGCATCGAGCCCGGTCGGCTTCCGGCCGCCGTGGGTGAAAATCTCCCAGCGGTCCGGCTCACCCGGCTTCGACGTTTTCTTGGCGTCGATTGCCACCACGATGCACTGGTTGCCGAACTTCTCCGCCGCCTCCTTGACGAATTCGCGCCGCGTCACCGCGGCGGTGTTGATCGATACCTTGTCGGCGCCGGAATTCAACAGCTTGCGGATGTCATCGACGGTGCGCACGCCACCGCCGACCGTGAGCGGCATGAAGCAGGCTTCGGCGGTGCGCCGCACCACATCGAAGATGGTATCGCGGTTCTCGTGGCTCGCGGTGATGTCGAGAAAGGTCAGTTCGTCCGCGCCGGCGGCGTCATAGGCGATCGCCGCCTCCACCGGATCGCCGGCGTCGCGCAGGTTGACGAAGTTCACGCCTTTGACGACGCGGCCGTCCTTCACGTCAAGACAGGGAATGACGCGGACTTTGAACGTCACGAGACATCTCCGAGCGGCATCAATCACGAGCCCCGCGCGGCGCGGATCATTTTCAGCGCTTCCGCCGCATCGAGCCTGCCGTCATAGAGCGCGCGGCCGGCGATGGCGCCTTGCAGCTTGCTGGCGCGCGGCTGCGTCATCGTCTTGATGTCGTCGATCGAGGCCAGGCCGCCCGACGCGATCACCGGAATCGAGATCGCGTCGGCGAGCGCGATGGTGGCGTCCCAATTGATGCCCTGGAGCATGCCGTCGCGCGCCACGTCGGTGTAGACGATGGCCGCGACGCCGGCGTCCTCGAATCGCTTGGCGATGTCGAGCGCGGTGAGCTCCGAAGTCTCGGCCCAGCCTTCGACCGCGACCTTGCCGTCCTTGGCATCGAGCCCGACCGCGACGCGATTCGGAAATTTCTTCGCCGCCTCTTTCACCAGCGCCGGATCGCGCACCGCCGCGGTGCCGATGATGACGCGGTTCACGCCCTTGGCGAGCCAGCCCTCGACGGTCTTCATGTCGCGGATGCCGCCGCCGAGCTGCACGCAGAGCCCGACGGTTTCGAGGATGCGCTCGACTGCTGTGACGTTCATCGGCTTGCCGGCGAACGCGCCGTCGAGATCGACCACATGCAGGTGCTTGAAGCCCTGCGATTCGAAAACATGGGCCTGCGCCGCGGGATCGCGGTTGAAGATGGTGGCGCGCGCCATATCGCCCTGCTGCAGGCGAACGGCAAGGCCGTCCTTGAGGTCGATGGCAGGAAACAGGATCACCTGGGTCTCACTCGCTCGGCCAGTGGCCGATCAACAAACCGCTCGTCCAATGAACCACCGTCATTCCGGGGCGCCCATAAGCGCGTTTACGCGCGTCTTCGACGCGCTATGGGCCGTCCCGGAATGACGCCGGTGACTACGGTTTCCATCTCAGGAAATTGGCAATCAACGCAAGCCCAAGTTTCTGGCTCTTTTCGGGGTGAAACTGGGTTCCGGCCACGCTGTCGCGGGCGACCATCGCGGTCACCGCACCACCGTAATCGGCTTCGGCCAGCAGATCGGCGGGATCGGCCGGGTTGAGTGCATAGGAATGGACGAAATAGGCGTGCAGGCCCTGCGGCCCCAGCGGGATGCCGTCCAGCAGGGCGTGCGGCTGGCGCGCGTTCAGGGTGTTCCAGCCCATGTGCGGAATCTTCAGCGCGGCGTCACGCGGCGCGATCTTATCGACCTCGCCCGCGATCCAGCCGAGGCCCGACGTCACCTCGTATTCGCGGCCGTGCTCGGCCAGCAACTGCATGCCGACGCAGATGCCGAGGAACGGGCGGCCCTTGCCGCGCACAGTTTCCTCCAGCGCCGCGACCATGCCCGGCACCGCGTCGAGACCGCGCCGGCAATCGGCGAACGCACCGACCCCGGGCAGCACCACGCGCTCGGCACGGCGCACCGCCTCGGGATCGCGCGTCACCACGATCGGGCCGCTGTACCCGCTCTCGCGCGCGGCGCGTTCGAACGCCTTCGCCGCCGAGTGCAGGTTGCCGGAGCCGTAATCGACGATCGCGACGCTCATTGAGATTCTTGATCGATCTTCAGGGACGCCGTTGCGGCTCGGGGAACAGGCCGATCACGTCCGGCGGATCGGCGGCCGTGCGGTACGGCGCGGGCGCGCCGGCGGGGGGTGCATAAGCAGGAGCCAACGGACGGGCGTCGCGCGCCATCCATGCATCGAAGAAGCGCCGCTCGGCCGACTCCTCGTCGTCCGCGACCACGACGCCGTGCGAAATCCAGCGGCGGCGCGTCAGCGTCCAGCGCCGCAGCGTCGCCGCCTCGAAGCCGATCAGCAGATTGACCAGCAGGACCACCGCGAACCTCGCGCCGCCCGGCACGCCGAGCGCCCACAGTGCGGCTTGCAGCGCCAACATCGCCACGATGTAGAGCAGCAGCACCAGCCAGAGCCTGCGGCGAACCATCCAGAGCGGCGCGAACAGGAAGACCCACATCGAGAATTTGTCGCGCACGAACACGAAGCGATCCGTTGCGGCCGCCGGATCGTCGCCGTCGCGCGGCGGCGGCTCGTGCACCGTATAGGCGGGCATCTCGTCCTCCAGACGCGGCGCAAGGCGCGCGCGTGCTTCCCACAGATAGGGAAGGAATTGGCGTTGTCAGCCGCCGAGCGTGCCCTTGGTCGAGGGAACTTCGCCCGCAGCGCGCGGATCGATCGCAAACGCGGTGCGCAGCGCCCGCGCCAGACCCTTGAAGCAAGACTCCGCAATGTGGTGATCGTTCGACCCGTACAGCGTCTCGACGTGCAACGTCACACCGGCATTCATGGCGAACGCCTGGAACCACTCCTGCACCAGTTCGGTATCGAACGCGCCGACCTTATCGCGGCCGAACTGCGCCTTGAAAACCAGGAACGGCCGGCCCGACACGTCGATCGCGACGCGCGTGAGCGACTCGTCCATCGGAACGTGGACATCGGCGTAGCGCGTGATGCCCTTCATGTCGCCGAGCGCCTGCTTCACCGCCTGGCCGAGCGCGATGCCGACGTCCTCGGTGGTGTGGTGATGATCGATGTGCAGGTCGCCCTTGGCCCGCACCATGATGTCGATGCGCGAGTGCCGCGCCAGCAGGTCGAGCATGTGGTCGAAGAAGCCGATGCCGGTCGAAATCTCCGACTTGCCGCGGCCGTCGAGATCGACCGCCACCTCGATGTCGGTTTCCTTGGTGGTGCGCTTCACCGAGCCGCGGCGGCCCTTGGTCGCGGGCCGGACAGGCTTCTTCACGGTGAGCTTGCGGCCGCGGGCCATCGGAAAACGGCTTTCTCGGTTCGGATTCGCGCCCTTTTATCAGGGGTTTCGGTGGTAAGCCACCGGCGCGGCGACGTGGCAGATTGTAACTACAATCTAATCGACAAATGAGCCGATCGCTGCTACATTCTCCTGATGGCTGGCGCAGTTCAGTACATCTGGAACGAAGCCAAGCGGAGCATCAATCAAGCAACCCACGGAATCGACTTCACTGCCGCATACCGGTTCGAGTGGGACACCGCACGCATTGATCCCGATACGCGCCATAAGTACGGCGAGCAGCGGTTCGTTGCCCTGGGTCGGATCGGACTGCGAATCCATGTGTTGGTCTTCACTCCGCGAGGAGAGGCCGTGCGGGTTATCTCGCTGCGCAAAGCGAACCAACGGGAGATCGGGCGATATGAAAAAAACCAAAGCCAAACCTAAGATGCGCTTCTCGGCAGCCGATTTTGCCGCCGTCCGCAGTCCACCGCTGACAAACGAGCAAATCGACAGGATGCGGCCAGCTTCGGAGGTTGTTCCGGAAATCGTTGCGGCTTACCGCCGCTATCGCGGCCCTCAGAAGCGGCCAACCAAGCGGCTTGTGTCGCTGCGCCTCGACCCCGATGTGATCGACCATTTCCGTGCCCGCGGACCGGGCTGGCAGGCACGCATCAACGCAACATTGCGCAAGGCCGCAGGCATCTAGGCCGGTTTGCAATCGCATCCGGCGGCCCTTACATCCCTGCGGGCAGGGGGTTTTTGCGCATGTCTCAATCCGATCTCTGGCACGGCACCACCATCCTGACCGTCCGCAAGGGCGGCAGCGTGGCGATCGGCGGCGACGGCCAGGTGTCGATCGGCCAGACCATCGTCAAGGCCAACGCCCGCAAGGTGCGCCGGATCGGCAAGGGCGAGGTGATCGGCGGCTTCGCCGGCGCCACCGCCGACGCCTTCACGCTGTTCGAACGTCTCGAGGCCAAGCTCGACCAGTATCCCGGCCAGCTCATGCGCGCCGCCGTCGAGCTCGCCAAGGACTGGCGCACCGACCGCTACCTGCGCCGGCTCGAAGCGATGATGATCGTCGCCGATCCGAGCGTGTCGCTGGTGCTGACCGGCACCGGCGACGTGCTGGAGCCGGAGGCCGGAGTGGCCGGCATCGGCTCGGGCGGCAACTACGCGCTGGCATCCGCACGCGCGCTGCTCGACGGCCCGCTCGACGCCGAGGCGATCGTGCGCAAGTCGCTCGACATCGCCGCCGACATTTGCGTCTACACAAATCGCAACGTGACCGTCGAGAAGCTCTGATGCTTCAAGAGGTGGACCTCGAAGCCGCTGTCGCCGAAGGCATCGTGACCGCTGAACAAGCGCACGCCATGCGGGCGCTGGCGGAGCGGAGCACGCGTGAGAAGGCCGTGGCGCTCGGCCACGAAGAGCGCTTTCATTTCATGCGCAGCTTCAACGACTTGTTCTTCGCCATCGGCGTTGCGCTGCTGGGCGGCGGCCTTTTGTTTTTTACGTTCCTGGTGCCGCTCCATAGCCTCATTGCCGCGCTGGCGATCTGGGCGCTGGCGGAGCTTCTCGTGGCGCGCATGCGGCTTGTGCTGCCGGGCATTCTGCTGGCGTGTCTGTTCGCCGTGTTCGCCATCCTCGCGAGTCCAATCGATTTCCTGTTCGCGAAGGTGGCGCAGCGGCCGTCCGATTTCGCCGCTCTGCGAGAGTGGTATGTGACGCCGCGCTATGAAGGCCCGCACGCCGGCGGCCCCCTGGTCCTGCTGCATCTGCTCGGGTTGATCGCGATCACCTACGCTGGCGCGGGCGTTGCCGCCGCCGCACTGTTCTATGCGCGCTTTCGGCTGCCGTTCGCGCTTCTGCTCATCGCCGCCGGACTGGTCTGTATGGCGCTCGGCGCGACGTATCACATCTGGCCCAACCGCGCGCACCACTATCATCCGATCGTGCTGCTGCTCTGCGGCCTTGCCGCCTTCGCGGCGGCGATGGCGTTCGACGTCTCCGACCGCGAGCGGCTGACGCGGCGTGCCGACTGCGCGTTCTGGCTGCATCTCCTGGCTGCGCCACTGATCGTTCATTCGTTGATCGACATGGTGTGGCCGGTCGCGCCCGGCGGCATCAGCCGCATCTCGCTCGGCCTGACCAACGAAGCGGCGGTCGCGATCGTACTGGTCGTGGCGATCCTGTCGGTTGTCGCCATCATAACCGACCGGCGCGCGCTGCTCGTCTCGACGCTCGTCTATCTCGGCATCGTCATCGGCTATGCCATCACCGGAACCATCGGCCAACAGGGCGCAGACAACACGGTGATCTTCTTTGCGACGCTTCTGGTGCTCGGAGCATTCGTGGTTCTACTCGGCGTCGGTTGGCAGCCGCTCCGCCGTGTATTTCTGCGGCTGCTGTCACCCGGCATCGCAAACCGCTTGCCGCCGCCCATGCAGGCTGCCGCATGACCGATGACCGCTACGAGTTTCGGCCGATGACGGCCGCCGACCTGCCGCTGGTCCGCCGCTGGCTCGCCGAGCCCCATGTGGTGCAATGGTGGGGCAACACCTATCGCGAGTTCGACCTGGTCAGCAAAGACCTCGAGGTCGAGGCGATGGAGCAGTTCATCGTCTACACCGACGGACGGCCGTTCGCCTACATCCAGTGCTACGACCCGAGGCTGTGGCCGGACAATGGACTGGGCGAACACCCGGAGGGCACGCGCGGCGTCGATCAATTCATCGGCGAGCTCGACATGACCGGCCAGGGCCACGGCTCTGCCTTCCTCCGCACCTTCATCGAGCGCGTGCTGGCGCAAGGCGCGACGCGCATCATCACCGACCCCGATCCCGACAATGCGCGCGCCATCCGGGCTTACGAGAAAGCCGGTTTCCGCCAGGAAGGCCTGGTGGACACGTCGGACGGCCGCGCGCTGCTCATGGTGCGTGACGCATGACCGACTTTTCTCCCCGTGAAATCGTCTCCGAGCTGGACCGTTTCATCGTCGGCCAGCACGACGCCAAGCGCGCAGTGGCAATCGCGCTGCGCAACCGATGGCGGCGGCTGAAGCTCGACGACAAGCTGCGCGAGGAGGTGCTGCCGAAAAACATCCTGATGATCGGCCCGACCGGCGTCGGCAAGACCGAGATCTCGCGAAGACTTGCCCGTTTGGCAGGAGCCCCGTTCCTCAAGATCGAGGCGACCAAGTTCACCGAGGTGGGCTACGTCGGCCGCGACGTCGAGCAGATCATCCGCGACCTGGTCGAGATTGCCATTGCGATGACGCGCGAGCGCAAGCGCAAGGACGTCAAGGCGCGCGCCGAGCTCGCCGCCGAGGCGCGGGTGGTCGATGCGCTGGTCGGCGCCGGCGCCAGCGCCTCCACCAAGGAGGCATTCCGGAAGCGGTTGCGGGCCGGCGAGCTGAACGACAAGGAGATTGAGGTCGAGGTCCAGGCGTCCGGCGGCGGCATGCCGCTGTTCGAAATTCCCGGCATGCCCGGCGCGCAGATGGGCGCCCTCAACATCGGCGATATTTTCGGCAAGATGGGCGGCCGCACCAAGACGCGCCGCGTCACGGTCGGCGAATCGCATGAGATCCTGGTCGCTGAGGAATCCGACAAACTGCTCGACGACGAGCAGATCACGCTGGAGGCGATCAAGTCGGTCGAGAACAACGGCATCGTGTTCCTTGACGAGATCGACAAGATCACCGCGCGCGACGGCCGCGTCGGCGGCGACGTATCGCGCGAGGGCGTGCAGCGCGACCTGCTGCCGCTGATCGAGGGCACCACCGTCTCGACCAAGCACGGCGCGGTGAAGACCGACCACATCCTGTTCATCGCGTCCGGCGCCTTCCACATGTCAAAGCCCTCCGACCTGCTGCCGGAGCTGCAAGGCCGCCTGCCGATCCGCGTCGAGCTGAAGGCGCTGACCCGCGACGACCTGCGGCGCATCCTCACCGACCCGGAGGCCTCGCTGATCAAGCAATACGTGGCGCTGCTGGCCACCGAGGGCGTGACGCTCGACTTCTCGGCGGACGCGATCGACGCCATCGCCGACGTGGCTGTCGAGGTCAATTCATCGATCGAGAATATCGGCGCGCGGCGTCTGCAAACCGTGATGGAGCGCGTGCTCGACGACATCTCGTTCAACGCCACCGACCGTTCCGGCGACACCGTCAAGATCGACGCCGAATACGTGCGAAAGTATGTCGGCGACCTGGCGAAGAATGCCGATTTGAGCCGGTTTATTCTTTAGCCGCCGGTCGCGCACTTTCCTTTGCGGGCCTCCTTGGCCTATCCTTTTGTCATTCCGGCTGAGCGAAGCGAGAGTCGGAATCCATACTCCGCAGCGGTGGTTGCGGATTCCGGGTTCGCGCCTTCGGCGCGCCCCGGAATGACGGAGCGCGTATGACGGAGCAAGTCTCCAAATCGGGAAAGCCGCTTGGCCCCATCGGCACCAAGGTGCTGTTCGAGAACGAACACATCCGGGTCTGGTCGATCGAGCTGCCGCCCAAGGGGCACCAACCTTTGCACGAGCATGACCATCCTTACCTGATCGTGCCGATCAGCGAAGGCCGGTCGGTGATGAAATGGGAAGACGGCCGCAGCCGCGATCTCACCGACGTGCCCGGCGACATCAAATACCGCGAAGCCAGCGGCGGACCTCATGAGCTGTTCAATCTGAACGACCATAAACTCCATTCGGTGCTGATCGAGATCAAGGCGGGCGGCAAGCCTGTCTGACCAAGCCTGTCTAACCAAGCCTGACTGACGGCGAATACGCCGCGGCAAGAACAACCAGGGAGGCTAACGATGCGACAGAACAATCATCTGACGATCGCGGCGCTCACGCTTGTCATGCTCGGCGCCACCGATGCGGCGGCCCAGACCTATCCGAACAAGGCCATCTCCATCGTGATTCCGCTCGGCGCCGGCGGCGCCATGGACAGCATCACCCGCACTATCGGGGAGCAGCTTTCGCAGCGGCTCGGCCAGCCGGTGGTGATCGAGAACAAACCGGGCGGCGGAATGGTGATCGGCTCGAATGCGGTGGCGCAGGCGGAACCCGACGGCCACACGCTGATGAACGCGCCGGGCGGCGCCTATGTCATCAACACCACCCTGTACAAGAAGCTGCCTTACGACCCGCAGCGGGATTTCGTGCCGGTCTCGTTCTACGCCCGCATCCCGTTCGTGCTGGTGGTCAACCCGGCGCTGCCGGTCAAGAACGTCAAGGAGCTGATCCAGTATTCCAAGGACAACCCCGGCAAGCTGTCCTATGCCGCGAGCACCATCGGCGCCGTCATTCATCTGGCCGGCGAGATGCTCAAGCACGAGAGCGGGCTCAACATCGTGATGGTGCCTTACAAGCAGGGCGGCCCCGCGGCGCTGAACGACGTGGTCGCGGGCCATGTCCCGGTGACATTCGCCGATCCGTCGCTGGTCCAGGGCCTGATCGAAGGCGGCAAGATCCGGGCGATCGGGGTGTCGTCGAAGACCCGCATGCCGAGCCTGCCCGACGTGCCGACGCTGCACGAATCCGGCGTGCCCGGATTCGAGGCGGAGTCCTGGCACATGGTCGTCGCGCCGGGGAAGACACCGAAACCGGTGGTCGATAAGCTGGTGGGCGAGTTCAAGGCGATCACCGAGCAGCCTGCGGTCAACCAGCGCATGCTGCAGCTTGGGCTGATCCCGCAGAAGGCATCGTCGGTCGAGGACATGCGGAAGTTCATGGCCTCGGAAGACAAGCGCTGGGGCGATATCATCCGCAAGTCCGGCATCGCCGGCACGTTGTGACATCGGACGTCTGATCGATAAGGGGCTGAGAATGCGGCTTGGAATGTTCATGATGCCAGTGCATCCGCCGGATCGTGCGATGTGGAGCACGATCGAGGAAGACACCGACAAATCGCTGCTGGCGGAGCAGCTCGGCTACGACGAACTGTGGCTCGGCGAACATTTCTCGGCATCCACCGAGCCGTTCCCCTCGCCGATGATGTTCTTCGCCAACCTGCTGGCGCGCACCAAGCACATCCACTTCGGCACGGCGGTCATCAACATTCCGAACCACCACCCGGCGATTGTCGCCGCCGAGTGCGCGCAGTTCGACCACATGAGCAAGGGCCGCTTCCTGATGGGCGTCGGCCCCGGCGGCCTCGTGTCCGACTTCGAGCTGTTCAAGAACCCCGATCACAACGCGCGCAACCGCATGGTGATCGAAGCCGTCGATATGATCGAGAAGATATGGTCGCAGGATCCGCCCTACGATCTCACGGGCGAATTCTGGAACATCTCGATCAAGGAGGGCATCGATGCCAAGCTCGGCATTGGCTACATGCCGAAGCCGTACCAGCAGCCGGGTCCGCCGATTTTCATTTCGCTTGCGAGCCCGTTCTCGTCGTCGGCAAAGACCGCCGCGCAGAAGGGCTGGGGCATGATCTCGGCCAACATCATCCCGACCTATTCGGTGGCGTCGCACTGGAAGGTGTACCGCGAGGCCTGCGAAGCGATGGGCAAGCGGCCGAGCGGTGACAAATGGCGCGTCGCGCGCAATCTGATGGTGGCGCCGTCCGACGCCGAGGCGCACGACCGCGTGTTCAGCGCGCAGGCGGCGAACACCTATTTCTATACTTACCTGCGCGAGGTGCTGAACAAGGTCGGCATGCTCATCCTGCTCAAGCCGAAGGGCGACATGCCGGACGATCAAGCCACGGTGAAAGCCATCACCGAGGAGTGCGTGCTGCATGGCTCGCCATCGACCATGCTCGACAAGCTGATCGCGTTCCGCGACAAGGTCGGCCCGTTCGGCGGCTTGCTGCAGACCGGACTCGACTGGGCCGGCAAGAACCAGGAGTGGGAGCGCGAGAGCATGCGTCTGCTCGCCCAGGAGGTCATACCGAAATTCCGCCAACACTGCGACGCGCAGAAGCAGGCAGCGGAGTGATGAAACCACACGACAGCTCTCACCGTTCCCTCCCCCTGCAAGGGGGAGGGTCAGGGTGGGGGTCTGCCACTGTCACCGTCCTAAATTGACCCCCTCCCGGTTTGCTTCGCAAACCGACCTCCCCCTTGCAGGGGGAGGTAAGACCGAGTCCGGATCGTCAGAGCAAAATCGGTAGGACACATGCGGCTTGGACTGTTCATGATGCCGGTGCATCCGCCCGGCCGCTCGATGAGCGACACGCTCGCCGAGAACACCGCGAAGTCGATCCTGGCGGACCGGATCGGCTTCGACGAAGTGTGGATGGGCGAGCATTTCTCGGCGACCACCGAGCCGTTTCCCTCGCCGCTGATGTTCCTCGCGGGCCTGGTGTCGCAGACCAAGAACGTCACGCTCGGCACCGCGGTCATCAACCTGCCGAACCATCATCCGGCGATCGTCGCGGCCGAGGCCGCGCAGTTCGATCACATGAGCGGCGGCCGCTTCCAGTTCGGCGTCGGCTCCGGCGGGCTCGCACCGGACTTCGAACTGTTTGATGTGTTCGACGGCGCGGTGCGGCAGCGTAAGTTCCTGGAATCGATCGACCTGATCCTGAAAATCTGGGCGCAGCAGCCGCCTTACGATTTGCAGGGCGAGTTCTGGAAAATCCAGATCAAGAAGACGATCGTGCCCGAGCTCGGGTTCGGCGGCATGCCGAAGCCGCTGCAGAAGCCGCATCCGCCGGTTCACGTCTCGATCGGCAGCCCGGATTCGCCGACCGCCCGGATCGCGGCGCAGCGCGGCTGGGGCATCATCTCCGGCCCGACCGCGCCGGTGTGGTCGATGGCGTCGCAGTGGAAGGTCTACAGCGAGGCATGTCACGCGGCGGGCAAGCCGGTGTCGGGCGCCAACTGGCGGGTCGCACGCAACATCATGGTGGCGCCGAGCGACGCCGAAGCGAAGGAGCGCGTGTATGGAGAACACACCGCCAACCGGCATTACTTCGGCTACATGCGCAATGCGCTGCTGCTCGGCAAGCGCCTGTCCATGATCAAGCCGCGCCGCGAGATGACCGACGAGGAGTGCACGCCGGACGCGCTGATGGACGAGTGCGTGATCCACGGCACGCCGCGCACCGTGCTCGACAAGCTGATCGCGTATCGCGACAGCGTCGGCCCGTTCGGCGGGCTGTTGCAGATCGGCGTCGATTGGAGCGGTCCGAACGCGGCCTGGGAGCGCGAGGGCATGACGCTGCTGGCCGAACAGGTGATGCCGAAATTCCGCCAGCACGCCGCGGCGCAAGCCCAGGCGGCGGAGTAGCCGCCCTACTCGGCGAACATCGCCTGCAGCGTGCCGAGCGCACGGCTGAGGACTTTGTCGTTCAGCGTGCCAACGTGACGGACCAGATCCTTGGTATCGACGGCCCGAAGCTGGTCCAGCAGCAGCACGCCATCGGAACCGTCGAATTTCACCGCGGGACGGAACGAGACAGGACGGCCCCCGCTCGTCAGCGGCGCCACGATCACGGTTTTCAACTGCCCGATCATCGCGTCGGGTGAAATGATGACGCACGGCCGGGTGCCCAGTTCACCGAGCCCCGTCCACCAGATTTCGCCGCGGTTCATCACCAATCCTTGCCGCTGGGCCGCGTGACAGCTTCCCGCACCAGGCCGAATTCGCCGGCCGCAGCGAGCGACTTGCATTCGTCGGTCCACGCGAGCCGCGAATCGCGGCCGAGCGGGGCCATGACGAGCCGCCCTTTTTTATTGATCTTGAGTTCGACGGCGTCGCCGGCGCGGATTCCCATCTCCTCGAGCATCAGCTTGGGAATGAGCACGCCGTTGGAATTGCCCATCTTTCGGATCAGGGTTTTCATGAAGGCCTCGATTCTGTTCCAACAATGTTACCCCAATCGATAGCTGGATCAACATTGTTATAACAATGGTCGGCCTGTGACCTATCCGATTTGGACGATGCGCTTGAGCCGCACGTACATCGCGCCCTCGCCGCCGTGGCCGACGCCTGCGGTCTCGAATCCGACCACGTAGTCGCGAAGCTCCGGCAGCCGCAGCCACATCGGCACCTGCCGCTTCAGCACGCCGCGGCCTTCGGTGGCGTCAATCCTGCCCTTGCCGGTGATGATCAGCACCACCCGCGCGCCGCGGCTGCGCGCCGCGCGAAGGAACCCGAACAGCGCGTCATACGCTTCCGCCTGCGTGAGGCCGTGCAGATCAAGCCGGCCGTCGATGCTGTCCGATCCACGCGCGAGCCGGCGCTTCGCCTTGCGGCCGAGCACCGCCGGGACCTGCCGTTGCTCCTGACGCTGAGCCGGCCGTGGCGCCGCAGGAGCAGCGGCAGCGGGCGCTGCTTTCGGCGCGGCCTTCAGCTTCGGCCTGGCCTTGGGCGCGGCTGGCTCGGCCTCGTCCGCGTCATCGATACTGCGATTGGGAAACGGCGCGATCGAGCGCGTGACGCCGTACCACAGCGTGCGTTCGTCCGAACTGAGCTTGCGCCGGCTCATGGATGCCGTCAGCTCGGCGGCGACGGATCGATGGTTCGCCGGGGCTTCTTGGTTGCGGTGGTTTTTGGCTCAGCCGGTTTGGGATCGGGCTTCTTCGCTGCGGGCTTGGCGGCCTCGGCGGGCTTGGCCGCGGGCTTCGCATCGGCCGGTTTGGAATCCGGCTTGGCGTTGGGCTTGGCGACCGCCGTCTGAGTCTTCGGCTTGGCGTCGGATTTGGCAGAAGGCTTGGTCTCGGCCTTGGCTGTCTCCGGCTTCTTGGTCTCGGTCGGCTTGGCCGCAAGCTTCGCGTCGGGCTTCTTGGTTTCAGCCTGTTTTGCTTCAGGCTTCTTCGCCTCGACCGGCTTGATGCTGGCGGGCTTCGCCTCGACAGGTTTGGCTGCAGGCGCCGCTGGCGCAGCCACCGCGACCAAGTCCGGCTTCACGTCATCTTGCGGGATGTTGGCGGGCCGCGGCTTCGGCAGCGGAATCTCGCGCTGCACGATGAACGGGTCGATGCTGTTCGGGAACAGCATGACGAACTGGCCCGGATGCTTGAACCGTCCCGAGATCAAACCGGCCTCATCGCCCGCGCCGTAATAAATGTCGGCGCGCGCCGGCCCGACGATGGCGCCGCCGGTGTCCTGCGCGATCATGAGCCGGCGGAACTTGGTGGTCGGCTGATCGGTCTCGATCGGCAGTTCGGACTGGATGAAGAACGGCGTGCCGTAGACGTGCAGGTTGCGGTCCACCGCGATCGAGCGCAGCGGCGTCAGCGACACGCCTTGCGCGCCGACTGCCTCTTCGTTGTCGGCAAGCCCGGTCTCGCGGAAGAACACGTAGGACTTGTTGAGGCGGCGCAGCTCTTTGCCTTCGTCCGGATTGGCCGTCATCCACTGGCGGATGCGCTCCATCGACATCTCTTCCTTGGTGACGATCTTGCGATCGATCAGGAAGCGGCCCACCGCGGTGTACGGATGGCCGTTCTGCGACTCGTAGTTGACGCGCATCATCCCGCCGCCGGCGAGTCTGAGCCGCGCCGAGCCCTGGATGTGGATGAAGAACGAATCGACTGGATCCTTGAGATAGGCGATCTCCAAATTGCGGCCCTTGAGGATGCCGTCGTCGATCGCCGAGCGGTCGTAGAATGAAACCAGCCGCCGGCCGCCCTTACGGGCTGTCCTGGTCTTGCCGCTCTTGGCGGCCTTCGCCGACTTGCCGGACGATTTCGCGGCCTTCGACTTGCCGCGCGCGAAGCTCGCCGTCTTCAGCCGCTTGCCGCCGCGCAGCAGGCCCGCCGGCGTGCGATAGAGCGGATGGGCAAATTCCTCGGTCGGCTCGCGCGAGCCGTCCACGATCGGCTCGTAGTAGCCGGTGAGAAAACCCGCGGTTTCGCCGAGCGGAGTGATGCGGACGGGGCGGAAATTCTTTTCGAAGAACTCGCGCGCTTCCTTGGCATCCTTCGGCTTCGCTTCGGCCGCGGCCTCGCATGCCTGGTGAAGCCCGCGAAACACCGGCCGGTCCGAACGCGCAGAAGGCCCGGCGCGGAGGATCGCCTTGCAACTGACCATGTAGGTCGTGAACGCCGCGAGGTGATCGTCCTCAACCCAGCCGTCGAGCTTGGTCCAGTCGGCCGCCTCGAACTGGCTGTTGCCGATCCTGATGCTGGGGCGGGTTTTTTGCTCTTCCTTGGCCTGCACGGGAACGGCGCCGAGGATCGCGGCTGCGGTGGCCGCCGCGATCAGTCCTGCTCTGCTGGGGGAGTGCGGCCTGCCCGCCTTCATTGCCCTGCTTCGGTCGCGACCAATTTCCAGTTCGGATCACGCGACGAAACGTCACGAGCAAACGTCCACACGTCGGTCACCGTCGTGACCTTGTCGGGGCTGCCATCGATCACCGCGCCGGAGCGGTCGCGTGTCGCGGACACGAGCTGCGACACGAAACGGACGGTGATCTGCGCGGTCTTGCCGCGCGCTTCGGCGGCGATGATCTCCGCGGTCTCGATCGAGACGAAACGCGATTCGATTTTCTCGCCGCGCTGCTCGCGCTCCTTGATCGCGGACTCGAAGCCTTCATAGACCTCACGCGCCAGCAGATCCTTGAGCGCGCGGCGGTCGCCGGCGGCGTAGGCGGTAACGATCATCTCGTAGGCGGCGCGCCCGCCGGTGAGGAATTCCGCGGCATCGAACGTCTTGTCTTCGTTGACGATCGCATCGAGGCCCGCGGCGACCTCGGAGCCGGGCTCGGCAATGCCCTTCCAGCGATTGACTTCATCTTCTGGCGGCGACGCAACAGCACCCTTGTCGGCAGCACGGCCGGGGAGCGGCACGACGTTTTCATTGGAGGGCGTGCGCACCGCATCGCGCGTCGCATAGGGATCGAACGGCGGACGCTCGCGGCCGGTGCGCTGACCGAGCACGCTGCGCAGCCGCAGGAAAATGAAAACCGCGAGAGCGAGGAAGATAATGGTGTAGATGTCGAACACGTCTCGCATGCTCCTGAGGCGGCCGAATTGACGGATCAGGCCCCAGTCATTTGAACCGAGGTCGGCAGGCCCGTCCGCCGCTATAATGTAAGCACGCTGTTACAGGCATCCAGAGGCTAAGTCGTGTCCAACCGGCCAGCATCGTGCTTCGGGCCGACATTAGACGATCCTCGCCCCCGCGCCAACCTCGGCGGCGGCCGGAAACCGGCACAATGGTAAAGCGCATCATCGTTGGCATCCTGCTGCTCCCGGTGGCCGAAGTCGCCACATTCGTGCTGGTCGGCCTGCTGATCGGCTTCGGCTGGGCCCTTCTGCTGGCGATGGCGACCTCGGTTGCCGGATTCGTCGTGCTGCGGCAGGCCGGGCGCGGGCGTCTCGCACGCTTTCGCACCGCCGTCAGCAAGAACGATATCGCCCGCATCGAGGCCAATACGTCGGATTTCCTGATGGTCCTGGCCGGCATCCTGCTTTTCCTGCCCGGGTTCCTCACCGATCTGGCCGGAGCCCTGCTTCTGGTCGGCCCACTCCGGCGCCGTTGTGCCGCGGCGTTCGGTGGGGTGGTGACCGCCGCCCAACGCGGTGGCGGACGGGAGGTGATCGACCTCAAACCGGATGAATGGCAGCAGATGCCGGAACGCGGCCAAGAACGCGACCCGGAGCGCGGCGGCGACAAGCCGGATCGCCGTTAAGAATCGCACCAGGCAGAAGCGCCCGGAAGGCTGGCGTTCTTGTCCCGCCTGGGACCGTGTGTTAGCCACTCCGCCACGAAAAGACCCGCTGCGGGCTTGGTTTGAAGGAGTTTTCATGTCGATGACGTCCAACGGCGGCGCCGCCGCTTCACCGCCGCCCGGCGGTCAACCGCAGCTCGGCGTCGTCGCGCAGTACGTCAAAGACTTCTCGTTCGAGAACCCGAACGCGCCCGGCTCCTTGCAGGTGCAGACCCAGCCGCAAATCGGCATCCAGATCAACGTCAACGCCAACGCACTGGGCCAGACACCGAACCCGACCGAGTTCGAGGTCGAACTCAAGCTTGAGGGCAAGGCCGAGGCCAACGGCAGCCTGCTGTTCAGCTTCGAGCTGGTGTTCGCCGGTATTTTCCGCGTGCTGAACGTACCGGCGGAGCAGATGCAGCCGCTGATCATGATCGAGTGCCCGCGGCTGCTGTTCCCGTTCGCCCGCGAGATCATCGCCAGTTCGACCCGCAACGGCGGGTTCCCGCCGCTGCTGCTCGATCCGATCGATTTCGTCGCGTTGTATCAGCAGCGCCTGGCGCAGGCGCCCGGCCAGCAGCCGCCGGTCCAGTCGGCGTAGCCGGCTGGAGGCTCAGGCCGCGTTGTCGGCCTTCGGCCCGGTTCCGTATTTCTTCCAAATCGCCGCCTCGCCGAGCGTCTCGATGAAGGCGCGATGCGCCGCGCGCTCCTCGTCGGTGACGCGCGGCGGCAGCGGCAGCGGCCGCGCGAGCGTGCCGCCCGACGCGCTCCGCAATTCGGCGCTGGTGGTATCCGCCAGCAGTCCGAGCATTGCTTGGCGCGCACCCAGCAGTTCCAGATAGATCTCGGCCAGCAACTCGGCGTCGAGCAGCGCGCCGTGCTTGGTGCGGCGTGAGTTGTCGATCTTGTAGCGCGTGCAGAGATCGTCGAGCCGGTTCGATCCGCCGGGATGCTTGCGCCGCGCCAGCATCAGCGTATCGACCAGCCGGTCGCGGCTGACCACACCCTTGCCGGCGCGTTTCATCTCGGCGTTGAGAAAGCCGAGGTCGAACATCGCGTTGTGGGCGACCAGCATGCCGTCGTCGCCGATGAATTCCGCCAGCTCGTCGGCCACCTCCGCGAACAGCGGCTTGTCCCTGAGGAATTCGACGCTCAGCCCGTGGACCTTAAAGGCGGGCTCAGGCATGTCGCGCTCAGGATTGAGATAGCGGTGGAACACCCGGCCGGTCGGAAACCGGTTGACCAGCTCGATGCAGCCGATCTCCACCATCCGGTCGCCCGAAAGAGGATCGAGGCCGGTGGTTTCGGTGTCGAAGACGATCTCGCGCATGTTGTCCCGAATCACTCGCGGCGGAGATTCGTTATGAGCGCCGCTCCGGCATGTTAGCAACCGCTGCGAGGATTGCCTTCACCTGCGTGCGCGCGGGTTCGATTCCTTGCGATGTATCCACCACAAAATCGGCGCGGCGCCGCTTCTCCGCGTCCGGCATCTGCCGTGCAATCAGCGCTTCAAGACGGCCGGGCGGCACGCCGCGCTCCTGCAGCCGGGCGCGCTGCATTTCGGCCGGCGCGGAGGCCACCACCACCGCATCGACGCGGCTTTCGCCGCCGGTCTCGAACAGCAACGGAATATCGAGCACAACGACCTTGGCGCCCTTGGCCTGCGCATCGGCGAGGAAGCGGTCGCGCACCGCGCCGACCAGCGGATGCACGATGCTTTCGAGAAAACGCAGCGCCGCAGCATCGCCGGCGATCCGCTGGCCCAGCACGCCGCGATCGACCTTGCCGTCGCGGGTGGTGCCGGGGAACGCCGCTTCGATCGCGGGCGCGGCATCGCCTTCGTAGAGCCGATGCACCGCGGCATCCGCGTCATAGACCGGCACGCCCTCGTCGGCGAACAGCCGCGCCGTGGTGGACTTGCCCATCGCGATCGAACCGGTGAGGCCGAGGGTGAACATGAGTCAGCTCTCGAGCAGCCGTTCGGTCCGCATCCACGCCAGCAAGGGCATCAGCGGCATGCCGAGCACGGTGAAATGATCGCCGTCGACGCGCTCGAACAGTTGCACGCCGAGGCCTTCGAGCTGATAGCCGCCGACGCTCGACGTCGATGCCGTGCCGGCCGCATCGAGATAGCTTTCCAGGAATGCGTCGGAGAACGCGCGCATCGTAAGCCTGGCGGTTGCCACATGCTCGTACAGCAGCGTGCCGTCGCGCAGCATCGCCACCGCCGAATGCAGCGCGTGGGTCTGGCCGCGCAGGATTTTAAGCTGCTCGCGCGCCGCATTGCGGTCGGCGGCCTTGGAAAATCGCCGCTCGCCCAACGCCAGCGTCTGGTCGGCGCCGAGCACGATCCGGCCCGGCCGTTTCGCCGACACCGCCCGCGCCTTCTCGCGCGCCAGCAGCTTCGCCACCTCGCCCGGATCGCTCAGCCCGGAGCGTTGCTCAATGCCGCGCTCATCGATGTCGGCGGCGTCGATCTCGACCGGCACGCCGGCGGCTTTGAGCACAGCGCGGCGCACCGCGCTTTTCGATGCCAGAACCAACAGATCGGAACCGCGCCACAACGCCATGTCAAACCGCCGCGTTCCGCCGGCGCTCGGCGAGCAGCGCCATGATCGCAGCGGCAGTCTCCTCGATCGAGCGGCGGGTGACGTCGATGATCGGCCAGTTGTGCCGCGCGCAAAGCTTGCGCGAGAACGCGATTTCCTCGGTGACCGCCTGGCGGTCGATATACTGGTCGGCGTCCTGTTCGGCCTTCAGCCCGAGCAACCGGTTCTGTCGGATCTGCACGATGCGCTCCGGTGTTGCGATCAATCCGACCACCAGCGGCTGCACCAGCGTTTCCAGATTGGGCGGGAGCGGAACGTTCGGCACCAGCGGCACGTTCGCGGTCTTCACGCCGCGGTTGGCGAGATAGATCGACGTCGGCGTCTTCGACGTGCGCGACACGCCGACCAATACGATCTCGGCCTGCTCAAGATCGTCGGTGTGCTGTCCGTCGTCGTGCACCATCGTGTAGTTCAGTGCCTCTATGCGCTTGAAGTAGTCGGCGTTGAGCATGTGCTGGGCGCCGACCCGCGGCTTGGTCTCACCGCCCAGATAGGAATGGAACAATTGCAGCACCGGATCGAGGATCGACAGATACGGCAGGCCGAGCGCGCGGCACTTTTCCTCGAGCGGGTCGGCGAGATGGCGGTCGAGCAGCGTGTACAGCACGATGCCCGGCGCCTCATCGAGCTCGTCGAGCACGCGATCAAGCTGCTTCCGGGTTCGCACCAGCGGATGAATGTGCTCGACTGGCGCGACATTGGAGTATTGCGCAGCGGCGGCGCGCGCGACGGTCAGCAGCGTTTCGCCGGTCGCATCGGAAATCAGATGGAGATGAAAGTAATTCCCGCCGCGGTGGGGCAAGGCTTGATGTCCTGTGGACCGGCAGTGAGCAGGCCACGGCAAGAGGCTCGGTGCAAGCGTCCGGCCCGGAGGCGCCGCCAAACGTCCACACGGACTCTTTTGCGTGGCTCAAACCGGCAACCTCGCCGGACGCTCTGGACAACCGCCCAGCCCACAGGCCAAGTTATCGTCACACTCCTAATATCCTGAAGAATCAGGAGAAATAGTCCACTTCCTGCCGCACAGGTAAGGCCGTGGACTGCGGGGAAAAAGCCATCGGGAGTGAATGGGATGTGGAGCACGAGTCATGAGTCCAATCCCGTGACCAACTACAACAAACCATAGATTCTAGTATTTAGTATTGAAGAGCGTTTCGACCGGGAGCCCTGTGCCAAATCCACTTTGCAATGTGCTCGACGGCCAGCATCGTGCCGTGCCGCCCGTCTGGATGATGCGCCAGGCCGGGCGCTATCTGCCGGAATATCGCGCGTTGCGGGCGAAGGCGGGCAGTTTCCTCAAATTGTGTTTCACGCCGGAATGGGCCGCCGAGGTTACGCTGCAACCGATCAGGCGGTTCGGCTTTGATGCGGCTATTTTGTTTTCCGATATCCTGGTGATCCCGCACGCGCTCGGCCGCACGCTGACGTTCGTCGAAGGCGAAGGTCCGAGACTCGATCCGCTGACCGATGGCGCCGCGGTTGCGAAGCTTCCGGCAAACGCTGACGCTATGAAACTTGCACCGATCTACGAAACCGTGCGGCGCGTGAAGTCGCAATTGCAGCCGAACACCGCGCTGATCGGATTTTGCGGCGCGCCGTGGACGGTCGCGACCTACATGATCGCGGGACAAGGCACCACGGATCAGGCGCCGGCGCGATTGTTCGCCTATCGCGAGCCCGAAGCGTTCGCGAAGCTGATCGATATCCTGGTCGAGAGCTCGGTCGATTATCTTGCCGCGCAACTCGATGCCGGTGCCGACGCCGTGCAGATTTTCGACACCTGGGCCGGGATCCTGCCGCCCGATCAGTTCGACCGCTGGAGTCTCGCGCCGACCCAGGAGATCGTGAAGCGGCTGCGCGCGAAGAAACCGGACGCACGGGTGATCGGGTTCCCGCGCGGCGCCGGGATGATGGCGCTGCCCTACGCGGAGATGACCGGCATCAACGCGATCGGTCTCGATTGGACGGTCGATCTCACGTTCGCGAAGGAGATGCTGCAGTCGCGGCTACCGGTACAAGGCAATCTCGATCCGCTGGTGCTGCGCGCCGGTGGTTCCGCGCTCGACAAGTCGGTGGATGCGATCTTGGCGGCGCTGGCGGGCGGGCCGCTGATCTTCAATCTCGGCCACGGCATCCTGCCCGACACGCCGATCGCGCATGTCGAGCAGATGCTCAAGCGTGTGCGCGGCTAACGCGTAAAGCCCCTGTCGGAAGCCGCGCAACTGGCCTAACCTTTCCGCAACAAAATGCGGAGGAGGCGTCATGAAGTCGTTTCTCGCGGCCGCCCTTGTCCTGATCGCCAGCCAAGCCATCGCAGAACCTTTTCCGACGCGGCCGATCACCATCATCGTACCGACCACCGCGGGCGGGCCGCCGGATACGCTGGCGCGTCTGATCGCCGAACCGATGCGGGCGGCGCTGGGTCAGCCGATCGTCGTCGAGAACGTCACCGGCGCGGGATCGACGCTGGGCCTGGCCCGCGTGGCGCGCGCTGCGCCCGACGGCTACACGCTGAGCATCGGCCATCTCAACTCGCATGTGTTCTCGAGCCTGACGTATTCGACAACCTACGATGTGCTGAATGACTTTGAGCCGATCGCGCTGCTGACGATTGCGCCGATGGCGATCTACGGCCGGATCGGTCTGCCCGGCGCCGACCTGAAGGAGCTGGCCGTCTGGCTCAAGGCCAATCCGGACAAGTTGTCGTTCGGTTCGGTCGGTGTCGGCGGACCGGCGCGTGTCTGGGCCGCCGATTTTCAGAACAAGATCGGCACCCGGTTCGCGTTCGTGCCGTATCGCGGCGCGGTCGCGGCCGCGCAGGATCTCATTGCGGGTCAGATCGATCTCAGCGGCGGCGAAGGCACCAACGCGCTGGTTCATTCGCGCGCCGGCAAGCTCAAGATCTATGCCGTGCTCACCGAAAAGCGCTGGTCCGCCGCGCCCGAGGTACCGACCATCGCCGAAACAGGCGTGCCCGGTCTTGAGATGCCGTTCTGGCACGGGTTGTGGGCTCCAAAGGGCACGCCGCCCGATGTCATCGACAAACTCAACACGGCCGTGGTGCACGCCATGAACGATCCGTCGGTGCGCGCGCGGCTGTCCCAGACCGGTCAGGACCCCTTTCCGCCCGCGCAACAGACGCCGCAGTTTCTCCGCGCGCATCACAAGGCCGAGGTCGAGAAGTGGGGCGTGGTCATCAAAGCGACCGGCGTGAAGGCGGAGTGAGGTTGTTTTGAAGCCGAGATCGTCATCGCCGGGCTTGACCCGGCGATCCATCGCTTTGCTCAAGGGATGGACCCGCGGGTCAAGCCCGCGGGTGACGATCCGGGATTCTCATCGGACAATCTCAGGATACAGATCGCGCCAATCCGGATTCATCGACGCGATTAGGTCGATCTTCCATTCGCGCGGCCAGTGCTTGACGTTCTTTTCGCGCTGGATCGCCAGGAGGACGGTGTCGTGCTCCTCGTAGTAGACCAAGGTCTTCACTGCATATCGTTTGGTGAATCCCTCGACTAAGCTCTGACGATGCTCGAATGTTCGCCGGACCAGATCGTTGGTGACGCCGACGTAAAGTGTGCCACCCGGCTTGCTGGCGAGGATATAAACCCAGGCGCTCATCCGTGAATGATGGATTGCCGGGTCAAGCCCGGCAATGACGACAGAGAAACCCCATGTACCTCTGGCTCCAGGCCCTGCACATCATCGCCGTCATCTCGTGGATGGCGGGGATGCTCTATCTGCCGCGGCTGTTCGTCTATCACTGCGAGGCGGACGCGGGCTCCCGGCAGTCGGAAGCCTTCAAGGTGATGGAGCGCCGGCTGCTGCGCTTCATCATGACGCCGGCGATGATTCTGACCTGGCTGCTGGGTCTCACGCTGGCTTGGAAGGGCGGCTGGTTCGCCGCGCCCTGGTTTCACGCCAAGTTCGTCCTGGTTTTTCTGCTGTCCGGCGCACACGGCATGATGTCGCGTTTCGTGAAGGATTTCGCCGCCGACAAGAACCGGAAGTCGCAGAAATTCTATCGCATC
This sequence comes from Hyphomicrobiales bacterium, assembly GCA_021730985.1. GTDB lineage: Bacteria > Pseudomonadota > Alphaproteobacteria > Rhizobiales > Xanthobacteraceae > Z2-YC6860. Next base: position 28,120 of record JAKFYI010000001.1, on the reverse strand, counting down.
TTCAACGAGGTACCGACCGTTCTGATGATCCTGATCGTGATCCTGGCGGTGGTGAAGCCGTTCTGACGGAAGGCTTGCGTTAAGCGATATTCACGCCGTCCCTTGCAAAAATGCCCGTCTTTCCGTATGTTTGCGCATCCCACCTAACGCAGGCGGATGCATACGAGTTTCGGTCCTGAGTATTTGGACCGTCCGTCGCATCGGGCCGGGCGCCCGTACCCGCCCAGCCCAAGACCTGCAGCTTACCCCTCTCTTCCTCAATCGCGTCAGTTCAGCTTTTTCCAGACGCCAGAACTCCCAAGGACGACCCGCATGCGGGAAATGAAACTACAGGACCTCAAGTCCAAGACTCCCCCCGAGCTTCTTTCATTCGCCGAAGAGCAGGAGATCGAGAACGCCAGCACCATGCGCAAGCAGGAGCTGATGTTCGCGATCCTTAAGCAACTCGCGAGCAAGGAGATCGATATCATCGGCGAAGGCGTCGTCGAGCTTTTGCCGGACGGCTTCGGCTTCCTGCGCTCTCCGGAAGCGAACTACCTGCCGGGCCCCGACGATATTTATGTCTCGCCCTCGCAGATCCGCCGCTTCGGGCTTCGCACCGGCGACACCGTGGACGGCCATATCCGCAGTCCCAAGGATGGCGAGCGTTATTTCGCGCTGCTCAAGGTCAACACCATCAACTTCGAAGACCCCGACAAGGCGCGTCACAAGATCAACTTCGACAACCTGACGCCGCTCTATCCCGACGAGCGTCTGAAGATGGAGCATGAGGATCCGACCAAGAAGGATCTCTCGCCGCGCGTCATCGACATCGTCGCCCCGATCGGCAAGGGCCAGCGCGCGCTGATCGTGTCGCCGCCGCGCACGGGCAAGACCGTGCTGCTGCAGAACATCGCGCACGCCATCACGGCGAACCATCCTGAGTGCTATCTGATCGTGCTGCTGATCGACGAGCGGCCGGAGGAAGTCACCGACATGCAACGCTCGGTGAAGGGCGAGGTGGTGTCCTCGACCTTCGATGAGCCGGCCTCGCGTCACGTCCAGGTCGCGGAAATGGTGATCGAGAAGGCCAAGCGCCTGGTCGAGCACGGCCGCGACGTGGTGATCCTGCTGGACTCCATCACCCGCCTGGGCCGCGCCTACAACACCGTGGTGCCGTCGTCCGGCAAGGTGCTGACCGGCGGTGTGGACGCCAACGCCCTGCAGCGGCCGAAGCGGTTCTTCGGCGCCGCCCGAAACATCGAGGAAGGCGGCTCGCTGACCATCATCGCCACGGCCTTGATCGACACCGGCAGCCGCATGGACGAGGTGATTTTCGAAGAGTTCAAGGGAACCGGCAATTCGGAGCTGATTCTGGACCGCAAGGTGGCCGACAAGCGCACCTTCCCGGCCATGGACATCACCCGATCCGGCACCCGCAAGGAAGAACTCCTCACCGATCCGGCCGTATTGAAAAAAATGTACGTGTTGCGGCGCATTCTTAACCCGATGGGAACCATGGATGCGATTGATTTCCTTTTGGACAAACTGCGCAGCACCAAGACCAACTCGGAATTCTTCGAGTCGATGAACACCTGATGGGATCGTTCCGGACCGCCGTAGTCGCGTTGGTCTTTGGAGCCACCGCGGCCGCGGCGGCTTCCACGGCCGCGCATGCGATTGCGTCTGTAACCGTTTTCGGTCTGAAGGCGCCGGAAGACGTCGGCGGCTTCAAACTCAACGATTCCACCAATTTCGAACGATCGAAGCCCGGCGACGGCTACGGCTTGGACTACTCGCAGCCCGGCTGGAAGCTCGACGTCTTTGTCTACGACCTCAAACGCAGCGCCATCCCAGCCGACCCCAAGTCGGCGATCGTGCGGGCCGAGTTCGAGCGCTCGCGCGAGGACGTGTTCCTGGCGCAGCCGCGCGGGCTGTACGCGCAAGTCTATCTGCGGCGTAACTTCACCATCGACGATCCGGAAAAGCGCACGCGCTTCCAGTGCGCGGCATTTCACCTGACCCGCGACGGCGCGAAACCGCAGGATGGCTTCCTCTGCGTGACCTCGTGGAACAACAAGTTCATCAGGTTCCGCATGACCACGCTGAGCGACAAGGACGCCGAGGGCACCGCGCGGCGCTACATGGCGGCGTGGATCCCGGTCCTGTGGAGCGGCGCGAACGCCAGGGCGGAGAAGCCGGAAGCAAAGCCCGCAGCCGCCCGTGCGGCACAGCCGCAACGCCGCCGCCCGCCGGCACGGCGCTTCGTGTGTCCGGAAAATTATATCTGCCGGTAATCTCGCTTCGCGCTACGGACCGGCAACTCGCACGAATCCTTCCGCCGTCATGCCCGGCCTTGTGCCGGGCATCCACGGTTTTACCGATGCAAACGTGATGGCCGGACTAGTTCAGCGCGTTCTTCACGCTGGTGCATACATGGTTCTATTTGGCGGCGGTTCCCGCTTGCTCGCTCTGCTCCTTGGCGAGACGCAACTCGCGCAGGCGCTTGGTCTTGCGGCGCGTCGCCGCCTCCTGGGCGAGGTATTCCTTCATCGCCACCGCACCTTCGATTTTCTGCTTCTCGCGCCGGGCGAGGAGCGCGGCCTGTTGCTCGGGATTCTTCATGAGAGCCCTCCTTGCAAATCAGCACGCCATCAAACAACGAAGCGAAACTGAATCGAATGCGAATGACCGCCAATCCATAACGATACTGCAACGGCAACGCGCGACGTGGAGATTTGTTCCACCGCTCAGGATGCGCGCATCGCCGCGATCGTCTCGGCGATCCGATCCGGCTCGCTGACCGGCAGCGAGCAGCGCTCGCCCACGCAGACGAACGCGGCGCTGCCGGTGGCGGCCGCGATCTTCGCCTGCGCCGGATGCGACGCGGGCAATGCTGATGCCGCGCCGGCGCGCAGCACGATCACGTTGAGGTGCGGCAGCTCGAGCGCGGCTTCGGCGAAGCGCGCATGGCCGGGGCCGGTCACCACGATCTCCGCCGCGTTGAGCCGCAGGTCGAGCGCGTTGAGCAGCGATGCATGGGAGAGCAGGTTGTCGGCCGCGCCAGCCAGCACGCCGTCGAACAGCCGGTCGGCCTTGTCGCGCCAGGCGTGGTCGCCGGTCAGTGCCGCGAGACGCACCAGGTTCTGCGCCGCGATGCCGTTCGGATTGGGCGTGGCGTCGTCGCTGGTCGAGCTCGGGCGGACCACCAGGCCCTCGGCGTCGGCGGCGGTGAGGTAGTAGCCGCCGTTACCCGCGTTGGCGTAGTGCCGGTCGAAGGCGCGCTGCCAGGTCAGCGCCAGATCGAGGTAGTGGCCCTGCCCGGTCGCCTCGTACAGGGCCAGCCCCGCGCGAATCATCTGCGCGAAATCCGAAGCGAGCCCCGGATAGAGCAGACGCCCGGCGCGCCAGGAATGGCCGAGCCGGTCGCCCTTCGTCATGTCGCTGGCGATGAACTCGAAGGCGCGTCGCGCACGGTCGATCCAGGCCGGCTCGCCGAACATGGTGCCGGCATGCACTAGGGCTGCGATCATCTCGCCGTTCCAGTCCGCCAGGATCTTGTCGTCGAGTCCGGGCCGCACCCGCGATGAGCGCACGCCGAGCAGTTGGCCGCGCAGCGCAGCCAGCCGGGTTTCATCCGCGGCGCTGCGCTCCTGCTTCTGCAGCCGGTTGAGGATGGTGTGGCCTTCGAAGTTGCCGCCGCCGGTGACGTCGTAGTGCCGCGCGAAGAACGCAGCGTCGTCTTCGCCGAGCGTGCTTGCGATTTCCGCCTGCGACCAGACGTAAAACTTGCCCTCCTCGCCTTCGCTGTCGGCGTCAAGCGACGAGCAGAACGCGCCCTCCCAGATCGTCATTTCCTGCGCGAGCCAGGTCACCGTCTCGCGCGCCCGCTCGCGGAACAGCGGGTTTGTTGTGCGCGCATAAGCGAGCGGCAGCAGATCGAGCAACTGTGCGTTGTCGTACAGCATCTTCTCAAAATGCGGGACCAGCCACTTCTCATCCACTGAGTAGCGCGAGAAGCCGCCGCCGAGGTGATCGTAGATGCCGCCCTCGCAGATGCGCTCAAGCGTGTGGGTGATGGCGTCGAAGAATCGCTCAGCGCCGCTGCGCGTTCCCGCGCGCCACATCAACTCGTACAGCGCCGCGTTCGGAAACTTCGGCGCGCCGCGCATGCCGCCGTGCACCGGATCGAATGCGCCGCCCACTTGTGTGGCGATGCGGTCGAGTTCGGCCGCGCCGATCGTCACTTTTCCGAGCGGGTGCGCGCGCTCGCGCAGCCGCTCCATCAGCGCGTCGCGATTCTGTCCGATCTTGGCGGGCTCCTCGCGGAACAAGCGCGCGACCTCGCGCAGCACGTCGGTGAAGGCGGGCCGGCCGTAACGCGACGTCGGCGGAAAGTAGGTGCCGCCCCACACCGGCTCGCCGTTCGGCGTCAGGAACATGGTCAGCGGCCAGCCGCCCTGCTCGCCGAGATGATGCAGCGCCGCCATGTAGATCTGGTCGATGTCGGGCCGCTCCTCGCGGTCCACCTTGATGTTGACGAACAGCTCGTTCATCACCGCCGCGGTCGCCCGATCCTCAAAACTTTCGTGCGCCATGACGTGGCACCAGTGGCAGGCGGCGTAGCCGACCGACAGCAGGATCGGCTTGCCGGTTCGCTTGGCCTCGCCCAGCGCGTCCGGCCCCCATGGCCACCACGCCACCGGATTGTCCTTGTGCTGCAACAGGTACGGACTGGTTTCCTGCGCCAGGCGGTTCTCGGTCGGGGGCGTTTGGGATTGTGACATGGCGTTTGGACCTGGCTTGGACTTGGCTTTGGACTTGGGCGCTGGACGTGACGTCAGACGTGGCTGATTTTAGGAAATTGCCGGGGGGCCGCCACCGGGGTAGCCGGGCCCCCATATTCAGGGTATGACTCATAATCGCTTCTGGGCCTCAACGGCCTGGGTGCGGCGAGAAGCATCTTCTAAGGAGAGTTATTGTGCCTACAGGAACTGTGAAGTGGTTCAACCCGACCAAAGGCTACGGTTTTATTCAGCCCCAGGGCGGCGGCAAGGATGTGTTCGTGCATATCTCCGCGGTGGAGCGTGCCGGACTGAGCACCCTCAATGAAGGCCAGCAGATCGAGTACGAAATCGTGGCCAATCGCGGCAAGGAATCCGCGGAAAACCTCAAAGTAAAATAAGTTTTCGCATCGCTTGTTTCGGGTCTGTCGCCATCGCGGCAGGCTGGGGGAAGGTTTTGCGCAAGCCCGGCTTAACGCCGGGCTTTCTTTATGGCGCAACGGCCTCGCGCGTTCGCGGTGCGGCGCAGCGAACAGCCGCGCTTCAAAGCATTCGCCGAAGCCGCACCGAGCCTTCGCGCAACACGCATTGTTGGCAGCGTTAAATCCGCACAGGATCGGGCCATGGAATCCTGGCTCACCGCCTCGCCCGCGATCGTGGCGCTGGCGATTTTCACCTTCCTGCTGGCCGGCGCGGTCAAGGGCACCATTGGCCTCGGCCTGCCCAGCATCGCCATCGGTCTGCTCGCATTGGCGATGACGCCGGCGCAGGCCGCGGCGATCATGATTTTTCCATCGCTCGTCACCAACGTCTGGCAGATGTTCGCCGGGCCGTATCTCGCGGTCATGCTCAAGCGCATGTGGCCGCTGGTGCTGGCCAGCGCGGTGGGGATCTGGCTCGGCGGCGGCGTTCTCACCAGCAGCAACTCGCGATTGGCCGCGCTGGGGCTCGGCATTGCGCTGGTGATCTACGCCGCCATCGGCCTGACCGGCGTGCGGTTCACCGTGCAGCGCCGCCATGAATGGTGGCTGTCGCCGATCGTCGGAGTCCTGACCGGGCTGGTGGCCGGCGGCACCGGCGTGTTCGTCATTCCGGCGGGGCCTTATTTCCAGGCCATCGGGCTCACCAAGGACGAGCTGGTGCAGGTGCTCGGTCTGTCCTTCACCGTATCGACCGTCGTGCTGGCGGTGGTGCTGTGGCGCGACGGCGCGATGCACATCGGCAATGCCTTTGGCTCGATGCTGGCGGTGATACCAGCCCTGCTCGGCATGGTGATCGGCCAGCGCATCCGCAGCCTCGCCAGCGAGGAGACGTTCCGGCGCTGGTTCTTCATCGCGCTTTTGCTGCTCGGCGCGCAGCAGGTCGTGCGCAACGCGTTCTGATTATTCGATCACTTCGTCCGCGCGCGCGAGCAGTGAAGGCGGCACGGTGAGACCCAATGCCTTCGCGGTCTTGAGATTGATCACCAGTTCGAATTTCGCAGGCTGCACGACCGGCAGATCGGCGGGCCGTTCGCCTTTGAGAATGCGCGCGATGTAGAGGCCACCTTGATGATAGGCGTCCAGAATGCTCGGACCATAACTGACGAGCCCGCCCACCGCGGTGAACTCGCGCCATTGGTAGATGGCCGGAACGCGGCTCCGGGCCAGGAGTTCGACCAGCTTGTCGCGCACACTGTTGAAGAACGGGTCGGCGGTGACCACCAGCGCTTGGACCGGCTGGCGCTCAAATTCCGCGAATGCGGTTTCCAGTTCGGCATGGGTACCGGCCCGCATGACGGCCAATTGTATCCCGGCGGTTCGCGCGGCCGCCACGAGATCCCGAATCTGGGCATCGACACCAGGGCGGTTGGGGTTGAACAGGGCGCCGATGATGTTGGCGTTTGGCACGACTTCACGAAGCACCTCGAGCCGCTTGGCATCGAGTTCTGTGGTGAGGCCTGCGCTTCCGGTGACGTTGCCTCCCGGCCGGTTGAAGCTGGCGACCAGGCCATACTTCACGGGGTCGGACACGGCTGTGAACACGATTGGAATCGTATCGGTGGCCGCTTTCGCAGCCAGCGCGGTGATCGGCCCGCCCGTTGCGGCGATGACGGTGACGCGGCGCTGGACGAGTTCGGAGGCCAGCGCAGGCAGCCTGTCATACTGATCGTTGGCCCAGCGGTATTCGACCGTAAGGTTCTGGCCTTCGACGTACCCGCTCTCTCGAAGGGCGCGATAGAGCATGGCGAATTGATCTTGTCGCGCATTCGCCGGGCCGCTGCTGAGAAAGCCGAGCACCGGTTTCTGTTGCTGCGCGCTCGCCACAAGCGGCATCGTCGCTGCGGCGCTGCCGACTCCCGCGATGAAGTCTCGCCGCTTCATTCGATCACCTCGTCGGCGCGGGCGAGCAGCGCCGGAGGCACGGTGAGCCCGAGCGCCTTGGCGGTCTTGAGATTGATCGCCAGCTCGTACTTGGTCGGCGCCTGCACCGGAAGATCGGCCGGCTTCTCGCCCTTGAGGATGCGACTGACGTAGCCGGCGGCGCGCCGGTACTGGCCAATCAGATCGGGGCCATAGGAGATCAGCCCGCCGGCGGTGACGAAGAAGCGATAAGGATAGACCGCGGGCAAGCGATGCTGCGCCGCGAGCGCGATAATCAGGTCGCGGTGAATGTGCGCCGCTGCGCTCACCAACCCAATCAGGCCACCGTTCGGGGCGTGTGCGAACGCGGTCATGCTGCGCTCGATCTCAGCCGCGCCGCGCAGGTCGATCGGACTCAACTCCACGCCGAAGGGGGGCGAAAACGCCTGGATGACGGCCCATTGCCCAATCGAGGCGCCGGCACCGGGACTTCGCAACACGCCCACGCGTTTGACTTGAGGCGCGATCTCCATGAGCAGTTCGAGCCATTTGCCGCTCAGATTGTATTCGAACTGGAGAAAGCCGGTGGCATTGCCGCCCGGCCGCGCCAGGCTGACGACATTGCCGGCGCCGACCGGATCGATGACCTGCGCGAACACGACCGGAACAGTGCGGCTCACCTCTTGCAGCACCGTGGCGGCCGCGCCGATACCGGCCAGGACGACGTCCGGGGCGAGACCGACCAACTCAATCGCCTGCCTGTTGAGGCGCGCGCGATCGCCGCCGCTCCAGCGGGTGTCGATCAGCAGGTTGCGGCCGACCGCCCAGCCCGCTTCTTGCAGCCCTTGCAGAAACGCTGCGACGCGGGCCTGCGCTTCCGGTTCCTCCGGAATCGTATGCATCAGCACACCGACGCGCCGCATGCGCTCCTGCGCACGCGCGGCAAACGGCATCGCGACGGCGCCGCCGAGCCCCGCGATGAACGCGCGCCGCCTCATCATTCGATCACCTCGTCGGCGCGGGTCAGCATCAACGGCGGCACAGCGAGGCCGAGCGCTTTAGCAGTCTTGAGATTGATAGCGAGCGAAAACTTGGTGGGTTGCATCACCGGCAAGTCAGCGGGCTTCTCGCCGCGCAGAATTCGGCCGGTGTAGACGCCAAGCTGACGATAGGAGTCGATACGGTCGTCGCCATAGCTGATCAAGCCACCTGCTTTGACGTACTGGCTGTTGTTGTAGCTCGAGGGAATCTTGTAGCGGCTCGCCAGTGCGGCGATCTGCTGGCGGCGGCTGTTGAAGAATGCATCGACATTGACGAGGACGGCACCGGCTTGCTGCGCGGCAATGGCGGCGAAGACGTTGTCGATTTCCGGTTCGTCCTTGGCACCCACAACCACAAGCCGCTGGTTCACGCTGCGCGCCGCGTTCTCCATGTCGGCGACATCGCCTGAGGTCACCGGATTTGTCGGATTGACCAGAAAGGCGATGGTTGCCGTATGCGGCACAAGCTCACGCAAAAGCTCCAGCCGCTTCGGGCCAAGGGTGCTGGTGAAGAAAGTGACGCCGGTGGCGTTGCCGCCGGGGCGGTTCATACTGGCGACCAGACCGACCTTCACGGGATCGCTGCCGTTCGCGAACAGGATCGGGATATTGGAGGTTGCTGCTTTGGCGGCTTGAGCGACCAGCGCGCTGCCGGTCGCGATGAGCGCGGCAACACGCCGGCCGATCAGTTCGGATGCGAGCGTGCCCAGGCGCGCGGGATCGTTGGCCTTCGCCCATCTCATATCGATTGAGAGATTTCGTCCGTCAACAAAACCGGCTTCAGCCAGCCCTTTGTGAAATCCGGAGAGCGAGTCTGCGTTGGACTCTGCGGTCCCGATGCCGAGCAGTCCGATGGATATAGGCTTTTGCTGCGCATGAGCGGCGAACGGCATCGCTACCGCGCCGCCGAGCAGCGAAATAAATTCCCGCCGCCGCATGTGTCGTGCCCGTGAGCGAGCCGCGCGTTGCATGATTGGGATGATAGCAGGCCGCAAACCACCGTGTCCTTCGCGAGCGCAGCGGCCTTTACGCGCTGGCCGTGATCGGCTTCAACCGCCTCGTGAGTACCAACGACACCATCTTCGCCCTCTCCTCGGGCCGCCCGCCTGCGGCGATCGCGGTGGTGCGGCTGTCGGGCCCGCGCGCCGGCGATGCGCTCAAGGCGCTGATCGGCCGCCTCCCCGCGCCGCGCCAGGCGGCGCTCGCCCGGGTGCGCGATCCGGTTTCGCAGGAGATTCTCGACGAGGCGCTGGCGCTGTGGTTTCCGGGACCGAACAGCGAAACCGGCGAGGATGTAGCCGAACTGCAATTGCACGGCGGCCGCGCGGTGATCGCCGGTGTGCTGGCGGCGCTCGGACGGATCGAAGGCTTGCGCCCGGCGGAGGCCGGTGAGTTCACCCGCCGCGCCTTCGACAGCGGCAAGCTCGACCTGACCGCGGTGGAAGGCCTCGCCGATCTGATCGGCGCGGAGACGCGGGCGCAGCGGCGCCAGGCGTTCCAACAGCTCAAGGGGCTGCTCGGGCAGAAAGCCGAGAGCTGGCGTCAGCGGCTGACCGAGGCGCTGGCGCTGGTCGAGGCGCGGATCGATTTCTCCGACGAGGCCGACGTGCCGGAGGATCTCGTGCGTCCGGCGCTGGATGTCGCACGGCAATTGCGCGGCGAAATCGCCGAAGCGCTGGCGGGGGCGGCGCGCGGCGAACGCCTGCGCGACGGCTTGGTGGTGGCAATTGCGGGACCGCCGAATGCAGGAAAGTCGATGCTGCTCAACCGTCTCGCCCGGCGCGAGGCGGCGATCGTGTCGCCGATCCCCGGCACCACGCGGGACGTGATCGAGGTTCATCTCGATCTCGACGGCTATCCGGTGACGCTGCTCGATACCGCTGGCATTCGCGACAGCGACGATCCGGTCGAACAGGAGGGCGTTCGCCGCGCCCGCGAGCGGGCTGCCGCCGCGGACCTGGTGCTGTGGGTGGTGGACGCGGGCGATCCTGGGGTGGCCTTGCCTCCTGGGGAACCAGGCCAGGCACTGTGGCTAGTGGCCAACAAGATTGATGGTATGAATTCGAATAATAGTAATACGTTCATATCCGATGCTGGGGTTCATACCTTTCGAATCTCGGCCAAGACGGGCCTGGATGTGAATTCACTGTTCGAAGCATTGGCCGGGTACGCCGCAAAGTCCTTCGCTGGGGAGCCGTCCCTGGTCACCCGGGATCGCCACCGCCGCGCCCTCACCGATACCCAGGCCGCGCTGGACCGCGCCCTCGCCGAGGGCCCCGCTGGGCGCGAGGACATCATCGCCGAGGAACTGCGCCTCGCCGCCCGCTCGCTCGGCCGGCTCACCGGGCGGGTCGATGTGGAGGATATTCTCGACGTCATTTTCCGCGATTTCTGTATCGGCAAATGACCCGGAGGAAGAAGATCGGCGAACAGGCTGTATTCCGCTGAGAACATCCCCCGAAGAACCCCGGAGGACTGTATATCGCGGCCCGTTTCATGTGAAACATCGCGCCCTTTCACATGAAACACATCGATTTTGACGGGCGTGGAGCCCTCCGCTAAAAGCGCCGCGAGGCCCACATGGATGGAAGATTCGACGTCATCGTGATCGGCGGCGGCCACGCCGGTTGCGAGGCCGCGGCTGCGGCGGCCCGGATGGGCGCCAAAACCGCGCTGGTGACGCATCGGTTTGCCACCATCGGAGCGATGTCCTGCAATCCGGCGATCGGCGGGCTCGGCAAGGGCCATCTGGTCCGCGAGATCGATGCCCTCGACGGCCTGATGGGCCGCGTCGCCGACCAGGGCGGCATCCAATTCCGCGTCCTCAATCGCCGCAAAGGCCCCGCCGTGCGCGGCCCCCGCGCCCAGGCCGACCGCAGGCTTTACGCCGAGGCGATGCAGCGGGCGATCCGGGAAACGGCCAATCTGAGCGTGGTCGAAGGTGAGGCCGACGATCTGATCCTGGATTCAGGCCGCGTGACCGGGCTTCGCCTGGCCGATGGCCGCCAGATCGCGGCTGGCGCCGTGGTCCTGACCACCGGCACCTTCTTGCGAGGGCTGATCCACATCGGCGAACGCCAGACCCCTGCGGGGCGCGTTGGAGAGGCGCCGGCGCTGGGATTGTCCACCACGCTCGAACGGCTCGGATTTGCGCTGGGGCGGCTGAAAACCGGCACGCCGCCACGGCTCGATGGCCGAACCATCGACTGGAAAAGTCTGGAAATGCAGCCCGGCGACGAGCCGCCGGAGCCGTTTTCGACCCTCACCGCTCGCATCGCCAATCCGCAGATCGAGTGCGCCATCACGCGCACCACCGCGCAGACGCACGATATCGTCCGCGCCAATGTTCACCGCTCGCCGATGTATTCCGGGCAGATTTCAAGCCGCGGGCCGCGCTATTGCCCCTCGATCGAAGACAAGATCGTGCGGTTCGGCGAGCGCGATGGTCACCAGATATTTCTGGAGCCGGAGGGCCTGGACGATCCGACCGTCTATCCGAACGGAATCTCCACCTCGCTGCCCGAGGACGTGCAGCTCGCCCTGATCGCGACGATTCCGGGCCTCGAGCGCGCCAAGATGGTCCGTCCGGGCTACGCGATCGAATACGATCACGTCGATCCGCGGGAGCTCAAGCAAACGCTGGAGACCAAGCGTGTTTCCGGGCTTTTCCTGGCGGGTCAGATCAACGGCACCACCGGGTACGAGGAGGCCGCCGCCCAGGGCCTGGTGGCCGGATTGAACGCGGCGGCACGGGCGGGCGACGGCCCCGCCATCACGTTCGATCGCGCCGAAGGCTATCTCGGCGTGATGATCGACGACCTGGTGGCGCGCGGCGTCACCGAGCCGTACCGGATGTTCACCTCGCGGGCCGAATACCGGCTGAAACTGCGCGCCGACAACGCGGATCAGCGGCTCACTCCGAAGGGTATCGCGATGGGCTGCGTCAGCGCCGAACGGCGCCAAAGCTTTGCTGCCAAGCTGGCAAAGCTCGATGCGGCGAGGGCGTTGGCCGATTCGCTGACCGTCACGCCGAACGAAGCCCAGCGGCATGGCCTTTCGTTGAATCAGGACGGCCAGCGCCGCAGCGCGTTCGAACTGCTGTCATATCCGGACCTCAAGATCGCGGATATCGCGCGGATCTGGCCTCAGTTTCTCGAGCTGGAGAGCAAAATCGCCGAGCAGCTTGAGACCGACGCCAAATACGCGGTCTATCTCGATCGCCAGGCCGCAGATGTTGCAGCGTATCGCCGCGACGAGGCGGTCGAACTACCTGACGACCTAGACTATTCGGTGCTGCCCGGGCTCTCCAATGAGGCGCGCCAGAAGCTGCAAACCCGGCGGCCGCGCACGATCGGCCAGGCCAGCCAGATCGACGGCATGACCCCCGCCGCGCTGACGCTGCTGGTCGCTCACCTTCGCCGCAAACCGCGCCAAGGTGGAACCCGGCCCGCCGCCTGATGAGGCCCCGGCTCGACATCGCCGCGGGTGACCGCGAACAGGCGCTGCAACTGACGCCAGTTTCACATGAAATCGCCGCGCGGCTCGATCGACTGGTCGAGATGCTGCTGGACTGGCAGCAGCGCATCAATCTGGTCGCGCACTCCACCATCCCGACGGTGTGGACGCGGCACATCTCCGATTCGCTGCAGCTGATCGATCTCGCCCCGCAGGCCAAAGTCTGGATCGATCTCGGCTCCGGCGCCGGCTTTCCCGGCCTGGTGCTGGCCTGCGCGCTGGCCGACGATCCTCAAGCGGCCGTCCACCTCGTTGAAAGCAACGGCAAAAAAGCGAACTTCCTGCGCGAGGCCGCGGCTCACACTGGCGTCCCGGCGAAAATCCACCATGTGCGTATCGAGGATTTCGCGAAGAAATTCGGCGCAAGACCTGACGTCATCACGGCCCGTGCGCTAGCACCGTTGAGCGAAACCCTCGGCCTGGCGCATCCGTTGTCGAAAACAGGTGCACAAGGCCTGTTCCTGAAGGGACAAGATGTAGCGTTCGAATTGACCGAAGCGACTAAATATTGGAAATTTGAGCCGGTTCTGGTACCGAGTAAGACCAGCCCAAGCAGCCGAATCGTCAGCGTTCGCAACTGGCAACCACGCTCGACAAAAGCGGTGAGGCGATAGGGCCGCACCGAAACTGCGGAAATGTCATGTCTGAAACGTCCGATCTACAACCCGAAACCGACGAGACCAGCAGCCAGGTCGTCGAACTCGCCGCCCGGGCCGAGCCCGCCAAGCCGCCGCGTGTGCTTGCGATCGCAAACCAGAAGGGCGGCGTCGGCAAGACAACCACGGCGATCAATCTCGGCACCGCGCTCGCTGCGATTGGCGAGCGGGTTCTGATCATCGATCTCGACCCGCAAGGCAACGCATCCACCGGCCTCGGCATCGATCGGCGCAACCGCCGCTGCTCGACCTACGACGTGATGGTCGGCGACGCGCCGTTGCGCGACGCGATTGTCGCCACCGCCGTGCCGCGCCTGTCGCTCGCGCCATCGACGATGGACCTGTCCGGTCTCGAACTCGAAATCGGACAGGCCAAGGATCGCGCCTATCGTCTGCGCAGCGCCACCGCACCGCTGAACGCCGGCAAGTTCGTCGGCGTCAACGACTTCAGCTACGTGCTGGTCGATTGTCCGCCGTCGCTCAACCTGCTCACTGTGAACGCGATGGCTGCGGCGAATGCGATTCTCGTTCCGCTGCAGTGTGAGTTCTTTGCGCTCGAAGGTCTGTCGCAGCTCTTGAAGACTGTCGAGCAGGTCAAGACCACGCTTAATCCTGATCTCACCATCCACGGCGTTGTGCTGACGATGTTCGACGCGCGCAACAACCTGTCGAACCAGGTTGTCGCCGACGTGCGCGAGTTCATGGGCCGCAAGGTTTACGACACCATCATCCCGCGCAACGTGCGCGTCTCCGAAGCGCCGTCGTACGGCAAGCCCGTGCTGGTTTACGATCTCAAGTGCGTCGGCAGCGAAGCCTATCTGCGGCTCGCCACGGAAATCATCCAGCGCGAAAAAGAAATCCGCGAGAATTCTGCGGCATGAAGGAGGTCGATATGGCGGATGACGCAGCACGCTCGCGCCTCGGCCGTGGTCTTGCATCGTTGATGGGTGACGTCGGAGTCGAGACGCACGCCGCCGAACGCATGCGCAGCCAGCGCCGGGTGCCGATCGAATTCGTGCGCGCCAATCCGCGCAATCCGCGCAAACTGTTTTCCGAAGCCGAGCTGGAAGACCTCTCGGCGTCGATCCACGAGCGCGGCATCATCCAGCCCATCGTAGTGCGAAGCCGCGGCCAAGATGTCTACGAGATCATCGCGGGCGAACGGCGATGGCGCGCGGCCCAGCGCGCCGGTCTGCACGAAGTGCCGATCGTAGTGATCGAAGCGACCGACGGCGAAGCGCTCGAGCTCGCCATCATCGAGAACGTACAGCGCACCGATCTCAATCCGCTCGAAGAAGCGACCGGCTATCAAGCGCTCGCTGCGGAGTTCGATCATTCGCAGGACGACATCGCGAAGATTGTCGGCAAGAGCCGCAGCCACGTCGCCAACACGCTACGGCTGCTGAAGCTGCCGGACACCGTGAAGGCCTATATCAACGCGGGAAAACTTTCCGCGGGACATGCCCGCGCGCTGATCAACCAGCCCGATCCGGAATCGGTCGCGCGCGAGATCGTGGCCAAGGGCCTCAACGTGCGTCAGGTCGAGGCGCTTGGCCAGGAGAAGGCCGAGGCCGCCGGCAAGAAAACCAAGACGCGTGCGCGCGTCATCAAGGACTCCGACACGGTGGCGCTCGAGAAGCGATTGTCCGATGCGCTCGGCCTTGTGGTCGGCATCGATCATCGCGGCAAGGGCGGCGTTCTGCATGTGCGCTATCGCACGCTCGAACAGCTCGACGACGTGATCCGCCGGCTGGAAAAGTAAGAACCGCCCCCAAGCAATTTCATTTCCGCTCTGGCATGCTGTGCGCGCTCCGCTGACTTCGGCGGCGGTGCGTACAGGCGTGAACAATTGGGAGCAGGGCGATGCCAAAACAATTTCGCCGGGTCGTCACCGGCCACGATGCGAACGGCAAGGCTGTGGTGCTGTCGGACGGTCCGGCTCCCTTCCTGCACGTCAATCCCAAGGAGCCCGAGTGGTACTCCGCCGACATCTGGAGGACGCAGGAAACACCCGCGTGGATCGCGGCATCGCCGCCTGAGCCGACGCTCGGTCCGCGGCGCCAGCTTCCAGCCAAGCAGGGCAGCGTCATCCGCATCAATCATTTTCCGCCGGAGCCGGAGGCAGTCCGGCAGATGATGCCTGAGGATTCCCGCAAGGCATTCGCCGCGCTCGGCAACGAAAAGGCCGCGACGTTCGGCAAGGGTGGCCGTCATCCGCTCATGCATCGCACCGAGACGATCGACTACGCGATCGTTCTGTCGGGCGAGATCACCATGCTGCTGGACGAGGGCGAGGTGCTGCTGAAGGCCGGCGATGTGCTGGTGCAATGCGGCACCAATCACGCCTGGAGCAATCGCTCGAATGCGCCCTGCGTCGTCGCCTTCGTGCTGATCGACGGCGAATTCGATCCGGCGCTGGCCAAGCAGTTCGGCTAGCCGTGGCTTCTAGTCTGAGCATGATCTTTTCCGAAAACCGGTTCCCAGTTTTCGGGATCATGCTCTAACGATCGTCGCGCTTGGCCGTCATCGCGACGCGCAGCAACGCGCGCTGCCCCAGCGCATCCGCGAGCGCAGGGGTGCGCCGGACGTTGAGCATCGCGTCGGCCAGCACATCCATGGCGCGGGCAAGGCGAGCCGCCGTCCATCCCGACAAGGCGGACTGGATCGAGTTCCTGCGGCTGAAATGAATTGGTGGCACGAAACTGTAGAGCGCGGTCTCGGTTCGCTCGCCGCCTTCGATCGCGAGCCGCGCCTTGTGCATCTGTCCGACGTGACGTAGCGCCGCCGAGACGACGGTGCCTGACGAGGTGCCGGCATCCAGCGCCCTGGCGAACTGCGCCTCGGTTTCGCCGGTGCGGCCAGCGAACGCGGCATCCACCACCGCGTCGAGCGCCAGCGACGACGCATCGGCAACGACCGCGAGCACATCGTCGATCTCGATGCGCTCCTTGCCGTGTGCATAGAGTGCGAGCTTGCGGATCTCGTTGCGCGACGCCTGCCGGTCGCCGCCAATCAGCGACACCAGCGCCGCGCGCGCCTCCGGTGCGATGGACAGCTTCGCCGCAGCCACCTCCTGGTCGATCAGACGAACCAGACCGCGTTCGTCGTCGGCGTAGCAGGGGATGGCCGCCGCCACGCTGGACTTTTCGCACAGCGTGCGGAGCGGAGAAGTCTTTCGCAGATCGCCGGCTTCGATCACCACGCGGCAATCCTTCGGCGGAGCCTTCACGAGAACTTCAACGGCCGGCGCGAAGTTGCGGCTGCCGGACTTGATCCAGATCGCCCGCTTGCCGCCGAACAGCGGCATGGTGTGCGCCTCTTCGAACAGACGCGAACCGTTGGATGAGAGATCGTCCCCCTCCATGCGGACCAGGGCGAACGGATCGTTTATGTCGTCGACCGAGCCGCGAACGATTCGCTCGGCGCGCTCCCGGACCAGACCGGTGTCCGGGCCATACACCAGGACGATCGGGCGAGCCGGGTCGGGGCGGGCGGCGAAGCTATCCGCGTCCTGTGCCTTGATCGCCACCATCAGACCCAGTCCTTCCCGGCGGGAGGAAGCCGCACGGCGCTTTAAGTGCCGGCGATGAAATACGACGCGAGCCGCGACCGGATGTCTTCGGCGATCACCTTGCTGGCCCGGCTCTCGGCATCGCGGCGGCCGCGCGCGCGGGCGAAGCGCTGTTCCTGGCCGGGATTGTCGTAGGACACGCGCGAGAAGGTCTGTCCGGATATCACGGTCTTTCCACTCGCGAGTTCGACCAGAGTGTAGGACATGGTGATGCCGGCCTGCTCGACGTCGGGCCGTGAGGTGGTGACATCGACGATGACCTGCTGCCGCAGCGACGTCATTTGCATGGTCAGGCGATGGGTCGGGGAATTGGCCGGAGCGCCGCCGGTCAGTTCGAAGATCAAAGAATTGCGCAACTCGGCGGCGATGCGCGCCTCGGGAGTGCCGTTCGGGACGTTGCTGACCGGACCGACCTCGACCGACCGCAACCGGTCGGCCACCGAGGAGCCATCGGTCGTGGAGCGGCTGGCGTAGAGCGGCTGGAAGCAGCCCGCCACAAGCCCTGCCAGCGCCATCGTCACGACGAAGCGGGCACAGCGGTCGGCGGTTGAGCGTGGCTTAGGCCACCACATTCACGATCCTATGCGGGACGACGATGACCTTTTTCGGGCGTTTGCCGTCGAGCGCACGTTGTACCGCATCGAGAGCCAGCACGGCAGCCTCAATCTCGGCATTTTTCGCGTCCCGGGGCACGGTCACATCGGCCTTTTTCTTGCCGTTGATCTGCACCGGCAAGGTGACCGTGTTCTCGACCAGGAGGTCCGCCTCGACGGCCGGCCAAGCCTCGGTGGCCACCAGCGTATCGTGCCCGAGCTCGGCCCAGCACTCTTCCGCCAGGTGCGGCATCATTGGGTGGAACAGCCGGACCAGGATTTCCGCCGCCTCACGGATCGCCCAGGCGAAATCCGGCGCCGGGGCGCTCTTTTCGTGCAGCGCCGAGCCCAGCGCATTCGCGAATTCGTAAATGTGGGCGACGCAGACGTTGAAATGCAGCTTCTCGACCGCGTCCGAAACCTTGGCGAGCGCGCCGTGCGACGCCTTGCGGACCACCAGCGAAGCTTCGCTGAATGACGCGGGCCGCTCGGCGGGCGCGAACTTCGCCACTTCGATCGCCTCGCCGATCAGCCGCCAGAGCCGCTGGGTGAAACGCCAGGCGCCCTGTACGCCTCGCTCGGTCCATTCGACGTCGCGCTCGGGCGGCGAATCCGACAGCATGAACCAGCGCGCCACGTCAGCGCCGTAGGTCCCCATGATCTCGTCGGGATCGACCGTGTTGCGCTTCGACTTCGACATCTTCTCGATCGGGCCGATTTCGATCGGCTCGCCGGTGGCTTGGAGCGTCGCGCGGCGGTTGTCGTCGGTGCCTTCGAATTTGATCTCGGCCGGCGTGACCCAGGAGCCGTCCTTCTTCTGGTACGTCTCGTGAACCACCATGCCCTGGGTAAACAGGCCGTCGAACGGCTCGTCGATCCCGGCATGGCCCGTCGCCTTCATCGCGCGGGTGAAGAAGCGGCTGTACAGCAGATGCAGGATCGCGTGCTCGATGCCGCCAATGTACTGGTTGACCGGAAGCCAGGCATCCACCGCCTTGCGGTCGGTCGGCGCGGTTTCGATCCACGGATCGGTGAAGCGCGCGAAGTACCACGATGAATCGACGAACGTATCCATGGTGTCGGTTTCACGCCGCGCCGGCTTGCCGCACTGCGGGCACGCGACGTTCTTCCAGGTCGGATGGCGGTCGAGCGGATTGCCGGGACGGTCGAACGTGACGTCCTCCGGCAGTTGCACCGGCAGGTCTTTCTCCGCCACCGGAACCACACCGCATGCCTCGCAGTGGATCATCGGGATCGGGCAGCCCCAATAGCGCTGCCGCGAGATGCCCCAGTCGCGCAGCCGGAAATTGACCTGGCGCTGCGCGATCGGGCGATTGCTTTTGCTCGACGTTTCGAGCCGGCGCGCCACTTCGTCCTTAGCCTTCTCGATGGTCATGCCGTCGAGGAAGCGCGAATTGATCATCAGCCCGTCACCGTCAAAGGCGCTGTCGGTGATGACGAACGACTTGGCGTCGGTGCCGGGCGGGCAGACCACCGGCACGTTGCCGAGGCCGTATTTGTTGACGAAGTCGAGGTCGCGCTGATCGTGCGCCGGGCAGCCGAAGATCGCGCCGGTGCCGTAGTCCATCAGGATGAAGTTCGCCACATAAACCGGCAACTTCCATTCCGGATCGAACGGATGCACGGCCTTGATGCCGGTGTCGAAGCCCTTCTTCTCCGCGGTCTCGAGCGCCGCCTGCGACGTGCCCATGCGCTTGCACTCGGCAATGAACTCGGCGAGCGCGGGATTCTTTGCGGCCGCCGCCGTTGCGAGTGGATGATCGGGCGCGATCGCCATGAACTTCGCGCCAAACAAAGTGTCCGGCCGCGTGGTGAAAATTTCGAGTTCGTCCTCGCCGTTCGGTGTCGTGCCGGCATCGAGCATGAAACGGACCAGCAGGCCTTCCGACCGGCCGATCCAGTTCTTCTGCATCAGCCGGACTTTTTCCGGCCAGCGTTCCAGGCGGTCGAGTGCCGTGAGCAGGTCCTCGGCGTAGTCGCTGATCTTGAAGAACCACTGCGTCAGCTCGCGCTGCTCCACCAGCGCGCCGGAGCGCCAGCCGCGGCCGTCGATCACCTGCTCGTTGGCGAGCACGGTCTGATCGACCGGATCCCAATTCACCTTCGACTGCTTGCGCTCGACCAGCCCCGCCTTGAGGAAGTCGATGAACATCTTCTGCTGGTGCTTGTAGTAGCTCGGATCGCAGGTCGCGACCTCGCGCGCCCAGTCGAGCGACAGCCCCATCGACTGGAGCTGCTTCTTCATCGCGGCGATGTTGTCGTAGGTCCACGACTTGGGATGGATCTTGCGCTCGATCGCGGCGTTCTCGGCTGGCATGCCGAACGCGTCCCAGCCCATCGGATGCAGCACCGAGAAGCCTGTCGCGCGCTTGTAGCGTGCCACCACGTCGCCCATCGTGTAGTTGCGGACGTGGCCCATGTGGATGCGCCCCGACGGATAGGGGAACATCTCCAGCACGTAGTATTTCGGGCGCGGGTCGTCGTTACGGGTTTTGAAGATCGCCCGTTCGTCCCAGACCTTTTGCCAGCGGGTTTCCGCCTCGCGGGCGTTGTAGCGCTCAGGACGCATCGAATCGGCTTGGTTTTCGGCCTCAAAAAGCGGGCGGACTAGGCCACGGAAAGCGCGATCCGGTCAACACTCAGGCGCGCCGGAGCACTCGGCCCGCCGCCTTTAACGATATTGGCTGAAACGTGTTGGCCGGCCCGTCCTTCTCAGTAGATTAACGATCGCGGCGGGGAAGGGTCATGGATGCTTCGGAGAATTCCTCGCGTTGCGCTGTTCGCCGGCCTGTCGATGGCCGGCCTGCTGGCGGCTTCCGCGCAATCTGACGACTGGGCGGCCTGCGCGAAAGCGTCGGGCCAGGCGGCGCTTGCCGCGTGCGACCGCGCCATCGGGTCCGGCAAGCTGAGCGGGCGCGTGCTCGCGCTGGCCTACAGCAACCGCGGCGTTGAATGGACCGCGAAGGGCGAGGTGACCCGCGCCATCGACGACTACGACAACGCGATCAAGCACGATCCTTCGCAGGCCGGCGCCTACCACAACCGGGGCATCGCGCGCGCCGTGAAGCGTGAATACGACAACGCCATTTCCGACTACGACGAAGCGATCCGCCTCAATCCGAAATTTGCCTCCGCGTTCGGCAACCGCGGTCTGGCCCGGTTCAACAAGGGCGACCACGAGCGCGCCATCGCCGACTATGACGAAGCGATCCGCCTCGCCCCCGATGCCGTCAGCCTGAACAATCGCGGCAATGCCTATGCGAGCCGGAGCGAGTTCGACCGCGCGGTGCGCGACTTCGACGAGGCGGTGACGCTCGATCCGCGCTACGCCATCGCGTTCTACAATCGCGGCAACGCCCACTTCGCCAAGTCCGATCCGGATCGCGCCATCCGCGACTACGATCATGTCCTGGCGATCGATCCGAAGTACCAGGATGCGCTGGTCAATCGCGGCGTGGCCTACGAGCGCAAGGGCCAGATCGAGCAGGCGATCCGTGACTTCGACGACGCCATCAAGCTCGATCCCAAGGACGCATTTGCCTTCAATAACCGCGGCAACGCGTTCTTCAAGAAGGGGCAGCCCGCGCGCGCCATTGCCGACTACGATCAGGCGATCCGCATCGATGGCAATTATATTGCCGCCTATTTCAGCCGCGCCATCGCCAACGAAAATCGCCGGCAGTACTCGGCGGCCATCACGGACTACAGCCACGTCACGCGGCTGCAGCCGTCCAACACCGCCGCTTGGAACAGCCGCTGCTGGACCCGCGCTGTGACCGGCGAGTTGCAGGCGGCGCTGGCCGATTGCAACGAGGCGCTTCGCCTGCGCCCGGATTTCGTCCACGCGCTCGACAGCCGCGCCTTCGTGCATCTGAAGTCGGGCCGCTTCGACGACGCCATCGCCGACTACGACGCTGCGCTGCGCATCGAACCGAACAAGGTGGCCTCGCTGTACGGCCGCGGCATGGCCAAGCGCAGGAAGAACGATTTCGCCAGTGGCAACGAAGACGTCGCCGCCGCGCGCGCGCTCAAGGCCGACGTCTCGGTGGAGTTCGCGCGCTATGGCGTCAGCCCGCCGCTGTCCGATCCGCCGTCCCGCCGTGAAGCGGAGCGGCCGGTGCAACGGGCGCCGTTCTAGTTATCCAGCGCGACGCCTGAAGATTTTGCGCCGCAGTTCGCCGCGCTTGATGGTATCTTCGCGGCATGAGCGTCACCTCCGCCATCACCGGACTGCCTGCCGTGCGGCAGGAGATTGTGCGCGCCTGCGCCGATGCGCGGCGCGATCCGGCGGGCGTGACGCTGGTTGCTGTGTCGAAGACATTCGAAGCCACGGCGATCGATCCGGTGATCGCGGCAGGTCAGACGGTGTTCGGCGAGAACCGCGTCCAGGAAGCCAAGGGCAAATGGCCCGCGCTCCAGGCCGCGCATCCCGGCCTTGAGCTTCATATGATCGGACCGCTGCAATCGAACAAGGTGAAGGAAGCGATTGCGCTGTTCGACGCCATCCATTCGGTCGATCGGCCGAGCCTGTGCGAAGCGCTTGCCAAGGAAATCGCAAAGACGGATCGCCGCCCGCTGCTGTTTTTGGAGGTCAACACAGGCGCCGAACCGCAGAAGGCAGGCGTGCTGCCGCAGGATGCCGACGCATTCCTGGCGCGATGCCGCGACGGCTACGGGCTCGCAATCGGCGGTCTGATGTGCATTCCGCCGCACGACGAGGCGCCGGCGCCGCATTTCGCGCTGACGGCGAAGGTCGCCGCCCGCAATGGGCTCAAGCTGCTTTCGATGGGAATGAGCGCGGATTTCCCGATCGCCATCGCCATGGGTGCGACGCATATCCGCGTCGGCACGGCGATTTTCGGCGGCCGCTGAACGTCAGCGCCAGCGGGTCGAAGGCGAGCCCGGCGATGCGGCCGGCGATCCGAGCGGCGGCGCGGGCTCTCCGCCCAGCGGTTTGCGCAGAATGCTGGGCCGCTGCGGGTCCGTTCCGAGACGTGACGGCGTGTCGAGGGCCGGCCGCTGCGGCTCGTAGCTTGGCGGTGCAGCAGGTGCAGGGCTCGCCGGCGTCGCCGCAGGTTCGTTCCATGAACCGAGATCGGTGTCGTCGTCGAATGCGTTCTTGTGGCTCATGGTCGAGGCGCGCCAGCGCTCGATGACCGAGGCGATCAGGTCGCGATCGGGGTTCATGCCCGCTGCGATGCGGGTGTTACCGCCCGCCTCGCTGGTCGGGCGCAGGTGCGGCGGCAGCTCCCTGAACTTCATGCGCGTCGGCAATGCGACGCCGGCTCCGAATGCGAAGACCTCGGCGGTACCGAGCGAGGGAATGAACGTCAGCAGGTTGGCGGCGGCGTCAGACACCGCGGACTTGATCAACACCTGGTCGCGATCGTTCGACAGCCGCATGACGAACAGCGTGCTGCATTGTGAAATGATCGTCGGATCGATTTCCGCGGGACGCTGCGTCACCAGGCCGAGGAACACGCCGTACTTGCGGCCTTCCTTGGCGATGCGCGACAGCGCGCGGCGGGTCGGACCGAAGCCGATCTTGGAATCGGCGGGGGCGTAGCGGTGCGCCTCCTCGCAGACGAACAGCAGCGGCGACGCGCCGTCGCTCCAAAGCCCGAAGTCGAACGCCATGCGCGACAACACCGACACCACCGAATCGACCACCTCGGCGGGAAATCCCGCGAGCTGCATGATCGTCATCGGCTTGCCGTTCGCGGGGATGCGGAACAGATGGCTCAGCACCTCTACCATCGTGTCGCCGCCGACGGTGGCGTTTTCGAACATGAAGCCGTAGCGTGGGTGATTGCGGAAGGTCTGAATGCGCTGCAGCAGCTTGTTGTAGATCGATGTGCGCGAGCGGTTCTCGAGTTTCCCCATCCGCTCGTCGATCAGCGCGGTGAGATCCTCGATCCGGTACGGCACCGGCGTATCGACGCCGAAACCTGACGAGCGGGGATCCTTTTTCTTGGCGAGCTGGCGGTCGTTCGCGTTGCCTTTGTATTGGCCGTACACCGCCTTGGCGAGCGGGATGACCTCGGAGAGGATTTCGACTTCTTCGTCGATGCCCGGACGGCCGCCGAAAAAGGCGTCCACCGTTTCTTCGAAGTTGAACAGCCAGAACGGCAGCCGCAGGTTTCGCGGTGTCAGCACCTGCGACTTGTCGCCGAAGCAGCGGGCGTATTCGTTGTGTGGATCGATCAGGAAGATGCGCAGCTCCGGCTGCTCCTCCAGGATCTTCTGCAGAATGATGGCGACGCCGTTCGACTTGCCGACGCCGGTGGTGCCGAGCACGGCGAAGTGCTTGCTCACCAGTTGGTGGATGTCGATTTGGGCGGAGATCGAGTGGTCCTGCTGCAACACGCCGATCGGCGCCTGCTTGCTGTCTCCGCCGCCGTAGATGACGCGAAGCTCGCGATCGGTCATCAGCATGGCCGGCTCGCCGATCACCGGATATTCCGTGACGCCGCGCTGGAAATACGGGACGCCGCCCGAATTCTTGGTCCTGATCTCGCCGACCAGATCGAGCCGCGCGACACTGCGGCAGGCATTGTCCTGATCGCGCAACGGCCGCTCGGCGAGCTCGGTAATCATGCCGACGATGACGGAATTGCTGCTCAGGATTCCAAGGAACTTACCGACCGTGGCCTTCGACGGGTCGATTGCCGCAGTCGCCGGGCTCAGCCCAACTGTCACCTGCGCGCCGCTGACCGCGTGGACGCGGCCGATCACATTCTTGTTAGCGGGTGCCAGAGCGGGTGCAGGCGAAGGTGCCGCGGAAGCCGGGGCAGGTTGATGAGGTGCGGCCGATAGAGGTGGGGGCGCAAGCGATGCGGCCGGGGCAGGTGTCAGCGGCTGGCGGGGTGCGGGTGCCGGAGGCTGCCGCAGAAAATTGGAATCCATTGCCACTCCAGGCCGAATGTACGAGTCGCGCCGTGGAACGGCTTCGTGACGGCAGATGATGTTACCGGGCCAACGCTGGAGATTTTGTTAAGCCAGCCCATCATAGTTTTCGGATAATACAACCCAAAGGTGTATTTTCTGCCTCTTGCGTCCGCCTCAGGCAATGTCGATGCGAGTGTCCGGTCCAAGACGCTCCAGCAGGCGGCGCAACGTCCTGGTTTCCAGGGCCACGCAGCCTGCGGTCGGGGCGAATTTCTCGCGGGCGATATGCACGAACACGGCACTGCCACGGCCCGCCACGCGGGGCCGGGTGTTGTGGCTGATCTCGATGATGACGTCATAAAGCCGGTCGGTGCGCCACAGCCGGTCCGCGGTGCTTTGTTTGGGCACCTCGACCGGCCGGTTGTAGCGGCGATCGGCGGGATCCTCGCACCAGCCGTCGTTTGGCCGGATACGCCGGACGGGAAGGCCGGTGCGTGGACGCGGCCCGCGATCGGCGCGCCACCACAACCGCCGCAGCGTGAACCGGCCGCGGGGCGTGCCGCCGTCGCCTTCGCGTTTGTTGGCCTTGATGCCGCCCCGGCCCAGCGCAACGGGGATGGTCAACGATCCGGCCATCAGCCAGCCGCGGGTCCGTTCGCCCGCTCTTGCACGCACCCGGAGAGTGCCAATCGACGTTTTCTGCAATGGTTGCAAGGCGCTTGCTCTTTTGGTCCCGAATGTTCTACTTCGCGCCACGCTGCGGGGTCACCGGCAGCAAGGGGCCTCGGAGTTTAATGCCCAACAGCCGAAAAATCCTGATCGTCGACGACGATGACGATCTGCGTGGCGGATTGGTCGAGCAGCTTGCGCTGCACGATGAATTCGAGGCGGTCGCCGTCGAGACCGGCACCAAGGGCGTTCAGATGGCCAAAACCGACCAGATCGATCTGGTCATCATGGACGTCGGCCTGCCGGATATCGATGGCCGCGAGGCGGTTCGCATCCTTCGCAAGAACGGCTTCAAGGCGCCGATCATCATGTTGACGGGGCATGACACGGATTCCGACACGATCCTGGGCCTGGAATCCGGCGCCAACGACTACATCACCAAGCCGTTCCGGTTCGCCGTGCTACTGGCGCGCATCCGCGCGCAGCTTCGTCAGCATGAGGCGAGCGAAGACGCGGTGTTCGCCATCGGTCCCTACACGTTCCGTCCAAGCTCGAAGCTGCTGATGAATCCCAAGGGCAGCAAGGTGCGGCTGACCGAAAAGGAAACCGCGATCTTGCGCTATCTCTATCGCGCCGGGCAGCGCCCGGTGTCGCGCGAGACTTTGCTGCAGGAGGTGTGGGGCTACAACTCCGGCGTGACCACGCACACGCTCGAAACGCATGTCTATCGGCTGCGGCAGAAGGTCGAGAAGGACGCCGCGAATCCGGCGATCCTGGTGACGGATGCGGGCGGCTACAAGCTGGTGCCCTGAGGCCGGCGCATGATCGCGAAGCAGACAACGTGAGCATCGAAGACGACATCGCATTTCTGGAGCGCGTGCCGACGCTGCGCCTGCTCGGCCGCACCGCGCTGCGCATTCTCGCGATCGGCGCGGAGAGCCGTTACGTCCACGATGGCGAAGCGTTGTTTCACGCCGGCGATGCCGCGGACGGCGGCTATGTGGTGCAGGAGGGATCGTTCGATCTGCGTCCGATGGGCGCCGGCGGAGCGGAGATCGTGGCGGGGCCGGGCACGCTGCTGGGCGAACTGGCGCTGCTGACCGAGACATCTCGGCCCGCGACCGCGGTGGCGCGCGAGCCTTCGACGGTGATTCGCATTTCGCGCGGTCTGTTCCTCAAGATGCTCGAAGGCTATCCCGATGCGGCGCATACGCTGCGCGAACAGATTGCGGCGCGCACCACGCAGTCGATGCAGGACATGGGCAACATCCGCGCATTGCTCGATGCCAGCGAGGCACCACGCTAAGCATGATCCCGAAAAGTGGGTACCGGTTTTCGGAAAAGATCATGCTCAAACAGGAATTTCCAGCGTTGCCGTCACCGGCACATGGTCCGATGGTCTCGTCCAGCCGCGCGCATCCCGGGCGACTTTGATGTCCGCCAACCGGTCGCCCAGCGCGGGCGTCACCCAGATGTGGTCGAGGCGGCGGCCCTTGTCGACCGAAGCCCAGTCCGGCGAGCGGTAGCTCCACCAGGTGAACAGCTTCTCCGGCTCGCGCACGATGGTTCGCGCCGCGTCGATCCAATTGCCCGCCTTCTGCGCGGCGATCAGCTTCTCGCATTCGATCGGCGTGTGCGACACGACCTTGAGCAGCGCCTTGTGATTCCACACGTCGCATTCGAGCGGCGCGACATTGAGATCGCCGACCACGATCGAGCGCTCGTTGCGCGCCGGCAGCATGTGCGGGCACTCGCGCAATTCATCGAGAAACGAGAGCTTGTGTGCGAATTTCGGATTGATCGCGGGGTCGGGTTCGTCGCCGCCCGCGGGGATGTAGTAGTTGTGGACGGTGAGCGGATCGCGCAGCCCCGCCTTCTCCCCGAAGGTCACGCCGACATGACGCGAATCGGTCTTGCCGCAATAGTCCTTCTTGCTCGTGGTCTCGAACGGCAGCCGCGAGACGACGCTCACGCCGTGATAGCCCTTCTGCCCGTTCAGCGCGAAATGCTCATAGCCGAGCCGCTTGAATCGCTTGAGCGGAAAGGCGTCGTCCGGGCATTTTGTTTCTTGCAGGCACAGCACATCGGGCCGCACCGCCTTGATGAACTTGGCCACCAAGTCGATGCGCAGACGCACCGAGTTGATATTCCAGGTCGTGACCTTGAGCTGCATGGCGTCATCTTACCCGCGGGCGATGACACCGGATATAGGATTGGAAATCGTGGAGAGAAGCGGCGCGCTATCCGCTACTGAATCTGCCGCGTGTAGTCGATGCGGAACAGCGTCGGGTCGGGCCGCCGGGTGCTGTCGAGATTGTAGATCGCAACGGTGGTGTCGTAGCCCTGCGGATCGGTCACGGTCCACTGCTTGAGCTGCAAATCCTGGGCATTGAACATCAGCATCAGGCGATGCGTGCCCGCCAAAATCTGGCGTTCCTCGATGACGATGGTGACGAATACGTCGTCGGCATAAATGCCCACCACGTTGGTGTCGCGCATCAGGTCGAGCTGGTCGGCGAGCAGGAAGCGCAGCGGGGTCTGCGAGAGCGGGTAGAGGTCCTGCGTCGCCAGCTTGCGGTCGCGCACCACCACCGACGAGCCATCGGAGATCAGTTCCACCGGCGACGGCGGGCTGTAGTCGAACCGCACGCGGCCCGGCTTCTGAAGGTAGAATTCGCCTTCCGATTTGCCGCCGTCAGGTCCGATCTGGACGAAGTCGCCCGAGAGCACGCGGATGCTCATCATGTAGTTGCTGACCCGGTCCACCAGGGCACGCTGCTTGGCGTCGAACGCGGTGGTCTGCCCGGCGCCGAAATTGAAGATCGAAGGCGGCTTCGCCACTTGCGGCGCAGCCGGAGTCCTGGTGTCGCGCTGCGCGCCCGGTGTCAGCGGGATCGGGGCCGAGGGGCGGGGCTGTGCGGCCGATGGCGCGCCGCCCTTCGGATAGGGCGCCGGCACCGGCAACGGAACGCTCTGCGCGACAGCGGAAGTGGCCATCAGCATTAGGCTGCCGAGGATCGCCACAGCCCGGATCGTTGCGCCCGCCATTTGGTGCTCCGCCT
>JAKFYI010000011.1 GCA_021730985.1 Hyphomicrobiales bacterium | reverse complement strand
CCCCGTTACCGGGGGTCGCCGCTTACGGGAGCGCGCGAGCCCACTGACGGGGGGCCCAGCGCCTCCCGGCGCTCCACCGCGGCGGCTGTTCGCGGATGCATCCGCGCGTCGCCACCGCTCCCGATCCGCATGAACGACGCGGCCGCGCCGCTCACAGGGATCGAGACGCGGCCACGATAAATCCGCCCAGGGCACCCGGGGATAAGCGATCACGAAAATGTGATTAAATTCCTTGACTGGCGGGATCCGCTCAGTCCGTCCACCAGAGGCCCCCGCCGCCTCGACATTGGCGGTCGATAATCCGCCGATCGAAAACTGGCTGCGGCCGCAAGATGCCTGTGCTTGTCTATGCGTTGCAGCCCTTTGGGGAAGGGAACCCGCAGTTGACCAAGCCAAGATCGATCATGCTCACACTGGTCGGCATTGGCATCGTCGCAGTTGTAATCTGGCAGTTGACGATTCCGTGGCACGAACGCGTGCTGGCGCGATCCAAGCGCGTGGCGTTGCTGCAGGAGCTTCAGCCTATCACACTGAAAAACTGCGTCCTGAAACGGTTCGGCAGCCGGAACGATGGCGGCTATCTGCTGTGCGACAACCTCAGCGATGGAATTCAGTCGGCATATTCCTACGGCGTCGGCGTCAACGATGATTTCGGCTGCGACGTTTCCAAGCGGTTTGGCGTGCCCGTGCATCAGTACGATTGTTTCGACGCTGCACGGCCCACATGTAACGGAGGGACGTTCGCGTTCAACAACCAATGCATCGGCCCTCGGCCTGAGACCGACAAGGATACGCGTGCGTTCGACACGCTACAGAACCAGATTTCCAGGAACCAGGACGCGGGCAAACGGCTCATCCTAAAGATTGACGTCGAAGGAGCAGAGTGGGAATCGCTGCTCGCCACGCCGGACGCCGTGCTCGATCAGGTCGATCAGATCGCGATGGAACTGCACCTGCCAGTCGAGGTCTCAAAGAGAGCGGAAACGACGATCGTTGTTAATGAACGGCATCTTGAAATGATCCGGAAACTCAAACGGAGGTTCCATGTGGTCAATTTGCATTTCAACAATTTCGCCTGCATGTTGAAGGCCGATCCGCTGCCGGCATGGGCGTTCCAGGTTCTGATGGTCAACAAGCGCATCGGAGTGCCCGATCCGGCTGCTCCGGCGCCCGCTCCCTTCAATGCGCTGAACGCCCCGGACAATGCCGAGCGGCCGGACTGTCAGCTTCCGGCTGGCCGCTCCTCGTAGCGTCGACTGCAGCGAGTTGACCGGCGAGCAGCGACTGCTACTCCACACACTTCCCGATCGTCACCCGGCCGCCGGCCGCGGCCAGCGCCTCCTCGGCGAGTTTGACGTTCGACACCTGCTCGACGGCCGGCTTCTTGGCCGCCTCGATGTCGCCGTTCGACACGCTGTTGTCGATCGTCCACTGGGTGCGCTTGGGATTGAAGCCGGTGTTGACCGACCAGACGCAGTTGTCGGTGTTCACCTTCCAGGCGAACTCGACCGCATCCTTCGGCTTCTTGGTGGCGTCGATGATGAACGGAAGAACCTTGTCCTTGTCGTGGTAGATTGCGCGGTTGGCTTCGATCATGGCGGCGACGGTGTCGCGCAACAGGTCGCGGTCGCGCGCGATCCACTCGGTCGAGGCGCCGTAGGCGTTGAACATGTAGTCCGGCATCAGCTCGACGAGCTGAACCAGATTATTCAGCGAAGGCTTCTGCTGCTTCGCCATGAACACGTCTTCCGGATGCAGCGCGACCGCGTCGATCTGGTTGGCGATCAGGCCGGGCAGGCGGCCGGCGGTGGGCGAGGGGATGAACTGAGCGTCGTTCTCGGTGAGGCCCGCGGATTTCAAAACCTCGCGGCCCATGCGCCAGTTGAAGCCGCCGACGCCGCCGCCGGTGGCGGACAGCCGTTTGCCTTTGAGCTGCGACGCCTGCGTGATGCCCTCCTGCACCATGTAGGCCTGCGGCATGCGGGGCGCGAGGCCCCAGATCTGCTGCACCTTCAGCCCGCGTCCGATCGAGACGTCGCTGACGCTGACGATCGCGGTGCCTTGGGCCGCGGCAACCGCCGAGGTCTGCGACTGGCCGCCCTCGAACTGCACGATGTTGGCGTCGATGCAGCGCTTGGCGAAAAAGCCCAGCCCCTTCGCCACGTAGGGCGAGGTGTGCACCACGTTCGGCGGCGCGACCGACACGCCGATGTTGATCTTGCGCATGGCCGGGCAATTGGGCGCGGATTGGGCGGAGGCGGTGCCGGAGGCCGCGTTCAGTGCGGCGGCGACGATGCCGAATTTCAGCACGTTGGAGAAGGTGCGGGCCATGATTGAGTTCCTCCATAATTCGGCGCCGTCATGGCTGGGCTTGTCCCGGCCATCCACGCCTTGTTATTCGCAGCATAGAAAGACGTAGATGCCCGGCACAATAGGCGAGCGAAGCGACGCCGTCCTTCGGACGGCTATGCCCGGGCATGACGTGGAGGGAGCGGTACAGTGCCGCTGACGGCCACCACGCCGATCCGCGCCGTTGTCATGCCCGCGAAAGCGGGCATCCAGTACGCCCGGTCATGACGATATCGACAGCGGTGGCTACTGGATCGTCCGCTGGAGTTTACCCCGACTTGATCGGGGGCGGACGATGACACCGTGTGTAATGCGCGCTTAAAGGCACTCTCAGCCGCCCCTCACATCGTCTCCGCGAAGAAGTCCCGCATCAGCATGAAGGAGGTGCGGCACAGCTTCTCGTCGTAAAGCGCGCCGGGCGGATGGTTGGCGGTGTGGTCGCAGAACGAATGGACGCCGCGGCCGAATGTCACGATATGCCAATCGACCTTGGCCTTGGTGAGCTCCTCCTCCAGCGCATCCATTTTCGCTTTGGGCGTGACCGGATCGGCGCGGCCGTGGACCGCCAGCACACGGCCCTTGATGTTGCACGGCGTGCCGGTAACGGCCGGGTTCGGATTGGTGACGTGGAACACCACGGTCGCCTTGAAGTCGGCGCCGGCGCGGGCCTGTTCCAGCACGAAGCCGCCGCCGGCGCAGAAGCCGACCGCCGCGTTCTTGCTGGGATCGATCAGGCCGCGCTTGTCGGCCTCCGCCATCAGCGCCTTGTAGGCGGCATTGCCACGGGCGACGGTCAAGCCAGGATCGGTCGCGATGGCCCGCATGTTGACGCCGAGTTCGTCGCGGGTCTTGGGCGTGTCGCCATAGCCCTTGCCGAACATGTCGGCCATCAGCACCACGTAGTCCTTGCCGGCCACGAGGCGCGCCTGC
Organism: Hyphomicrobiales bacterium; assembly: GCA_021730985.1. GTDB lineage: Bacteria > Pseudomonadota > Alphaproteobacteria > Rhizobiales > Xanthobacteraceae > Z2-YC6860. The sequence continues at coordinate 119,796 of JAKFYI010000011.1, read as the reverse complement.
TCGATGGTGTCGGGCGCGACACCCTTCCAGTCCGGTTGGTCGAAAATGACCGGGCGCTTTCCCTTCACGCTGTCGTCATAGACGATCAGACCTTCGAACGGCCGCCCGTTGACGTCGTACGGCACTTTGACTTCGGCCATTGGTATTCCTCGTCATGTGGTTTGAATTCGGAGCCCGATCTTAGTCTTCCTGGCCCGCCGCGGTCCACGGCGCAAAGCAAATTCCGGCAGGATGGGAGCGGGTTTCCGGCACAAGGATGGGGTAGTCCGTTCTGTCTGCCAAACGTTGACATTCGTAAGCGTAAAGCTTACATTGCGGCGTGATCAGGACGTTTCGGAGCAAGGCTCTTGCCGAATTGTGGTCGAAGGGCCGCGCGGCCAAGATCGACTCCAAGCTGCACAAGCGTATCCTGATCCGCCTCGACCGGCTGAACGTCACGAGCGCGCCGGAGCATATGAATCTGCCGGGGTTCGACTTTCATGCCCTGAAGGGCTTCGTCCCGACGCGCTACACCGTCCACGTCAACGGTCCGTGGTGCATCACATTCGAGTTCGACGCCGGAGACGCACTCCGCGTTGACTTCGAGCAGTATCATTGAGGAGCCGGCCATGACCGAATACGCCGCCCGACGCGATCAAAACCGCCGCCCGACGCATCCCGGCGAATTGTTGCGCGAGGTGATCCCGGCGACTGGCCGTGGCAAGTCCGAAATCGCAGCCCTGCTCGGAATTTCCCGGCAGCATCTCTATGATATCCTCAAGGAGCGCAAGCCGGTCTCGGCTTCGGTCGCGGTGCGGCTCGGCAAGCTGTTCGGCGATGGCGCAGGCGTCTGGGTGCGGATGCAGGGCGCCTACGACACATGGCACGCGGAGCGCGAACTGGCGCAGGAGATCAAGAAGATACCGACGCTGAAAGCGGCGGCGGCTTAAGCGCGATGCGATCCGAAGAATTGTAGGGTGGGTTGAGCGCAGCGAAACCCGCCATGACGTCAGAATTGTCGATGGGTGCTCAACCCATCCTACGCGCTATAGTGAGCAAATGTCGTTCGACTCCAAATGGCTGCAAATATTGAAAGACGCCGACATCCAATTGGCGGTCTTTCTCTCCTGTTTGGTGCTGTGGCTTGTTTGCAGCTTTGGGGGCCTGCCGACACTGGCGTCTTGGTTGCCATGGGTGACGGTCGCCCTCATAATTTCAGGATGCTTCCTTCTGGTGAGCTGCGTCGCTGCATTTCTCAGGGCGCGCTCATGAAATATTTTGTTGTTATGGCTGTATTATTGACGGTTGTGTGCCCGTCTTCTGGACATACGTTTGGAGTTGGCAGATTCACTCAGCCGCGTCCGACTCCCGCATTTTGTGCATTGCACGAGCAAGCCTTCGCTTTGACAAGCCTGGAATGCGGGACGCTGCCAAATGCAGTCAATGCAGCGACTGCGTCGGTCGCCTTCAGCAATGAAGGTGAGACGTATGAGAAAGATCAGGCTTGGAAAAATCGTATTGAACGCGGTGCTTGTACGCGGCTACGCGACAGACGAACGGATTCACCGGCAGACATCGCCGAGTGCAAGCGTGACTACGCGATGACGCCCATTTGCATTAGCTACAAAGGTTTTGCGAGTACGTGGTATGACTTGGCCGACAATCCATTGCCCGGCGGCGTGAGTACGGTGGCGTTTCAGACAAATGTAATCAACCAGCTCGGTTCAAAAAAAGGTGAGACAGAACCGCTGTATTACCAGTCGCCGCAGTTTCGAAGTGCGCTCTATCGTTTGCTGAACGTCGCAATGTCGCCCAACCGAAAAAAATGGGGCCCTCGCGATCAATTCACGGACTACGCCTACAAGATCTGTATGGAGGGTCGTCCATTCTGAATGCTTCGAAAGAAGCAAATGGCCTCCCCCGATCTTAGTCTTCCTGGCCCGCCGCGGTCCACGGCGCGACCTTCTTCTCGACCATCCGCAGGATGGCCGTCAGCGTCACGCCGAGCAGCCCGAGCGTGACAATCGGCACGAACATCCTATCGACCTGGAACGTGCTGGCGGTGCGCACGATCAGATAGCCGATGCCGGAGATCGCGGTGTAGAGATCGGCCAGCACCATGCCGATCATGCCGCGGCCGACCGCGAGCCGGATGCCGGTGACGATGAACGGCAAGGCGGCGGGCAGCACAATGTTGCCCCAGAGCTGGCGCTCCGAGCAGCGGAACGCGCGGCCCACTTCAAGCAGCTTGGGATCGACCGACTTCACGCCCTGGTAGGTGTTGATCACCATCGGGAAGAACGCGAACATGAAAAGGATGATGACCTTGGCGGTGGTCTCGTAGCCGGCCCACAGCACGATCAGCGGCACCAGCGCGACCGACGGGATCGAGTAGAGGAACGTGATGTAGACGGTGAGGCTCACGTCGAGGATGTGGAAGCGGGCGAGCACCAGGCCGAGCAGCGTGCCGAACGCGATGGCGAGGCTGAGGCCCATCAGCAGCACGAGCAGGCTCGGCCACAGCGCGAACCAAAGTTCGCCGCTCCCCACCATGTCGACTGCCGCGACTGCGACCTTGGACGGCGTGGTGAACAGCACCGGATCGATGTTCAAGCCGGCGACCTGCCAGAGCGTCAGGAAGATCGCGAGCGACACCATGCGGATGATGAAATTGTGCAGCGACTGGCGGCGGCGGCGCTCGGCGCCGACCTGCTCCGCGCGGGCGCGGTCGCCGTCGAGTTCGCGCTGCACCTCGACTTCGGTGAGGGCTGCGGTGCGCGCGTGTTCGGCCGTGCTCACGCGACCTCCCGCGGCGCCTGGGCGCGCTTGGGCCGCGCGCTGTGAAGCTGATGCCAGATGTGCTGGCGCAACTCGCCGAACTTCGGGTCCATCCGCATGTCGTCCACGTTGCGCGGCCGGCTGAACGGCATGTCGAGCATCTCCTTGATGCGGCCCGGCCGTGCGCTCATCACAGCGATGCGGTCGCCGAGCAGGATCGCCTCGTCGATCGAATGGGTGATGAACACCATGGTCTTGCGCTCTTCGGGGCGCTCCATCAGCGCCAGCAGCTCCTCTTGGAGAATCTCTCGGGTCTGCGCGTCGAGCGCCGCGAACGGCTCGTCCATCAGCAGCACCGAGGGGTTCATCGCCAGCGCGCGCACCAGCCCGACGCGCTGCTGCATGCCGCCGGAGAGCTGATAGGGATAGTGTTTCTCGAAGCCGTTGAGGCCGACCACGTCGATGTAGTGCGCGACGCGCTCCTTGATCACGGCGGAGGGCGTGTTGTTCATCGCCAGGCCGAACGCGGCGTTCTCGAACACCGTCTTCCACGGCAGCAGGCCGAAGTGCTGGAACACCATGGCGACGCCCTCCGGCGGGCCGTTCACCGGGGCACCGTCCACAGCGATGCTGCCGGAGGAGAGGTCGGTGAGGCCGGCGATGCAGCGCAGCAGCGTGGTCTTGCCGCAGCCCGAGGGGCCGACCACGCACATGATCTCGTTCTTCGCAATCGACAGCGACAACTGCCGGAACGCCACCACTGCGCCGTCGAGGAACATCTTCGAGGCGTTGTCGGCGACGATGGTGGGGGTGGTGGTCACTCGGTTTCTCCCTGCGGTGTTTTTTTGTTATTGGCGGATCATACCTCGGCCGAACCGCAAGTCATTCGCAGAATTCACCGGCGTTCCCCGCACGCGGTGCAGCGCGTAGCGATGCACCGCAGATGCGGGGTCCCGGTTTGCTAGCTAAGGAACCGGGGTCCCGGGTCTCGCTTTCGCTCGCCCGGGACACGAGGCCTCAACTACCGCCCCGCGGCATACCCCTGCATGCCGCGCGGATTGGCGGCGGCGCGCCGGCGCGGGTCGGAGCGGGAGGCCGCGGTGAGGCGGCCCTCCGACCACTCCGGTTCCACCTCGATCTTGTGGCCGCGGCGCGCGAGTTCGTCGCGCGTCGCCTTCGGCACGCGGCTCTCGATCTGCAGAACGCCGGGCCGCGAGGTGCGCGGCCAGAACGAGATCGGGAAATGCTCGGAGTGCCAGGCCGGCGCGTCGATCGCCTCCTGCAGGTTCATACCAGCATGAACATGTCGAAGGAAAAACTGCGTGATCCACTGGTCCTGCTGGTCGCCGCCGGGCGAGCCCCAGGCGAGATAGGGCAGGCCGTCGCGCAGCGCCAGCGTCGGCGACAGCGTGGTGCGCGGCCGCTTGCCAGGCTCCAGCGAGGCCGGATGGCCTTCCTCCAGCCAGAACATCTGCGCGCGGGTGCCGAGCCCGAAGCCGAGTTCCGGGATCACCGGCGAGGATTGCAGCCAGCCGCCGGACGGCGTCGATGACACCATGTTGCCAGCCTGGTCGACGATGTCGAAGTGCACGGTGTCGCCGATCACTTCGCCCATGCGGCCGACGGTCGGCTCGCCCGCGCCCATACCGGCGACGAGCTTCGCGCCGGTCTTGAGCTTGACCACCGAGCCAAAGCCCTCGACCGAGCCCGGACGCAGCTCCAGCGATGCTTCGTTGGTGACGAGCTTGCGGCGTTCGTTGTTGTAGGCGTCGGACAACAACGTCTGGAACGGCACCTCGACGAAATCCGGATCGCCGTAGAACTTCTCGCGGTCGGCATAGGCGAGCTTGGAGCATTCCACCAGCAGATGAATGAAGTCCGGCCCGACCACGTCGAGGCCGTCGAGGTTGAAGCCCTTCAACAGCGCGAGCTGTTGCAGCGTCACCGGTCCCTGCGACCACGGCGCCTTGCAGACCGTGTAGTTGCGATAGTCGTAGGTGAGCGGCGCCTCGACGCGGGCCTGCCACGCCGCCATGTCCTGGCCGGTCAGCACGCCCTTGTGCGGCGTGCCGCTCACGTCCATCACCGCCTGGGTGCGGCAGAATTTGTCGATCGCTTCCGCGACGAAGCCTTGCGACCAGACTTTGCGCGCCTTCTCGATCTGCGCGACGCGGTCGCCTCCGGCGCTCTGGGCTTCCTTCAGCACGCGCGCGTAGGTCGCAGCGATCGCCTTGTTGGTGAAGGTCACGCCCTGTTCGGGCACCTTGCCGTTCGGCAGATACACCGCGGCCGAGGTCGGCCAGTGCTCGCGGAACAGCTTCTCGACCGTGGCGATTGTCGCGCTGGCGCGCTCGACCAGCGGATGGCCGTTTTGCGCGTAGGAGATCGCGGGCGTCAGCACGTCAGCCAGCGTCATGGTGCCGTAGTCGCGCAGCAGCAGCATCCAGGTGTCGAACATGCCGGGGATGCAGGCCGCGAGCAGCCCGGTGCCGGGCACCATGTCGAGGCCTTCGCTCTTGTAGCGCGCGATGGTTGCGGCGGCGGGGGCGGGGCCTTGGCCGCAGATGATCTCGGGCTTGCCGCGCTTCACGTCGTACAGCACGACCGGCACGTCGCCGCCGGGTCCGTTCAGGTGCGGCTCAAGCACCTGCAGCGCGAACGCGGTGGCGCAGGCGGCGTCGAACGCGTTGCCGCCCTTTTCCAGGGCGGCCATGCCGACCGCGGTGGCGATCCAGTGCGTCGAGGTGACCACGCCGAACGTGCCCTCGATCTCGGGCCGCGTTGTGAACGGATTCGGATTGATGTTGCCTGCCATGGGGATGCTTTCGACGAATGCGGATGCGTGGCCGCAACATAGCACGAGCGGCCCCTCGATTGTCATTCCGGGACGCGCCGTAGGCGCGAGCCCGGAATCCAGATGCAAGTGCTGAATGTTCGTCTGGATTCCGGGACACACGCTTGCGCGCGTGTCCCGGAATGACGGGGAGAGAACGGCGAGCGAACCTACGGGATGTCGCTAAAATCCAATCTTCTCGCCCGCTTCAAACCCGTAAAGCGCCGCCGGATTGTCCACCAGGATGCGCTTGCGCTTGGCGGCGTCGGGAATCCAGCGCTCGAACAGATCGGTCATATCGCCGTCGTTCGCCATCGGCTTCTTCTTCATGACGTGCGGCCAGTCGGTGCCCCAGATCATGCGCTCCGGCGCGGCCGCGACCAGCTTGCGCGCCGGCTCGTCGACGTCGGCGTAGGGCAGGTCCGGCGCGGTGGTGATGCGGTAGGGCCCGGTCAGCTTGATCCAGCACTGGCCGCCGTCGAGCAGCTTGAGCAGATCGGCGAACGCGCGCGTGCCGGTCCAGGTCGCGGCGCCGCCCTTCGGATAGCCGAGATGTCCCAGCACAAACGGCACGCCGAGCGAGCCCAGCAGCGGCGCGAAGTCGCCGGCTTCGTCGAGATTGACCAGCAATTCGATGTGCCAGCCGAACGGTGCGATCCGCTTCGCCACGCCGCGCAGCATGTCGGCGGGAATCTGGTTCTTGTTGGCACGCACGTCCACCACGTTGAAGCGCAGGCCGCGCACCCCGGCGCGGTGCAGCGCTTCGATCTCGGCGCTGGAGATGTCGGGTGCGGTGACCGCCACCGCGCGGAAGCCCGGGCCGGCCGCTGCGAGCGCGTCGAGCATCGCCGCGTTGTCGGCGCCGTAAACGCTCGGCTGAACCAGCACGGCGCGCTCGCAGCCCAGCGTCCTCAACAGGTGCTTGTAGTCCGCGAGATTGGAATCCGGCGGCGTGTAGATGCGCTCCTGCGCGTAAGGAAAGCGCGCCTCGAATATATGGGCGTGGGTGTCGCAGGCGAGCGGCGGAAACGCCGTGCGCGGCGCGCGCGGCTCGCGGTCGGGCGGCGCGCAGAGCGGCGCGTATTCGGGAATGGGTCCGTTCATGTCAATCCATTTGCGCGATGGCTTTGAGGACCGCGGACCATTTGGGGATCTCGGCTGCGATGTAAGCATCGAACTCGCGCGGCGAGTTTCCGACCACGTCGATGCCGAGTCCGCCCATGATCCTGCGCGCGTCCGGGCTTTCCAGCGCCACGCCGGTCGAATGGTACAGCATATCGACGATCTCGCGCGGGGTGCCGGCCGGCGCGACCAGACCATACCAGGTGGTGGCGTCGAAACCGGGAAGGCCGAGCTCGCCGATGGTGGAAACGCCAGGCAGCAGCGGAGTGTGCTCCCTGGTGGCGAGGCCGAGCGCGCGCAGCCGCCCGGCCTGGATGTGATTTCTTACCAGCGCAGCCGGCGCGAACATGATCTGCACATGACCGCCGACGACATCCTGCAGCGCCGGTCCCGGTTTCTTGTAGGGAACGTGGACGATGTTTGCCTTGATCTCGGCCTTGAACAGTTCGCCGGCCAGATGCGAGGCGCTGCCGTGGCCGGCCGACGCGAACGTGACAAAGCCCGGTTTCGCTTTGGCGAACTCGATCAACTGCTGCAGCGTGTTGACCGGCAGCGCGGGGTTCATCACCAGCACGTTGGCTTGCGTGCCGAGCAGCGTGATCGGCGCAAAGTCCAGTTGCGGATCGAAGCGCGAGGTCTTTCCCCGCGCCGGGTTGGCCGCGAGAATAGCGGTGTTGCCCATCAGCAGCGTATGGCCATCGGCCGCGGCATGGGCGGCCTGCTCGGCGGCGATGTTGCCGCCGGAGCCGGGCCGGTTCTCAATCACGATCGGCTGGCGTAGCAATGGCGACAGCAATTTTCCGAGTACACGGCCGAGCACGTCGCTTGGACCGCCCGGCACATGCGAGACGATCAGCGTGATCGGCCGGGTCGGATAGTCGAGCGCCGCTGCGGGCGTGGCGCCAAGCGCAAGCAGCAGCAGCGCGGCGGCCGCGAGCGGCTTCAGACGGAACGGGGCGGCCGCCGATCTCATTCGACCCTTGCGCCAGAGGTTTTGACCACCGCGGTCCACTTCGGAATCTCCGCCTTGATATAGGCTTCGAATTCGGTTGGCGAACTGCCGACGATGTCGACGCCCAGCTCCGTCAACTGCTTTCGCACCGCCGGATCGTTCAGCGTCTTGACGGTGGCGTCGTGCAGGATGGCGATGATCTCGCGCGGCGTTCCGGCCGGCGCGACCAGGCCGTGCCAGGTCGTGGCGTCGAAGCCCTTGATGCCGAGCTCATCGACGGTGGCGAGCTCCGGCAGCACGGCGGTGCGTTTCGGCGTGGTGACGGCAAGCGCCCGCACCTTTTCGCTCTTGATGTGGCCGACCACGGAGGCGGCCGTCGCGAACATCATCTGGACGTGTCCGGCGATGACGTCCTGCAGCGCCGGCGCCGCGCCCTTGTAGGCGACGTGCACGATATCGACCTTGGCTTCGGACTTGAACAGCTCGCCCGACAGGTGCGCGGCCGCGCCATGACCGGAGGAGGCGAAGTTCAGCTTGCCGGGGCTCGCCTTGGCGAGCGCGATCAGCTCCGCCATCGAATTCGCGGGCACGCTCGGGTTGACCACCAGGATGTTGGCCTGGGTGCCGACCATGCTGATCGGGATGAAGTCCTTTTCCGGATCGAAGTTGATCTTCTTGTAGAGCGCCGCGTTGGTGGCGAGGATCGAGTTGTTGCCCATCAGCAGGGTGTGCCCATCGGGGGCGGCGCGCGCGACCTGTTCGGCGGCAATGTTGCCGCCGGCTCCGGGGCGGTTCTCGATGATGAACGGCTGGCCGAGAAGTTCCTGTAACTTTTTGCCGACGATGCGCGACAGCACGTCGCTTGGCCCGCCGGGCGTGAAGGCGACCACCAGCGTCACCGGCTTGTTCGGGTAGGCCTGGGCTTGCACCTGCGCGGGCACGAGTGTCAGCAGCAGCGCCGCGATGGAGGCCAGATGGATCGAAAATTTTCTCAGCACATTGCTCTCCAGGTTCGCCGTGTTCTTGCGCCGGACCCTCTCCCCTTGTGGGAGCAGGGTGGTTCCGAGCGAAGCGAGGAACCGGGTGAGCGGCCGTTGCTTGTGCGAGTATAACCCGTCACCCGGCTCGTTTTGCGCTCGTCCCGGCGAAATCCTAAAGCCGAGCGGAAACCCCGCCATCCACCGCCCAGGCGCTGCCGTTGACGAAACTGGCGCGGTCTGACGACAGAAATACGACCACGCTGGCCACTTCTTCGGCGGCAGCCATGCGTCCCAGCGGGATCTTGGCGACGCGCGGCTTCAGCACCTCGGCCTCGGACTGGCCGGTCTTGGCCATGGTGTCTTTGATGTTCTTGTCGTGCCGGTCGGTGCGGATCGCGGTCGGCACCACGGCGTTGACCAGGATGCCGTCCTTGCCGAGCTCGTTGGCCAGCGCCACGGTGAGATTCTGCACTGCCGCGTTGTTGATGCCGGTGGTGATGGCGCCAAGCTGCGGCGTCCACGCCGCGCCGCCGGAAATGTTGACGATGCGGCCCCATTTGCGGTCACGCATCGGCGGCACGGCATGACGGATGCATCGCACTGTGCCGCGCAGCTTGTGATCGAACGCATGGTCCCAGTGAGTCTCGTCCATCTGGAAGAAACTCGTGCCCTGCGCCACGTTGGTGGCGTTGTTGATGAGAATGTCGAGCCGGCCGAACTCGGCGAGCGTCTTCTTGAACAGTGCATCGACCGCCGCGGCATCGTTGAGGTCGGTCGGCACGCCGATCACGCGGGCGCTGGATTTTCCCTTCAGCGTCTCGATCGCCTGCGCGTTGCGCGCGGGATCGAGGCTCGCGACCACGACGTACGCGCCCTCGCGCAGCAGTTCGGACGACACGGCATAGCCGATGCCGCGATTGCCGCCGGTGACGATGGCGACGCGATTGGTGAGGCCGAGGTCCATTGTTCTTTCCGTTCTCGTTCCGATTCACTCGGTGTCATGCCCGCGAAAGCGGGCATCCAGTACGCTCGGTGGTTACTGGATCGCCCGCTTTCGCGGGCGATGACAGCAGAGTGCTTTGCGGCGCCTGGGACAGCGTCAGCCCGCGTACTCCAGAATGTGCATTCCGGCGCCGGCGCGGTCGATCAGATAGAGCAGGCCCCGGTCGTCGGTGCCGATGTCGTTCGACTGCACTGCCGGGCGGTCGCCCTCCAGCGCCGGCACGAAGCAGCCGACCTCCTTCGGATGGAACGGATCGCTGACGTTCACCGCGCGCAAGCCAGCGTTGAAGTAGGTCAGGAACACGATGTCCTTCCACGGACCCTCGGACGCGATCTCGCGCTCCAGGATGTTGTGCGCGCCGTAGCGGCCGGGGCGGTTGAAGTACTTGTCGCGGTCGGGCATGAAGGTCGCGATCGGCGTCAGCTTGTCTTCCTTGCGCGCGTCGATGATCCACATGAACTGCGCGTCCCAATATTTCTGCTTGGCGCGCGCCTCGTCGGTGACGATGAGGTACGGCTTGTCGCCGATCGGCCAGCAGGTGTGGTTCGAGCCGGGGAAGGGCGGCGCCCAGGACAGGTGCCCGCTGAGCTTCATGTTGCGCAGGTCCGAGCAGTCGATGACGGAAATGCCGCCGCCCCACCACGCGCAGTACATGCGATTGCCGCGAATCATCGGCGGGCCGTGCAGGGTGATGGCTTCCTCGTGCGGATGTCCGGCCTCTTCCTCGCCGGTGCTGTCGGCCTCTTTCATCCAGGGCAAGCCCCAGGTGCTGATGACCTCGGGCTTGTCCGGATTCTTGATGTCCATCGTCCAGATCACGCGCTTCTTCCAACCGGGTGCTGCGCACGGCAGCATCGCCAGCTTGCGCTTGTTGTCGACGCCGAAGCGGTGCGGGCCGTTGCCCGGCATGTCGTAGAAGCCGATCTGCTTCGGCTCGCCGCCCTTGGAGATGTCGAAGATGAACAGTCCGGTGCGGGCGTTGCGTCCGGCCTCGCCGCCGAGCCGCTCCGAGTTCACATAGAGAATGTCGCCGTCCACCACGCGCAGCTTGTGCGAATGCACGCCGGGCGGCGATTTCACCTCGGCGACCTTCTTCGGATTTTTCGGGTCGCGCACGTCGTGGACCGTGAAGCCCTCCGGCCCATTGAAGCTCGAGCCGCCGACCGCGCCGACGTACACATAGCCCTTGTTGTATTCGACGATCGAGCCGCCGCCCCAGGCCGCCGACGAATCGTGGCCGAGCAGTTTGAAGTTCTTGGCTTCTTGCGGAATGGGGTCGGGCATGGGTTCTCTACTCCCTCAGTTTCGTGTCCCGGCCAAGCGCCGTGAGGCGCGCGAGCCGGGACCCCGGTTTCCTAGCGCAACCGGGGTCCCGGGTCAGCAGCGTACCACTGCGTGCTGCGCTGCGCCCGGGACACGAGGTCCGCGTTTGACGCATATGCCAGGGAAAACTGACTACGGCACAAACCTTCCCCCGATCACGGGTTTGCTGATGCCGGTGCCGGGCAGCTCCCACACCCCGGCGCCGCCGGGGTTGAGGTCGCCGCCGATGTTGGCGTCGATCAGGAACGGCTTGTTGGCGGCGATCGCCATCTTCAACGCGTCGTTGAGATCGCCGGGCCGCTCGACGCTGACGCCCTCGACGCCGGCGGCGCGCGCCATCGCGGCGAAGTCCGGGTTGTAGGGCTGGCCGGTGTGCGGGTTCTTGAAGTCGGTGGCCAATTCGCGCCCGCCCAGATAGCCGCGCTGCAACCCGCGGATCGAGCCGTAGGCGTAGTTGTTCCAGACCACCCACACGACCGGCAGATTGTACTCGACCGCGGTGCCGAGCACGTTGGCGTGCATGAAGAACGCGCCGTCGCCGGACACCGAGACGCAAGGCCGGTCGGGCGCGGCAAACTTCGCGCCCAGCACGCCGGCGACGCCGAAGCCCATCGCGCCGAACCCCATGCAGCCGACTTGGGAGTCGGGACGTTTGGGTTTGCAGTATTGCAGCAGCCAGTTGTGATGCACGCCGATGTCGCTGACCATGATGGCGTCTTCGGGCAGCGCCTTGTCGATTTCGAACGCGGCGCGCTGCGGATGGATCGGCGTCGAGTCGTCCTTGAAGCCCGGCGCGATGTAGGCGTCCCACTCCTTGCGCCAGCCGTCGATCTGCGCGAGCCACTTCCTGCGCGCCGCGGCCTTGTCATCGAGTGCCTTGCGGCGGTCGATCTCGGCCAGCAACTGGCGCAGGAACGTGCGCACGTCCGCCATCAGGCCGAGCGCGACCGGATAGTTACGGCCGATCTCCTCCGGGTCGATGTCGACGTGGATCAGCTTGGTCGGCGGTATGGTGAAGGAATAGCCTTGAATCCACGACGACGACGTGCGGTCGTCGAAACTCACGCCCAATGCAAGGAGCACGTCGGCCTGCCGCGTCGCGCTGTTGGCCTGCAAGGCGCCTGCGCGAGACACAAGGCCAAGCGACAGCGGATGGGTGGTGTCGATGCCGCCGATGCCGCACATCGAATGTGCGACTGGGATTTGGAGCTTCTCGGCCAGCGCCTTCAGTTCTCCGGTCGCTTGCGAATATTTCAAGCCCTGTCCGACCAGGATCACGGGCCGCTCGGCGGCGAGCAGCATGTCCACGGCCTTCACCACACCATCCGGATCGGCGCCGCAGCGCGATGAGATGTTGGCGCTCCACTCCTCCGGGCGCGGCGTTTCCTCGGCGGCGGCCTCCTCGAACACGTCGTAGGGCACGTCCAGCACCACAGGGCCGGGCCGTCCGGTGACCATGGTCTTCCAGGCCTGCCGCACCATCATCGGCACCTGCTCGCCGCGGGTCGGCTGGTACACCCGCTTGCACAAGGTGCGGACACTCGACGGGAAGTCGGCCTGATGATGGCGATGCAATTCCTGGAACGCGCCGCGGCCGAACTGGGAGGTCGGCACGTTGCCGGTGACGGCGAGGAATGGCACCGCGTCGAGATAAGCGGTGGCGAGCGAGATCGGCAGGTTCACCGATCCGGGACCGCACGACGTAAAGGTCGCAACCGGCTGGCCGGACACGCGGTAGTACACGTCGGCCATGAAGCCGCAGACGCTCTCATGATGGGTCGAGATGGTCTTGATGTCGCTCTGGCGCTCGAACAGCGCGTCGATGAACTGGATATTGCCGTGACCGCACAGGCCGAAGGCGTAGGGCACCTTCTGGCGGATCAGGTAATCGACGATGACCTGCGCGCCATCGAGCATGTTGTTGGGCATTGGGGAACTTCCTTGGGCCGCGGTGGCGGGCACCCGTCTCTCAACGTCATGCCCGGCTTTATGCCGGGTATCCACGTCTTTCTTTGGGACCATAAAGCAAGACGTGGATGGCACCGCAACTTGGGCTTGCCCGAGTTGCGTACGTTATTTGGTGGCGCAAGTCGGGTAAACCCGACTTGCGCTGACTAGCCCGGCCATGACGCGTTCTTGAATTTGGCAGCTTATCAAATCGGCAATTACGGCTCGCTGATCCCCGCCGCCTTGATGACGACGGACCAGCGATCGACCTCGGACTTGACCAGCCGGGTCAAATGCTCGGGTGTCCGCTCCTCCGGCTTCGCAGGAACGGAGCCCAGTTCCAGGATGCGTCCCGAGACCGTGGGATCGGCCAGCGCGGCATTGAGCGCATCGGTCAGTTTCGCGCGAACCGCGGCGGGTGTTCCCTTCGGTGCGAACACCGCGTTCCAGCCTTGGAAAATATAGTCCGGCACGCCGGCCTCCTTCGCGCCCGGCGTGTCGGGCGTGAGCGCGGCGCGTTCCGCCGACGCGCCCATCAGCGCGCGAACCTTGCCGCCTTGGATGTGTGGCACGATGGCAGGCGCCAGCGTGCAGGCGGAATCGACGTGACCAGCGATCAGGTCCTGGATGGCGGGGCCTTCGCCGCGATACGCCACCGAATTGAACTCCAGCTTGGTGATGTGGGACAGCAGCAGGCAGGCGAGGTGGTTGGTCGATCCGACACCGGCGTGCCCGTTGGTGACCTTGCCGGCGTTGGCCCGCACATGGGCATCGAACTCCTTAAAGGTCTTGGCCGGGAAGGTGTTGCGCACGACGAAATAGAGCGGTGTGCCCGCGATCACTCCGATCGGCTCAAGTTCCCGCGGGTCATATTTGATGCTCCGGTAGATCGACGGCGCGGCCGAGTGGCTGCCGAGACTGCCGACCGTGAGGGTGTAACCGTCCGGCTCGGCCTGCGCGCCGCGCGCTCCGCCGATCGTGCCGCCGGCGCCGCTGACATTTTCGACGATGACCCGCTGACCAAGCGTGCGGCTCATGTGATCGGCGGCAATGCGGGCCAGCACGTCGGTGGCGCCGCCCGGCGCAAACACCACCAGCATCGTGATCGGCTTTGTCGGAAAAGCTTGGGCTGAGGCATGGGATCCCGCGATCCCGCACAGCAAGGCGGCCATCAAAATGTGTTTGAGTTTGTGCATCTTGTCCCCCCAGTGTTTTTTCCGCCTGTTGTCCGGCGGGCAGCGGCCCAACGAATACCATCGTGGGCCGACTGACAAGATGGCAATTTCCAGCGCGCAGCGCCGTTATGGCGCCTCGGCATAGGCGGCCCTGATCGCGCCCGCGAGGCGGCCCTTGTCCGGGGCGCGGTCGCCGAACGCGGCGGTAACCGCTTCCACCACCTGGTCGATGGTGCGGCCGGCTTTCTTCTCGGCCTCGGTGCGGTCGCGCACCTCGATCAGATAGGCGCGATAGCCGGAGATGAATGCGGTGCCGTCGCCCGTCGGCCCGTGGCTCGGCACGATGATGGCGGGCTTGAGTGCTTTGAGCCGATCGAGGCTGGCGAGCCATTGCCGGCGGGTCGAGTGAGGACTCGCGAATACCGGCTGAGGACGCATGGCGACGTCGCCGGAGAACAGCACCCGTCCGGATTCGATCCAGACGGCGGTATCACCGAGCGTGTGGTTGGCGCCCATGGCAACGAGCCTCGCGCGCACGCCGCCCAGATCGAGTTCGTACTCGCGCTCGAAGGTGATGTCGGCCTTGCGGAAATCGGCGTCCTTGAGCAGTTCGGCGTGGAGCGCGGAGCGGCTTGCGAAAATCTTGGCGAGCCGCAGGCCCGACTCGGCGATGTCCTTCAACTGGTCGGTGGAGCGGATCAGCTTCGTTGAGTCGGGAAACGCCTGGGCGCCGAGATCGTGCTCGGGATGAACGTGGGTGGTTACCAGATAAAGTAGCTTGGTGCCGGCGAGTTTCTTCGCCACCTCGTGAACGGCTGCGCCGTTGCGCGGGCCCAGTCCGGTATCGACCACCAGAACGGCGTGATCGCCGACAATGTAGCCGACGTTCGGAACCGCCGGGACGCTGTTGTCCGGGATGATGTGGACGTGCGGCGAAATCTGGCGCAGTCCTTCGACCCGCACGAGTGGCTCGGGAGGCGTTTGTGCCAAGGCCGCAGGTGCGGCGCAAACGATAGCGAGCGCGGTGACGGCGGCTGTCAGAAACAAGCGCATGGCGGCTCCAGTTGTCCGGCACAAATTCTGGCGCCGATCGGGCGGTCAAATGGTATACGACGCCCGCCTGATGTCAGACGGGCGCCGCACCAGATCGGAAGCCGGTGAAGTTCAGTTCCAGCCCGCCCGGCGCGCGCAGTCGTCGCGAACGCGCGGGTTGGCCTGCTCCCATTGCGAGACTGAGCGGGTTTCGTTGTCGCTCATCCTTGTGACCATGCACGAGCAGTACATGACCTTGATCCGCTCGGACACCGCATAACCGGCGCTGTCGCGAACGCATTGATCGACCCAACGTGAATCGTCGGTCTGTCTTTTTTGGGCTGCCGCAACATTGGCGGACAATGCGATGATGGCGGCAGAAAGAAGCGCAATCCCTTTCATTTTAAGCTCCCAGAGTGCCGGGCTACCAAGAGCCGGACCTGCCGATCATAAAGGGCTGTCGATGGGGCTGAAAAGTGGGGTGAGCGCTCGGAGCCCGGCGGACGCCCGCGCCGTCACCGGATGCTATTTCAGCGAACTGCGCGGGACCGCGCTATTTGATTTCAACGATAATGAAAAATATGACCACCCTATTTTGGATTCGTTCAACGGTCGCGGTCACTTCGAATTCCGGCGCGAGTTGTTCTTTTGCCTTCTGAATTGCGGATTCCAAGACAGGTTTTGTTAGTATGGCGGAAGCCGCAGAATCACGATATCCAACCGTAACTTGAAGGCCGGTCGATTGCTGCTGTTGCTGTAGTCAGGCTTGACGATGAGTTCGCTCTTCGGGGTCGACATCACCATTGCTATTCCTGACTCCGGCGTGCCCATCATCTTGGCTTGCCCAGCAGCAGCGCCCCTCTGAGCATTCGTTGTCCATTGAGCGCGCGTCATTGCAAATATTGATCGCGCATCATCCTTCGAAAGAATTTCAATTTCGGAGCTAGCGCCTTGCGAATATGACGCGTGTCCAAAAACTAAAAATGCTGCGATTTTTAAAAATGATCGCCAGAACATAGGCTCTGCCATCGCCCTTTTACGAAGATAAAGAGTCAGCGTGCCAGCCGCTTCAACGCGCGGTCGTAGTACGACAGATCGAGATATTTCGACGGCTCCGGCATCGGGCTGCCTTCGACCTCCTGGCGCAGCTTCAGCACATTGTCGAAACCCTCGCCGTTGAGCTTCGCATCGGGATTGAAGCCGAAGCCGGGCTCGATCATCAGGTCATAGCTGCGGGTGGCGAGCGTGCGGTTCAGGTTGCGCTTCTCCATCAGGACATTGATCGCTTCGTCGCGGTTGTTCTTGTCGAGCACCCAGCGCAGCGACTCGATGTAACCCGCGAGGTAACGCTCCAGCACGTCCGGGTTGGCTTTGGCCCACGAGCGCAGCACGAACGCGCCGCCGGCCTGATACGGCCCGAGCAGATCGACGGTGCGGCCCAGGCTCGTCATGCCGGCCTCGATCGCCTGCGCGGAGAACGGCAGGTTCATGATCGCCGCGGCATTGTCGCCGCCCTCCAGCATCGCCTTGAGGCGGAAGGGGCCGGCGCCGGCGGCGTTGATGCGGTAGTCAATGTTCTCCTTGAGTCCGTGCCGGGCCAGGATCTTCTTGGCCTGCACCGCGTAGGCGGTGTTCGGCGCGTCGGTCACCAGCGCCTTGCCGCGGATGTCCTGGTAGGAGTTGATGCCCTTGCTGACGATGAACTCGTTGGTGCCGCCGTCGCCGCCTGACACGATCACCACATCCACCTTGGCGACCTCGATCATGGCGAGCGCGTTATCGACCGCCGAATGCACAATCTCGAACTTGCCCGCGGCGAGGCCGGAGCGCTGCGCGCTGGAACTCTCGGTGAACTCGAATTCCAGCTTGATGCCGTGCTTGGCGAAAATGCCCTTCTCGACGCCGACAAAAAACGGCAGCGACCGCGCGGTCGGGAAGGTGTTGAGCCGCACCAGGGTCAGGTCGGCGGCGCTGGCGGAGCCAGCCGGCAGGGCGAGAGCGAAGCCGAGTACGGCAAGGCGCATGGCTTTCATGATGGAACGCCCTTGGGCTAAGGCCCACTGTAAGGTAGTAAAGGGTAGCAGCTTCGTTGCGCAGAGTAGAGAGCGGAGATCGAGGAATGAGACTGGGTTACTTCACCATGCCGGTGCATCCGATGCACAAGGACTGGTCGCAGAGCCTGCGCGAGGACCGCGAGGCCATCATCCTGGCCGACAAGCTCGGCTTCTACGATGCCTTCGTCGGCGAGCACCTCACGGACGCCTGCGAGACCATCACCAACAGCATGATGTTCCTTGCGACGCTGATTCCGGACACCAAGACCATCAAGCTTGCCACCGGCACCTCGAACCTGTCGCACATGCATCCCGTGCTGGTCGCCCAGCACGCGGCGATGTTCGACAACATGTCGCAGGGCCGCTTCATCTTCGGCGTCAGTCCCGGTGCGCTGACCTCGGACGCCGAGGCGCTCGGCATCCTGGAGCAGGACCGCAACAAGATGTTCGCGGAATCGATCGACGTCATCCTGGCGATCTGGGAGCGCGATCCGCCCTACGACATCGACTTCCCCGACAATCGCTACAAGGTCTCGACCAGCCGCACCATCGATAAGCCGCTGGGCATCGGCTATCTCGGCAAGCCGTTCCAGAAGCCGCGTCCGGAGATTGTCGGCACCGTGGTGGCGCCGTTCTCGCCCGGCGTGGTGCACATGGGCCGCCGCGACTTCCACCCGCTGTCGGCCAACTTCCTGCTGCAGAATCATCTCAAATCGCACTGGCAGAACTACAGCAAGGGCAAGGCCGAGGCCGGCGTCGAGCCGAAGGTGTCGGACTGGCGGATCGCGCGCACGATCTTTGTCGCGGAAGACGACAAGACCGCGGCGCGATATGGCCGCGAGGACGACAACAGCCCGTACCGCTTCTACTGGCATCAGATGTATTCGAAGATGAAGCGCGGCAAGCGGCTCTATGTGTTCAAGAGCCACAAGGACCAGCCGGACGAGGAGATCACGCTCGATTACGTGCTCGACCACTGCATGATCACCGGCTCGCCCAACAAGGTGGCCGACCGCGTCCTTGCGATGCGCGAGGAGGTGGGCGATTTCGGCGAGATCGTCTATGCCGGCGTGGACATGGCCGATCCGGCGCTGGAGAAGCGTTCGATGACGCTGATGGCCGAGCAGGTGCTGCCTCGCGTCAACGCGGCGATCGGCAAGTCCGCGGCGGCTTAAGCATGGCCACGCACTCGGTTCACCTCTCCCCTGTGGGGAGAGGTCGGAGAACCATCAGCGCGTCTACGCGCGTCTTTCGATGCGCTATGGTGAGCCGGGTGAGAGGACCTAGCCGGTTCTAAAGTGCTATTCCCCCTCACCCGACCGCCATCGCTTCGCTCGGCGGTCGACCTCTCCCCAACGGGGAGAGGTAGCACCGGGCGTGTGGATGCAGATGAACACCGGCCAACCGTCCGAATCCTTCGTCACCGTCGGCAATCTCGCCAAGCGGTTCGGCGAGATCGAAGCCGTGGACGATGTGTCGCTTGCGGTCGGCGAGGGGCACACGCTGGCGCTGCTCGGGCCGAGCGGCTGCGGCAAGACCACCATCCTGCGCTGCATCGCCGGTCTGGAAACACCTGACGAGGGTCACATCTCGATCGCCGGCCGGGTGGCGTTCGACGCCGCGGCCGGCATCAACCTGACGCCGGAGCAGCGCGAGCTCGGCGTGGTGTTTCAGTCCTACGCGGTGTGGCCGCACATGACGGTCGCGCAGAACGTCGGCTTCCCGCTTAAGATTCGCAAGCGGCCGAAGGACGAGCAGCGCGACCGCGTGATGCGCATCCTCGAAATCGTCGGCCTCACCGCCTGGCGCGATCAGCCCGCGACCCTGCTCAGCGGCGGCCAGCAGCAGCGCGTCGCGCTGGCGCGCGCGTTGGTGTACGAGCCGCGCCTGGTGCTGTTCGACGAGCCGATGTCGAACCTCGACGCGCAGTTGCGCGACCAGATGCGCATCGAGCTGAAAATCCTCCAGAACCGTCTCGGCTTCACGGCGATCTACGTGACCCACGACCAGGCCGAAGCATTCTCGCTCGCGGAGAACGTGGTGCTGATGAACCGCGGCAAGATCGAGACCGCGGGCGCGCCGCGCGACGTTTCGTTCCGGCCGCGCACGCCGTTCGTGGCGCGGTTTCTCGGGCTGAACGTGCGCGGCGGCCACGCGATCAGCACCGGCGATCTGCAGACCGGGCTCTGTTATGCCGAGGTCGCGCTGTCCGAGCGGCTGACCTTGCGCGGTCTGATCGGCGACGAGCGCCCCATCGCGCCCGGTGCCCCCGTTCTCGCCTGCATCCGCAAGGAGCACATCGAAATCCGCAAGCTGCCGCCGGGCGGGCCGACCCGTCATGGCGCGTTGATCGGCGAAGTTCGGGCCGCGTCGTTTCTCGGCGCGGACGAGGAATATGTGCTCGATCTCGACGGTGTGGAGCTGCGCGCCGTCCATGTGCCGATCGGGGCGCAGGCGGGCGACATGGTCGAGGTGACGATCCGGCCGGAGAACTGCACGGTGTTCGTGGCTGAGTAGCGGCGCGGGGCAGGGCTCAGATCACCGTCACACCGCCATCGACCGGCAGCGTGTGGCCCGTCACCGCAGCCGCGCCGGGACTTGCGAGATACACCACGGCGGCTGCGACCTCCTCCGGCGTGACGAAGCGGCCGATCGGGATGCGGGACAGCATCCGCGTGCGCGCCGCCGGATCGCTGAGCAGCTTCTCCCGCGACGCGGTCATCACCGTTGCAGGCGCCACCGCGTTGACGCGGATGTTCTTGTCGGCCCATTCGATCGCCAGCATCCTGGTCATCTGGATCAGCCCGGCCTTGGAGATGCCGTAGACCAGGCGGTCGCCGATCCCGGTCATGCCGTGGGTCGACGCGATGCTGACGATGCAGCCGGGCCGCTTGCCTTCGATGCAGGAGCGCGCGAGCAACTGCGACAGAAAGAACGCGCCCTTGAGATTGATGTTCATCACGTCGTCCCAGTCGGCGTCGGTCACGCTGATGGACGGCTTCAGCAGCGCGCGGCCGGCGTTGTTGACCAGCAGGTCGATATCGCCGAGCCGGGCGCGGGAATCCGAGAACGCCGCGTTGATGCTTTCGCGCGAGCGCAGGTCGAGCGGCGCCGTCACCACCTTGCGCTGCTTGATGTCCGGATGCGCCAGCGTCTCCTTCAGCGTGGCGACGTCGAGGTCGGTCAGCGCCAGATCGTAGCCCTCGCGCGCCAGCGCCACGGCGATCGCCTGGCCAAGGCCGCCGGACGTGCCGGTGATCAAAGCGGTGCGCGGCATGGGGCCTCCCGGTCGTCCCGCACTCTCCGCTCATTCCCGCGCAAGCGGGAATCCAGAGCGGCGTATACTTTCTTGCTTGTAGCCCTGGGTCCCCGCTTTCGCGGGGACGAACGGTAGGAATCTATCTTCATCCCAAATCCACCCACGTCCTGTCCTTCATGCTGCGATAGCACGCCTCGGCGAACTGCACGTCGCGGACGCCGGCTGAGAAATCCGCCTGCATTGGCGCGCCGGTGGCGACGTGGCGCAGGAAGTTTTCCCAGCCGATGCGGTAGGGATTCACCGGCGAGACGCCCGCGGTCGCCTCGGTCCAGTGCGCGCGGTAGTCGGTGTTGAGATCCTTGGCGACGCTGAAATGCGCCGTTTGCGGAGTTTGTGCGTTGGTTTGCGTGTAACAGCGGTGCAGTCCGGCGATGGCTGAGCCCTTGGCGCCGTCGATCTGGAAGGTCAGCAGGTCGTCGCGGCGCACGCGGGTCGCCCACGAGGCGAGGATGGTGCCGACCGCGCCGCTCTCCAGCTCTATGACGGTCGAGGCGGTGTCCTCCACATCGACCGTGTAGCGCGCGCCCTTCTCGTCGATGCGCTCCGGGGTGGCCGTGCTGAGCGCGGTGACGGTGCGGCGCATCGGCCCGAGCAGGTTCTCGATCACGTAACGGAAGTGCGGATACATATCGAGGATGAGGCCGCCGCCGCCGGCCCGGGTGTAGTTCCAGCTTGGCCGCTGGCACGGCACCTCGGTGCCGTCGAACACCCACCAGCCGAACTCGACGCGGAAGCTCAGAACGCGCCCCAGCGCGCCGGACGAAACGACGTGCGCCAGCTTCTGCAGGCCGGGCAGGCCGAGCTTGTCCTCGACCGCGCCGTGCTTGACGCCGCGCGCCTTGATCGCGCGCAGCAGATCGCGGCCCTTCGCAGCCGAGAGCGAGACCGGCTTCTCCGAGTAGATGTGCTTGCCGGCGGCGATGGCCTTCTCCAGCACCGCCTCGCGCTGGTGCGTTGCAGCGGCATCGAAGAACACCGGGAAGGCGGGGTCGGCCAGCGCCTTGTCGAGGTCGGTGGTCCACTCGGCATTGTGCTTCTTCGCGGCTTCCTCGATGCGCACCGCATCGCGGCCCACCAGCATCAGCCGGGGCATGATGCGGTCTTGTCCGGCCGGCAGGCCGTCCTCGTCGCGGATCGGCGCCAGTGCGTTGGCGAGATGTTGCGTGCCGCCGATGCGCCCGGTCGCGCCGTTGACGATGATACCGATGGTGTGCGTTGCCATCCCCCATGATTGTCATTGCCCGCGCAAGCGGGCAATCCAGTAATCACAGTTGCATGTGTGGTCCGCAGTTGTGCGAGCCCCCGGTTCGCCGGATACTGGATGCTCCGCTTTCGCGGAGCATGACAGGCCGAGTATGCCCCGCCACATCGTCTGCCTCACCTTCGATTTCGACACCCAGTCCGGCTTCATCGCCCGCGGCATGACCACGCCGACGCCGCTGTCGCGCGGCGAGTTCGGCGCCACTACGGCTGCGCCGCGCATCCTCAAGTTCCTGAAGGAGCGCGGCATCAAGGCGACTTGGTTCACGCCGGGCTTCACCATCCAAAGCTGGCCGGCGGAAAGCGTCGCGGTGGCGGATGCCGGTCACGAGATCGGCCATCACTCCTGGGCGCATATCCCGCCCGCCAACCAGACCCGCGAAGAGGAGGAGGCCGATCTCGTTCGCGCCAACGAGAGCATCCTCAAGCTGACGGGGCGCACCGCGCGCGGCTATCGCTCGCCGTCATGGGACTTGAGCGAGCACACCATCGACCTGCTGATCAAGCACGGCTTTCTGTACGACACGAGCCTGATGGGCGCCGACTACACTCCCTATCGCGCCCGGCGCGGCGACGTGGCCGAGCTCGGCAAGCCGTTCCGCTTCGGCACGCCGACCGACCTGATCGAAATGCCGATCTCGTGGTCGCTCGACGACTATCCGCATTTTGAATTCGTGCGCACGCCGCAGAGCGTGCTGGCGTCGATGCAGCCGCCGCGCGCGGTGATGCAGGCCTGGCTCGATGAATTTCTCTACATGAAGAAGACGGTGGACTGGGGTGTGCTGACCTACACCATGCATCCGTTCGTGATCGGCCGCGGCAGCCGCATGCTGGCGCTGGAATGGCTCACCGAGCAGCTGGGCCGTGAGGGCGCGGTGTTCATGACCATGGAGCAGGCGGCGCTGGAGGCGAAGCAGAGGTTGTTTGGGTGAGCCGGGCGGCCCTCACTTCTTCTCGGCTTCGTTCGCCACTTGCTGAAGAATCGGCCGCCACGTTTTCTGTTCCGATTGCACGAACGCCGTGACCTCCTCGGGGGACATGCGTCGGACGAAGGCGCCGTTCGCTGCGAACTTGGACTTCACCTCCGCGTCGTTGAGCGCGGTCCACAGGTCGGCGCTCACCTTGCGGATGATCGGGTCCGGCGTGCCGCTCGGCGCCAGCATGATGGTCCAGGCGCCGACGAAGAAGTTCGGAATGGTCTCGGCGATTGGCGGCAGGTTCTCGAATCCGGGCAGGCGCTCCAGCGAACTGTGGCCCAGCCCTTTGATGAGATCGCCACGCAGCGCGGCGGCGAGACCCGCGTAGGCGTCCAGCACGAGGTGGACCCGCCCGCTCATCACGTCATTCATCGCCTGCGCCGGGCCGCCGGCGTAGGGCACCAGTTGCAGCTTGGTGCCGGTGCGCGCCTGCAGCAGCTCCATCGTCAGATGGGTGAGGCGGCCGCGGCCGGTCGCCGCGTAAGTGATCTCGTTCGGCTTCTGCTTCGCGAACTCGATCAACTGCTTCAGGTCGTTGATGCCGGACTTGTGCGACGCGCCGAGGAAGATCGGCTGTTGCAGCACGAAGCCGATCGAGGCGAAGTCGCGCGGCAGCTCGACCGGCATGTTCGGCGCGACGCCCGGGCCGCCGGGCAGCGCAAGGAAGGTCGATGTGGAGGGCAGGTAGAGCGTGTAGCCGTCATTCGGCGATTGCTGGGCCACGCGCGCCGCGATGCCGCCGCCGGCGCCGGGCTGGTTGAGCGTCAGCACCGGCTGGCCCCAGATCTGGCTGAGCTTGTCGGCAAGGATGCGCGACGTCGCGTCGTTGGCGCTGCCCGCAGCCGAATCGACAACGATCCGCACAGACTTGTTCGGGTAGTCGGACTGCGCGCGGACATCCGACGCGGCAATCGCGAGCAGCCCAAGCCAAGCCATCGCAGCCTTGCGCCAATGTGTGTTCATGTTCGCCCCCTTTAGGATCGATCAGGATTTAGGCGCCGGCACCTGCTTGGCGTACCAGTCGTGGATCTGCTGGCCGGTCCAGTGCACCACGCCCGGGTGCTTGTTGATGTACGAGTAGAGCTGCTCGAAATATTTGATGCGGTGCGCCTGCCCGGTGACATACGGGTGTACGCCGATCGCCAGGATGCGTGGCGACTGCTTCGACTCCAGATAGAGCCGGTCGAACGCGTCCTTGGTGCGCCGGAACAGCACGTCGGATTCGTGGTGGTGCGACACCATCATGGTGATGTCGTTGATCTCGGCGCTGTAGGGAACCGACAGGATCGGGCCGTTCGCGGTCTTCACCCAGATCGGCTGGTCGTCGAGCACCCAGTCGCCGAACCATGTGAAGCCCGCCGCGGTGGCGTGGTCGAGCGTGTCGTACATCTGGCCGCGGCCCGGTCCCAGCCAGCCGTACGGCATCTTGCCGGTGAATTTCTTGAGAATGCCGATCGACTGATCCATCACCTCGCGCTGCCGGTCGGCGATCTGCTGGATCGGCATCTGCACCAAGCTGTGCGCCATGAACTCCCAGCCGGCGTCGCGCGCGGCGGCGGTCGCCTCCGGGTAGGTCTCGCAGACCTTGGCGTTGAGCGACATGGTCGGCGTCACCTTGGCCTTCTGCAGCGCCTTCATCAGACGCCAGAAGCCGACCCGCATGCCGTACTCGTACCAGGTCCAGTTCGGCATGTCGGGAATGACGCTTTGGCCCTGCGGCGCGATCGAAAGCTGCCGCGCCATCGGCCGGGTGATTTCCCACTCCTCGATGTTGACCACCGACCAGACGATCATCCGCCCTTTGCCGGGCAGCTTTAGCGGCGGCCGGGTGAACGGCGAAGAATAGCTGAACCGGTCGCGCGGGTAGGTGGTCATGGGCGTCTCCAGGAATCCGAAGCCGGTGATATTCGCTCAATTGTCGTGCCCGTGCATAGCCGTCCAAAGGACGGCGTCGCGTCGCTCGCCTATGGCGGGCATCCAGTAAACGCCAACGCCTCGACTGTACTCATGCCGTTGCAAATGGGGGTACTGGATCGCCCGCTTGCGCGGGCGATGACAGCGGAGTGTGAGGCGATGACCCGCAGTATGGGCGATGTCCCCGAGCCGATCGCCGGACCAGTTCGCCGCGGCTGGGCGTGGGCCGGGGATCGGTGTTAGCCTCATACGGAAGCCATGAGCTGGAGGCGCGCCAGTGCACCGCCGCGAACTGATCAAGCTGCTTGGCGGCGCGGCCATCGCATGGCCCGGCGCGGCGGGCGCGCAGCAAGCCGGCAGGGTTTATCGCGTCGGCCTCGTGATGGGGACGAACAGTCCGGTCTTCCGTTTGGCGCGGCCCGCGTTCGTCGATGAGATGAGCAAGTCCGGCTTCGTCGAAGGAAAGAATTTCACGCTGGAGGCTCGCTCAAATCAGGTCGATGCGCCGCGGTTGCTGGCATTGGTGGCCGATCTCGTGGCCTCGAAGACCGACGTGATCATTGCCGGGGGGACCGAGCAGACGTTGCGCGCCGCTGTTGCGGCCGCCCCATCGACTCCCATCGTCATGTGGGCCAACAATTTCGATCCGATTGCCGGCGGCTACGTGCAGTCGCTCGCCAAGCCCGGCGGCAATGTGACCGGCGTTTTCACGCGGCAACCGGAACTGGCTGAAAAACAGGTCGAACTGCTGAAGGAGACGTTCCCTCAGAGGAAACGCCTCGCGCTCGTCTGGGATGTGCAGACCACGGACCAGCACGAAGCGGCCGCGCGTGTGGCCCGGTCGCTTGGACTTGAGGTGGCGTCGCACAAGTTTGAAAGCATGCCCTACGACATCCCGGCTATGTTCCGCGCGATTGCGGCGGGTGGCGCCGAGATGCTTCTGGTGGCCTCCGGTCCGAATATTGGAACCTATCAGAAGAACATCGTGGATGAGGCGCTCAAGCATCGCTTGCCGGCGATCTACATCTTCAAATCCTACGTCGATCTTGGCGGCCTGATGTCTTATGGCGTGAACATAGAATCGAATTTCCGGCGAATTGCCGCCCTGGTCGCGAAGATTCTCAATGGCGCCAAGCCGGCCGATCTGCCGATCGAGCAGCCGACCACCTTCGAACTGGCGGTCAACCTGAAGGCCGCGAAAGCCATCGGCGTCGAACTGCCGACATCGATTTTGCTGCGCGCCAACGACGTGATCGAGTGAGCGGCTGCGAAGCCGCAGCGGCCCCGAAAGCGTCCCCATGCTCAAACTGATCACGATCCTGGCGGCCTCGATACCGCTCATCCTGTTCGTGAAGAATTTGTTCTTCAAGAAGTCGAGGGTGCTGCAGAAGGCGTCCGCCGAGTTCCGCAAACAGATCGATTATCTGGTGTGGGGAATCCTGTTCTTGGTCGTATGCGGCATTGTTTACGCGTTCGGCCGGCTGATCTATTCGATGTGGAATTGATTCCGGTCACGGCGGTGATGTTGGAGCGGCTACTCCGCCGCTGCGGTTTTCGGCATCGGCACCAATCGCGGCTGCGTCTTCGGATCGGCGGTGATGACGGTGCCCGCCGCCTCGCAATAGGCGTGGGCAACGCGATAGACCGTGGGCTCGTCGAACGCGTGTCCCGCGATCTGCATGGCAAGCGGCATGCCGCTCTTCGACAGGCCGGTCGGCACCGAGATGCACGGCGTGCCGGTGACGTTGAACACCAGCCGGCATTGCTGATCGTAGGTTTTCAGCACCAGTGCGGTGTCGTCGATCTGGCACGGCAGCAGCAGGCTCGACAGCGTGATCACGGCGTCGAGGCCGCGCGTGGCCTCCGCCATTTCGTTGCACAGCGCGCGGCGCAATTGCTGCGCCTTGATGTATTTCGCAGCCGTGACGAATGCGCCGGGGAATATCCGGTTGCGCGTGAGCATGGCAAAGTCTTCCGGCCGCTCCTGCAGGTCGCTCTCGTGGATTGCGTAGGCCTCGGAGGCGTGGATGGTGCGGTTGCAGTCGGTCCACAGCGAGAGCGGCGACACGCTGATCGTGCACACGTCGGCGCCGAGTTTCTTGAGAATTTCGATCGCGCTCTCGATGCCGCGCACCTGGTCGGGATCGGCCGGCGCATCCTTGGTATAGAAATGCTCGATCACGCCGATCTTCATGCCCTTCAGACCAGACTTCATGCCTTTGAGGCAATCGGCCATCGGCCGCTGCGTCATGGTCGGATCGCTGGCGTCGTAGCCGGCCAGCGCTTGCAGCAGGATCGCATTGCTCTCGACGTCCCGCGTCATCGGCCCGACGTGATCGAGCGAGTAGGTCAGCGGAAAGACGCCGCCGAGGCTGATCGCGCCGTAGGTCGGCTTCAGCCCGACGATGCCGCAGCAGGTGGCCGGATTTCGCACCGAGCCGCCGGTGTCGGTGCCAAGCGCCGCCGGCGCGAGGCCCGCGGCGAGCGCCGCGCCCGAGCCGCTCGACGAGCCGCCGGGATGCAGGTCACGGTTCCACGGATTTCTGGCCGGCGGCCAGGGCAGATCGAACGCCGGGCCGCCGGTGGCGAACTCGTGCAGCGCCAGCTTGCCGAGCAGGACGGCGCCGGCCTCGTGCAGCTTGCGGATCACGAAGGCGTCCGCGGCCGCGCGGTGGTCGATGCGGATTTTCGAGTGGCAGGTCGTTGCCATGCCCTCGATGTCGAAGATGTCCTTGGCGGCATATGGCACGCCGTGCATGGGGCCGCGCCAGTCGCCGGCCGCGATCTCGGCTTCGGCGACTTTCGCCTGCGCCAATGCGCGATCGGCCGTGACGGTGAGGAAGGCGTTGTAGGCGGGATCGACCGCGGCGATGCGCTCCAGCAGCGCCTTGGTCCATTCGACCGGCGACAGCTTGCGGGAGCGAAGAAGCTGCGAGCCTTCGGCGACGGAGAGCCAGGCGAGGCCGGTCATTTGCCGCGCTCGAATTGATCGGGGTTGAAAATGTGCGCGGGCTGCGTGATCGGCGAGTTGCCGGCGGGCATCGCGCCGACCGGACGCAGGCCTCGCTCGGCTGCGGCCTTCACGCCGTCGGGAAATTTTTCCAGCGCGCGCTGCAGGCCGTGCAGTTCTGCCAGCGGTTTGATGATGTCGAGGGCATTCTTTGAACTGCTCATAAGTCTCTCCCAGCACTGACTGTGAGAGATTTTGTCTCAGCCGACAAGCCGGACCGGCGGCTTGTCCGGCTTCACCGCCTCGTACATCCTGATGACGTCCTCGGCGATCGGCGAATACGCCGCGTGCGTGCGCATGATCCAGCTTCGCACGCCGTCGCTGTTGTGATGCTTCTTGCGTTCGTTCGGCAAGTCGATCCGCACGTTCTGCGCCGGATCGCGGAACGTGAACATCGGGTCGATGCCTTCCTCGACCTTCTTGATCTCGCGGCGCAGCACCCGGCGGTACAGCGCGATGCCGTTGTCGGATGCGCCGAGATTCTCCTTGGTGCGGTCGGCGATCGGCCCTTGCGTGATCCACACCATCATGTCCTGGCCGTCGATATTGTCGGCGATGAACGCGCCCTTCTCGTCCTGGTAGGGCACGTCATAGACGTGAACCTTGTCGAGCAGATGCGGTGAAACCGTCTGCCGCTTCGGCGGCATGTAAGCGGTGTACCAGAGGTGCATGGTGTGAGTGTCGTCCACCGGCACGCGGATCTGGAACGCG
The DNA here is from genome assembly GCA_021730985.1 of Hyphomicrobiales bacterium. GTDB lineage: Bacteria > Pseudomonadota > Alphaproteobacteria > Rhizobiales > Xanthobacteraceae > Z2-YC6860. Next base: position 91,427 of record JAKFYI010000011.1, on the reverse strand, counting down.
TAGTAGCGCGAGACCTCGTCACCGTTGCCGACCGAGAGAATGTTCGGGAACACCACCGGGTGGCCGATCCGCCAGTCGTCGGAATCCTCCGAATGCCCCGCGAGCAGCCTATGCTTGGTGATGCCGTGCTCGAATTCGCGGAATGCGATCTTCTCATGCCGCGCCGAGATCGCGACTTTGGTGCCCGCGCCCTGCTGCGCCTTCACGAACTCGTAGGTGTGCCCGTGCAGCCACTCGGTGTGGATCGGGTCCATCGAATTTTCCATGATCTGCAGCCAGTTCACCGGCAGCAGCGTGCGGCCCAGCATACGGATCGCGCCCTCGGCCACGAAGCCGTCGATGCGCGGCAGCAGCGATTTGCTTTCGGCGGGACCGAGATAGGCCCAGATCATCCCGCCCATCTCCTCGACCGCGTAGGCCGGCGTGCTGACCTTGTGGCGGAACGCGCTTTTTTCCGGTTCGTTCGGCTGCGCGAGGCATTCGCCGCCGCGGCTGAACTCCCAGCCGTGATAGGGGCAGCGGATGCCGTCCTTGGTCGGGATGCCGTATGCGAGCGAGGCGCGGCGATGCGGGCAGAGCTCGGTGATCAGGCCGAGCCGGCCTTCGCCATCCTTGAACAGCACAAGGTCTTCGCCGAGCAGGCGAACGCGCTTGTTCCAGGTGTTGCCTTCGAACTCCGAGGCCGCGGCGATCGGCTGCCAGTAGCGCCGCATCATGTTGCCGCCCGGCGTGCCGGGTCCGATGCGCGTGAGCAATTCGTTCTGCTCGGCGGTCAGCATTCCGCGGTCTCCTGTTCAGGCGCCAGGGCATGACCCCGAAAAGTGGTCTCCGGTTTTCGGATAAGATCATGCCCAAAGTACAAAGACAGATTACTCTTGTCCGGCGGTCAAAACCAGGGAAGGCGTGCAAAGCCAATGGCGGCGCGGATTCGCATCGGGATCGTGGGGCTGGGAGCCGCCGGGCGCGCGTTCTTGCCGGCGATCCGTGGCCATGCGGCGTTCGAGTTGGCCGCGGTCGCCGAGCCTCTGACGGAGACGCGCGAGGAGATCGGGCGCGAGACAGGCGTCCCGGCGTTTGCCGATCTGCCGTCGATGCTGTCGGGCGCGGCGCTCGACGCGGTCTACATCGCGACGCCGACCGAGCTGCATCCCGAGCACTGCGCGTTGGCATTCGCCGCGAAGAAACATGTGCTGACCGAAAAGCCGATGGCGGTGGCGATCGATCAGGGCCGCGCCATGGCCGAGGCGGCGGAGCGCGCGGGCGTGGTGCTGCTGGTCGGGCATTCGCACTCTTACGATCTGCCGATCCGGACCATGCGCGAGATCGTGACGTCAGGCCGGCTCGGCCGCGTTCGCATGATCCACACCTGGAACTTCACCGACTGGATCTACCGTCCACGCCGTCCGGACGAATTGGATGTCTCGCTTGGCGGCAGCGTGACGTTCCGCCAGGGCTCGCACCAGTTCGACATTATCCGGCTGCTCGGCGGCGGCATGGTGAAATGCGTCCACGCCAGCACGTTCGACTGGGATGCGGCGCGAAGCTCGATCGGCGCGCACACGGTTTTCATGCAGTTCGCCGACGGCGCGGCGGCGACAGCAGTGTACAACGGCTACGGCCATTTCTCGACCATGGAGCTGATCGGCGACGTCACGGAGTGGGGCTTCACCGAGCCGCTGGCGAAGCGTGCGCCGGTGCGGCGTGCAGCGGGCAGCGTAGCAGACGAACTGGCGGCGAAGCGCAAGCGCGCGGGCGGCGCCATCCCCGCCAGCGCGCCGCATCAGCCGCACTTCGGGCTGACGCTGGTGAGCTGCGAGCGCGGCGACATCCGGCAGTCGCCGGATGGCTTGTTTGTCTACTCGGATATGGGCCGTAAGGAGATCGCGCTGTCGAACGAGCGCGGCCCGCGCGATCTGGTGCTCGACGAATTCGCCGATGCGATCGGTGGCGGCGTGGCGATCCACGACGGCCGCTGGGGCCTCGCCAATCTGGAAATCTGCCTCGCCGCGATTGAGTCGTCGAAAAGCGGCAAGTCTGTGGAGTTGAGGTATCAGGTGGAATTTCCGTCATCACCGGGCCGCGCCGCAGGCGCGTGACCCGGTGATCCATCGTGAAAAGATGGATCGCCGGATCAAGTCCGGCGATGACGGCGGTGTAAGACTGGAGAGCCGAATATGCTTCCCATCAGGTTGGACGTATCGCGCGACACCACGCGACTCTCGCTTGGCGTCGGCAGCGAGGATACCGAACTCACCGCCGAGGGCGTTGACCGGTTGATCCAGCATCTCGCCGAATGCCGCGCGCAGATGTCGCCGGTGCATCCGGCCGATCCGCCCGACGATCCGTCGCGGGTGCATCAGAGCGACAACCTGCTGTGGCGCATCAAGGCCGCGCCTGATCGGGCGGCGATCCAGTTTGCGACGCAGCACCCGGGGTTGGGCTGGACCGCGATGTGGCTGTCGCGCGCGCAGGTCGAAGATCTGGTCACCAGCATCGAGTTCGAACTGGTGAAGGTGCCGGAAACGCGCTGATTTCGCCTATTCTGGGCGGGCAGCCAGCCCCGCATTAAGACCTGGTTGACCAGTCTGGCGCGAACGGAGCTGGGATTAACGTCCGGCCCACCAAATAGCCCCCATGCTGCCCGCGGGGCAGGGGCCAAGGCGTATGTTCGGCGTCGAACGAGGAATGCGAGATGCGCGGCCGGTGAACCGGCCGGCCAAGCGGCTCGCCGCGGCCATCTTTGTCGTGTCGCTCTGCTTCTGCGCGATTTGCGGCAAGGTGCTGCTCGACGCGCGCCATGCGGCGTGGGATCGCGCCGGTGAGGTGGCGGCCGGCGTCGTCGCGACGGTGACGTCGGAGACTGCGCGCAATATTGAGAGCTACGATCTTTCGCTTCGGGCGGTGATCGAGGGGCTGACGTATCCCGAGATCGTCAACGTCAGCCCGGAGCTGCGGCAGCGGCTGCTATTCGACCGATCGGCAACGGCGAAGCACCTGCACGCCATCACGTTCCTCGACGAAAATGGAATCGTCCGCCTGGATTCCCGGACGCCTTCCCCGCAGCCGATCAATCGCTCCGGGCGCGACTTCTTCCAGTATCACAAGGCAAACAAGGCCTCCGGCATCCACGTCAGCAAGCCTTTTGTGACGGTGAGAGCGAGCAATCACGTCATCGCGCTTTCACGGCGGTTGTCGAACCCTGATGGTTCTTTCGCCGGCGTGGTTGTGGGCACGATCCGGCTTTCCTATTTCGAGGATCTGTTCAAGGCCGCCGTCACCGGTCCGAACAGCAACGTCTCGCTGTTCCGCACCGACGGCACTTTGCTGATGCGCTGGCCCAACCAGTCCACGATGATCGGCCGGGACATGAAGCACGCCGGAATTTTCAAGGCGCTTGCAACGGCGCGGAGCGGCCGCTTTGAAAGTGTGGCTGTGGTTGACGGCATTCACCGGCTTTACGCCTATAGCCAGATCGCCGATCTGCCTCTCGCCGTCAGCGTCGGCCAATCGACGCAGGATATCTACGCGCCGTGGCGGCGCTACACCGCCGTGATCGGTTTGATGATCGTCGTGCTCTGCGGCGTCAGCGTTACCTTCGCGTTCTACCTGGCGCGCGAGATGCGCCGGCGCAACGAGGCTGAAACCAACCTCGAGATGCTGGCGGCGACCGACCCACTGACCGGGCTGTCCAACCGCCGCAATTTCAACGCCGGCATGGAGCGGGAGTGGCGGCGCGCCGTTCGCGAGGGCTGCGGCCTCGCGTTGCTGATGATCGATGCCGATCATTTCAAGAGCTACAACGACCGCAACGGCCACCTGGGCGGCGACAAGCTGCTCCAAGCCCTCAGCGCGGCGATGCTGCAGAACGTGCGGCGCGGTACCGATGTTGCCGCGCGCTACGGCGGGGATGAATTCGCCATCCTGCTGCCGGGTGCGTCCGCCGCCGGCGCTTCGCAGGTGGCGGAAGATGTGCGTGCGCGCTTTGCTGCCATTTGCTCGGAGCGCTCGCTGGCGGATTCCGGACTGAGCATGGGCGTGGCGACGCTACAGCCGGGGCGCGGCCAATCTCTCGGCTCGCTGGTCGCGTCGGCCGACAACGCGCTCTATCGCGCCAAGGCAATGGGCCGCGGCCGCACCGAGATTGCACCGGAGGAGTTCGGCCGTCCGGTTGTCATCGCCAGCGCGGCCTAGCCACTCGCGGGGCTCCCTGATTTGAGCTATTCTAACCGGCATGGACAACGCCGGATTCGAAGCCGCCCTCGACACCCGCATCCACGACATGGTCGACGCCTGCACCAAGTGTGGTGCGTGCTTCACCGCGTGCCCGATCGCGGAGCCCGCAGGTCTCGGCGGTGCCGATCCGAAAGCGGTGGTGTCGGGCGTGCTTGACATCCTCCGGCTGGGCAAGGGATCCGAAGATTCCGAGAAATGGGCCAAGGCCTGCATGGCCAGCGGCGAATGCATCAAAGCGTGCGACTACGGCGTCAATCCGCGCTTCCTGCTGACGATGGCGCGGCTTGCGATGCTTCGCGCCTCGAAGGATCTGCCGGAGCGGCGCAAGGCTGGGGTCACGCAATTCCGCAAGGTTGGCGAGGACGTCGGCGTGCTGTCGCGGCTGCAGCTTTCCGAGGGCGACCTGATCCGGCTCGGCCAGAAGCCCGGCAAGGAAGCGCCGCGCGCGGAGTTGCCTGATGTCGTGTTCTATACCGGGTGCAACGTGCTGAAGACGCCGCACATTGCGCTGCTCTGCCTCGACATCATGGACGAGATCGGCGTCGACTATCAGGTGATGGGCGGCCCGACCCATTGCTGCGGCACTGCGCAGCTTCGCGCAGGCGACATCGACACGCTGGGGCGCTTCGCCAACAACACCATCAACAAGCTGTCGCAGTCCAAGACCGGACAAGTGCTGGCGTGGTGCCCGAGCTGCGTCATGCAGTTCGGCGAGACGGTGCTGCCGACGGTCGAGCGTGCGACCGGCCGCATGCCGTTCGACATGACACCGTTCATGCGCTTCCTGCACGGCAAGCTCGATGCGCTGCGGCCTCATCTGCAGGATCGCGTCGAGATGACGGTGGCGCTGCACAAGCATCCCGGCGTTCCGGGCGTGATGGAGGCGGCCGAGGAACTTCTGCGCGCGGTGCCCGGCATCAGGATCGTCAAGCTCGACGTTCCCGCCGTCGGCTTGCAGAGCGTCAATCTCGCGACGCTGCCGAAGTTCAAGGCCGAGCTTCAGTTGAAGGAGCTCGAGGCCGCGAAGGCGGCGGGCGTCGATGCACTGATCGCGGTGTACCATTCCGACCATCGCGAGCTGTGCGCACACGAGCGCGACTGGCCGTTCAAGATCATGAACGTGCTGGAAGCGGTCGGCGAAAGCATGGGGCTGCGCCAGGACGATCACTACAAGAGCCTGAAGATCAAGCAGGACGTCGATGCGATCATCGCCGACAGCGGCGATCTCTTGAAGCAGCACGGCATCAATCTCGACACCGCGCGCAAAGTGATTGTCAACGGCATGCTGGCCGATCAGCCGTTGCCGCTGCGGCGCGCAACCTAGAAAGATAGAGCTATCGAGTGCGATGGCTCGGCAACTCCGGAGCAATGCAGTGACGAAATTCGACGCAGACTCATGGCTGACGCGACGCCGGATCATCAAGGGCGTGGGGACTGTTGCCGCCGGTGTCGCGGCGCCGGCGTTCTTGCGCATCCGTTCAGCCTATGCCGCGTATCCGGACCGTGCCGTCAAGATCGTGGTGGCCAATACCCCCGGCGGCCCGTCCGATCTCGTCGGCCGAATGCTTGCGGCGGCGCTTCAGCAGGCGACCGGCAAGACCTTCGTGATCGAGAATATCGGCGGCGCTGGCGGCAATATCGGAATGGCCAACGTGGCCCGCTCGGAACCGGATGGCTACACGATCCTACTGGCGACCAACGTCTTCTCGGTGAACCCCGTTCTCTACAACAAAGTCCCGTACGATCCGCTGAAGGATTTCGTGGGCATCTGCGAGTTGGCGACCTCGCCGAGCACGTTTGCGGTCAAGTCCGAACTGCCCGCAAAGACCTTGAAGGAGTTTGTCGCGCTGGCGCGCGCCAACCCGGAAAAATACAACATGTCCAGCCCGCCGATCGGCACCGCATCGTTCCTTTGCGCCGAACTGCTGAAGCTGCGCGAGAATCTGCCCAAGCTCGAGACGATTGTCTTCAAAGGCGGCGGCGACGCACTGCAGGCGCTGCTGAGCGGGACCGTGCAGATGTCCTCGGGTTCACTGCCGCCGGCTGCGGCGCACATCAATGCTGGCACGCTGCGGTGCCTCGCTGTCACCGGTGAAAGCCGATGGCCCGGCTTGCCGAACGTCCCAACCATGGCTGAGGCCGGCTACAGCGATTTCGTGCTGGCGGTCGATACCGTCCTGCTGGGGCCGGCAAAGACCCCGCCGGAAGCAATCAAGTGGCTTGAAACGGAGACGCTCAAAATTCTCGGAGAGCCGTCCATCAAGGAGAAGCTGTTCAATGCCGGGTTCCAGGTGGTGCCGAAGGGCGCGGATGCGGCCTGGGCGCGCGTCACCAAGGAAATCGACCGGTTCAGGGTCATCATCAATCAGGCCGGCATCGCCAAGCTGTAGCGGCCCTAGATTGCTTCGATCTCCTTGATCAGAGCATCAGAAATCGCCAGCCCCTCGGTCTTTGCTTTGGCGCGCAATTTGAGCCGGCGCACCCCCGGCAGCCGCGCGCCCGCCTGCGCTTCGATCGACTGCGCCAGTGCGCCGAACCGCGTCACTGCATCCGAGCCGAACGCGGCGGGATCGAACGCCACGATCAACTGCCCGGTGCCCGGCGGCGGGCCTTTCGCATCGAGGAACGATGAGGCGTCGGCGGCGAAGTTCGCGCCGGTGAGGCCGGCGGCCAGCACTTCGACCATTAGCGCGAGTGCCGTACCCTTGGCGTCGCCCATCGGCACCATGGTGCCGGCCAGCGCCGCGTCGGGGTCGATGGTCGGCCGGCCCGCCGCGTCGAGCGCCCAGCCTTCGGGGATAGTCTCGCCGCGCTGCTTCGCCGTCATGATGTTGCCGCGCGCCACCTTGGACAGCGAGAGGTCGATCACCAGCGGCGCACGGCCGGGCAGGGGGCAGGCGAATGCGATCGGATTGGTGCCGAACACCGCCTTCGAGCCGCCCCACGGCGCGATGGCCGACGGCGTGTTGACGAACATGATGGCGGCGAGACCTGCCTCGGCAAGCCGCTCGACCGGATGACCCGCCGCGCCGCAATGATGCGAGCGGTGGATGGATGCGGACGCGACGCCCTGGCTGCGGGCCATCTCCGGCAGCACGGTCTCGGCCAGTTCGATGGCTGGATAGGCGAAGCCGCTGGCGGCATCGATGGCGATCAACGCGGGCTTCAGCCGCGTAAGGACGGGCACGGCGTTGCCGTCGACCTTTCCCACCTTGGCTTGTGCTGCGTACATCGGAGCGCGGGACAGGCCGTGGCCCTTCAGGCCGTCGGCTTCGGCCATCACCAGCGCACGGGCGACGCTTCGTGCATTGCTCTCGCTGGTGTTGGCGCGCGTCAGCGCGGCGGTGATGAGGGCTTCGGCTTGGGGAAGAGTCAGATTCGCCATGCTTGTTCTGCTGTCATGCCCGCGAAAGCGGGCATCCAGTAATCGCAAAACCTGCGCATATTTCGAAGCCGTTGGCTACTGGATCGCCCGCTTTCGCGGGCGATGACAACCAAGTGTATCGAAAGGCTTGTGTCACGCACTCCGGTACAGCTTCGTCATCACATACTCGCGATGCCCGAGCGCCTCCGCCGCGGTGAGCCGCCCGTTCGCCGTGCGAACGATCATGTCGATCAGCGCATCGCCCGCGTCGGGAATCGTCATCTCGCGGCGCAGGATGCCCGACACGTCGACATCGACGTGCTCGCCCATGGTCCGGATGGTTTTAGGATTGCCGCTGATCTTGATGACCGGCACGATTGGGTTGCCGATCACGTTGCCTTGGCCGGTCGGGAAGGTGTGCACCGCGTAGCCGCCCGCCGCCATCAGCGTCACGCACTCGGCGGCGGCCGACGACGTGTCCATGTAATAGAGGCCGGGGCCTTTGCGGGGCGCCTCGGCCGGCTCCAGCACGTCGATGTACTTGCACTCGCGGCCGATCTTTTCGAGGTTGCCGAGCGCCTTCTCCTCGATGGTGGTCAGGCCGCCCGCGATGTTGCCCTTGGTCGGCTGCGAGTCGGAGAGGTCGTCGGTCTTGTGCGCCTCGATGACGTCGTCCTGGTAGGATTTCCAGACCTTGTACCACTTGTCGCCGACCTTCTTGTTGATCGCGCGCGCGCGGGCGAGATGCTCGCCGCCGGTGATCTCCGAGGTCTCGCCGAACACGCCGTAGATGCCGCGCGGGATCAGCTTGTCGTACATGTTGCCGACTGTGGGACAAGATGCGAGGCCGGTGGTGGTGTCGCTCTCGCCGCACTTGGTCGAGACCCACAACTCGGAGATGTCGCACGCCTCGCGCGGCAGCTCCGATGCCCACTGCAGGTATTCCTTCGCGGCGTAGGAGGCCTTCGCGATCGTCGCGATATCGCCGTGGCCTTCGATGCCGAAGCCGATCACAGGCTTGCCGGTCTTCTTGATGCCGTCAGTGACGATCTTGGTCCACTGGTCCTCGATGCCGATCACCACGACGGCAGCGACGTTCGGATTGGCGCCGGTGCCGATCAGGGTGCGGAAGTGCAGATCGAGGTCCTCGCCGAACTGCAGGCGGCCGTAGGCATGCGGCAGCGCCATCGTGCCCTTGATGTTGTTGGCGACCGCCTCGCAGGCCGCGTTGGACAGGTCGTCGAGCGGCAGGATGATGACGTGGTTGCGGACGCCGACGCGGCCGTTCTCGCGCCGCCAGCCCTGGAACGTCACGCTACCGTTTTTCTTCGCGACGGATTTGCCATTCTTTTTCGATTTCTTTGCCATGACGATCATCCTCTCCACTCGTGTCCCGGGCGCGGTGCAACGCGAAGCGATGCGCCGCAGAACCGGGACCCCGGTTATTTGAAGAAAGCTGGGTCCCGGGTCTCCCCCGGCTCAAGGCCGGGGTCGCCCGGGACACGAGAACCGCGTCTCACCACCGCTTGGTTTTCACATTGTGGACATGAACGTGCTCGCCCTTGGCGATCTTGGCCTTGGCGATGCCGATGTCCTGACCGTACTTCCAGATCGTGTCGCCCTTCTTGATATCGACCAGCGCCACCTTGTGCCCGATCGGCACGTCCATCTTGGATTTGAGCTTGAATGACGAGTTGTCGTGGGTGACCACGCACAGCATGTCGGTGCCCTTTTTCAGGCCCTCGATCACCACCACCCCGACGGTGTCCTTGTTGTCATGAACGAGCAATTGCGGAACGGCCATGATCCTCCCCGGAACTTCAAAATCTGCGTCTATCTAAGACTGAGCCGTGGAGAGAGTCGAGCCGCCCACTGTCGGGGCCGCGGAAATAGCCTATGGTTTGCCGATAGGCCGTAAGCCTTCTCACCTCCAGCGTGGCGCAAATGGCACCTCCACCGCTCAACTACGTTGCAGTGCCGGAATCGTTCAAGCTGCCGGCCGGGATGAATTTCGGCGGCACGTCAGGCATCGCGATCAACCCGCAAGGCCATCTGTTCGTGCTGCATCGCGGTCCGAAGCCGCTGATGGAATTCGATCCGGACGGCAACTTCGTGCGCGGCTGGGGCGACGGCCTGTTCGACCGGCCGCACGGCCTGCGGATCGATTCCGTGGGCAACATCTGGGCAACCGACGTGGCCTCGCACGTCGCTTACAAGTTCAATCCGTCGGGCCGTCTGGAGATGGTGCTGGGCGTCCGGGGGCGCGCTGGTGCGATGCACGACTTCGGTCATCTGCGGCTGTTCAACGAGCCGAGCGAGGCCGTGGTCGGGCCGGCTGGAGACATCTATGTGCTGCAAGGGCATGGAAAGGGACCGTGCTGCATCATCAAGTTCGACAAGGACGGCAATTTCCTCAAGGTCTGGGGCCAGAACGGCAAGGGCCCGGGTGAGTTCGACATCCCGCATTCGCTGGTGTTCGATGCCAAGGGACTGCTCTACCTTGCCGACCGCAGCAATGCGCGCATCCAGGTGTTCGACGCCGACGGCAACTACATCCGCGAGTGGAGCCAGCCCGGCACGCCGTGCGGATTGTTCATGACGCCCGGCCAGCAGATTTGGCTGGCACACGGCCACACGGGACAGATCATGACGCTCGACCTCAACGGCAAGGTGCTCGGGATGATCGAGGGCTCGGGGCAGGGCAAGACGCTGGGCAGGTACGGAGAGGCGCACTATATCGCGGTCAGCGCGCGCGATGAGGTGTTCGTTGCCGACACGCTGAATTGGCGCGTGCAGAAATATGTACGGAAATAAGCCGGTGCCGTGGTGAAGGACGCGATCAAGAGCCTGGCATCGCGTGCCGGTGTTTTGCGTCCGCTGCGTACGATCTACCATGGGCTGCGCGCGTTCGAGACTCAGAAGACGTCGAAGCAGCTTCCGCCCGAACTGGTGCGCGATTGCCGGTTCTGCGCCTCCAGGCTTCATATGCTCGACGAAATGCCGCGCGGTGGCGTGGTGGCTGAACTCGGTACCTACAAAGGCGACTTCGCGCGCGAGATTTTGCAGCGCTGCCAGCCGCGCGTGCTGCACCTGATCGACCGGGACTATTCGCTGTTCGATGATGCGGCACTCGATGGCCCGGCGGTCAAGCGCCATACCGGTCTCACCAACGAAGTGATCGCGACATTTCCCGACGATTATTTCGATTGGATTTACGTCGATGCCGATCACTCTTACGAGGGGGCATTGCGCGACGCCAAGGCATCCGCGCCGAAAATCCGTCCGGGCGGGTTTCTGGCGTTCAACGACTTCGCCCACATCGATCCGGGCCTCGGCCGCTATGGCGTGCACCGCGCCGTGGTGGACTTCGCCGTCGAGATGCGCTGGCCGTTCCACTTCTTCGCATTCGAGGTGGACGGGCTGTATGACGTGGTGCTGCGGAAGATTTAGCGGGTTGGCGCGATCAGAAGTACGCGAGGAATGATGGTCTCGTGTCCCGGGCGAGCGAAGCGAGACCCGGGACCCCGGTTTTCTTTTTCCTTCTCAAGCAAGCTGGGTCCCGGATCGTCGCTCGCCAGCGCTCGCTCGTCCGGGACACGAGAGTCTTATTCCAACCCAAATCCCTTCTTCCGCACGAAGGCGCCGAAGTCCGGCCGCTGCGGCACGCCATATTGCCGCGCCTTGTCCTCCGACCAGCCGTAGAACGGCACGTCGCCCCAGCGCGCCGGATCGCGCGGCTTGTAGGGATGGATCGCGGCGCGGCGCTTGTCGTAGGCGTCGATGCGCTCGGCGAGATTACCTTCGTCATATGCTTCGTGGTGCAGCGTGCTGGAGAGCCCGAGCCGCGGGCTGATGTGTCCCTTCTCCGACGGCCAGCCGGCGCATAGTCCGGCCACCGGAATCACGCGCTGCGGCAGCTTCAGCATGTCACTCACTCGCTGCGAATGATCGCGGATCACGCTGATCGGGCAGGTGCCGAGCCCGACAGCGTCGGCGGCAGCAAGGAACGTTGCCAGCACGATACCGGAATCGATCGCGGCGTTGAAGAACTGGTCGAGATGGTCGTTCGGGAACGGCTTGCCGCGCATCCGCGCGATTTCGGGAAGCCTCCTGCCGCTCGCGAGAAACACAAGAAATGCCGGCGCGGTGCGGATGAACGGCTGGTCCGGGATGAGATCGGCAATCGCCGCCTGTTCCGGCCTTTCGACGATGACGATGTCGGCCTGCTGCAGGTCGCTCTTGCTCGGCGCCGACAGCGCGCAGGCGCACAAGAGCCGCAGCAGCGCCGGATCGACCGGTTTGTCGAGATAGCGGCGCTGCACCTTGCGGCTCGCCATGCGGGCGAGCTCGCCGAGGCCAGGGAGGCTTTCATCGACGGGGAGGTCCTCGCCAAAGCGGGCGCTGAGGGCTTCACTGATGGACTTGGCGGCCTCTGGATTGGGCATGTTCTCTCCGTCGTCATGGCCGGGCATAGCCGTCCGAAGGACGGCGTCGCTTCGCTCGCCTATGTCCCGGCCATCCACGTCTTGTTTCGCGGCATCAAAGCAAGACGTGGATGCCCGGCACAAGGGCGGGCATGACGGCGTCGATGGGCCGCCGCCCGTCCTTGGAATGAGCTAGAAAGACGAAATGTTCTCCGACCCCGCCCTTGCCGCAGTCCTCACCCTGAAAACCCTGACGATCGTCTGGCTGGGGGGCTTCCTCGGCGGCATGGCGACCGGCGCTGCGGGCTTCGCCTACGGGGTGGTGGCCACCTCGATCTGGCTGCACGCGATCTCGCCGCTGCACGCCGCCATGCTGGTGGTGTCGGGCGGGCTGATCATCCAGTCGAGCCTGGTGTTCAAGATGCGCCGCGCGATGGACTGGCCGCGGCTCGCGCCATTCCTGATTGCGGGATTGGCCGGCGTGCCGATCGGCGTATGGCTGGTGGTGAAGACCGACCAGAGCGCGATGCGGCTCGGCGTGGCGGTGTTTCTCGTTGTCTACGGCCTGTACGCGATGTTCGCGCCCCGGTTGCCGCACGTATCCGGCGGCGGCAAAGCGGCCGACGCCGGCATCGGCTTTCTCGGCGGAGTGATGGGCGGGCTGGCCGGGCTGTCGGGACTTGCGCCGGCAATCTGGACCCAGCTTCGCGGCTGGCCGAAGGATGTGGCGCGCGGCATCTATCAGCCGTTCATTCTGGTCGCCCACATCGCAGCCTTGCTCCTGATCGGCATCGTCGCACTGGATCGCGTCGGCGTCGTGCTGTTCTTGGCTGCGGCTCCCGCGATCGCGCTCGGCGGCTGGGCCGGCTGGATGATCTACGGCAAGCTGGACGAGCGGCGTTTCCAGCAGATGTTTGCCGGGCTATTGGTGGTGTCGGGGCTGTTGCTGCTGGTCCGCGTCTAGAGGGGTGAACGATGTCGGTCGAACTTTATCTCACCTATGTGCTGGCCTGCTTTGTCATCACCATCATCCCCGGACCTACGGTGACGCTGATCGCGGCCAACAGCCTGGCGCACGGCACACGCGCGGGCCTGCTCAACGTCGTCGGCACGCAGATCGGCCTCGGCCTGATGATGCTGGTGCTGATCGTCGGTCTGTCCTCGATCATCGCCACCATGGGCGTGTGGTTCGACTGGCTGCGCTTTGCCGGCGCGGCCTATCTGGTCTGGCTCGGCTGGAAGCTGTTGCGCTCGTCCGGCTCGCTCGACGCGGCGAGCGCACCGCCTCCGCGCGGCGGGTTTGTCATGCAGGGCTTCCTGGTGCTGATGGGCAATCCGAAGGCGCTGCTGTGGTTCGGCGCGTTCATCCCGCAATTCGTCGATCCAGCCACCGACTATGTCTGGCAGGTCGTGCTGCTCGGCCTGACCGCGATGGCAACCGCGGCGATTTCCGATGGCGCCTATGCGGTGTTGGCGGGACGCGCGCGCACGATGATGTCGCGCCATCGCGTGCGGCTGGTTTCACGCCTCGGCGGGCTTTGCCTGATCGGTGGTGGCGCCTGGCTCGCTTTGACGCGCGTGCGATGAGGTTGAAGCGCGCGGCGGAATAAGCGACCCTGCGCGCAACTTGAATCGAGCGAGGATTATGCCGTGGCTCCCATGATTCCCAGTCAGCGCATCGAATATTCCGCGATCGTCGATCGTCCGCCGCTGAAGCTGCCGAACAACGCGCGCATCGTGTTCTGGACCATCGTCAACTACGAGGTCTGGGACATCGGCCGGCCGATGGCGCGGCAGGTGATACCGGCGCCGACCGGGCAGGTTCTCCTGCCGGACGTGCCGAACTGGAGCTGGCACGAGTACGGCATGCGGGTCGGCGCCTGGCGCTTCTACGAGTTGTTCGCGCGGCTCGGCATCAAGCCGACGCTCGCCGCCAACGCGCGCATCTGCGAGGACTACCCGCGCGTCGCCGAGCAGGCCAAGAAGGACGGCTGGGAGTTCATGGGCCATGCCTACGACCAGCAGCCGATCCACAAGGAGACCGACCAGCTTGCGATGATCGAGCGCTCGATGAACGTGATCGAGAAGTTCACCGGCACGCGGCCGGTCGGCTGGCTCGGGCCCGGCCTGACGCAGACGCTGGAGACACCGGAAAACCTGGCGAAGGCCGGCGTGCAGTACATCGGCGACTGGGTCTATGACGACGAGCCGACCACGATCAAGACCGACAACGGCCCGCTGGTGACGATCCCCTACACCGTGGAGCTCAACGACATCCCGATGATGATCGTGCAGCACCACGAGAGCGACTATCTGCTCAAGCGCGCGATCGACCAGTTCGACCGGCTCTACGCCGAAGGAAAGGACCGCGCCAAGATCATGGCGGTTGCGATCCATCCCTACATCAGCGGCCAGCCGCACCGGATCAAGTATCTTGAGGCGATCTACGACTACGTGAACCGGTTCGACGGCGTGCTGCACTGGAACGGCGTGCAGATCCTCGATTGGTACAAGAAGGCGGCGGCACAGAAGTAGTGAGTTGCTTGGAGGCTCGTTCAACGCGTGTCCCGGCCAAGTGAGCGCAGCGAACGCGAGCCGGGACCCCGGTTCCTTTGCCGCAAAGGAAGAACGTAACCGGGGTCCCGGTCTCCCTCGGCAAGGCCGGGGTCGCCCGGGACACGAGAGGAGAGACCTCGTATAAGCCCGCAATGACCTCCGACTCCCTCCGCATCTCTCCCGCAGACCTGCATTCCTTCACCACCGCGATCTTCGTCGCTGCGGGGCTTACGCCCGAGCACGCCGGCGAATGGGCCAAGATGCTGGTCTGGGCCAACCTGCGCGGCACCGATTCACATGGCATCATCCGCATCCCGCGCTATATCGACCTGATCAATTCCAAGTCGATCAATCCGGCGCCGAACATCCGCGTCGAGCGCAAGATGGGCGCAGCGGTGGTGCTGGAGACCGACCGCGCGCCGGCGGCGGTCGGCATGACGCGGGCGATGAACGAGGCAATCGATTGCGCGCGCACGGCCGGCATCGGCTGGTGCGCGGCCCGCAATACCACGCACACCGGCGCGATCGGCTATTTCGCGGTGCAGGCGGCGGAGCAAGGCTTCGGCGGCATCGCCATGAGCGCGTCGGGCCCGATGATGGCGTATCCCGGCACGCGGGTCGGCGCGGTTTCGTCAAACCCGATCGCGTTCGCAGTGCCGCGCGCCAACGGGCGTCCCTACCTGATCGATTTCTCGACCGGCGTCGTCGCCAACGGCAAGATCATGGGGGCGGCGGATCGCGGCGAGAAAATCCCGCTCGGCTGGGGCCTCGACAAGGACGGCCACGACACCACCGACCCGAAGGCGGTCGAGACGGTGCTGCCGCTCGGCGGCGCCAAGGGTGCGGGGCTGTCGTTCATGATCGAATGCCTGTCCAGCCTGCTGCTGTCCAATCCGCGCATCGCTCCGGACCTGGAGGATGGTTCGATCGAGAACAACCCGTTCCTGAACGGCTCGCTGGTCGCGATCAATCTCGATGCGTTCGGCGACAAGGCCGATTTCGAGCGCGAGGCCGAGCGGCTCGGCCGCGCCATCGTGGGCCTGCCGCGCGCCGACGGCGTTGACAGGATCATGCTGCCCGGCGAGCGCGGCGACGCGATCCGCGCCGAGCGCGAGAAATCCGGCATTCCTGTTCCACGCGGAACGTGGCAGCGTATCGGCAAGACCGCTGAGAAGCTGGGTGTGAAGCCCCCGCTCTGATAAGGAACCAGCAATGAGACGCCGTGAATTTTTGGCGTTCGCCGGTGGAGCGGCTGCAGCGCTGCCTGTTGCGGCGAGCGCGCAAACGGCGAAGCAGCCGACGGTTGGCGTTCTCGGGCTCGGAAATCCGCCTATCGAGCCGTTTGTCAAAGGTCTGCGGGAAGCCCTGCAGGCGGTTGGCTACAGCGAGGATCGCAACATCAGGCTGGAAGTACGCAGCGCCGGTGGCGTGGCGGCCCGCCTGCCCGAACTGGCCGCCGAACTTGTTCGGTTCAAGGTCGATGCCATCGTTGCCTTTCAGACGCCGGCTGCCACCGCAGCAAAGCAGGCCACCGGCGAGATTCCCATCGTGATGGCCGGTGTGGGCGATCCGGTCGGCACGGGCCTGGTCGCGAGCCTCGCCCGGCCGGGCGGCAATGTCACCGGGACGACCGTGGGCTCAGTTGAAGTAGCCGGCAAGCTTGTGGAGCTGATCCGCGAGTTGCTTCCAGCGGCGCGGCGCTTTGCGGTGCTCGCCAACGAGTCCGATCCCTTCACCAAGCCGTACCTCGCGGAAAACGAGCGCGTGGCGCGGAGCATCGGTCTGGAGATGGATCCAGTCATGGTGAGGCCGGCTGCGCCGCTGGAGGCCGCGTTCGCAAGCATGACCGACAAGCGCGCAGAAGCCGTCATTATCCAGGGCAGTCTTGTGCGCAAGGACGGTATCGACCTCGCGCTGAGGCACCGGCTGCCCTCGCTTTCGGCCAATGCCGGGGTGCCTCGTTCCGGCGGCCTGATGGCGTACGCCGCAGGCGCGTACTTCCGCGAGACCGCAGCCTACGTTGATAAGATTCTCAAGGGTGCGAAGCCGGCCGATCTGCCGGTCAGCTTTCCCACCAAGTTTGAGCTGATCGTCAACCTCAAAACGGCGCAGCAGATTGGACTGACCGTCCCGCCAACGCTGCTCACCCGCGCCGACGAGGTGATTGAATGAAACTCCGATTGTCATGCCCACGAAAGCGGGCATCCAGTAACCGACACAGTTTCTGCGGAGCGAGATTGTGCCATATTCAGTTGATTGCGGTTACTGGATCATCCGCTTTCGCGGATGATCACAGCAGAATGAAATCGCTCCGTCTCGGCGTGGCGAAGTGAAGAAGGAGCCGACAATGGGTTTCAACAAAGGCCACATGGAATTCACCACCCTCAATCTCGATGAGGGCTTCCACAACGTGCCCGGCTATCCGCCCGGCTTCCGCGAGCGCATCCTGGCCGGCTCGCTCGACGAGAAGAACAAGGCCGGCAACCGCACCCGCATCCTGCGCATCGATCCCGGCTCGTATTCCACCGTACCGTTCGTGCACGAATACTGGGAAGAGGTGTTCCTGGTGTCGGGCGATCTGGTCTGCGGCTCGGACGACAAGGGGCAGGGCGGCGAGCAGTTCAAGGGCCCGACCTATTGCGTGCGCCCGCCCGGCGTCTATCACGGGCCGTTTACGTCGAAGACCGGGTGTTATTTGCTGGAGACGCATTACTTCGCGGAGAAGTAGGTGCGGCGCATAACAAACTGAGCAATCATATTCGGCTGTCATGCCCGCGAAAGCGGGCATCCAGTATACGCAGCTCTTTCGGTGGTTACTGGATCGCCCGCTTTCGCGGGCGATGACAGCCGTGTTTAATGCGCGCGCTCTTGCGCACGAGCGAGAAACGAGGAGAACTTCATGCGGCGACTGATATCGGCATTGTCGCTCATCGCCTTCTCAACTCTCCCCGCATCCGCCCAAGAGTGGCCCTCCAAACCCATCCGCATCGTGGTGCCGTTCGCGCCGGGAGGCGCGGCCGACGTTTGGGCGCGCATCATCGCAGAGCATCTGTCGCCGGCGCTCAAGCAGCCCGTGGTGATCGAGAACCGCGGCGGCAGCGGCGGCATGATCGCGGCGCAGCAGGTCGCGCGCGCCGAACCCGACGGCTACACGATCCTCGTCGGCGGACTGGCGCCGCAGATCATCTCGCCGTCGCTTGCCGCCAATCCCGGCTTCGACACGATGAAGGATTTCGTCCACATCGCCTACATCGGCGGGCCGGCGATGGTCTGGGTGGCCGATCCGAAGAACGATCTTCGCACCGTGAAGGACGTCGTCGCGGCGGCGAAGGCCGACAAGCTCTCGGGCTACGCCTCGTCCGGGGTCGGCACGCTCGGGCATCTGGTGGTGGAATATGTCGCCAAGCGCGAAGGCCTCAAGCTCAACCACATCCCGTACAACACCGCGGCGTTCGCCGACATCATCGCCGGCCGCGTGCCGATGGGGTCGTTCACCTGGGGGGCTGCGCTGGGACAGATCCAGGGCGGCACGCTGCGCGCCATCGCGGTGACCACCGAGGCGCGGCGGCCCGAGGCGCCGGACGTGCCGACGTTCAAGGAGTTGGGCTACGATCTCGTCGCCAGCACATGGTTCTCGTTCGCGGCGCCGAAGGGCACGCCCGACGCGGCGGTGCGGCGGCTCAACGCCGAGACGATCCGCATTCTCAAATTGCCGGAATTGCAGAAGCGGCTGGCGCAGGACGCGTTCGATCCCAAGGAGTTCACGCCGGAGCAGCTCACGGCGTATTTCGATTCCGAGATCAAACGCTGGGCCCCGGTGGCGCAGGAAGCCGGGATGAAGAAGTAGGGCGATAGGCGCGCACGAGCCTACTTCCCCAACCCCAGCAGCCTCACCGCGTTGTTATACGCAATATCGGCCCGGACCTTTTCATCGAGCTTCTCGCTGTCCAGCCAGTGGCCGGCTTCCTCCGCCCTCTCGAACGGATAGTCGGCGGAGAACATGATGCGCTCGTGGCCGAGAGCTGCGATCGCGCAGTTGAGCGGTTCCGCCGAGCACATGCCCGAGGTGGTAATCTCGATGTTGGTCTTGATGTAGTGCGACACCGGGTTCTTGAGGCCGACATTGTAGAAATCCGGGCCGGTGCGGCTGTCGAAGCGCCACAGCAGGAACGGCAAGGTCTCGCCCATGTGGCCGAGCCCAAGCCGCGCCTTGGGAAACCGGTCGAACACCCCGCCAAAGATCAGGCGCAGCGCGTGCGAACCGGTCTCGAAGGTCCATTCCCAGGTCGCGCGCCGCAATCCCGGATGACCCTGTAGCACCGGCGCGACCGAGACCGGATCGGTCGGGTGAATATAGATCAGCGTGCCCAGCGCCTCGGCCCGCTCCCAGAATGGATAAAGCGAAGGGTGATCGAGATACTGCCCGAGCGTGTGGCCGTTGATCATGGCGCCGCAGAACTTCAGGTCTTTGACGCAGCGCTCCAACTCATCTGCGGCGGCCCTGGCGTCCTGCATCGCGAGATGGGCGAAGCCGGAATAACGGTCGGGCCGCCTCTGGATTTCCTTGGCGAGGAAATCGTTGCCGGCTTTCGCCGTGCGGATGGCGGTCGCGGTGTCGCGCTCCGCCTGCACGCCGGGTCCGGCCAGCGCCAGCACCGCGCGCTCGATCCCGGCCTTGTCCATGCTGGCGAGACGCACCTCGCCGAAGTCGGTGTTGAGGCTGAGCAGCCGTTCGCGCTTGGCGGCCGGCATTTCGGCCACGGTGGGATTCCAGTATTCGATAAAACCGGGACAGAGAAAGTGCTCTTCAAGCGCGATTTTCTTGACCACGTTCTCCTCCCTCGCGTGTGCGGCGCACCATCTTTTCCGCTTTTTGCTGTATCGGATATTGGGCTAAGCTGTACCGGCATGCAAGCGACACACCGTCGCCCGTGTTGCGTCAGTCGGGTTTGCGATGAGTTCGTCCGGCGAGAAAAGTCAGGTCCAGGTGATCGCCCGCGCCGCGCAAATCCTGCGCGCGCTGGAAGGCGAGGATGCGGGCCTCAGCCTCGGCGACATCGCCAAGCGCGTCGATCTCGCCCGCTCGACGGTGCAGCGGATCGTCGCCTCGTTGGAATCCGAGAAGCTGGTGATCGCGGCGTCCCCCACCGGGCGCGTGCGCCTGGGCCCTGCGATCCTGCGGCTCGCCGCTTCGGTGCGGAGCGATTTCGCCGCCAAGGCTCGGCCGTTCATCGTCAAGCTGTCGCATGAACTGCGCGAGACCGTCGATCTCGCGTCGGTGCGGCACGATCATCTGGTGTTCATCGACCAGGTCACCGGCTCGCAGCGGCTGCGAACCGTATCGGCGGTCGGCGAGACATTTCCGCTCCACTGCACGGCCAACGGCAAGGCCTATCTGGCGCAGCTCGACGAAAGCGCGATCGAGCGGCTGATCGGCAAGAGCTACGCGCCGCGCACGCCAAAGACATTGACGCGGCTCAGCACGCTGCTGGCGGATCTTCGCGCCGTGCGGAAGACCGGCATCGCCTACGATCGCGAGGAGCACACGCTCGGCATCTGCGCGGTCGGGGTCGCGCTGTTCGATCCGCTCGGCAATCCGGTTGCGATCTCGGTGCCGGTGCCGAGCCAGCGGTTCAACGACCTGCATCCGGCCATTGCCAAGCGCCTGCTGGCGACCAAGCGCGCCATGCAGGAGCACTGGAACGACATGGCGGCGTGAGAATTGGCGGCGTGAGTACTGGCGGCGTGAATTCGTGCCGGCGCGTCGGCGCCGGAAGCTTGAAGCAATGAGGCGCAGCGCGCCAACACGGGAGGATGCATTGACGAAGAAAATCCGCGGCGTGACGTTCGAGGAAAACCTCAACAACGAAATGGGATTGCAGTTCTACAACCTGTCCCACCGGTTCGGCTATCAGTCGCCGAACTGGCCGTACTTCGAAGACGTCAAGATCGAGCGCATCCACTACATGGCGAAGTCGGGCGTGCTGTCGCAGCGCATCACCACCTCGATGCACAACACCACGCACATCGACGCGCCGGCCCACGTCATCCAGGGAACGCCGTTCATCGACGAAGTGCCGCTGCCGCACTTCTTCGGCTCCGGCATCGTGGTGTCGATCCCGAAGAAGAAGTGGGAGCCGATCACCTATGACGACCTGGAGAAGGCGGCCGGCAAGCTGGTGCGGCCGCGCGACGTGGTGATCGTCAACACCGGCTGGCATCACAAGTACGAGGACAGCGAAGATTACTTCTGCTACGCGCCCGGCTTCGTGAAGTCGGCCGGCGAATGGTTCGTCGAGAAGAAGGTCAAGGTTGTCGGGCACGACACCCAGGCCAACGACCACCCGCTCGCCACCGCCATCGGCCCGCAGCGCAACGGCCCGCTGCATCCGCACCTCGCCGACGAGTACAAGAAGTGGTCGAAGGGCCGCGACTGGAAGGACGATTTCCCGGAGTGGGAGCCGGTTCACCGCATCCTGTTCAAGAACGGCATCCTCGGCATCGAGAACATCGGCGGCGATCTCGACAAGGTCACCGGGATGCGCTCGACCTTCGCGTTCTTTCCGTGGAACTGGGATCGCGGCGACGGCTGCATCATTCGCCTGGTCGCCATCCACGACCCGAAGGGCGCCTACCGGATCGAAAAAGGGGAGAAGTTCAAATGATCGTCCGCAAGCTTTCCGAGGCGAAGTCCTACGAGGCGCCGAACCATCGCGAATACAAGTCGCTGCGCGTGTTCGGGGCCGAGATGGGCGGCTCGCAGGCGCTGATCTTCGGCGTCTCGCACTTCCTGCCGGGCGGCGGCGCGGGGCCCGATGCCTCTCCGCCGGAGAAGATCTACCATGTGCTGGCGGGCGAGTTGACGGTGATCGTCGGCGGCAAGGAAACGGTGATCAAGCAGGGCGACACCTGCTACATCGGCCCGAACGAAAGCCGCGAGATCGTCAACCGCAGCAACGAGGTTTGCACGATCGCTGTGGCGGTCACGATGCCGCCGGCGAAGTGAGTTTGGCTACTCGCAACCACAAACACAGGTGTCATCGTCCGCGAAAGCGGACGATCCAGTAACCACAGACGTCGATGTGTACTGGATGCCCGCTTTCGCGGGCATGACAGCGGAGGTAAATCCAGATGTCCGAAGCCTTCCTGAAAGACCCGCTCTCGCTGTTCAGCGTCAAGGGCAAGACCGCGATCGTCACCGGCGCCACGGGTGCGTTCGGCGCCATCGCCGCCAAGACCTTGGCCGCCGCCGGCGCCAATGTCGTGCTCGCGGCGAGCAACGCCGAAAATCTCAAGAAGCTCGCCGCCGAATGCGCGGGCTTCTCCGGCAAGACCGAGATCGTCGCCAAGCGGCCTAGTTCCGAGGCCAACTGCGACGCGCTGGTGAAGGCCGCGGTCGATCAATTCGGCGGCGTCGATATCCTGGTGGTGGCGTCCGGACAGAACAAGGTGGCGAAGATCGCCGACCAGAAGCCCGAGGATTTCCTCGACGTGATGGACGCCAACGTCACGCAGTCGTGGCTGATGGCGCGCTCCGCATCGCGCCAGATGGTCAAGCAGGGCAAGGGCGGCAAGATCGTGCTGATGTCGTCGGCGCGCGGCCTGCTCGGCCATCCGGCGGGCTACACCGCCTATTGCGCCTCGAAGTCGGCGGTGGACGGCATCACCAAGGCGCTCGGCTGCGAGCTCGGCGGCAGCGGCATCACGGTGAATGCATTGGGCCCGACCGTGTTCCGCTCGCCCCTCACCGAATGGATGTTCGCCGACGACGAGCGCGGCAAGACCGTGCGGGCCGGATTCCTCACGCGCGTGCCGAAGGGCCGGCTCGGCGAGCCGTCCGATCTTGCCGGGCCGCTGCTGTTCCTGGCGTCGGCGGCGTCGGATTTCTACACGGGGCACATTCTCTATGCGGATGGCGGTTATACCGCCGGGTGATTTTTGCTCGTGTCCCGGCCAAGTGAGCGAAGCGAACGCGAGCCGGGACCCCGGTTGGCAACGCGAAGATAAGAAACCGGGGTCCCGGGTCTCGCTGTCGCTCGCCCGGGACAGGTGTTGAGAGAGCAGCATGAGTAAAACCAAAATTGCGGTCGTCGGCGCGGGGCTGATGGGCCACGGCATCGCGCAGGTGTTTGCGCTGGCCGGGCACGACGTCGCCATCACCGACAGCTTCGCGGCCAATCTCGATACGGTGAAAGCCCGCGTCGCTGCGAACCTGCGCGACCTGGGCGATGACGAAACGGCGGTCGAGCGCGTCACCCCGGTCGCCGCGCTGTCCGATTGCGTCTGCGATGCCGGCTATGTTGTCGAGGCGGTGCTGGAGGACATGCCGCTCAAGCAGAAGCTGTTCGCTGAAATCGAGCGGCATGTGCGGCCCGACACGATCCTCGCCAGCAACACTTCGGTCATGCCGATCACCGAGATCATGCAGGGACTGCAACGGCGCGAACGCGCGCTCGGCACCCACTGGTGGAATCCGCCGTTCCTGGTGCCGCTGGTCGAAGTGATCGGCACGCAGTGGACCTCGCCGCAGACCATCGACTTCACCATGAAGCTGCACGCCGATGCCGGAAAACAGCCCGCGCATGTGAAAAAGGATGTGCCGGGGTTCATCGGCAACCGCCTGCAGCACGCGCTGTGGCGCGAGGCGGTCTCGCTGGTCGAGAACGGCATCTGCGACGCCGAGACGGTGGACGAGGTGATTAAGGCTTCGTTCGGGCGCAGGCTTGCGGTGCTGGGCCCGCTGGAGAATGCAGACTTGGTCGGCACCGACCTGTCGCTGGCAATCCACCAGACCGTGCTGCCCGCGATCGACAGCCGGCCCGGCCCATCGCCCTACCTCGAGGCGCTAGTGAAGTCGGGCAAGCTCGGCTTCAAGTCGGGCGAGGGGTTCCGCACATGGAGCGCCGAGGAGCAGGCCGCGCTACGGAAGAAGGTGGTGGAGCATCTGAAGAAGTCGCGAGGAACCTGACCCCCCGACCGGCCTCATGCGGCCGAGGTCTCTCCGGTCACCTCTCCCCGCTTGCGGGGAGAGGTCGGATCGCGAAGCGATCCGGGTGAGGGGCAGCTCTCACGATGGAGTTGTACCCCCTCACCCCAGCCCTCTCCCCGCAAGCGGGGAGAGGGAGTTCGCTGCCGATGCCGCCAAAATTGGGCAGCATTTGCAGGCTTTCCAGCCATTTGCGCTTCCGCCCCGTACCGCATATTTTCAGGCCAACACAGCGCGGCGCGGCCGCGCCCAAAATCTCCCAGGGAGCCCGTCATGACCCAGATCCGCTCGATGGCCCAGCCGGTGCAGAAGCGTCCCGGCGAACTTGGCGTGCATTCGCTCGACGCCTTCAATTTCTCCGTTCCAGACCTCAAAGATGCCGAGAAGTTCTATGGCGACTTCGGCCTCAACCTGAAGGAGGAGAACGGCTCGATCGCGCTCTACACCCACGGCCACTGGCACAAGTGGGGCTCGGTTTCGGAAGGCCCGCGCAAGAAGATGCAGTTCGTGTCGTTCGGCGCCTACGAAGAGGACATGCCGAAGTTCCAGGCGCGCATCCAGGAGATGCGGCTTGACCGGCTCGACCCGCCGAAGGGCTTCGAGTCGAACGGCATCTGGCTGCGCGATCCGTCCGGCATGCTGGTCGAGATCCGCGTCGCCGAAAAAAGCTCGCCCAACGAGAAATCCGACGTCGATGCCTATGGCGGCAAGCCGCGCATTCAGAACGCGCCGAACCGTTCGAAGGCGCCGCGCGTTGCGCCGCGCCGGCTCGCGCACGTTCTGGTGTTCGCCACCGACATCCCGAAGACCATCGACTGGTATTCCAAGGTGCTCGGCATGCGGCTGTCGGACCGCTCGGGCGACATGATTGCGTTCATGCACGGCATCCACGGCAGCGATCACCACATGATCGCGTTCGTGAAATCGGACGGGCCGGGCCTGCACCATCTGAGCTGGGACGTCGCCTCGATCAACGACATCGGGCTCGGCGCCAGCCACATGGCCGACAAGGGCTTCGCCAGGGGCTGGGGTCTCGGCCGTCATGTGCTCGGCTCGAACTTCTTCCACTACGTGCGCGATCCGTGGGGCTCTTACGCGGAATACTCCTCGGACATCGACTACGTGCCAGTCGATTACGACTGGAACGCGCAGGATCACCCGCCGGAGGATTCGTTCTACGTGTGGGGTCCGACTCCGCCGGAGGAGTTCGCGATCAACCACGAGGTGGTGACGAAGTAGGCGGCTTCCCAATCCTACTTCGTCGCCTTCATGTCGAGCAGCTTGGCGATCGAGCCAAGCTGCTCGCGCAGTCCCTTAATGCCGGCGGCGAATTCCGCAGGGGGCTGCCCGGTCACGATCTGGCCAGTCGCTTCAAGCCGCTTGGCGATTGACGGATCGGCGGCGAGTTCGGCGCGCACGTCCTGCGCGATACGCTCGCGCAAGGGAAGCGGCATGCCGCGCGGGCCGAAGATGCCACCGGGGCTGTCCATCTCCAGGCTCGGATAGCCGGCTTCGCGCACGGTCGGCACGTCGGGAACGCTTGGCATGCGCTGTTTGCTGGTCACCGCCATGATGCGGATTTTCCCGGCCTGCGCCAGCGGCGTAACGATAGCGAGCGACGACGACAGCAATTGGATGCGTCCCTCGGCGATGTCGGTCGGTCCCTGCATGATGTCGCGGTAGGGCACTTTGGCGATGTCGAGGTTCATGCTCTTGAGGAAGTAGCCGAGCAGGAAGTCGGCGTTGCCGCTCGCCGCCGCGGCATTGAGTTTTCCGGGGCTGGCCTTCGCCAAAGCGATGAAATCGCGCAGCGCCGGCGTCTTCAGCGATTCCGGCGTGGACATGGCGAGCGCCAGCGATGTGACGCCGACAATCGGCAGCAGGTCGCGGTCGGCGTCGTAGGGCAGCTTCTCGCGCTCGAATGGATGAACGGCGAAAATGCCGACTGGCACCCAAAGCAGCGTGTGGTCGTCGTTGGCGGCGGTGAAGGCATTGATCGAGACGAGGCCGTCGCCGCCCGGGCGGTTCTCGATCACCACGGGCTGGTTCCAGCGTTTCGACAGGCGGTCGCCGACCATGCGCGCGACGATGTCAGTGCCGCTGGCGGGTCCAAACGGCAGGATGAATTTGACGGTTCGTGACGGGTAGGTTTGTGCCGATGCGCTGCCGGCGGCTGCAAGCGTGGCGGCAAGGACGAACAGAAATCGCAACATGACCGGCCCCCTCCCAATTTCTTGGCGGCCATCATAGCGCATTCGGCTTTCGAGTCCCGGGGGCAGCCGCTATCCTGCCGCATGAAAGCCCGGACGCCGCTTAAGGCCGATCCGCGCCCATAACGGGAGGAACTGGATGGAGCGCATACCCCAGCCGATCATGGACAAGCGCGGCGAGCCGAAAATGCATCGCTTCGAGGCGCAGCGTTGGCTGATCGACAACACCATCCGCTCGAACGGGATCGACTGGGACCAGCCGCGCTCGATCTACATCAGCGCGCCCTGCGGGCCGGAGGGCAGCGCCGACATCGCCGGCGTCCGCGAGCGCGTCAAGAAGATGGGCGACATCGCGCCCGCGTTCGAGGCGGTGGCGCGGCGCCGCGAGGCCAAGGCGAAGGGCGCGGAGGAGGCCGGCCACCAGGTCACCGCGCGCGACAACTACTTCATGGCGTCGGTGTATTGGGGCGCGGCACAATGGCCCTACGACCAGAACGACGAGCCGAACGTCGCCTGCCATCTGAAGAAGCGCGAATGCTACACGAAGTATGCGGCGCTCGCGGATCACAAGGTCGAGGCGGCGTGGATTCCGTTCAAGGACACGGCCCTGCCGGCCTGGTTTCACCTGCCCCCGGGATACACGGGCGGCAAGATTCCGGTGGTGATCAACGTCCCCGGCATGGACAGCTACAAGGAAATCCAGACCTACCTGTACGGCGACCGCTTCCTCAACCGCGGTTTCGCGGTGCTCAACATCGACGGGCCCGGGCAGTACGAAGCGCCGATGCTCGGCATCTATTTTTCGATGGAGAACTGGGTCGCCACAGGCAAGGCGGTGTGCGACTGGCTCGCCAAGCGGCCCGAGATCGACATGAGCAAGGTGGTCTGCTCCGGCACCAGCTTCGGCACCCTGTTCGGTACGGTGCTGACCGCGAACGAATCGCGCGTCTCCGCCTGCGCGGTGCTTTCGGTATGTCACGAGCCGGGCTGTCACACGATTTTTGAGGAGGCATCGCCGACCTTCAAGAAGCGCTTCATGTACATGTCGGGCATCACCGACGAAGCGCAGTTCGACACGTTCCGCCAGAGCATCACCTGGGAGGGACATGCCGACCGCATCAAGGTGCCGTATCTCTGCGTCGCCGGCGAATTCGACGAACTCTCGCCGATCGAGCATTCGGTTCGGCTGGTCGAGGCGCTGAAGGGGCCGAAGCAGATGATGGTCTACCAGGAGTCGCGCCATTCGGTCGGCAACGTCGCGGCCTCAAATCTTGGACCGTTCCCGCAGATCATGATTGCTGACTGGCTCGCCGACCGCGCCGCCGGGAAGCCGTTTCCGAACGAACATTGGTTCGTGCGTTCGACCGGACAGATTGATAAGAAGCCGCTCTAACCCGTTCGTCATTGCCGGGCTTGACCCGGCAATCCATCCTTTTGCGAAAATGATGAACCCCCGGGTCAAGCCCGGGGGTGACGAGCAGAATACACATTGAAAGGAATAGAAATGGATCTCGGTCTCTCCGGGCGCGTTGCGCTCGTCACCGGCGCCAGCAAGGGCATCGGCCGCGCCACCGCATTGCTGCTGGCGGATGAAGGCATGGATGTCGCCCTGATCGCCCGCAGCGGCGGGCCGCTCGAGGCACTCAAGAAGGAGATCGAGGCCAAGGGCCGCAAGGCGGTGGCGATCCCAGCCGATCTGGCCGATCCCGCCGCGGCGCAGACCACGATCGATGCGGCGGTGAAGGCGCTCGGCAGGCTCGATCTGCTGGTGAACTGCGCCGGCGCCACCAAGGGCGGCAGCTTCCTCACGCTGTCCGACGCCGACTGGACCGACAGCTTCGGGCTGAAGTTCTTCACCTATGTGCGGATGTCCAAGGTCGCGTGGCCGCATCTCAAGGCATCGCGCGGCGGCATCGTGCACATCGCGGGCATCGCCGGGCGCACCGGCGCGTCGGGCTTCGACGCGGTGGGCACCGTGAACTCGGCGCTGGCGCTGCTGACCAAGGCCCAGGCCGACCGCGGCGTGATCGACGGCGTGCGGGTCAACGCGATCCACCCCGGCACCATCGACACCGGCCGGTTGACCGCGCGGCTGGACCGCATGATCGCGGCCGGCAAGCCGTCCAAGGACGAGGCGCTCAAAGCCCTGCTGGCGGACGAGAAGACCGAGCGGGTCGGTCGTCCGGAAGAGGTGGCGGCGCTGGTCGCGATGATCGCCGGTGCGCCTGCCGAGTTCATGCAGGGCGCGATCATCGATATCGACGGTGGGAAGAACAGGGGATTGTAGGGCGAAACCTCGCCCTCGTGTCCCGGGCGAGCGATAGTGAGACCCGGGACCCCGGTTTCTTCTTTATTGCAGCCAACCGGGGTCCCGGCTCGCGCTCCCCCGGCCAAAGTCCGGGGTCGCTTGGCCGGGACACATGAGTGTCCCGGCTAGTCCAACGCCTGCATCTTCCGGCCCGCGCGCCGCGCCCAGTTCTCCCATGCACGGTTGAGCGTGTAGTCGCTGGTGCGCGCGATCACCGCATCGACCTCGCCGGGGTGCAGAAACTTGATCTTGCCCATCTGCATGGCCTGCATCTGCAGCTTCGAGTTCAGCTCCAGATAATTCGAGACGAACACCGCGTGGCGGATCGACATGCCGGCCACCACCGCGCCGTGTCCGCGCATCAGCGCGGTGCGGCCCTTGCCGAGGCGCTTGGCCAGGTCGCGGCCCATCTCCATCGAATTCACCAGCAGCGCAGTGTCGCCGAACTTGTCGTGCGAGTCCCACAGCGGCACGTCATGGCCGATCGAGGCGCACATGTGCAGCAGCGGCTTGAGCTTGGTGTTGGTGATGCCGAACGGGATCGTGCTCGGCGAATGGTTGTGCACGACCGACATGATCTCGGGCCGCATCTCGTAGATCGCGCCGTGGATGAATCGCTCGGTGTAGGGCGCGTGGGTGGTTTTGGCCTTCTTCGGGTCGAGCGGCGTGCCGTCGAGCATGTATTCCATGATGTCGGACGGCTCGATGCGCTCCGGCGCACGCGCGCGCGACAGCAGGTAGCGGTCCTTGTGCTTGGGGTGCCGCACGCTGACATGGCCGAACGAATCGACGATGCCTTCGTTGGCGAGGATGCGGTTCGCGGTGACGATCTCGTCGATCAAGTCGAATTTCTTGGCCATGGTGTTTCCTCTTTGATGGGAGACTGATTGTTAGGGTGTGAGTTCTCTCTGTCTCCCTCTCCCTGACGGGAGGGTTAGGGAGGGAGGCAAACCGTCAATGAAGCGGCCGAGATCGACCGCAAGGGTCAGACCCACCGGCCCGGCGCCGGCGATGAGAACCTGGGTGTCCATGCTGGCTGGCACTCTCGGGCGGCGGCGAAGCGCGCTATCCTTGGGGAATCGGGCGAGGCATAGCACAGCACACGGGCCACGGCATCGGCGGGACAGGCATGACGGATTGGATCGGCCCGCTGTGGCGAGGCGAGGTTCGGCTCGCCATCGCGTTCTGGGAGTACGCCATCGTGTTCGGCACGTTCGCGCAGGCGGTCGCGACGGGCTGCGCCTACGGCGCCTATGTGGCCGGCGTGCCGTTCTGGCTGGCGGCGATCATGTTCTTCATACCGGCGCCCTACACATTGCTGGCGACAGTCGGCGTGTGGCGAAGCGCGGACCGCTACCAGGGTCCGCAGAAATGGGCGCACGCGGCGCGTGTTGCGGTGGTGATCTGGGCAGTCGCTGCGATCGTCCTATAGGGGTCACGCCGCGCGGAGCGCCGGCATGACGTGCTGCCCGAACAGCTCCACCGAACGCCGCATCTCGCCGAGCGAGAGATCGCCGAACGCCATCTGGCCGACCAGATAGTTCGCGCCGCTGTCCGCGATCTGCGGCGTGAGGAAGGCCGCCACCGTCGAAGGCGATCCGGCCACCGCCTGGCCCTGTGCGACGAGCGCGTCGAAATCCCTGGCGTTCAAGGTCGAGGCCGGATTGGTGCCGTGCAACTCGTGCAGGTGCAGAAAGCTTTTGCGCCAGCGCAGGTAGGCGCGCCGCGCGATCTGCAACGCGCCTGCGTCGGTGTCGGCCACGACAATGAATCGCACCATGCCTATCTTGGGGAGCGCCGCGCCGCCTTGCGCCTCGCGCCACACCGCGCGATAGCGTTCGAAGGTGGCGCGCGTCACCGCCGGAATGTCGTTGTTGACGATGTTGAGCCCCTTGCGCGCCGCCCGCTCGGCGCTGTCCGGCGAATGCGCGCCGTACCACAGCGGCGGATGCGGCTTCTGCAGCGGCTCGAGCTCCAGCGGCACGCTGTCGAACGTGTCATAGGTGCCCTTGAACGACAGTTCTTTCGTGGCAAAGGCCTTGAGGATCAGCTCCAGGCGCTCGGTGTAGATCTGCTGGCGCTGCTCGGCGTCCTGGCCATAGTAGGAAATCTCGTAAGGCACAGAGCCGCGGCCGAACCCGATCTCAAGCCGCCCGCCGCTGATGTGGTCCAGCATGCAGATTTCTTCCAGCATCCGCAGCGGATGGTGGATCGGCAGTGCGTACACAAAGGTGCCGAACCGCAGCCGCTGCGTGCGCTGCGCAATCGCCGACAGGAACACGCTGGGCGAGGGCGCGAGCCCCAGCGGCGTGAAATGGTGCTCGGCGACGTGATAGGCGTAGAACCCGGCGCGGTCGAACACTTCGATGATCTTGAGCCGCTCCTCGTAGTAGTCGGCAAGCGGCAGATCGTTGCGGTCGAGATGATCGAAGACGCCGAATTCGAGGGTCATAAAGGCGCCTGTAAACAGCACTGGGTGTCATGCCCCGCGAAAGCGGGGCATCCAGTACACGCAATCGCCGATGATGGACCGAGCGTCATAGTTGAATCTTGTGGCTACTGGATCATCCGCTTTCGCGGATGATAACAATTGTGGGTTGGGCGGGAGCCAGACATGCGGAACATCATTCCTGCCACTCGACGTGCGCCTTGATGGCCTTGCGCGTCTCGTCGATCCAGCCGTGCGGCTTCGCCTTCTCGATCATGGCCGACAGGTTCTGCTGCCAGGCCTGATCGTGCTCCACGCCCTTGAAGCGCCGCAGCGCCGCTTCAAAGATCCACGCGGTCTTCTCGTCGGGCAATTCCGCGACGCCCGCCAGCGCCTTGCGGACGCCGTCGAGCTTCGAGGCGTTGCCCATCACCACCAGCTTGAAGGCGCGGAAGTTGTCGCTTTCCTCCAGCGTGACGGACTGGTCGGCGAACACTTTGACGAACATGATGCATCCTTACTGGAATGGCTTTTCGCCGTTGGAAGTCGGCACGTCGAAGCCGTTCAGCACGGTCGAGATCATGCTGTAGAGTCCGGCAACCGAGATCAGCTCGATGGTGGAGTCGAGCCCGTATTGCTTGAGCAACCGATCGTAGGTCGCGGCGCTGAGCACCTTCCCGGCGAGGAGTTCAGTGACGGCTTCATAAACCAGCGCCTCGTCCGGCTTTGCGAACGTGGGCTTGGTCCGCGCGCGCAATGCCTCGATCGCCTCGTTGGAGAGTCCGGCGCTGCGCCCGAGCGGCTCGTGCACAGCCCAGGCGTATTGCGCCGACCAGTGCCGCGCCACGGTTAGCACGATCAATTCGTAGATGCGGGGCTCCAGCGAGCCCTTGCCGCGCAGCACATCGACCAGCCCGGACGCCGCGGTCGCAATGGCCGGAGTGTGCAGCAGGACGCCGAACGGCCCGCCGAGCTTCGGGCGGTTGCCCTTGATCTTGTCATGGACGGCCTTCTGCTCGGGCGACATTTTCTCCACGGGAAGCGGATCGAGACGGGCCACGGTGTCCTCCAGTTGTTGTTACTTGAGCGGTTTGTCGCCGGTTGGTGTCGGTACGTCGAAGCTCTTCAGGAAAATGCCGACCATGGCGTAATAGCCCACCGTGCTCACCAGATCGACCGTCCCCTCGATGCCGAATTGTGCGATGGCGCGGTCGTAGGTTGGCTGGCTCAACTCCTGGGTGCGCATCAACTCAGTCGCGACGTCATACACCACACGCTCGTCGTCGCGCCGGAGGTCCGGGACTTTGTTGTCGCGGATCGCGGCGACCACCTCGGGCGAGACGCCCGCCGCCTCCGCTGCCGGAGCGTGCGACGACCAGGCGTATTGTACGGTGAAGGCGCGGCACACGGTAATGACCGCAAGCTCGAACAGCCGGCGGTCGAGCACCTTGCTGTCGCGCAGGGCGATGCCGAACCGGTTGGCGTGCTCGGCCAGCGCGGGATTCCGCAGCCAGATGGTGAACGGTCCGCGCACGTTCTTGCGCGCGCCCGCGATGTCAGACGCGACGCGCTGCTGCTCGGGCGTCAGCGTCGCGGGATCGAGCGGCGGAACGCGGGACATCGCTTACACATTCACCGGGGCGAGCGTCGGCCGGCCGCGAATCAGGTCGGCGGCCCTTTCGGCGATCATCATCACCGGCGCGTTGATGTTGCCGCTGACCAGGTCCGGCATCACCGAAGCGTCGATCACGCGCAGCCGCTCGACCCCATGCACGCGGCACTCCGGATCGACCACCGCCATATCGTCGCTCGCGGCGCCCATTTTGCAGGTGCCGAGCGGATGATGCAGCGTGATGCCGGTGTTGCGGATGTGATCATCGATCTCCGCGTCGTTTGATGTGGCCGTCAGTTCACGGTCGATGAACGGCGCCATACTCGACTGGCCCAGCACCTCGCGCATCAGCTTGACGCCGGCGCGCAGCGTCTGCCACTCGCGGTCGGTGGACATGAAGTTCTGCTTGATGCGGATCGGCGTCGCCGGATCGGCCGAGGCCAGCGAAAGCTCGCCGCGGCTTTCGGGGTGCAGCATGACGATGCGGCCGCCGAAGCCGTCGTCGAACGGCTGGTTGAATGGCTTGAGGTAGGGCCCCGCGGTGAGCGGCGCGCCGGCCAGCAGGAGTTGGATGTCCGGCACCTTGGCGCCAGGCATCACGCGGGCAAACGAGGCGACGCCGCCTGGGATGTCGGTCGCGATGCCGCTGCCGCCCACGAAATAGGTTTTGGCGAGCTCGACGGCGATGCGGTCGAGGCGCATCACCTGCTGGATGGCGCCGGCGGGCCCGGCACGGCGGTACGCGATCTGCACGGTGACGTGATCCTGCAGGTTGCGCCCGACGCCCTTGAGCGGAACCTTGCTCTTGATACCTTGGGCACGCAGTGCATCGGGGTCGCCGACGCCGGACAGCATCAGCACCTGCGGCGAGTTGATCACGCCACCGGCCACGATGACCTCGCGGCTGGCGCGGGCCACCGCCGTATCGCTGCCCTTGCGGTATTCGACGCCAACCGCGCGGCCGCCCTCGATCAGCACCCGCGTCACCAGTGCGCGAGTCTCGACGGTGAGATTGCCGCGGGCCATCGCCGGGCGCAGATACGCCACCGCCGCGCTGCAGCGCCGTCCGTTGCGGATGGTGTTCTGGTTGCGGCCGATGCCGTCGTTTTCAGGTCCGTTCAGGTCATCGTTCCACTTCAGGCCCGCGCCCTTCGCCGCCTCGACATAGGCATCGACCAGCGGCTCCTGAAACGTGGCGAAGCGCACGCTCAACGGCCCGTCGGTGCCGCGATAGGGGCTGGTGCCGCCCTGCCAGGTTTCCTGCTTGCGGAAGTAGGGCAGCGCATTCGCGTAGGACCAGCCCGGCAGCTTGTGTTGCTCGGCCCAGCGGTCGTAGTCGCCGCGATGACCGCGCGAATAGGTCATGGCGTTGATCGAGGACGAGCCGCCGATCACCTTGCCCCGCGCGCATTCGATCTTGCGGCCGTTCATCTGCGGCTCGGGCTCGGTGAAGTACATCCAGTCGTGCAGGCGCCGCGTGAGGATGCGGCCCCAGCCCAGCGGAATGTGGATCCAGGGATCGCGGTCCCAGCCGCCGGCTTCGAGAACCAGAACCTTGACGTCCTTGTCTTCGGTCAGCCGGTTCGCCAGCACGCAGCCGGCGGAGCCCGCGCCGATGATGATGTGGTCGAAGGCTTTGATCGGGGATGCCATGCGGGGCGAAGGCTAACGGTTGACCGGTGGACCGCGCAAGGCATCGTCAATGCCGGTCCTCACGGCTTTCGCGAAACCAGAGAGCTTCTCGCTGGAATTTAGAAACTCTTCCCGAAGGCCTCTTGATACTTCCAGTTGTGCGCCTTGTCCGGTCAGTCCTCTGTTGCAAATATTGCTGCGGTGTTCCCCTGGAAATCGGTCATCATAATTTCGTACGTCGAATCCAGCATCGCGAAGGCAATCAAATATTGTCTCCTTCAGAGATCGATTGAGACCGCCCAAATAAACGTAATTTCTTGAACTGACCGATAAGTTTCTGCATCCATGAATGGCGACAACAATTTTGCAGGTCGATAGAAGCCCTAGGCATTGGGGTTCATCGAAGTTTGAAGAGGTAATGTGTAGATGACCGTGTGGTCGATGCCGCAATCCATTGAAGCAATAAAAACTGTATGAGTCATTTGCGATTGCGGCTGCAATCTCGGCAGTTCCTGGTTCAATTTGGCGACCGTGCGGGGCAATAATGGCAACCTGCGATGGTCTGGCGACGCAATGAATTTCGTAGTCGACTCCTGGCCGCTCGCTGGCGGAGAGTTTTTCGAAGCTGTTATACTTGTCGAAAGGCATCCCATATTCAATCAAACAGACGATCATTCTGAAACTTGCGATTGGTTAGAACATAGAGGATTGAGGTCATGGCCGCACCAAAAACTCCTCTATGGCGAGGCAAGAAAGTTACGAGCATGTCACGAGAGGAATTGGAATCGGCCTTTGATGAAGCTGTGCAGCGGTACTTCGAATTGGGTGAGAAACGGGCAGCGGTTCGAGGAGAATCCATCGAATTGATGTGCATGCACCTGCACAACTATCGAACGGAGTTGCAGAGCACGATTCAGTACATGCAAAATTCAGCCGCATCCCGACCTCCGACAATACTCATCGCACCGACAGAAGACATGGAGCAAACAGTCGCTCAACTCGATAAGTTGCTTGCAGAAGCAGACTGGTGAAGAATGAAACAGCCATCGCAAAGCGAGATCAAGCAGGATCTGGTGGATGCCATCCGCATGCTGGAGCGTGCGGAATACATCGACCACAACGGCCATTGCAGCGCGCGGCGCGACGCCGGATCGTTCTACATCAACTCCGGCGCGTCGATGCGCGGCAGCCTCACGGTCGAGGATATCGTCGCGGTCGATCTCGACGGCAAGCCGGTAGACGGCGGCAACGTCAAGCCGCCGCTGGAATTCCCGATCCACGCCGAGGTCTACCGGGCGCGGCCGAAGGTCAACGCGGTGTTCCACACCCATCCGCAATGGTCGACCTACCTGACCATGACGGGCGTCGCGCAGAAGGTGGTGTACGCACAGGCGTCGCTGCTGGGTGACCTGCCGGTGATGAACTCGCCGATGTCGGTCAACACCCGCGAGATGGGCGAGAAGATGATCGCGGTCATGGGCGACAACCCGGTGGTGATGCTGAAGGCGCACGGCGTGGTTGCGGCCGGAGAAAACATTCTGGAGTGTTTCGCCTACGCCGCCTACGTCGAGGAGAACGCGCGCCGCCAATACATGGCGATGCAGATCGGCGAGCCCTACGTGTTCAGCGACGAGGAGCAGGCGGCCTGCCGGCAGAAGCTACGCTCGCCGAGCTTGTTCAAGAAAACCTGGGACCACTACCGCTCGAAAATTGCGTAGCCTGCGCCGGGGAGCGGGACGTGGAAATCACGCGGCGAACCGGCAAAAGGTTCCGAAAACCCGCATATTTCCTGACATTTCCCCATGCCAACCGCTTTTCGTCCACATTCCGGTCGCGTTTCACCAGCAGTTTCGGGGGGTCGAGGGATGAACCTCAAAAAACGATTCAGGGGCGGGCGCGTCTCGACGCGTGCCTGCAGAGGCGGATCGATCGGGCATGGGGCGGATTCTTGTCTGCGCGCTGTTTATTGCGCTTGTTCCCTGCAGCGCGGGTGCCACCACCGAAAGCGTGGGTGCCACCGTCGAAGACAGCGTGACGCCGCCGCAGCTCACCCCAGCCAAGACATCGTTCGCATACCGGGTGCGGCATAGCGTCAATCCGTTGCCGGGCGTCGCGCTGAGCGCGCTGTGGTTCACCGGCGATGACCGCATGCTGCCGCGCGATGCGGTCGCTGAGCCGATCGTCGAAGTCCCCGCCCATGCCGCCCGCCATGTGCCGAGCCGAAACGCGCTGTGCAGCCACGCCGCCGTGGTCGCCGCCGAGCACAATCTCCCCGCGCCGTTCTTCGCCAACCTGATCCAGCAAGAGAGCGGCTTCAAATCCCACGTCGTGAGCCCTGCCGGCGCGCAGGGCATCGCGCAGTTCATGCCGCGGGTCGCGCGCGCCTACGGCCTCGAAAATCCGTTCGATCCGGTTCACTCGATGTCGGTGTCCGCGAAGTTTCTGCGCGAGTTGCTTGGCCAGTTCGGCAACCTCGGCCTTGCCGCCGCGGCTTACAACGCAGGCCCCCGCCGCGTGCAGGACTGGATGGCGAAGCGCGGCAAGCTCCCTGAGGAAACCCGCAACTACGTGCGCAACATCACCGGCCAGCCTGCGGAACGCTGGGCGCGCGTCAACGCGCCGACCGAAGGCAAGATGCTCCCGGCGCATGCGCGTTGCCCTGGTATGCCGGCGATGGAGGTCAGCGTTCCGGAGGCCGCGCCAATCAAGCTTGCCAAGGTCAAAGGCAAGGGCAAGGCGACCCAGGTCGCGGAAAAGAAGACGACGCAAGTCGCCGCCAAGGCTGATACGGCGAAGGACGACGCCGAAGACGAGCCGAAGGGCAAGTCGTATGCGCTGGCTGCGGCTTCGCCGGGCCGGAAGACGGTCGTCATCAAGAACGGCAAGATTCAGATCATCGCGCCGGAGCCAGTCGCAAAGCGCGCCGCAACCAAGGTTGCCGCCAAGGCTACGGCGAAGCCGGCCGCCAAGGGTGCCACGAAGGTTGCTGCAAAACAGGCCTCCAAGGTTGCAGCCAAAGAGCCGGCCAAGCCGGCGGCGAAGCTCGCCGCGAAGTCCCAGTCGAAGCCGCCCGGCGTCGGCAAGCGCGTCAAGGTCGCGGCGGCGCGCTAAAGCATGATCCCGAAAAGTGGGATCCGGTTTTCGGAAAGCTCAAACAAGTCTCTCCGCCGCGCCGGGCGGACATCACGCCCCATCGCCCGTTCATTGAAATTGTGTAGCATCCTCCGGTCCGGGCGCCGCGTTGCGGCAAGACCCGATGACAGGGGGAGGCCGCCATGCGTTTCGCCTTTTTCATCATGTCCTTCGTCGTGGCCGCCGCACTGGCGCTGCCGGTTGCCGCCCAGGATTATCCGGCGCGGCAGGTGACGATCGTCGTGCCGTTCGCGGCCGGCGGTTCTGTGGACATTGTCGGCCGATTGGTGGCGCAGAAGCTGACCGAGCGTCTGGGCAAGCCGTTTATCGTGGAGAACCGCCCGGGCGCCGGAACCGCGACCGCGACGACCGCGGTTGCGAAGTCCACGCCCGACGGCCACACGCTGCTGTTCGCGCCGAGCGGCACGTTCGCGATCAACCCGACGCTCTACAAGCAACTCGCCTACGACCCGCTGAAGGATCTGACGATGGTGGCGCTGGTCACCCGCGATCCGTTGCTGCTTGTGGTCAACCCGTCGCTGCCGGTCCACTCGGTCGCGGACCTCGTCAAACATGCCAAGGACAATCCGGGCAAGCTTTCGTTCGCGTCGACCGGGCCGGGAACGTCGCTGACGTTGCTCGGCGAACTGCTGAAGTTCACCGCCAAGATCGACATCGTCTCGGTCAACTATCGCGGCGGCGCCCAGGCCTTGCAGGACGTGGTTGGCGGGCAGGCGCACATGATGTTCTCCGATCCGGCATCCGGCGTGGTGCAGGCGCAGGGCGGCAAGGTTCGCGCGCTCGGCGTTTCGTCGGCGACGCGGCTTGCGGCGGCGCCGGACATCCCGACCATCACCGAAGGCGGACTGCCGTTCGCGATCGAATCGTGGGAGATGCTGGCCGCCCCGGCTGGAACCCCGGCGCCCATCGTTGCGCGGATCAACGCCGAGTTGCGAGCGGTGATGGCGCTGCCTGATATCCAGCAGCAGCTCAACGCACGCGGTCAGATTCCCGTGGTCAGCCCGCCGCCCGCGGAGCTTCGCAGCTTCGTCGAGACGGAGATGAAACGCTGGGGCGATATCGTGCGGGCGGCGGGGCAGGCGGGAACGTTGTAGGGCCTCGGTTACAACGTCGCCTCGATCATCCGGCGCAACTCCGGCGTCACCTGCGGCTCGATGCCGAACCAGGCCTTCCAGGCCGGCGGCGCCTGGTTGAGCAGCATTCCAAGTCCGGGGATGACGCGGTGACCGCGCGCGCGGGCCGCCGCGATCAGCGGCGTCTCGATCGGGTTGTAGACGATGTCGTAGACGAACGCGGTCTTCGGCAGCTTGTTGAGGTTCAATTCGAGCGGCTGCTGTCCGATCATGCCCTGGTTGGTCGCGTTCACCAGCAGCGCGGCGCCATCGAGGATGCCGTGGCGCTCCTCCCAGCGGTACGCCGTCAGCGGCGCGCCGAGATCGTTGGCGACCGCCAGCGCCCGCGCGTGGGTGCGGTTGGCGATGCGGATTTCCTTCACGCCCTGATCGGCGAGCGCCCAGATCGCGGTGCGGGCGGCACCGCCCGCGCCGATCACCACCACAGGCCCGGCATTGGGCCGCCACTCCGGCTGCATCTGGTTGATGTTCGCGATGCAGCCGTAGGCGTCGGTGTTGGTGCCGAACAGCGATCCATCCGGGCGCACCACGACCAGATTGAGCGCGCCGATGCCGCGGCCCTTGTCGTCGATCTCCGCCATGTCCTGCATTGCGGTCTGTTTGTGCGGGATGGTGAGGTTGACGCCGGAAAATCCGAGCGCGGGCAGTGCGCGCAGCGCGGTGTGGATGTCCTCGGGCTTGACCGCGAGCGGCACGTAGGTGCCGGCCATGTTGTGCTGCTTGAACCAGTAATTGTGCAGCATCGGCGAGCGCGACTGATGGATCGGCCAGCCCATCACGCCGGCGAGCAGAAAACGGTCTTTGGGAATCATGGCGGCGCGCTCAATACACTGGGGTTGTCGTCCCGGCCGAGCGTGGCGAGAGCCGGGACCCAGTAGCCACGGCTCTATCGAGGGAACGGTGGTTACTGGGTCCCCGCTTTCGCGGGGACGACAGCCGATGAAATTACGCCGCCCGCACGCTCGCCTTCGGCAGCAATCCGGCCTGCACCAGCGCCTGGCGGATGCGCTCGATCTCGGCGCGCTCGATCTTGACCAGCGGCGGCCGCACCACGGCGCGTTGCATCTTGCCCATCAGCACCAGCGCCTCTTTCATGCGATTGTGCATGTCCACCCACGGCTGCGCATAGAACACGCCGGCGAGCGGATAAATGCGGTCGTTGATCGCCTGCGCGGCCTTGAGGTCGCCGGCCTGCATCGCCTTGAACAGTTGCGCCTGCAGGTCGGGGATCACGCTGCCCGAGCCCGACAGCAGACCCTTGCAGCCGAACGCCAGCGACGACATCAGCCACGAACTCTGGGTGGAGAGCACGTTGAACGGCCGCGACAGGTTCTGCAGCGTGCGGACGTGCCACTCGTGCTGCTGCGGCGTGCCGGCCCAATCCTTGATCGCCTTCAGGTTCGGAATTTCGTCGATCATCTTCAGGATGGTTTCGTTCGGATAGCCCTGGCCGGTCGCCAGCGGATACTGGAACGCGATGATGGGCAGGTCGGACGCGTCGGCGATACGCTTGAAGTGCTCGATCGCCATCGCCGCATTCTGGCCCATGGTGAAGGGCGCCGGCGGGAACACCAACAGCGCGGACGCGCCGCCCTCGGTCGCGGCCTTGGCGATCCGCGCGGCCTCGAGCGAACCGTCGGCCCAGATGCCGTGCACGATCGGCAGCTTGGCGCCGACTTCATCCTGCGCGATGGCATGGACGCGCTTCTGCTCCTCGAAGGTGCAGGAGGCGACCTCGGTGGAGTGGGCGTTCAGCGTAATGGCCGAAATGCCGTCGGTCGCCGCCACGTCGCGCAGGTGCTTGCGGAAGCCCGCCTCGTCGATCGACAGGTCGTCGTTGAACGGCAGCAGGACGGCCGGAATGACGCCGTGCGGGAAATAAGTCTTGTGGCGGGGCATGTCGGGCTCCTGAATTCGCTTCGCGAACTATATCACATTCCGCCAAGGTCCTGTCAGGCGGTCCCGCGATGGCACGGGCCCCATGTTTTCATGGCTGGCGTATCACCATGCCTTTTACCGCATTGGCTCGCGCCGGATATGCGATCCGGCCGCCACGCCGCGGCAACTGCTCGCGGAGATTGGTCTTGAGCTTTTCCACGTCTTGGGCGGACAGCTTGCGGATTGCCTGAACGGTGGGATTTGGCAGGCTGGTCTGCGACGCCCAGTAGTCGTCGAAATCCGCGTAGGACACCTCGATGTCGATGGCGCGGGTCGCGACGTCTCGGATTCCAGCCGTCTCGAATATCCGGCGCAAGGCAGCCTCGGTGGAATGGAGCCGTCCGGCGATCTCGGCCACTTCGACGCCCACGCCCTTGAGGGCATCCATCAACGGCCATTGCGTGAATCCTTTGCCCAGGAAATCCCACATGTAGGCGGCGACGGTGCCGCCCGGCCTCACCACACGCTGCATCTCGGCGGCGGCCTTGATGGGATCTGGAATGAAGCTGATCACCAGCGCCATTGCGGCGACTTCGAATTCGCTGTCGGCATAGGGCAATGCTTGGGCGTCGCCGCTGCGGAATTTCGCGTGTGCCGCGCCCGGCCGCTTGCGCGCGTAGGCGATCTGGTCCTCCGAAGGATCGATGCCGCTGATCTGCGCGGGCTTGCAGCGCTCGGTCGCCAACTCGGTGAATGCGCCGGTCCCGCAGCCGATGTCCAGCCAGTTCAGTCCGGCTGGCAACGCCAGCCAGTCCAGGAATTGTTCGCCGGCGGCGCGGCTCCAGCGGCCCATGAACCGCTCATAGGCATCGCCGTCTGTGAAGAAGCTGTCTGTCATGAACTCCCCCCGTGGCAAAGTGGCGGTACTTGGCGACCGATGATGCGCTATTATGCCCGGAAACAAACAGCCGAAAATCCCTGGGGAGGCTCGATGACGATGCTGCAACGCCGCCGTTTCCTGACGCTCCTGGCGGGAGCCACGGCGCTTCCGGCGCTGCCACGCGCCGCAACCGCCCAGGCCTACCCGTCCCGCACCATCACCATGGTCGTGCCGGTTTCGGCCGGCGGCGCGCTCGACACCAATGCGCGGCTCGTCGCGTCCGGCATGTCGGCCGCGCTCGGCCAGACGGTGGTGATCGAGAACGTGACCGGCGCGGCCGGTTCGACCGGCACCGGCCGCATCGCGCGCTCTGCGCCCGACGGTTACAGCCTGCTGTACGGCGCCAACGTCACGCACGTTCTTAATCCCGCGGTGTTGAATCTCAACTATGACGTGGTCGCCGATTTCGAGCCGATCGCGCTGATCGGCAACACGCCCTGGCTGTTCGCCGTGAAGAACGACCTGCCGGTCAACGACCTGAAGGGGCTGGTCGGCTGGCTGAAGGCCAATCCCGACAAGGCAACGTTCGGCACCGCGGGGCAGGGCAGTCCGTCGCACATCGGCGGTGTGCTGTTCCAGCAGGTCACCGGCACCACGTTTCAGTTCATTCCCTATCGAGGCACCGCGCCGGTGGTGCCCGACCTGATATCCGGCCAGATCGACATGGCGATTCTCGATCCGATCACGTCGCTGCCGCAGTTTCGCGGCGGCAAGATCAAGATCCTCGCCGTGATGGGCAAGAAGCGCGGCTCCGGATCGCATGACATCCCGACCGCGGACGAGCAGGGCGTGCCGGGCGTGTACACCGAGCCGTGGCAGGGCATGTGGGCGCCGAAGGGCACGCCGAAGGACGTTCTTGCAAAATTGAATGGCGCGGTGGTCAGCGCGCTGACCGATCCGGCGATCCGCAAGAAGTTTGCCGACCAGAGCTATGAGTTGACGCCGCGTGAGCAACTGACGCCGGAGCATCTCGCCAAGTTTCACAAGGAAGAGATGGACAAGTGGTTTCCGATCATCAAGGCGGCGGGGATCAAGGCTGGCGGGTGAGGGCAGCTAAATCCGCACGTCCGTCATGATGCCTTTCGGAAAAATCTCTTCCGGCTTGGCGTGGCGGTGCGCGATGCCCTGCTCGAAGGTGTAGCGCAGCAT
The DNA here is from genome assembly GCA_021730985.1 of Hyphomicrobiales bacterium. Lineage (GTDB taxonomy): Bacteria > Pseudomonadota > Alphaproteobacteria > Rhizobiales > Xanthobacteraceae > Z2-YC6860. Next base: position 49,421 of record JAKFYI010000011.1, on the reverse strand, counting down.
CTGCTCCCAGGTCGGGCGGTTCTCCTCGATACCGAACGGGAACGTGTCGCCGCCGAACATCGTGCTCATCTTGCGCATAGTGGTCGGCAGCCATGCCACCGGATAGCGCGACACGGCGGGGTCCATCAGCCGCTCCACGCTGCGGCGCTTCGATTCGTTGAAGGCGTTGTAGAGGTTGCGCGCCACCCACGGATTGTCCGCCAGCACGCGCTTTTGCAGCGCGATGATGTGCATGATCGGCCATACTTTGGTGGCGGCGTAGTATTTCTCCTCCATCTCCCAGAAGTCCGGAAAGAGCCGCACCACATCCGGATGATTGTTGCGGAAGCAGTCGGGTGGCCGCGCGATAATGGCGCAATCGATCTCGCCTGACGCCAGCATGTCGGAGAGCGACTTGTCCTTGACCCGGGTGAGCTTGACGCCCTTCGGCAGGCTCAGTTCGACCTTCTCGATGCGGCCTGCCTCGTTGGTGCCGGCTTGGTGCCAATGAACGTCCTTCAGCCCGACGCCATGCTCGTCGTTGAGCCAGCCGCGCATGTAGACGGCCGCGGTGTGCGCCCACTCCGGCGAGCCGACCTTCTTTCCCTTCAGATCCTTGGCGGTTTTGATCTTGCTCTTCTTGTTGACGTAGAACGAGGAGAAGCGGAACAGCCGCGAGCACACCACCGGCAGTCCGACGATGTCGGAATCCTTCCGCGTCACCTGCGCGCAGAATTTCGCGAACGACAGCTCGGCGGCGTCCCATTCGCGGTTGAAGGTGAACCGCGCGAAGATCTCGTGATGCCCGAGCATCGACCAGGTATGCTCGATGCCTGCGGCCTCGACGGTGCCGAGCCGGAAGTCGCGGAAATGATCGTAGTCGGTGGTTGCGATCGAGAGCTTCAGCCGCGCCATGGTCCCCGCCCGGTTTGTTGTTTGAAACGTAGCCCATGACCGGGTTCCGCGAAATCCGGTCCTGCCACCTTGTCAGCAGGCCCTGCGGAAGAACACAATTGCCGTCTTCGGTTGGCCGGTTGCGTTGGGGTGTCGATGCCGGGAATTTCCATCCATGTGGTCGATGTCTCGCGCGGGATCGTGGCCGCCGGCATGCGGGTGGAGCTGATCGCGGTCGCTCCGGACAAGACCGAACGGCTGATCGCATCCGGCAGCATCTCGGCCACCGGCGTGCTGGCGGATGCCGCGCTCAGCCGGACATTCGAGCCGGGCTTCTATGAGGCTCGTTTTCACGTTGCGGACTATTATCGCGGCGCCATTGGCGCTGTGCCCACCGTGCCGTTTCTCGATGTCGTGAACTACCGCTTCGGTATCGCCGCGCCCGAGGCGCACTACCACCTGCCGATGAAATGCACGCCGTGGGGTTACTCCTGTTTCAGGGGCGGCGCATGAATTCAGGCCCGCATCTTGCATGGGCAAGCCGGGTTCAATCGCTGCTTAGGGGAGTCGTATGAAAACAAAATTGTTGCTGGCTTATGGGATATTCGCCGTTGCCACGGCGCTCATGACGGCGCCGTCGATGGCGCAGGACTATCCGACCAAGGCCGTTCGCATTCTGGTGACGTTCCCACCCGGGGGGTCGAGCGATGTGGTGGCGCGTGCGCTTTCGGTGCCACTGCAAAAGGCTCTGGGGCAGCCGGTGGTGGTGGACAACAAGCCGGGCGCCGGCGGTACGATCGCCGCGGGCGAGATCAATCGCGCCGCGCCCGACGGCTACAATCTGCTGATGTCCAATACGACGCCGATCTCGCTGGCGCCGTTCATGCTCAGCCCGCAGCCCTACGATTCCATCAAGGGCTTCACCCACGTCGCCCTGGTCGCAACCGTGCCCGACGTCGTGATGGTGCATCCGTCCGTGACGGCCAAGACGATGCCGGAGCTGATCGAATGGATCAAAGCGCAGAACAAGAAGGTGTTCTTTGGCTCCGGTGGCGTCGGCTCGATCGGTCACATTCTCGGCGAGACCTTCAAGAAAGAGACCGGGCTCAACATCGAGCATGTCGGCTACAAGGGCAGCGCGCCGATGATCACCGACCTCATGGCCGGACGCCTGAGCTTCTCGTTCGATACGCTGCCGCAGAACGTGCCGCACATGAAAGCCGAGAAGCTGCGTCCGATCGCCGTGACGTCGCGCACGCGCTCGCACGTCGCGCCGGACATCCCGACCGTCGTTGAGGCTGGTTTCCCGGCGCTGGTGTCGGAGAATTTCATCGGCGTGTCCGCGCCCGCAGGCCTGCCGCCTGCCGTTCTGGCGAAGCTGCATGCCGCCATCCAGCAATCGATGGACGATCCGACATTTGTCACCCGGCTGAACGATCTCGGCCTCACCGTCCGCAAGATGTCCCAGCCTGCATTCGTGGACTTCGTCCAGAAGCAGGTCGAGGGCTGGGTCGAGCCGGTCAAGGCATCCGGCGCCAAGCTCAACTAGCGGCGCCGGGGGCCGAAGCGGCCGATGGGCATCCGCAATCCGCGGGACTTCTGGGCCGGCGCCATCTACCTGGCGCTGGCCGCCGCCGTCATCTGGATCGCGCGCGACTACCAGACCGGCAGCACCGCGCGGATGGGCCCCGGCTATTTTCCGACGGCGCTCGGTTCGATCCTGGCGCTGTTCGGCGCCGTATCGGTGGGGCGTTCGTTTCTCAAGCCCGGCGCGCCGATAGAGCCGATTGCGTGGAAGCCACTGGCCTTGGTGCTCGGCTCGACCGTTCTGTTCGGAGTGCTGCTTGACCGTCTCGGCCTGCTGGTCGCGTTGCCCTGCCTCATCGTGGTGAGCTCGCTGGCCAGCCGATACACCCGGCCCGACCTGACGTCGTTCGCAGCACTTTTCGGCCTGGTCGCATTCTGCATCCTGGTTTTCGTCAGGGGTCTTGGCGTTCCAATGCCCGTGATCGGGCCTTGGCTGGGCGGCTGAGCGATGGATGTCCTGGCCAACCTCGCGCTCGGCTTCCAGACGGCGATGAGCCTGTCGAACCTGTTCTATTGCCTCGTCGGCGTGTTTCTCGGAACCGCCGTTGGCGTGCTGCCCGGCATCGGTCCGATCGCCACCATCGCGATGCTGCTGCCGATCACGTTCGGCCTGCCGCCGGTGTCGGCGCTCATCATGCTGTCGGGCATTTATTACGGCGCGCAGTACGGCGGCTCGACCACCGCGATCCTGATCAACCTGCCGGGCGAATCGTCATCGGTGGTGACGGCGCTCGACGGCTACAAGATGGCGCGACAGGGCAGGGCCGGCCTGGCGCTGGCGACCGCCGCGATTGGATCGTTTATCGCGGGCAGCGCTGCGACCGTGCTGGTCGCGCTGTTCGCGCCGCCGCTGGCGGAGCTGGCGCTGCGGTTCGGCCCTGCCGAATATTTCTCGCTGATGGTGCTCGGCCTCGTCGCCTCCATCGTGCTGGCCAGCGGCTCGTTGCTCCATGCGCTGGCGATGGTGGTGGTCGGGCTGACGCTGGGTCTCGTCGGCACCGACGTCAATTCGGGCGTAGCGCGTTACAGCATGGGCCTGCCGCAGTTGGCCGACGGCATCGGCTTCGTCGTCATCGCCATGGGCATGTTCGGTCTCGCCGAGATCATCGCCAATCTCGAAGACGAGAGCCAACGGTCGGCAATCATCAAGAGCGTGACCGGGCTTATGCCCTCACGCGAGGACTGGAAGCGTATCCTTGGTCCCATTGCCCGCGGCACGGTGCTCGGTTCGGCGCTGGGCATCCTGCCGGGCGGCGGCGCGCTGCTGGCGTCGTTCGCATCCTATTCGGTTGAGAAGAAGCTCTCGAAGACACCGGAGCAGTTCGGCAACGGCGCAATCGAAGGCGTGGCCGGTCCGGAGTCCGCCAACAATGCCGGCGCGCAGACGTCGTTCATCCCGATGCTGACGCTCGGCATCCCGGCCAATCCGGTGATGGCGTTGATGATCGGCGCGCTGATGATCCAGGGCATCCAGCCCGGCCCCGGCATCATCACCGAGCAGGCCACGCTGTTCTGGGGCGTGGTGGTGTCGATGTGGATCGGCAACGTGTTCTTGCTGATCCTCAACCTGCCGCTGATCGGGTTGTGGGTGCGCATGATCGCCGTGCCGTACCATCTGCTTTTCCCGGCCATCATGGTGTTCTGCGCGATCGGCGTGTTCTCGCTGAGCAACACGACGTTTGACGTGTACCTGATGGCGCTGTTCGGGCTGCTCGGGTACGTCTTCCGCAAGCTCGGCTGCGAGCCGACGCCGCTGCTGCTCGGCTTCGTTCTCGGTCCGCCGATGGAGGAGTTCCTGCGCCGCGCGCTGGTGCTGTCGGAGGGGCAGGCCAGCGTGCTGGTGACAGAGCCGCTGAGCGCCGGTCTTCTTGCAGTCGCGGCGGTTTTGTTGGCAACGGTGCTGCTGCCGTCGATCCGGAAAAAGCGTGAAGAGACGTTCGTCGCCGAGGATTGAGCGGGCCACCTTCGGTCGCGCTAATAAACCCGGTGCTGCTGGCGGCCCCACTGCGGCGTAGGGGCCGGCGCCGGCGGGCCGCCGCGCGGGCCGCTGTACGACGGCGCACTGCGCGTCGAATAGTCGGGCATGCTGGGATGGGGGCCGCCCGGCCCGACATAGGACGGCCGGTCGTTGCGGAAAATTCCAAAGAAGTTGTCGAACGGCGAGGAGTAGCCGTCGTTGTCGCGCATCGGCTGCTGGTATGAGCCGCTGCTCGAGATCACATGGCTCTGCGTATCGGTGAAGCGGCCGCTGGCGTCGAGCCGGAAGTATTCCATGAACCGCGAGCTTGGCGCCGGGCTGCTGCGGTCGTCGTAATAGATCGACTGCTGCTGTGCCGCGTAGCGGTTTCCGTCCATCCGCTGGCCGCTGTTCAGATCGATCGGCAGCGCGACCAGCCGGGCCTGTGCTTCGGGGGAGGGGCCGCGCAGCGCGGTTTTTGGCGCGTGGTGCTGCCACACCGCCTGCATGATCGGCTCGAAGATCGGGACCGCGACCTTGCCGCCGGTCTGGCCGCCGCCGAGCGTGCGCCGGCCGCGATTGTTGTCGTAGCCGGCCCAGACCGCGATGGTCACGTCGTTGCTGAAGCCGACGAACCAGACATCGTTCTCATCATCGCTGGTGCCGGTCTTGCCGCCCACGAACGGCGCGTGCTGCGCGATCGAGCGCGCGGTGCCGCGCGAAAGCACGCCCTGCAGGATGGTGCGAAGCTGGAACGCCGCCGGGCGATCGACGCCGCGCAGCGGCGTGAGCTTCGGCTCCATGCGATAGACATTCTCGCCGTTGCGGTCGATCGACTCGATGATGTGTGGCGTGGGCCGGAAGCCCTCGTTGACGATCGAGGCGTAGAACACCGCCATGTCGAGCGGCCGGACCGCCTGGGCGCCGAGCACGAACGGATAGTACCGCTCGCAGACCTGGTAGAGTTGTGCCTCCTTGGCAACCGCGCAGATGCGGTCGAGGCTCTCCGGCGGCGAATGGTGGATGCCGCCGTCCAGCAGTTGCGCGGTGACGAGATTCTTCGATTGCTCCAGCGCGCGCCGCAGCGTCATCACCCCCGAACTGCCGCCGTCATAGTTTTTCGGCGACCACCAGTCCTTGTAGTCCTGGTTCGCGTTGTAGATCGTGGAGGTGCGCGCGCCGATCGGCGGCAGCGTGATCGGGCCGTCGTTGATCAGCGCGTTGGGCTGCAGGCCGTTGGAGAGCGCGGTGAGATAGACCACGGGCTTGAACGATGAGCCGGGCTGGCGGCGTGCCTGGGCGGTGCGGTTGAGCTGGCTCAGCGGGTAGGAGAAGCCGCCGGCCATGGCGAGAATGCGCCCGGTGCGGTTCTCCACCACCACCGCTGCGCCCTGCACGGTCGGCCGCACCCGCATTTCGACGCGAGTGCCTTCCTGGACCTGCTGGACCTCGGTCTTGCCGTTCTGGGTTCGCCGGACCTCGCGGACACGGCCCTCGGTCACGCTGACGAAGATGACGTCGTTCACCGAGAGCAGCCGCCGCGCGTTGGCCGAATAAGTCGAGAGCGGCAGCACGCGGCCGTCGCGCAGCCCGACCCGGATCGATTCATAGCCGGCCTTGAGATTGAGCTTTTCCACCACCACGGCCGGCGCCCAGTGAACGTCGTACAGCGGCGGGCTGAATTCGATCAGGGCCTGCTGCCAGGCGGGCTTGGCGCGGTCGGCCTTGGGATCGGCCTGCACCTTGCGGATGGCAGTGCCGAGGTTTGCCTCGGGGCCGCGGAACATGGTGCGGCCGCTGCTCTGCTCGTAGCGCGCGAGACCGTCCTGCAGCGCGGTTTCAGCCGCGCGTTGGATTTGCGGGTGGATGGTGGATTTCACCGTATAGGATTTGTCGGTGAGGCTTTCCATGCCGGCGATCTGCTTCGCTTCGCGGCGGAGTTGATCGACGATGTGGTAGCCGTTGTCGCGGCGCTGCCGGGACAGGGATGCGATGTTGAGCTTGTGCGCGAGTGCCTCCTTGAGGCCTGCCTCGTCGATCACGCCGTCCTCTTGCATGCGGCCGAGCACGTAGGACATGCGTTCCTGCGCGCGGGCGCGCTGCCGGTCGGGATTGTAGTAGCTCGGGCCTTTCGCCAGCCCGGCCAGGAAGGCGCCTTCGACCAGCGTGAGGAGCTTGGCGGCCTTGCCGAAATAGCTCTGCGCCGCGAGCTCGATGCCCCACGAGGAGCGGCCGAGATAGATGGCGTTGAGGTAGATCTCGAGGATTTCCTGCTTGCTCAGCGATTTCTCGACGCGCGCCGCGACGATCATCTCGCGGATCTTGCGCTCGTAGCTGATGCTGTTGCCGACCAGCAGATTTTTCGCCACCTGCTGGGTGATGGTCGAGCCGCCCTGCCGGCTGTTCGGATCGGCGACGTTGCCGATGAAGGCGCGGATGACCGAACGCTCGTCGATGCCCTTGTGCTGGAGGAAGCGCTTGTCCTCGGCGGCGATGAACGCCTGCTGTACATGTTGCGGAATGTCGGAAAGTTTGACCCACAGCCGGCGGTGATTGGGTTCGTAGAGTTCGGCGTAGCCCGCGCCCTTGATGTCGAAGATGCTGGTGAGGCCCGGCATCTTCAGGTCCTTGAGCCGGTCGTGGTCCGGCAGGCCCTCGGCGGCGCGGTTGTAGAACTCGATGACCTCGCCGACATCGACCACCTTGCGGTCGATCTTCTCGTTCTTGCAGAATTGCTTGTAGGAGAGGAACAGGTCGTCGAACTTGAGGCCGCGAAACGCCTTGACCTCCTCGCCGCCGCCGCGCGTATCGGTCATCGCGGTCTCGATCAGGTCGTCGAGCGCGATCTGCTCAAGGTCGAATGCCTTGCGCATGTGCGCGCAGCCATCGCTCAGAATCTGAACGACTTGCGCCTGATCCTGCACGGGATCGAAACTGGTTTTGACGGTGTCCGGCCTGGTGGTTACCTGGCTGAGGGCCAGGGCCGTGGCGAAAACCTTGACGAGTATGGCTTCCATCAAAGACAACAACGACGCTGGAGGGCGGCCTCCCCCTGGACGACATTATACAACAATATGGTCCGGCGAAGGCGGTTAAGTTAATGGCTGGGGTCAGGCCAATTTATCTTTGACCATCAATTGGTTATGATCGCGCTAACACATTTCGGGAGGACCATCCATGAGCGCCAACGGCCTGAGCGAACGCCTGCAGACGCCGATCTCCACCGCCGAGCTCCAGCGCCGCTGGGGCCTGGTCCGCCAGGCGATGGAGCGCGAGAAGATCGACGTTCTGCTGATGCAGAACAACAACGATCACATGGGCGGCGCGGTCAAGTGGTTCACCGACATGCCGGCGACCAACGGCTATCCGGTCACCGTGGTGTTTCCGCGCGACGATGAGATGACCGTCGTGATGCAGGGCCCGTTCAACGGCGACGGCCGCCCGCCGGCCGACATGTGGCGCGGCGTCAAGCGCATGCTCACCACGCCGAGCTACGAGTCGGCGCACTACACCAATTTCTATGATCCCGAGCTGGCGGCGAAGGCGCTTGCGCCGTATGCCAACGCCACCATCGGCTTCGTCTGCATCTACCAGATGTCGTTCGCGCTCGGCGACTTCACGATGAAGAAGTTTCCGAAGGCGCGTTACGTCGATGCAACCGAAATGGTCGACCGCATCAAGGTGATCAAGAGCCCTGAAGAGCAGGAGTTGGTGAAGCTCTGTGCGCTGATGCAGGACGGCGCCATGAAGGCCGCGTTCGACGCGGTGAAGCCCGGCATGCGGGACCGCGACGTGGCGGCCATCGCGCAGTGCTACAGCCAGCGCCACGGCTCGGAGAACGGCATTTATCTCTGCGCCTCGACGCCGCTCGGCACCGCCGCGAAGTTCGGCCAGCGCCATGTGCAGAACCGCGTCATCCAGAAGGGCGATGCCATCGCGTTGCTGGTCGAGGATAGCGGTCCCGGCGGCATGTACACCGAGCTTGGCCGCACCTGTGTGGTCGGCGCCAAGGTGCCGCAGGCGATGAAGGACGAACTGGAGTTCGTCAAAGCGTCCCGCAAGCTCACGCTCGACCTGCTCAAGCCCGGCACGCCCTGCAAGGACATCTGGGAGACCTTCAACGCCTTCATGCGCAAGAACGGCCGGCCGGAGGAGGCCCGGCTGTATTGCCACGGCCAGGGCTACGACCTGGTGGAGCGTCCGCTGATCCGCAACGACGAGCCTTGGACCATCGAGAAGGACACCAACATCGTCGTGCATCCGACCTATGCCCACGGCGGCTATCTCAACTGGCTGTGCGACAACTACATCATCGGCGGCAACGGCCCCGGCGACCGGCTGCACCGGTTCCCCGAGGTCGTGGTGGAGGCGGGTTGAGCGTGCCCCGCGCTCGCTTTACCTCTCCCCGCTTGCGGGGAGAGGTCGACCGCCGCTGGCGGTCGGGTGAGGGGGACTCTCGATAGAGCACGCTGCCCCTCACCCCGACCCTCTCCCAAAGCGGGAGAGGGAGTAGGGCGGCGCAAGCGGCGCCACTCGGTCTTTTTTGAGAACACCCTCCCATGAACCTCCTCATCTTCCTCACCCACCCGGAGCCGACGCGATCCGGTTACGAGAAATATCTCAGCCCCCGGCATCCCGAGCTGACCATCAAGACATGCGGAACCCGCGCCGAGGCGCTCAAGCATGCCGCCTGGGCCGACATCCTGATGTGTTTCGGCCCGCAGGTTAAAACCGATTTCTTCAAGGACACGCCGAATCTCAAGTGGGTGCACTCGCTCGGCACCGGCACCGACGGCATCACCGACAGTCCCTATCTCGGCAAGGACGTCGTCGTCACCGCGACGCGCGGCATCCACGGCGTGCCGATGTCGGAGATGGCGTTCCTGATGATGCTGGCCTTCAACCGCGACATGCGGCGGATCGAGCGCCAGCGCGGCGAGCAGGCCTGGGAGCGCTACCCCGGCACCACGCTCGACAACAAGACGGTCGGCATCCTCGGCCTCGGTGCCATTGCCGCGGACATGGCGCCGCGTTTCAAGGCGTTCGGCATGAAGGTGGTCGGGATTTCGCGGACCAAGCGCGCGGTTCCCGGCTTCGACGCGGTGTACACCCGCGCGGAGTTGGTGGAGGCGGTGAAGGATCTCGACTATTTCGTGCTGCTCCTGCCGCTCGAGGACGACAGCCGCAACATCGTCGGCGCCAAAGTGCTGGCCGCGATGAAGCCGTCCGCATTTCTGGTCAATCTCGCACGCGGCGGTGTGCTGGACGAAGACGCGCTGCTGCATGCGCTGGAGAACAAGCAGATCGCGGGTGCAGCCCTTGACGCGCTCGCCACCGAGCCACTGCCCAAGGGTCATCCGCTGTGGTCGCGGCCGGACGTGTTCATCACGCCCCACATCGGCGGGTATTGCGATACTTATGTGAAGGACGCGGCGATGCAGTTCGAGCAGAGCCTCGCGAATTTCGTGGCCGGCACGCCGGAAAAGATGCTGCACCGGGAAACGCGGGGTTAGTCTGCCGCAATGGCTCTGTTCCTGAGACTCGGCGCGATCCTGCTGATTGTCGCGGCCGTCGCGATGGCCTTGCAATGGATCAAGCAGGTCGGCCCGTAGGCGCCGCGCTCGAATGACGACAGCCAGCGAAGCTTTTGACGTCGTCATTCTGGGGGCGGGAGCCGCGGGTCTGATGTGCGCGCTGACTGCCGGGCAGCGGGGCCGCAAGGTTCTGTTGCTCGATCATGCGAACAAGGTTGGCGCCAAGATCCTGATTTCCGGCGGCGGACGCTGCAACTTCACCAATCTCGATTGTGCGCCGGACCGTTTCCTGTCCGGCAATCCGCACTTCTGCCGCTCGGCGCTGGACCGCTACACCCAGGCCGACTTCATCGCGATGGTCGAGCGCCATCGCATTCCGCATCACGAGAAGACGCTCGGCCAGTTGTTTTGCGATGGCTCGGCGCGCGAGATCGTCGCCATGCTGCTGGCCGAATGCGCGCAGGGCGGCGTCAGCGTCCGGGTCGGCCACACCGTCACCGACATTTCGCGCGCCGATGGCTTTCGGGTCGAAACCAATCACGGCAGTTTCACCGCCGCATCGCTGGTGCTGGCGACAGGGGGCATGTCGATCCCGAAAATGGGCGCCACCGGATTTGCCTATGACGTGTCGCGCCGCTTCGGTCTGGATGTGACCGAGCCGCTGCCGGGGCTGGTGCCGCTCACCGCCACGCCCGAGGCGATGGGGTTTCAGATTCTGGCTGGTGTCTCGCTGGATGCGATCGCGTCCTGCGCGGGGCAGAGCTTTCGCGAGAACATCCTGTTCACGCACCGCGGCCTGTCCGGCCCGGCCATTCTGCAAATCTCGTCGTATTGGCGGCAGGGCGCGACAATCGCGCTCGACCTTGCTCCAGCGCACGACGTGGCCGCGCTGCTGCGCGAGCGCAAGCGGTCGCGCCCCAAGGCCGAGCCGAAGACCGTGCTCGGGGAGATTTTCCCCTCCCGCTTTGCGCATGTGCTGGCCGAGGCCACCCTGCCATCCGGTCCGATCGCCAACGTCCCGGACCGTGAGCTCGCCGACTTCGCGGCGCGCCTGAAGCGCTGGGAGGTCAAGCCGACCGGTTCGGAAGGCTGGGCCAAGGCCGAGGTGACGCTCGGCGGCATCGACACCCGCGGGCTCTCGTCGAAGACGATGGAGGCGCGCAACGTGCCCGGCCTCTACGCCATCGGCGAGGCAGTGGACGTCACCGGCTGGCTCGGCGGCTACAATTTCCAGTGGGCGTGGTCGAGCGGCTGGTGCGCCGGGCAGGCGGTGTAGCGTTATTCCGCCGCCACTTGTGCGCTCTCCCTCAGCGCGGGTGCGACGTGCCGGGTGAACAGGTCTAGAGAGCGCAGCGATTCGTTCAGCGACAGATCGCCGAACGCGAAGCGGCACACCAGGTAATTGCTGCCGCTCTCCGCAAGCTGCGGCTGCAGCGCCTTCAGCACCGTTTCCGGCGAGCCCGCCACGGCGGTTCCGATCTCGATCGGCGTGTCGATCTCCGGCGGATAGTTCACGTTCGGCGGCTTCTGGTTGTACTTCCACCACAGCGCCATGAAGCTCGCGTACCAGACCTTGTAGGCGCGCCGCGCCACGGCGAGCGCCTCTTCGTCGGTGTCTGCGATCACCATGTAGCGGTTCATGCCGAATTTCGGCGCCGCGCAGCCGGACGGCCGCTCGGTCGCGATGTAGCGCGCGATCTTGGCGCGCACCGCTGCGGCGGGTGCGTTGCTGATGAAGTTCATCCCGGCCTTGGCGGCGCGGCCCGCGCTGTCGGGATTGACCACGCCGTACCACAGCGGCGGATGCGGCTTCTGGAATGGTGCCAACTCCATCGGCACGTCCTTGAAGCGGAAGTGCTCGCCCTCGTGGTTCACCACCTTCTGCGTCAGCGCCTGCCGGATCACAGCGAACGCCTCGGCGAAGATCGCCTCCGCCTTGGCGGGCTCGACGCCGTAGAAACCGATCTCGATCGGCGACACGCCCTTGCCGACGCCAACCATGAAGCGGCCGCGGCTCATCTGGTCGAGCATGCAGATTTCTTCCGCCAGGCGCAGCGGATGATAGAGCGCCAGCGTGTACACCAGCGGGCCGAAGCGCAGTTGCTTGGTGCGCTGCGCGACCGAGGAGAGGAACACGCTGGGCGAGGGCGCCATGCCGAGCGGCGTCGAATGATGCTCGGCGCAGTGGTAGCCGGTGATGCCGGAGCGGTCGTAGGCCTCGATCAGCTTGAGCCGGTCCTCGTAGAACTGCGCCAGCGGCTTCGCGTTGCGATCGACGTGGTCGAAAACTCCGAACTCCAAGCCCATCACGCAGCCTTCGCCTTGCCGCCCTGCATCGCGGCCCACACCCGCGCGGCGGTGGCGGGCATCGCAATGTCGGTCACGCCGTAGTCCTTCAGCGCATCGACGATGGCGCCTATGATGGCAGGTGGCGCGCCGACGGTGCCGCTCTCGCCCGCGCCCTTCACGCCGATCGGGTTGCTCTTGCAGAAATCGCCGAGCTCTTCGAGGTTGAAGTTCGGCATGTCGTCCGCCTTGGGCATGGCGTAGTCCTGGAACGAGCCGGACAGCAGTTGCCCCGACACGGGGTCGAACTCGACGTTCTCCATCAGCGCCTGGCCGATGCCCTGCGCGATGCCGCCGTGGATCTGGCCCTCGAACAGCAGCGGATTGATGATGACGCCGCTGTCGTCCACCGCGGTGAAGCGCACGATCTCGACCTTGCCGGTGTCGGGATCGACCTCGACCTCGCAGACGTGACAGCCATTCGGGAAGTTGGAGCGGGTCGGCGTGAAGGTGCCGACCGCCTCCAGCCCGATGCCGAGATCGGCCGGCCAGCCGACCGGCGCGAACGCGCGCTTCGCCAGGTCCACCAGCGCGATCGACTTGTCGGTGCCGACCACGGTGAGCTTGCCCTCCTTGAACTGGATGTCGCCGGGAGCGGCCTCCAGCACATGGCCGGCCATCTTCTTGGCCTTCTCGATCATCACCTCGGAGGCATGCTTCAGCGCCGAGCCGCCGATCGTCATGGAGCGCGAGCCGTAGGTGCCGCGGCCGAAGCCGACCTGATCGGTGTCGCCCTGGATCATGCGGATCGAGTGGAAATCGAGGCCAAGCCACTCCACCAGCATCTGGGCGTACACCGTCTCGTGGCCCTGGCCGTGGTTGTGAGTGCCCGACACGATGGTGACGGTGCCGTTCTCGTCGAACCGGATTTCCATGCGGTCGTTGAACGGCGCCGCGATCTCCATGAAGTAGGCGATGCCGCGGCCGCGCAGCTTGCCGTTGCGCAGGCTCTCCTTGCGGCGCGGCGCGAAGCCTTCGTAGTCGGCGGCGCGCAGCGCCTTGTCCATCACCGCTTCGTAGTTGGCGCTGTCATGCACCGCGGTGAACGGCGTCTTGTAGGGCACCGACGCCGGCTTGATGTAGTTCTTCCGGCGCAGCTCGGCGGGATCCATTTTCAGTTCGCGGGCGGCGGTGTCCATCAGCCGCTCCATCAGATAGACCGCCTCCGGCTTGCCGGCGCCGCGATACGGGCCCATCGGCACCGTGTTGGTGTAGACGTGGCGGTACAGCACATGCGCGGCGGGTACGTCGTAGCAATTGGTGTAGGCGAGCGAGCCCAGGCCCGAAGGCACGCCGGCGCTGGCCGTAAGGTAGGCGCCCTGCGCGAAGTCGGTCTCGATCTTTAGGCCGAGGATCTTGCCCTTGGCGTCCAGCGCCAGCGAAGCCACGCTGATGCAATCGCGGGCCTGGCTGTCGCTTTGCAGGCCTTCCGACCGCTCGGCCGCCCACATCACCGGGCGGCAGAGCTTGCGCGCGGCCCACACCACCATGGCGTCCTCGGGGTACACACCGCCCTTCATGCCAAAGCCACCGCCGACGTCGGGCGCGACCACGCGGAAGTTCATCTCCGGTTCGCGAAACACGGCACCTGCAAGTCCGGCGCGCACCTTGTGCGGCATCTGGGACGACGTGTGCAGCGTCGAGCGGCGGCGCGCGGCGTCGAATTCGCCGAGCGCCGTGCGCGTCTCCATCGAATTGGCGGCGATGCGGTTGTTGTGGATGCGAAGTTTCACGACATGGGGTGCGTTCCGGAATGCGGCGTCGGCCTCGGCCTTGTTGCCGCGCTCGAGCGCGTACCAGATGTTGTCCGGTGCGCCGTCCCACACCAGCGGCGCGCCAGGCTTCGCCGCAGCGTCGGTGACGATCACCGCCGGCAGCGGCTCGTAATCCACCTTGATCAGTTCCGATGCGTCGCGCGCCTGATGTGTCGTTTCGGCGACGATGAAGGCGACGGGATCGCCGACATGGCGGACGGTGCCGCGCGCCAGCACCTGATGCAGCGCCATGAATGCCTTGGCCGGGCCGCCGAACGCGATCGGCGGCGTGGCGGGCAGGATGCCGATCTTCTCCGCGTCGGCGTCCTTGCCGGTGAGAATGAGGAGGACGCCCGGCGCGGCGAGGGCGGCGGTGACGTCGATCGCCTTGATCCGCGCGTGGGCGTGCGGCGAGCGCAGCACGAAGCCGTAGGACAGGTCCGGGGGCGCGATATCGGCGACGTAGCGCCCGCTGCCCTTGAGGAAGCGTGGATCCTCGGTGCGCAAAACCGATTGCCCGACCCCGAATTTCATGGCGCGCCTCCCTTAACTCGCTGTTGCGCGACTATATCGCCGCCAGCTTCGGCCCGCATCCTTCCATGCCGGGGCCGGGCTTGTCCCGCCCGCCGACGCCTTTAGTGTGTGCCGGCATCAAGCTAGGCGGCAGAAATCGTGGACATCGCGCATAAGCCAAGCGGCAACCGCCTGATCGGCAGCCCGGTCGAGCGCGTCGAGGATTTGCGCTTCCTGCGCGGCCGGGGCCAGTACGTCGATGACGTGCCGCGCGAGGGCGCGCTTCATGCCGTGGTGCTGCGCAGCTCGATCGCCCACGGATACATCCGCGGCGTCGATGCGTCGGCGGCGCGCCGGCGGCCCGGTGTTCACGCGGTGCTGACCGCGGCCGACGTGGCGCAGAGCCTGGGCGCCGTTCCCATCATCGGCATGCGCCAGGAATTGTTGCCGCAATACGCGCACTTCCAGCAGGCGGTCATCGCCCACGACAAGGTCCGCTATGTCGGTGAGCCGCTCGCACTGGTGGTGGCCGACAGCGCGGCGCTGGCCGAGGACGCGCTCGACGCCATCGCGGTCGATATCGAAGCCTTGCCCGCGGTGGCGAGCCGCGCCGCCTCGCGGGCCGGTGCGAGCCTGCTGCACGGGGAGCGCAGCAACCTGGTCGGCACGCTGACCGCTTCGCTCGGCAACGCCAAGGCCGCGTTCAAGGATGCGCCCTACGTGCGGCGAGAGCGGTTCGAAGTGCAGCGGCACACCGGCGTGCCGATGGAGCCGCGCGGGCTGCTTGCGGAGTGGGACGAGCGACGCAAGCACCTTACGGTGTCCGGCGCCGCGAAGGTTCCGTTCCACAACCGCGATATCCTGGCGGCGCACCTCGGGCTGGCCGGGGACGCAATCACCATGATCGAGTCCGATATCGGCGGCGGGTTCGGACTTCGCGGCGAATACTATCCGGAGGACTTTCTGATCCCGTTCGCGGCGCGCCACCTCGGCCGCGCGGTGAAATGGATCGAGGACCGCCGCGAGCATCTGCTCGCCACCAATCACTCGCGCGACGCCGAATGCGAGCTGGAGATCGCCTGCGATCGCGACGGCACCATCCTTGGCTTGCGTGGCCGAGGCGCGGTCGATCTCGGCGCTTATGTCCGCACCAACGGCCTGACCGCGGCGCGCAACATCGCGCAGGTGCTGTCGGGGCCCTATCGCATCCACAATATCCAGGCCGACATCGATCTGCTTGTCACCAACAAGACGCCGTCCGGCACCTATCGCGGGCCGGGGCGGTTCGAGGCGGATTTCTTCCGCGAGCGGCTGTTTGACATCGCGGCGCGCGAGCTCGGCATCGACCGGGTCGAGTTCCGCCGGCGCAACCTGGTCAGCGAAGCCGAGATGCCGTGGAAGCTCCCCACGGTGATGCCGCTCAACATCGGCACCGAGACCGACAATGGCGACTATCAGGCGACGCTCGACAGGTGCCTCGCCGAATTCGGCTGGGCCGGGAAATCGAAACTGCAGGGGCGCCTGATCGATGGCCGCTATCACGGCATCGCGGTCGGCTGCTATCTCGAGGGCGGCGGCACCGGCCCGCGCGAGAACGCAAGGCTGGCGCTGACCGGCGACGGCAGGGTCGATGTCTTCATCGGTTCGTCCGGGATCGGCCAGGGCATCGAGACGGTGTTCGCCCAGATCGCGGCGGATGCGCTGGATCTGCCGATGGACCGCATCCACGCCGTGATGCACGGCTCGACCACGCATCTCAGCCGCGGTTACGGCTCTTTCAGTTCGCGCTCGACCGTGATGGGCGGCTCCGCGATCCTGAACGCCGCCGAAAATCTGAAGGTGGCGATGCGCGAGACCGCGGCGAAAAGGTTCGGCTGCGCGCCGGCGGACATCTCGATCGCCGCCGAGGCAATCGTCGCTCCGGGCGGCAAGTCGATGCCCTGGAGCGCGCTCGCCGGTATTTCAGTCGAAGGCACCCACGCCAGCAACAAGCGCACCTACAGCTACGGCTCGCATGCGGCGCATGTCGCGGTCGATCCCGGCACCGGCTATGTCTCGCTGATCGACTACGTGGCGGTCGAGGATGTCGGCCGCATCGTCAATCCGCTCACGCTGCACGGCCAGTGCATGGGCGCGATCGTGCAGGGGCTCGGCGGTACGCTGCTGGAGCATCTGATCCACGACGACGAAGGCCAACTGCTGACCGGCTCGCTGGCCGACTACCTCATGCCCAGCGCCGGAGACTTTCCCGTCATTCGCGCCTTTGCGCTGGAACTGCGGCCTGCGCCGCACAACCCGCTCGGCGCCAAGGGCGCGGGCGAGGGTGGCATCATTCCGGTCGGTGGCGTGATTGCGAACGCGGTGGCGAACGCGCTGTCGTCGCTCGGCGTCGAGCCGAGGGTGTTGCCGCTGTCGCCGTCGCGGGTCTGGGAGTTGATCCAGGAGAAGCGAAGGCCGATGCCCTAGATGCGATGTCATAGCCCGCGAAAGCGGGCGATCCAGTAATCGCTGAACGGTCTCGGGTACTGGATGCCCGCTTTCGCGGGCATGACAGCAGAGATTGATGCAGCGATCCTACACCTTCGACAGTTCATAGATCGATTTGGCGAACATCTGGTCCAGCGGCACCTGGCGCGGCGCCAGACCCTGCTCGAACGAGTAGCGCATCAGCGTTTCCAGGCCGTGCTTGTTCTCGTGGGCGCCGTAGCTCCAGTAGTCCTCGCCCATCACGCGCTTCAGCCGCTCGTACTCGAACACCGACCACGGCTGGGTGACGTGCAGATGCCCGATCTCGCCCATCTCGTGCATGCACAGCCGCTTGGCTTCGAGAAACGCCTTGTAGACGCTGACCGCCAGCCACGGATGCTTCTCCACCAGCGTCTTGCGGATGCCGATGGCGTGCATGATCGGGAACAGCCCGGTCTTCTTGAAATACGCCTCCTCGACCTCCGGATAGTTCGGGAACAGCCGCGCCACGTTCGGCGCGCCGCTGCGGAAGCATGATGGCGCGCGCGCGCTGAGCAACGCGTCGATCTCGCCCTTCGCCAACATGTCGTTCAGTGTGCGGTCCTTCGGGATCGCCTGCAACTCGATCTCCGGCGGCAGCGAGATCTTGGTACGCTCGGCGCGGCCGGCTTCCTCCAGTCCGCCGTTGCGCCATTTGATGTCGGACGGCTTCACGCCGTGCTCGTCCTGCAGCATGCCGCGCACCCAGACGTTCGCGGTCATCTGGTATTCGGGCAGGCCCACGATCTTGCCCTTGAGGTCCTGCGGACCTTTGATGCCGCGGTCGGTGCGGATGTAGATGCCACTGTGCCGGAACAGCCGCGACACGAACGCAGGCACCGCGACGTAGTGCGCGTCGCCGCGCGACGTGGTGAGCAGGTAGCTGCTCATCGACACTTCGGTGACGTCGAACTCCTGGTACTTGAAGGCGCGGTGGAACGACTCCTCGGGCACCAGCGCGGCCGCGGCGACGTCGCAGCCTTCGATCGACACGCGGCCATCGAACAGCGCGGCGGTGCGGTCGTAGTTGCAGACCGACATGCTCAGGGACAAAGCCATTTCTCATTCTCCGGGAGGCTGCGGCGGCATTCGGCCCCAGCATAGGGTGTCTGCCGGACGCCGCGTTGACGGGTCTGGCAGGGGCGAGGATAGTAGCTCCTTGGTACCGTTCCAGTGTCATTCGAAGGCGCATACCCCGCATGAAATTGCCTCCCTTCGAATATGCCGCTCCCGCCACGCTAAAGGAGGCGGTGGCGCTGCTGGCCTCGCATGGCGGCGAGGCCAAGCCGCTGGCCGGCGGGCAGAGCCTGATGCCGATGATGGCGTTCCGCATCGCGCAGCCGTCGCTCCTGGTCGATCTGCGTAAACTCCCCGACCTCAAGAGCATCGCCATCGACAAGGACGGCGTGCGGCTTGGCGCGATGGTGCGCTGGCGCGACATCCAGGACGACAAGCGGCTGGCGCAGGCGCATCCATTGCTGCAGGCGGCGATCGCCCATGTTGCGCACTACCAGATCCGGAATCGGGGCACGGTCGGCGGAAGCGTCTGCCACGCCGATCCGGCTGCCGAGATGCCGGGCATCGCGTTGACCTGCGACGCCGAAATGACGGTCATGGGGAAGGGCGGCCAGCGCGTCATCAAGGCTGCCGACTTCTTCCTCGGCGCGCTGACCACGGCGCTCCAGCCCGACGAGATATTGATCGAGGTGAAATTGCCGGCGTGGCCCGCAGGCCGGCGGTTCGGCTTCCAGGAGTTCGCGCGCCGCCGCGGCGATTTCGCCATGGCCGGCATCGCCGTGTTCTACGACCCGGATGCGGGAGGGACAGCCTCGAACGCCCACGTCGGCGTGATCGGCGTGGGCGAAAAGCAGCGGCGGCTTGGCAAGGCCGAGGCCGCGATCAACGGCAGCACGCTCGATGAGGCGGCCATCGCCAAGGCTTCCGCTGCGGCGTCCGCCGAAGTGGAGCCACAGGACGACATTCACGCCAGCGCTGCCTATCGCCGTGCGCTGACCGGTACGTTGCTTGAACGCGCGCTGAAAAGCGCGGCTGGGTAGTCACCATGACCACGAAATTCGAAGTCAACGGCAAACAGGTCGAGGTCGATGTCGAGCCGCGCCTCACGCTGGCCGACTGCCTGCGGCAAAACCTGCGCCTCACCGGCACCCATATCGGCTGCGAGCACGGCGTGTGCGGCGCCTGCACCGTGCTGGTCAACGGCGATGCGGTGCGCTCCTGCCTGATGCTCGCGGTTCAGGCCGACGGCGCCAAGGTTGTCACCGTCGAAGGACTGTCGAACGACGCCGACCTGACGCCGCTGCAGAAATCGTTCCGCAAGCACCACGCCCTGCAATGCGGCTTCTGCACGCCTGGCTTCATCACCACGGCGCATGCGCTGCTGACCGAGGAGCCGGACTGCGACGCCGACCGGGTGCGCGAGGTTCTGTCCGGCAACATCTGCCGCTGCACCGGCTACATCTCGATCGTCGAGGCGGTGCTCGATGCGCGATCGGCCTACAAGAAGGACGGCGCGCGATGAAGAACACCTTCATCGGCGCGCCGATGGAGCGCCGCGAGGACCTGCGTTTCCTGCGCGGCAAGGGCACCTACGTTGACGATCTCGCGCCGGAGGGGCTGCTCTACGCCGTGATCTTGCGCAGCTCCGTGGCGCACGGCCGCATCCGCTCGATCGACGCCTCCGCTGCGTTGAAGATCGAAGGCGTGCACAGCGTCATCACCGCCAGGGACATGCCGGACGGGCCGCCGATCATCCCGATGCGGCTGCAGCCGCTCCCGGAGTTCAAGCCGTTCGAGCAGCCGGTGATCGCCCACGACAAGGTGCGCTACGTCGGCGAGCCACTCGCGGTCGTGCTCGCCTCCAGCGTTGCCATCGGCGAGGACACGCTGGAGCATATCGCCGTCGAGATCGACGACCTGCCGGCGTTCTCGGAGTGGCAGGTCGCGGCGCAAAACAAGAGCCTGCTGTTCGAGCAGGCGGGCACTAACCGCTCGCTCACTTTCTATTCCCGCAAGGGCGACGCCGACGCGGCCTTCGCCAAGGCGCCTTACGCGCGCAAGGAAAAGCTCAACACCGGGCGGCACTACGGCCTCACCATGGAGCCGCGCGGCGTGATGGCGGAGTGGGACGCCGGCAAAGGCCGTCTCACCATTTCGGGCGCGGCCAAGGTGCCGTTCTTCAACCGCCGCATCCTGGCCAAGCAAATTGGCCTGCCGGAATCTGCCATCGAGATGATCGAGAACGACGTCGGCGGCGGCTACGGCGCGCGCGGCGAGTTCTATCCGGAGGATTTCCTCATTCCGTTCGCGGCGCGGCACGTCAACCGCCCGGTGAAATGGATCGAGGACCGCCGCGAGAACCTGATGGCGATGAACCACGCCCGCGAGACCGAAGCGCATATCGAGATCGCCTGCGAGCGCGACGGCACCATCATCGGCCTGCGTGGCGACGTCCACACCGACATGGGCGCGTATATGCGCACCAACGGCGCGGTCGGCGCGCGCAACGTGGTGCAGTTCATGGGCGGGCCGTACCGGGTGCCGCACGTCAAGCTCGATTCGCATTTGTGGATGAGCAACAAGACGCCGGTCGGCACCTACCGCGGGCCGGGCCGGTTCGAGTCGAGCTTCTACATCGAGCGGCTGCTCGACATGGTGGCGGGCGATCTCGGCATCGACCGGATCGAGATGCGCCGCCGTAATCTTGTGACCGCGGCGGAGCAGCCCTATCCGATTGCCTCTGTGCAGCCGACCGATGCGCACGACCAGTACGACAGCGGCGAATACAGCGAGGCGATGAACCGCGCGTTGAAGGAATTCAACTGGGCAGAGAAGTCGAAATTCGCGGGCAAATTGATCGACGGCAAATATCACGGGCTGGGCATTGCGTGCTTCGTCGAAGGCGGCGCCGCCGGCCCGAAGGAAAGCGCGCGGCTCGAGGTCAACGGTGACGGCACCATCACGGTGTTCATGGGTTCGTCGGCGGTGGGGCAGGGCGTCGAGACGGTGTTCGCGCAGATCGCCGCCGACGCGCTGGAAATCCCGATGGACCGGATCCGCCATGTCTATCACGGCTCGACCACCACGGTGAGCGACGGCTATGGCGCCTACCATTCGCGCTCGATCGTGATGGGCGGCTCGGCGCTGCTCGACGCCACGGAAAAATTCCAGGCGGCGATCCGCGAGGCGGGCGCGAAGAAGCTCGGCTGCCGGCCTGACGAAGTGAAGATCGGCGAGGACACCGTCAGCGGCGGCGGAAAGTCGTTCCCGCTCGCCGAACTGGCCGGTCTCACGGCGGAAGGCGCGTTCCTCAACAAGAAGCACACCTACAGCTACGGCACGCACATCGCGCATGTGACGGTCGATGCCAAGCTCGGCCAGGTTCAGATTCTCGACTACGTTGTGGTGCAGGACGTCGGCCGTGCCATCAATCCGCTGACGCTGCGCGGCCAGATCATCGGCTCGCTGGTGCAGGGGCTCGGCGGCGCGATGCTGGAGCATCTGCAATACGACGAGCAGGGCCAGTTTCTCACCGGCTCGCTGGCCGACTATCTGCTGCCGACCGCGACCGACTTCCCCAACTTGCGCTGCTTCGTGACCGACGATTATCCCTCGCCGATCAACCCGCTCGGCGCCAAGGGCGCGGGCGAGGGCGGCATCGTGGCCGCGGGCGGCGTGATGGCCAACGCAGTGGCGAATGCGCTGTCGTCGTTCGGCGCGCAGCCGCGCCGGCTGCCGCTGTCGCCAAGCTACATCTGGGAGCTGGTCCAGGCCGGCTCGCGGCAGGCGGCGGAGTGACGGTCCTGGGGCCGCGCATGGCGGCCATTCGTTGACGTTGCCCACCCCACAAGACTAGATTCTGCTCAACATCATCGAACAACAGGAGCCACCCATGGCCGCACGGCATCCGCGCCCGAAGGAACTCGAAGGCGTTCCGGTCGAAGAGATCATGAACAGGTACGTCGGCCGCTTCCGCGACAAGAAGGGCGACTGGGCGGCGTTCGAGGACGCCAAGATCGAAGGCTACAAGCGCGCCCAGCATCGCTTCATCGGCGCCGGCGGTTCCGGCAAGCACGGCGATTCCTCCGTGATCCCGCCGGGCAACTTCACGCTGTCGGTGATGTACATCCCGGTCGGCCAGGGCAACGCCGCGCACACCCACGAAGCCGAGGAGTGCTTCTTTGTGTTGCAGGGTTACATGACGGTGTTCGTCGAGGACGAAAGCGGCCATCGCGTCTCGACGCGTCTCGGCCCGTGGGACACGATCTGCTGTCCGGCCGGCGTGATCCACGGCTACCAGAACGACGGCGTCGAACCTGTCTACATGCAGGTGATGATCGGACGCGGCAAGCCGGAGACCATGGGCTACGCCGACGAGGAATTGTTCAAGCGCCGCGCCGACCATCTGAAGGCGGTGTGATTTCGTCTCTGTCAGCGACAATCACCGACTGTCATGCCCCGCGAAAGCGGGGCATCCAGTACGCGCCGGTGTTTACTGGATCGTCCGCGTTCGCGGACGATGACACCGTTTGCTGTCGCAGGCGCGTCCAGGTGGAAAACAGCTAATCCACCTTCGCTCCGGAGATGCGGACCACTTCGGCCCACTTGTCGACTTCGGACTTGATGAACGCCCGCGCCTCCTTCTCGTCGGCGGTGCCAGGTTCGGAGCCGAGGTCGGCAAAGCGCTTGATGATCTCATCGGACTTCAGGGCTTGCGCCGCTGCCGACCGCAGCCTGGCGAGGATTGGTTCCGGCGTGCCGGCGGGAGCCATCAGAGCGAACCAGGTCGAGGTGTCGAAGCCGGTCAATCCCTGCTCGCTGACCGTCGGCACATCGGGGAGCGCCGCGGCGCGCTTGGCGCCCGCCGTCGCCAGCGCCCGGATGGTATTGGTCCTGATCTGTTGGATCGCTGCCGGGAGCAGGTCGAACATGATTTGAATGTGCCCGCCCACCAGATCGGCCATCGCCGGACCTGTGCCCTTGTAGGGAACATGGGCGATATCGATCTTGGCCATGCTCTTGAACATTTCGCCGCTGAGGTGCGGTGCGGAGCCGATGCCGGCGGAGCCGAAGTTGACCGTGCCGGGCTGCTTGCGCGCCAGCTCGATCAGCTCTTTGACGTTGTTGGCTGGAAGCTTCTGGGTCGCAGCCAGCACGATCGGTGTAAGCACGACCACGGCAATCGGCGTGAAGGCCGTGTCCGGATCGTAGGCAGGAGGCCGGGCAAAGAGCTTGTGGTTCACGCCGAGCGGGCCGGCCGCTGAGTAGAGCAGCGTGTGACCGTCCGGGCTTGCCTTCGCCACCGCTTCGGCGCCGATGCTGCCGCCGGCGCCGGCCCGGTTCTCGACGATGAACTGACCACCGATGATCTCGGCCATCTTTTGCGCGAGCAGGCGGCCGGTGATGTCGGCAGAGCCGCCGGGCGCATAAGGGTTGATAATGCGGACCTCGCGCTCGGGATACTTCTGCGCAAACGCGTCGCCGGGCGCTGCAAGGCCGGTCCACGCGATCAGCGATACGGCGGAGAGCGAAACGCGGCCCAAGAAAATACGGTTCAAGTCATGCATCGTCTCAAGTCTCCTTCGCTCTTGGGCGCGAGGCTACTTGGTTTCCAGAGCGGCTGCCAGTTTCGCTGCCATGCAGGCGCCGCGGTGACATTGGCGTATTGCCGCATCGGCGCGCTTCGGTCTGTCGCGATTGCCTTGACAGTGCGGAGGGGCTTGGACACCGTGCCGCATCCAAGCCGGAGGCCTCGATGCCCAATCTCAAACTCAATCTCGCGTGCGGCCCCTATGATCGCACGCAGGCCCTGCGCGACGGCACCATCCGGGCCGAAGGCATCGACCTCAACTACATCCAGCTCCAGCCCGCCGAGATTTTCTGGCGCATGCTGCAGTTCAAGGAGTTCGACGTCTCCGAGATGTCGATGTCGAACTACACCACGCTGGTGAGCGAGGGGAATTCGCCGTTCATCGCCATTCCGGTCTATCCGTCGCGCGTGTTCCGCCACGGCTACTTCTTCATCAACGCCGGCAAGGGCATCAAGAGCGGCGCCGACCTCAAGGGCAAGCGCGGCGGGGTGCCGGAATATTCGATGACTGCCGCCGTCTACATGCGCGGCCTGATGCAGCACGAGTTCGGCGTGAAGCCGTCCGATGTCGAGTGGGTGCAAGGCCGCGCTGACCGGCTTGGCCGCAAGCTGCCGTCCGACGTGAAGCTGACGCAGGCGCCGGAGGGCACCGAGCTTGGCGACATGCTGGAGCGCGGCGAGCTCGACTTCATCATCACCGCGAACAACCCGCTGTCGTTCCGGCGCGGCTCACCGAAGGTGCGCCGCCTGATGCCGAACTACGCCGAGGTCGAGAAGGACTACTACAAGCGCACCAAGATCTATCCGATCATGCACACCGTGGTGATCCGCCGCGACGTGTACGACCGCGATCCGTGGGTCGCGCTCAATCTCTACAAGGCGTTCTGCCAGTCGAAGGACTGGTGTTACCAGAACATCACCGAGACCGGCTCGCCGAAGGCGTCGTTCGCCTGGCTGCAGCCGATGATCGAGGAGGAGAAGTCGATCATCGGCGAGGACTGGTATCCCTACGGCATCGGGCAGAGCCGGCCGTCGATCGAAGCGCTGCTGCAGTACACCCACGAGCAGGGGCTGACCTCTCGGCGCATCAAGCTTGAGGAAATGTTCGCACCCTCGACCATGCGGGACATTCCGCTCAGCGAGGGGCAGCGGGTTTAGTCTCGATCAAGCGGCATCGGTGGTCGAAGCTTCAAAACCCGTAAAGCCGCGCCGGGTTGTCCGCCAGGATCATCCGTCGCGTCGTGTCGCTGTCCGCCCAGTGCAGCAGCGTGTCGAGCAGCATGGCGTCGTCGGGCTTGTGGTCGGCAGGTTCCGACGGGTGCGGCCAGTTGCTCGCCCACAGCATGCGCTCCGGCGCAATCGCGATCAGCGCCTTCGCCAGCGCGCCGGCGTCGGCATAGTCCGGCGGGCCGGACTTGGAGAACTCGTACGGCGCCGAAAGCTTCACGTAGGTCTTGCCGTTCTCCACCAACCGCGCCAGTGCGCGGAAATTCTCGTGCTCCGGCGGCACGATCTGAAGGAATTTGCCGATGTGGTCCACCACCAGCGTGCCGGGCAGCCGTTTGAGTTGCGCCTCGCGTTCGGGAAACGCTTTGCCGTCGAGCTGGAGCTGAACGTGCCAGCCGAATGCGCCGACCCGCGCCGCCATCGTCTCCAGGATGTCCCACGGCAGCGCGCCGCCCGGCAGCATGTGAAAGCGCACGCCACGGATGCCCGCCTTGGCGAGCCGCTCCAGTTCGGCATCGGTCACGCTCTGGTCCACCGCGGCGACGCCCCGCGCGCTCGCGCCCAGCGCGGCCATCGCCTCCAGCGTGCAGCGGTTGTCGGTGCCGTAGGTGGTCGGCTGCACCACCACGTTGCGTTCGAGGCCGAGCCGCGCTTGCAGCCTCCGATAGTCCGCAACCGTAGCGTCCGGCGGCGTCATCAGCGCCGTCTTCGCCGTGGGAAAGCGGGCGTCGTAGAAATGCATGTGGGTGTCGCAGGCGCCGGGCGGCGCCTTGAGCCGCGGAGTGCTGGCATTGGATTGCATGTCGTAAAGTCCGGAATGAGCTTCGATAGCCCATGGTCTCATGGCGCCGCTCTGGCGTCCAAGCCGTCCGCGCTTTAGAACGGCATCGTTTTGCAAAGGTTTCCGATCAGATGGCGGCGCGGACCAAAGGCAAGGCTCAGGGCGCCAAGAAGGTTCGCGGCGCAGGCCCGCGCGACCCCGAGCGCACCAGCGCGTCGATCCTCGCCGCCGCGGTGACGGAATTCACCGAGAAGGGCTACGCCGGCGCGCGGATCGACTCTATCGCCCTGAAGTCCGGCGCCAACAAGCGCATGATCTACCACTATTTCGGCGACAAGGACGGGCTCTATCTCGCCGTTCTCGAAGACGCTTATGTCGGCATCCGCGTGTCGGAGGCCAAGCTGCAGCTCACCAACCTAGAGCCCGTACAGGCCATCGAGCGGCTGGTCGAATTTAGCTGGGATTACTTCATCGAGCACCCGGAGTTCCTAAGCCTGCTCAGTACCGAGAACCTGCACCGGGCGAAATTCCTCAAGAAATCGAAGCGCGTGCTCCAGCTTCATTCGCCTCTGGTGTCGATGATCTCGGATGTGCTCAAGCGCGGCGCCGACAGCGGCGCGTTCCGCCGCGACGCCGATCCGGTCTACGTCTATATCTCCATCGCCTCGCTCGGCATTTTCTATCTTTCGAACCGCTGGACGCTGTCGGCCATCTTCGCTCGCGACCTGATGGCGCAGGCGGAGATTCACGCGTGGGGACGGCATATTTCTTCGGTGATTCTGGGCTATCTTCGGCCCGAAAAATCCGCTTGACGGCCCGGCTCGTTGTAACTAATTAGTTACTATCGAAGGTCGGCAATCGGGAGGAAAACGGGCATGGCGCAGCAACGTCTCGGCATCATCATGAACGGCGTCACCGGACGCATGGGCATGAACCAGCATCTGATCCGCTCGATCGTCGCGATCCGGGCCGAGGGCGGTGTTCCGTTGAAGAACGGCGACCGGGTGATGCCGGACCCGATCCTGGTCGGCCGCAATGCGGAGAAAGTCGCAGCCCTCGCCAAGGCGCATGGCAACCTGCGTTGGACCACAGACCTCGACAAGGCGCTGCAGGACAAGAAGGACACGCTGTTCTTCGACGCCGCCACGACGCAGCTTCGCGCCGAATTGCTCAAGAGGGCGATGAAGGCCGGCAAGGACATCTACTGCGAGAAGCCGGTGTCCGACACGCTGAAGGACGCGCTCGACCTGGTACGCGCCGCCAAGAAGGCCGGCATCAAGCACGGCGTGGTGCAGGACAAGCTGTTTCTGCCGGGCTTGCTCAAGCTCAAGGTGCTGATCGACTCCGGCTTCTTCGGCAAGTTGCTCTCGGTGCGCGGCGAGTTCGGCTACTGGGTGTTCGAGGGCGACTGGCAGCCGGCGCAGCGCCCGTCCTGGAACTATAAGAAGGCGGAGGGCGGCGGCATCATCCTCGACATGGTGTGCCACTGGCGCTATGTGCTCGACAACCTGTTCGGCGATGTCGAGAGCGTGACGTGCCTTGGCGCGACGCATATTCCCAAGCGCGTGGACGAAAGCGGCAAGACCTACAACGCCGACGTTGACGATGCTGCCTACGCCACGTTCCAGCTCAAGGGCGGAGTGGTCGCGCACATCAACATGTCATGGGTCACGCGGGTGCGGCGCGACGACCTCGCCGTGTTCCACGTTGACGGGACGCATGGCTCGGCTGTGGCGGGATTGCAGAAGTGCTGGAGTCAGCAGCGGGTCAACACGCCGCGCCCGGTTTGGAATCCCGACGTGCCGCAGCCGATCGATTTCTACGACACCTGGTCGGAGGTGCCGGGCCTGGGCAGCTACGACAACGGCTTCAAGACGCAGTGGGAAATGTTCATCCGGCATCTCTATGACGGAGTGCCATTTAAGTGGACGCTGTTGGAAGGCGCCAAGGGCCTGCAACTCGTCGAAGCCGCCCACAAGAGCTGGAAGGACCGCCGCTGGATCGATATCCCGGTGCTGAAGGTGTGATCGCGATGCGTGCGGGGAGAATTCAATGCCCACACTGAATCTCCCTGTCGCTGGCGGCCGGCTCGCGCCTTACACGACGCAGCCGCCGAAGAATTTCCCGGCCGCCGACCAGCCGTTCAACCGCGTCGCCTACGCCGCCGCGCACGTCGTCCCCGATCCGCTGGCCGACCGCGATCCCTGGATCGATTCCGCGATCGACTGGGATACCACGATGGATTTCCGCCGCCATGTCTGGTCGCTCGGGCTGGGCGTCGCCGAAGCGATGGACACCGCGCAGCGCGGCATGGGAATGGACTGGCCGACCTCGCTGGAGCTGATCCAGCGCACGCTGGAAGCGGCGCGGGATTATCCCGGCGCGCTGGTCGGCTCCGGCGCCGGCACCGATCATCTGCGGCCGGCGGCCAGCGTCACCATCGACGACGTGATCCGCGCTTACGAAGAGCAATGCTCGGCGATCGAGAAGCTCGGAGGCCGCATCGTGCTGATGGCGAGCCGCGCGCTGGTCAAGGCCGCGCAGTCGCCGGACGACTACACCAAGGTCTACGACCGCATTCTTTCCCAGGTGAAGCAGCCGGTCATCATCCACTGGCTCGGTGAGATGTTCGATCCCGCGCTGGAGGGCTACTGGGGTCACAAGAATCACATGGAGGCGATGAAGGTCGCAGTCGATGTGATTGCGGCCAATCCGTCGAAGGTAGATGGCGTGAAGATCTCGCTGCTCGACAAGGGCAAGGAAATCTCGATGCGCCGCCGCCTGCCGCAAGGCGTGCGCATGTACACCGGCGATGACTTCAATTACGCGGAACTGATCGCGGGCGACAACCATGGCTATTCCGACGCGCTGCTCGGCATCTTCGACGCCATTGCGCCGGCCGCGTCGGCGGCGCTCGGCGCGTTCGCCCGCGGCGATGTCGAGACCTACAATGAAATCCTGGCGCCGACTGTGCCGCTGTCGCGTCACATCTTCAAGGCGCCGACGCGCTTCTACAAGACCGGCGTCGTGTTCATGGCGTATCTCAATGGCCTGCAGAACCATTTCATCATGGTCGGCGGCCAGGAGAGCGCGCGCTCCGCGCTGCATCTGGCCGAACTGTTCCGGCTGGCTGACGCCGCGGGCCTGCTCGCCGATCCGGATCGCGCCGCGGCCCGCATGCGCATCGTGATGGCGATGCGCGGCGTGGTGGCTTGATGCGCGATCTGTCCAGCGACTCCAAGCTGCTTGCCATTAATTCGGCGACGGTGAAGGCTTGGTCGCTGGAGCAGTTGATCGAGGGCTGCAAGCGGGCCGGCATCTCCGCGATCGCGCCATGGCGCGACATTGTGCAGGCGGTGGGCGTCGAAAAGGCCGGCAAGCTGATCCGCGCCGCGGGTTTCGATGTGTCGTGCCTGTGCCGCGGCGGCATGTTTCCCGCATCCGATGCGGCCGGCCGCCGCGCTGCGCTCGAGGACAACAAGCGCGCTGTGGACGAGGCAGCCGGGATCGGCGCCAATTGCCTGGTGCTGATCGCGGGCGGCTTGCCGAAGGGATCGAAAGATCTCGGCGCGGCCCACGAGCAGGTGCGCGACGGGATCGCGGCGCTGCTGCCCTATGCGCGCGACGCCGGCGTGCCGCTCGCCATCGAGCCGCTGCATCCGATGACGGCGGCGGATCGCGCCTGCGTCAACACCATGGGCCACGCCAACAACCTCTGCGACGAACTGGGCGAGGGGCTCGGTATCGCGCTCGACGCCTATCACGTCTGGTGGGATCCGGACCTGGCCGCGCAGATCGAGCGGGCCGGCAAGCGCATCGTCACCTATCACGTCTGCGACTGGCTGGTGCCGACCCGCGACCTGGTGTTCGACCGCGGCATGCCGGGCGACGGCGTGATCGACCTCAAGCACCTCCGCGGCCTGGTCGAGGCCACGGGTTACTCCGGTCACATCGACGTCGAGATCTTCTCGACGCTGGACTGGTGGAAGCGCGACCCCGACGAAGTGTTGAGCATCTGCCTGGAGCGCCACCGCAGCGTGGTGTGACCGGCGCCGTTAGAATGTCTTTGCGCCGGCAAGCTGCCCGAGCGCCGCGTTCGCCACCTGGCGATCCTGCTCGCCGGTGCCGGAGCCGACGCCGATCCCGCCGATCACATGCCCGTCCACGATCACAGGCAGGCCGCCCGGCAGGTTGATGCGCTTGCCCTGTGTTGCGATGGCGAGCTTGATGTCCACCCCCGCCGCGATTTCGCCGGTCGGCACGCCGTAGGATGCGGCCGTCATGGCCTTCATCAGCGCGGTATCGACCGAAAGCGCATAGGCGCCGTCCATCCGCGCGAAGGCCAGAAGATGTCCGCCGTTGTCGACCACGGCGATGCACTGCGGCACCTTCATGTCGCGCGCCTTCGCCATCGCGGCGTTGAGGAGCTTCATGGCTCCGTCGGTCGTCAGCTTCAGCGAAGCGGCGGTGTCCGCCATGATTTGATCTCCTGTCAGGGTGGCACGAGGCCGGTTGCAAATCGGCCGGCAGTTTCGCCGGATCGCGCGCTGGTCACAAGCCGCAGCGGTGCTAAGCTTCCAGGGCCGGTCGAGCAAGGGACATCCGATGATGCGTTTGCAGTTCGTCTCCGCGGCGTTGGCTGTGCTGGCCATGGGCACTGCTGCGGACGCCCAGAACTATCCCAGCCGCGCCATCACCATCGTGGTGCCGTTCGCGCAGGGCGGTCTGACCGACGTGCCGGTGCGCCTGTTCGCCTCGATCATGCAGGAGAAGCTCGGCGTGCCGGTCGTGGTCGAGAACAAGACCGGCGGTTCGGGCTCGGTCGGCGCGACACACGTCTTGCGGTCGGAGCCGGACGGCTACACGCTGCATGCGAACGCGGTCGCCGACACGCAAAACCTGCACTACATCAAAGTGTCCTACAGCGCGGTGAACGACTTCGCGCACATCGGCAAGATCGTCGAAGGGCCGCCGCTGGTGCTCGTGATCGACGCCAAGCTTCCCTACAAAACGGTGGCCGAGCTTGTCGCCGGCGCAAAGGCCAACCCCGACAAATACAGCTTCGGCACCTCCGGGCCCGCGAGTTCGCCGGTGATCGCGCTGAACCAACTCAATGCCGCCGCCGGCACCAAGATCCAGGAGGTGCCGTATCGCGGCTCCGGGCAGGCCGCGACTTCGGTTGTGACCGGCGCGATCCAGGGCACGTTCACGTTCTACTCCAGCGCTAAGCCGCTGGTGGACGGCGGCCAGTTGCGCGCGCTCGCCGTAGCAGGCCCGCGCCGCATCGCCGACTGGCCGGACGTGCCGACCATGCAGGAGGCCGGCTTCAAGGGCTTCGACCACAACGGCTTCGTGGGCCTCGCGGCGCCGGGCAAGACGCCGCCGCAGATCGTTGCGTTCCTCAACAAGGCGCTGAACGATGCGGTCAACACCGAGCTGTTCAAGACGCGGATGGCGGCGCTCGGCATGACGGTGATGCCGGCCGCGGACAACACGCCATCGAACTTCAAGGCGTTCATGCAGGAGTCGACGGTGCGTCAGGGCGAACTGGCCAAGCTGGCCGGGCC
Source organism: Hyphomicrobiales bacterium (assembly GCA_021730985.1). Taxonomy (GTDB): domain Bacteria; phylum Pseudomonadota; class Alphaproteobacteria; order Rhizobiales; family Xanthobacteraceae; genus Z2-YC6860. Next base: position 18,170 of record JAKFYI010000011.1, on the reverse strand, counting down.
CATGGCGCCCGAGCCTGCTGCCGCGCCGCAACGCTAGAGACTGCAAACGCACGACGCGATGGCCGGGCTGAGCGTGGCCGTCGGCGTCTGCAAATCCAGGAGAAATGTGTTATGGCGAAAATCACCCGCATCAATCCGAGCAACATCTCCAAGCCATTCGCCAGCTACTCCCATGTGGTGACGGCGGAAGGCGCGCAGAAGCTGGTGTTCGCGGCGGGTCAGGTCGCGGCGGACGTCGATGGCAAGGTGCTGCCGCCGGACGACTTCGACGCCCAGGCCAGGATGGTGATGCAGAACCTCACCAATGCGCTGGCGGCTGGCGGCGCGAAAATCTCCGACGTCACCAAGATCACGATCTATATCTGCAACCCGCACGACGTGCCGAAGGCGCGGGCCATCCTGCAGACCTATTTCGACGAGCACCCGCCCGGCAGCACGCTCTGCATCCTGCGCGGCCTTGCCAACCCGAATTTCCTGCTGGAGATCGAGGCCATCGCCGCGGTATGAACCGGGACGGATTTCCAGGCAGGCACCACACATGATGAAGCAACGCAAACTCGGCTCCCAGGGTCTCATCGTTTCGGCGATCGGGCTGGGCTGTTCCGGCATGAGCGGCGATTACGGCGTGCCGGACGACGTGGAATCGATCAAGACCATCCACCGGGCTATCGAGCTAGGTCTCAACCTGTTCGACACCTCGGATGCCTACAGCGCCGGCAAGAACGAAAAGCTGGTCGGCGAGGGCATCAAGGGCAAGCGCGACAAGGTCATCATCGCATCGAAGTTCGGCAACGTGCGCGGTCCGAACGGCGAGCGCGGCGGCGTCAACGGCAAGCCGGACTACGTGCCGGTCGCCTGCGAGGCCAGCCTGAAGCGGCTCGGCATCGACGTGATCGATCTCTATTACATCCACCGCATCGACAAGGACGTGCCGATCGAGGACACGGTCGGCGCCATGTCGCGGCTGGTCGAGCAGGGCAAAGTGCGATACCTCGGCCTGTGCGAGGCCGGCGCGGAAACCATCCGCCGCGCCCACAAGACGCATCCGATTTCCGCGCTGGAGACCGAGTACTCGCTCTGGACGCGCGACATCGAGAACGGAATCCTGCCGACGCTGCGCCAGCTCGGCATTGGGCTGGTGGCCTATTGCCCGCTCGGCCGCGGCTTCCTGTCCGGCGAATTCAAGAAGCGCGACGACCTGATCGCGGCTGACCGGCGGCACGCGCACCCGCGCTTCATGGAAGGCAACTTCGAGCGGAACCTGAAGCTGCTTCCGGCTGTCGAAAGGGTGGCGAAGGCCACCGGCCTCACCATGGCCCAGGTTGCGATCGCCTGGGTGCTGGCACGGGGCGACGACATCGTGCCGATCCCGGGCACCAAGCGCCGGACCTATCTGGAGCAGAATGTCGCAGCCACCGAGACCGTGCTCGACGACGACTGGGTGGAGACCTTGGAGGGTGCGTTCCCGTTGGGGAAGGCTGCCGCCGGCCTGCGGTATCCCGAATTCCAGTTGAAGGGTATGGGGATTTAGGCGCCGCCTCAGGGCCATCCCCGGTCATTCCCGCGCAAACGGGGACGAACGGCCGACAGGTCTCTCCCGCTAGCGAAAGCAGGCTCGAATATTCTGCGCGCGGATGTGTTATCACCTCGCGCAACACGACGAACGATCTCAGGGAGGGACACATGACATTCAAATCGCCGGTGCTGACCAGGCGGGCGTTCAACGGCGGCCTCGCCGCGGCGGCCGGCGTGCTGGCCGCGCCTTCCTTCCTCCGCAGCGCCTCCGCGCAGCAGGACGGTTATCCGTCCCGCAGCATCCGCGTCATCATTCCGACCGGCCAGGGCGGCGGCGCCGAACTGCTCGCGCGCTCGTTCGACTCGGCGTGGTCCAAGCTGATCGGTCAGCCCTTTGAATACGAATTTCATGCCGGCGCGGGCGGCCAGGTGGGGTACACGCTGTTTGTGCAGAAGCGCGACAAGAACGGCCACAACCTGCTGTTCGGCAACATGGGCCCGGAAATGATCATGTATGCCACCCAGAAGCCGGCCTACAAATATCCCGAGGACTTCACCTATTTCTGCCGCACCGACATCGACGACTCCTGTGTGTTCGTGCGCCGTGACGGCCCCATCCAGGATCTCAAGGCGCTGGTCGAGGCGGCCAAGAAGAAGCCGATCAACGTCGCGCTGAGCCGGCTGCCGCATCCGGCGACCATCGGCATGATGGCGCTGGGCGAAGCCACCGGCGCGCGGTTCAACTACATCCCCTACGGCGGCGGCAATCCGACCTTCACGGCGATGCTGAGCGGCGAGACCGACGTCGGCGCGCTGCCGATCGCCAACATTCTGGCGCTCAAGGACAAGTTCAAGGTGCTGGGTGTGTTCAACAACACCAACATCTTCGCGGCACAGACCGAGAATGCGCCGGCGGTGAATTCCGTGTTCGGCAGCAACATTCCCGAGCTGTCGTCGTCGCGCTCATGGGCGGTGCATGCCGAGTGGGCCGCTGCCAATCCCAAGCAGTTCGAATTCCTCGAACGCACCGCCAAGGACGCCCATGCCTCCGCTGCGTTCCGCGACCAGTGGAAGAAGCAGGGCAATCCGACCGAGGCGCTGGTGTGGGGCGACCGCAAGACCTGCCATGAGTATGCCGAGAGCATGGTGAAGCTGGCGCTGCGCTACGAGAAGCAGCTCACCGCGCGCGGCGGCAAGAATTAACACGGGAAGTCAGGCGGCGGCGCCATGAGCAACCCGGAATCGGAGCCTCAGGCGCGCGCCGCGCTCGGCGCCGACTTGATCATTCCGCTGCTCGCTTGCAGCCTCACGATCTATTATCTCGTTTCGACCGCTGAGCTGGTGTGGGAGGCGCGCGCCACAGGCACCGTGATCGGGCTCACGCTGATCGCGCTCTGCATCGCGCTGTTCGTCAAGTTCGGGCTGCGGATCGCCTCCGGGCGGGCGGACTTCAGCACCGGCGATCTGTTCAAGGACAACGAGTTCAACCGCCAGCGGCTCGGCCTCGCGGCGATGATGATGGTCTATATCGTCACCATCACCTGGGTCGGCGCGACCATCGGATTGTTCTTTCTACTGATCGGCTGCATGTGGCTGCTGGGGGTCCGGCGCATCCGCACACTGGTCGGCATCGCGCTGGTCGCGGCGGTGCTGGTCCATCTGGCGCTGATTACGCTGCTGGACAGCAAGCTGCCGCGCGGGTGGATCGTCGATCAGTTTTCTCCCGCCCCTCCGAGCGTCACCACGAGCAAGAAGAAATGAAGGACGGGATTCTCCTCGAATTGTTCGTGCGCTCGTTGTCGCTGTGGTGGGTGATCGTTCCCGGCATGCTGCTCGGCACCATCGTCGGCATCCTGCCCGGCTTCTCGGCGCAGAACACGCTGATCATCCTGCTGCCGCTCACGCTCTACATGGACATCGAGAGCGGCATGGCGTTCATGATCTCGCTGTATTGCACGACGCAACTCGGCGGGGGCATCCCGGCGATCCTGTTCAACATGCCGGGCGAGGGCGGCGCGGTCGCGACCACGCTCGACGGCTATCCGATGACCAAGAAGGGGCAGGCGCAGCAGGCGCTGGTGCTCTGCTTCGCGGCGTCGGCGTTCGGCGGGCTGATCACCACCGTGCTGACGATGGCGACGCTGCCGTTCCTTGCCAAGATGGGACTGTATTTCCGCAGCGTCGAAATGGTCGTGGTGATCGTGTTCGGTCTCACCCTGATCGCCGCGATCGCCGCGCAGGACCTGCTCAAGGGCATCGCCGCCGGCTTCTTCGGTCTGATGATCGGCACCATCGGGGTCGATCCGGTGTTCGGCACGCCGCGCGCGACCTTCGGCCTGCTGGAACTTTACGATGGCGTACCGCTGATCCCGGCGCTGATCGGTCTGTTCGCCATCTCCGAAGCCTTTGTGATGCTGGAGAGCGAAACCATCGTCCGCAACGAGGATCTGTCGAAGGCCCGGAGCGCGCGTTGGAGCGACACGCTGGAAGGCCTGACGATGACGGCCCGCTACTGGTGGCAGACGGTGTGGACCTCGATCATCGGCCTGATCATCGGCATCCTGCCGGGCGCCGGCTCCACGGTCGCTGCCTTCCTCGCCTATCACTATTCGAAGCTGCTCTCGAAGACGCCGGAGCTTTACGGCACCGGCCATCCGCCGGGCGTCATCGCTCCGGAATCCGCCAACAACGGCGTGACCTCGGGAACGCTGGTGCCGGTGTTCGCGCTCGGCATCCCGGGCGGCACCACCGGCGCGATCATGACCATCGTGCTGACCTACCACGGCATCGTGCTGGGCCCGCGGCTGTTCGTGGACAACGCGCAGTTCGTGTACGGCGTCTACATGCAGATGCTGGTCTGCTACCTGTTCATGGCGCTGATGATCCTGCCGTTGGCACGCTACATGAGCCGCGTGGTCTGGATTCCGACCCGATTCCTGGTGCCGCTGATCCTGTCGCTGGTGACGATCGCTGCGTTCTCCGAGCGCGAATACGTGTTCGACATGGGCCTGGCGCTGGGCTTCGGCGTGATAGGCTACGTCGCCCGCAAGACCGGCTACGACATCACCGCCATCCTGATCGGCGTGCTGATGGGGCCGCTGTTCGAGCAGTACTTCCTGCGCGCGCTGCGGGTCGGGCAGGGCGATCCGGCGATCCTGTTCTCCTCGACGCTCGGCAACGTGCTGTGGCTGATGGTGCTGGCGGCCCTGGTGCTGCCGTACCTGCGGGCCCGCCGCCAGCAGGGCGTGCTGGCGCAGACCCAGCGCGCCGGGCACGAATAGCGCGCAAAACGCGGCGGTATGCCGCCCCGCCTCGGTACCGCAGGCGCCGAACGCGATTGACGGCGGTCCCGGTAAATACTCGAATACGGCAGCCGTCCGGTCTTTCCCCGAAAGGAAGAAGTCATGCGGATGCTTCGACCGATGCTCGCCGCCGCCGCTCTGCTCGCCGCGGCAATGCCGATGTCAGCGCAGGCGCAAACCAAGGTGGTGATCGGCAAGATCATCAGCGGCAATGGGCTTCACATCCCGAGTTACGTCGCGATGGATCGCGGCTTCTACAAGGAGGAAGGCCTCGACGCCCGGTTCGTTTCGCTCACCGGCAGCGCGCTGATCAAGGCGGGCCTCACCGGCAATGCCGATTTCATACCGATCCCGTCGGGAGGCGCGCAGGCAGCCCTGCTCGGCGCCGAGATCCGCTACGTGGTCGGGCAGTCGCTGACCTCGCAATGGCTGATCGCGGTGCGGCCCAACGTCAACAAGCCCGAGGATCTCAAGGGCAAGGTGTTCGGCTACGGCCGCGTCGGCTCGGCCGACTACGACGAAGGTGCCGCGGTGATGCGGCGTGCCTTCAAGATGGATGTCGGCAAGGACTACAAGGTGATCTCGTTCCAGGGCGAGCCGGAGAAGATCGCCGCTCTGATCAACGGCGACATTGACGCCGCACTGATTTCGGTGGCGCACGCGCCGAAGGCGCTGAACGGCGGAATGAAAATCCTGGTCCGCACCGGCGACTACATCCAGCGCGCCGGCGGCACGATGTGGGCGCGCAAGGCGTACATCGACCAGAACCCCGACGTGGTGCAGAGGTTCATCCGCGCCATGGCCAAGGGCGTGACGTTCTATCGCGACAACAAGCAAGGCTCGATCCCGGTGCTGCGCGAGCATCTCGGCATCGACAACGACAAGGACGCCGGCATCGTGTGGGAGCAGACCCGAAACAGCTTCGGTGCGGAATTGCCGCCCGAACTATTCCGGGAAATCTTCGAATCCCGCGTGCAGGACATGATCGCGGCCAAGCAGTGGACTGCGGACAAGCCGGTGCCAGATCCGGAGCAGTTCCTGTTGCGGGCGCAACTCGACGCCACGCTCAAGGCGATGAACTACGTCAACACCAAACTCGACCGACCCTCGAACTAAGGCTTACAATCCTTCAAAGGCCCGAAGGGCCGCGCAGATCAGGGAGGCTCGTCCATGCGGCTGTTCCGCACCGCCACGCTCACTGCAGCGTGCGTTATCGTTTCGACGGCGGCGTTCGCGCAGACCAAGATCACCGTCGGCAAGGTGCTGGGCGGCGTCGGGCTGCACATCCCGAGCTACGTCGCAATGGAAAAGGGCTTCTTCAAGGAGGAAGGCCTCGACGCGCGGTTCGTCTCGCTGGTCGGGCGGCCGCTGCTCACCGCGGGCCTCACCGGCAATGTCGATTTCGTGCCGATCCCGTCGGGCGCAGCCCAAGCCATCCTGACCGGCGCCAAGCTGCGCTACGTGGTCGGCCAGTCGCTCAAGCCGCAGTGGATCATTGTTACGCGCCCCGACATCGCCAAGCCCGAGGACCTCAAGGGCAAGACGATGGGCTACGCGCGGGTCGGCGCCGCCGACTACGACGAGGGCGTCACGGTGCTGTCGCGCTTCTTCAAGCTGAACGTCGGCAAGGACTACAAGGTGATCTCGTTCCAGGGCGAGCCGGAGCGGATCGCGGCGCTGCTCAACAACGACATCCAGGGCGCGCTGGTGTCGTCACCGCGCGCGCCTGCCGCGATCAAGGCCGGGCTGAAGGTTTTGCTGCGCACCGGCGACTACGTGCCCCGCGTCGGCGGCACGTTCTGGACCACGGACGAGTACTACGAGAAGAACCCGGACACGGTGAAGCGGTTCACCCGCGCCATCGCCAAGGGCGTGACGTATTTGCGCGAGAACAAGGCGGGCTCCCTTCCGGCGATCAAGGAGCACCTCGGCATCACCGACGACGCGGAGGCCGGCATCGTGTGGGACGAACTGCACAACACGTTCGGCGCCGAAATGCCTAAGAACTTGTACCGCGAGATTTTCGAATCCCGCATCACCGACATGATCGCCGCCAACCAGTGGCCGAAGGACAAGCCCATGCCGGACCCGGAACTTTACCTGGCACGGGCCGCGCTGGAGGCGACTTTAAGTGAAATGAAATACGTCCCGACCAAGCTGGATGCGCCAAAGAATTGACGGCTTGGCGTGGTTCAGTGGGGAACGATGGACAGGCGCGGCTTCATCCTGGGTTCCACGGCGCTCGCACTCGCGTCCCCGCTTCATGCGGCCGAAATGGAAATCGGCGGCCGCAAGCCCGCCGTGCGCCGCCGCGTCTGGGTGGAGAACCCGACGCTGGTTCAGCAGCAGTGTCCGCTATGGTGCTGGGCGGCCTCGATCACGATGATCTTTGCCAACCTCGGCCACATCATCAACCAGAAGCAGATCGTCGAGCGCGTGTTCGGCAGCCTGGTGTGCGAACCGGCAGAGACCGGGCGCACAATGGCCTATGCGCTCAGCGACAAGTGGACCGACGTGCTGGGCTTGTCGTTCCAGTCGCGCGTCGTCGCCGCCTACGACCAGATGGCGGGGGTGAACCGGATCAGCAATACTTTCATCGTGGATGAACTGCGCAACAACCGCGCGCTGCTCTACGCCAACCGCAACCATGCGATGGTGATGACGGCGGTCGAGTTCACCGAAACGCCGACCGGGCCGAGCGTCTACCGGGTGGGTGTGCTCGATCCGTACCCGACCAACAAGTCGTTCCGCTCGCTGACGCCGCTGGAGATGGTGCCGGCGTATTTCGGCGGCCACATGACGTTCCTCGCCGCGGTGCATCTGGTGGGTCTGGAGGACGAAAAGGACGGCGCGACGGTGCGCGGGTAGTGCGCGGCGCGTGCTGTTGCGTTACGAGCCGGAGAACGCGGGCCTGCGCCGCTCCAGCCAGGCGCCGATGCCTTCGTGAATATCTGCGGTCGGGACCATCCGCGCGAACTGGGAAGCCTCGATCGCAAGGCCTTCGTCGATCGATACGTTGAGGCCGCGCGTGACGCTCTCCAGGCATGCCTTGGCCGCGAGTGGCGATTTGTCGGCGATCGTATTCGCCAGCGCGAACGCCTCGCTGAGCAGGTTGTCGTGCGGCACCACGTCGTTGACCAGCCCGAATTCGCGGGCCCGTTCTGCATCGATCGGCTCGGCGGTCAGAATCATGCGTAGCGCCCGCTTGCGTCCGATCAGTCGCGGCAGGCGCTGCGATCCACCGAATGGCGGTGCGAAGCCGAGGTTGATCTCCGCCTTGCAGAACTCCGCCCGTTCGCTGGCGATCGCGAGCGGCGCCGCTTCCGCGATCTCGCTGCCGCCGCCGTGGGCGAGCCCGTTTACCGCGACGATGATCGGCTTGGGATAGTTTTCGATCCGCGCCGTCATGCGTTGCCCCTTCCGAACGAAGTCCCGCAGCGCGGCCGCCGGCCCTTGCCGGACAGTCTCGGCGATCTCCTGGATATCCGCCCCGGCCGAGAAGGCGCGTTCGCCGGCGCCGGTCAGCACCACCACGCGAATGGCATCGTCACGTTCGATATCGTCCAGAAAGGCCATCAGCCGGGCGATGAGCGCCGCGTTCAGTGCGTTGAGCTTGTCCGGACGATTGAGCGTGAGCAGAGCGACCCGGTCGCGGACTTCAAGCAGGATCGGTTCGAGCCGCACGATCGGCCTTGGGGCGGCGGCGCTCATGGCCGGAAGCTGGTGTTTCGCAAGAAATGCGCCGCGATCCGACGCTCGATCTCGTCGGTCATGCGGCCGCCGTTCAACCCGAGATGCATGGCGACCTCGCGTTCGGCGCGGCGCATCTGCGCGGCCTCGATGGCCGCGAACCAGCGGCGGAACAGGCCCGGCCGATCGGCGGCGGGCGCCGCGTATGGCTCGGTTGTTTGCTCGAATGCGTGCTGTGCGGCAGCGGTCATTGTCATTCCGCTTTCTGATGAGTGAGGTGAAAAATATTCATCTCGGTGTCCAAGCCTCCGGATATTCGTATTGGAATGACGCGTTGACAAAGGATAAGGTTTCGCAGGACAGATGAGAAAATCTCATGCCTGATCTGCCGCCTCTCAATGCGTTGCGGGCCTTCGAGGCCGCGGCGCGCCACCTGAGCCTGCGCAAGGCGGCGGAAGAGCTGCACGTCAGCCCTGGCGCGATCAGCCATCAGATTCGCGGCCTTGAAGCTCTGCTGGGGATCGATCTGTTCGAGCGCCGAGTCCGCTCGGTCGCGCTGACGCCCGCAGGCAAGCTGCTCTATCCAGGTGTGCAGAGCGGTTTCCTTCACCTGCGCGAGGCCGTGGCTGGGCTGAAGAGCACCGGCGACAGGCGCATCCTCGTCGTCAGCACTCCGCCGGGGCTGACATCGAACTGGCTGGCGCCGAGGTTGCATCGCTTTGCCGCCGCCCATCCCGGCATCGACACGCGTATTTCGTCGTCGGCGGCGTTCGCCAATTTTTCAATCGACGGCGTCGATGTGGCCGTGCGGAACCTCCCGTCGCGTGCGCCGCGCGATGCGTCGTTGCAGTCCGAAAAGCTCATGGACCTTTCGTTCCTGCCGGTGTGCAGCCCGCGCCTGATCGGACGTCCGCTGCATTCCGCGCAGTCCTTGGGGCGGCTTCCGCTGATCCACGACGACATGCTCGTGGCCCATCCGCATGTGCCGACATGGGCCGGCTGGTTCAAGGCCGCAGGCGTGCGCGGGGTCGACAGCGATCGGGGCTTGCGTTTCAACAGCTCGGATCATGCGCTCGAGGCGACATGCGAGGGCGCCGGCATCCTGCTCGCAGTTGATCTGCTGGCGTATGACGACCTGCGCACCGGACGGCTCGTGGTCGCGTGGCCGCTGATGCTGCCGAGCGGCCGGGCGTATCACCTGGTCTGGCTCAAGCGCAAAAAGGATACGCCGCAGTTGCAGGCGTTCCGGGCTTGGATTCGCAAGGAGCTTGGCACCATCGACTGGTCGGACGTTCCCGGTATGCCATAGGCGGGGCGAGCCGGGCTCTCACTCCCCGCCGGAACGCTGCGGCCGCCAGCGGCCAAGCCGGTTCTCCAGCATCTGCACCGCCGCGGTCATTGCGAGCGTCATCACCGCGAACACGATCAGGCCGGCGAACACGATGTCCACCTGGTAGCGGCCGGCGGCCTGAACCATCATCACGCCGAGGCCCGACTCCGAGCCGAAGAACTCAGCCACCACCACGCCCAGCACGGCGCGGCCGATCGACAGCCGCAGTCCCGCGACGATGTAAGGCATGGCATTGGGCACCACCACCAGCCGCGCGATGTCCCATTCCTTGGCGCCGAACGAGCGCACCACATTGATCAAGAGCTTGTCGGAGTTCCGCACGCCCTCGTAGGTGTTGATCAGAATTGGGAACAGCGCCCCGATGAAGACGATCACCACCTTCGACCACAGCCCGAGCCCGAACCACAGCACCACCAGCGGCAGGAACACCAGCCGCGGCGTCGCGTTGAACGCCGTGATGAACGGGTCGAACATCGCGTTCAGGGTGCGCGAGCGGCCGATCAGCACGCCAAGCGGCAGGCCGACGATGATCGCCAACCCCAGGCCGACCGCGAATCCGGAGGCGCTGACGCCGAGCGGCGTCCAGATCGTGCCGGTGGCGAACATCTTCCAAAGCGTGGCGCCGATCTGGCTCGGCGTGGTGAAGAACAGCTTGGTGCCGGCGCCCATCGTGATCAGGCGCGGCAGCAATTCCCACACGATCAGCAGCACCACGATGCTGCCGGTGCCGAGAATGACCGGCTCGAACCGCTGCCACAGGCTTTTCGGCGGTGTGATGTCGTCGGTTGCCAGTTCGGTCTGCAGCGCCCGGGATTCGCTCATTGGCCCACCCGCCACGGAAACGCGGCGCGCTCCGCCCACCGGATGCCCTCGGTCATCACCACGGCGATGATCATGATGGCGAAAATGCATGCGAACATCTTGTCCAGCGCGAACAGGTCGCCGAAGCGCGCGATGGCATAACCGATGCCCTCCGACGCTGCGAAGAATTCGGCGACCAGCACGCCGATCAGGCCGCGGCCGATCGCGATGCGGGCGCCGGCCACGATGTACGGCAGCACGCTTGGCAGGATCACCTTGAGGTAGAGGTCTTTCTCCGTGCCGCCGAGCGAACGCACCACATTGATCAGCAGCCGGTCCACCGCGCGCACGCCGGCCTGGGCGTTGAAGACGAACGGAAACACCGAGAGCAGGAAAATGATGATCGCCTTGCCCGACACGCCGACGCCGAAGAACACGATGACCAGCGGCGCCAGCGCCACCAGCGGGCTGGCGTAGAAAATGATCATCAGCGGATCGAGCGCGTAGCTGACCCGCGGCCGCCAGCCCATCACGATGCCGACCGGGACACCCACCACGATCGCAGCGCCGAAGCCGTAGATGAACGGCACCGAACTCACCGCCAAGTCGCGGAACAGGTCGCCGCTCGTCACCATCTCGTAGAAGCTCGCGGCGATCAGGGTCGGCTTGCTGATGAACAGCGGGTTGAACGGGACGATCAGGAAAATCGCCTGCCAGGCGCCGAGAAACAGCGCCACGGACAGCAGTCCGAGCAGCAGATTGCGGTTCTGCTCCACAAATCCGACGTGGGGGGCCGCTTCGTCCGCTGTTGGCAGTGCCTCGCTCGACATGGCTAGACCGTGATCTCGTCTTTCAGCTCGTTCCAGATTTGCAGCTTGAGTTCGTTGAACTCCGGCGTCACGCGCATCTCGTAGTCGCGCGGCCGCGGCAGATCGATCGGGAATATCTTCTTCGAGCGGCCGGGCCGCTTGGTCATCACCATCACCCGGTCGGACAGGTAGATCGCTTCTTCGATCTGGTGGGTGACGAACAGCACAGTTTTGCGAGCGCCCTGCCAGATGCGGAGCAACTCGGATTGCATGATGTCGCGGGTCTGCGCGTCGAGCGCGGCAAACGGCTCGTCCATCAGCAGCACGTCCGGGTCGGTGGCGAGCGCGCGGGCGAGCCCGACGCGCTGCTTCATGCCGCCGGACAATTCGTGCGGATAATGGCCCTCGAATCCGGTAAGGCCGACCATCTCGATCAATCCTGCGCTGACGCTGCGCCGGGTCGCTGCCGGCACGCCCTTGAGCTCAAGGCCAAGCTCGACGTTGTTGAGCACGGTGCGCCAGGGCAGCAGGCCGAACTCCTGGAACACCATGGCGCGGTCGGTGCCGGGTCCGGTGATCGGCTTGCCGGCGAGCTTCAGCTCACCGGATTCGATCTTGAGCAGCCCGAGCAGCACGTTGAGGAAGGTGCTCTTGCCGCAGCCCGATGGGCCCACGATCGAGAGGAATTCGCCTTCGCCGACGTCGATGTCGAAATTGCTGAGCGCCCGCACGGGCCCGCGGTTGGGCGGCCGGAATGTCAGATTGACGTTGCGGCCCTGGATGTACGCCATCGACTCCCCACGATGTCCCGGTGCCTGTTTCGGCCCCTTGTTGTCCTTATTATTGAAGCATATCCGCCCGGCGATAGGCAGCGAAACGTCGCGGGCGCCGCGTCAAACGCCCGCGGACTTGGCCCGGCTGATGCCCAGCGCGACGATCCGGTTGAGCAGATCGGGGTAAGACACGCCGTCGTGCTTGGCGGCCTGGGCGAACTCCTCGATCTCGGCGATTTCCGGGTTCGGATTGGCCTCAATGCAATAGGGCGTGCCGTCGGCGGCGAGCCGGAAGTCGATGCGGGCGTAGCCGCTGAGATCGAGCGTCCGGTACGCGCGCTTGGCCAGATTCATGATGCGATCCCGCACCTCGGGACTGAGGTCCTTGGCCGGGCCATGCTCGACGCCATGCTTGTCCTGGTAGCGCACGTTGTGCTTCAGGCGTTCGGTGGCGATGCGGTAGGCGCCTTCCGGAATGGAGCCGAATTGCAACTCCCAGACCGGCAGCACGCGAAGGCGGTCGTTGCCCATCACGCCGACATAGATTTCGCGGCCGTCGATGAACTGTTCGGCGATCGCAGGCGTGCCGATCCGCTCGTGAATGAATGTGACGCGCTCCGCCAGCTTCTCGTCGCTGTCCACCACCGAGGCGCGCGCGATGCCCCATGATGCGTCCTCGCTCACGCTCTTGACGATCAACGGCAGCGCGAGCCGCGCCGGCCGCTTGATCTTGCGATTGATCGGAAACACCGCAAAGTCCGGCACCGGAATGCGGTGATATGACATGAGCTGCTTCGACAAGTCCTTGCCGCGGGCCAGCATCAGGCCGCGCGGGTTGCAGCCGGTGTAGGGCATGCGCAGCAGTTCGAGATAGCTCGCGACGTTCTGGTCGTAGGTCGGCTCGCCGTGGAACTGTTCCAGCAGGTTGAACACCGCGTGCGGCTTCCAGCTTTCGATCTCGTCGCGGATCGGCTTCAGCTCGTACTGCACGCCGAGCGGCTTTACCTCATGACCATTCGCGCGCAACGTCGTGACGACGTTGTACTCGGTCTTCCAGACGTTGATTTCCTGCTCGGTGTGGCCCTTCAGGCTTTCCGGCGGCATAAAATCCGGATGCATCAGCACCAGAACGCGCAGCCGCTTCATAGCGCGAACCACTTTTTGCGGTTGGGGCCGTACAGCGAGTGCACCGTCTTCGCCGTCAGCAGCACGGTGAAGTCCATGCGGAGCTGGCGCTCGCCGCCAACCGCGCGCAGCTTGAGTTCGCGGCAGCGCTCGATCATGTCGTCAAGCATGGAGTCCAACGTGAACTGGCGCTCTCCGGTCCACAGCGCAACCATCTGCCTGATCTTCGTCCGGTTGTTCCGGAGGAACGTGGATGCCGTCTGCGAGCGCTTGTACCTCGGATCGGCAGAAAACAGGCGGTGCAAGTCCCGATCGTAGGTCTTCGGCGTATCGACGGCGTAAAGAGCCTGCTTGTTCTGATAATATTCGGCAAGCGTGATCTTGTACTTGTTCAAGGGATCGGTGCGGCCGCGCCGTGTCATCCGCGGCCGCTGATCGGCAATCTCCGCCATCAGTTCATCGACGTACTTGAGCTTGCGCAGCGCCGGCCAGCCGGCGTAGCGGTTTCGCCAGTTCGATCGCGGCGTCAACCAGACCGCGAATGTTTCCGCGAAGTCTTCTTCCGGGTGGCTTTGCGCGTACCACATCCGCAGATGCTGGACGTAGTTCTTGCTGGCCGGGTCGGGCCGGTAGTAGCGCGGATAGCGTTGCGAGGCGCGGCCGAACAGCTTTTGCCAGCGGCGGCGGCGATTGAGTTGATAGGCGAGCTGGACGACGTGTCCCGCCTCGTGACGCAGGATGCGCATGCAGTCGCGCTCGGTGGCGCCTTCGACGTCGATGATCTTCTTGCGTTCGAGCCGCATCAGCCGCGGATGGGCGAGATAGAACGGGATGGCGATGCCCGGCGTGTCGGACGGACTGAACCATTCGTCGGAAATCCAAACGTGGGGCTTGAAGCGGATGCCCCGCCCGTCGAGTTCCTCATGCAGCGTGCGGACGCAGCGCTCCAGCCAGGTGCCCTCGACGGTGACCTTCAGGTCCTTCAGCCGGACCTGGAGCAGCTTCTCTTCGGACAGCCGGGACCAGGGAAATCGCCGTTTGGGTCGACGCGGCATGGCGGGGGCAGGCCTGGAAAGCAACGCGGGATTCGATGGTGTCACGCCGGCCCCGAGGCGACAACCGGCGAGGAAGAACGGCGAAGAACCAGAAGATCCCAGGAAGAAGGGCGAGGAATAGCGGCCGAAGCGGCCTGTTCTGGCGGAGAGGGAGGGATTCGAACCCTCGATACGGTTTCCCGTATACACGCTTTCCAAGCGAGCGCCTTAAGCCACTCGGCCACCTCTCCGTGCGCCTGTCATGGCGGCATGCGCGGCTTTTATCAAGGCATGACTTGGGGTTAAAAGCCTTGGGGTTAAAGGCTCAATTGACGTGGCGGATGGCGCCGGTTGCGGACACATCGTAGCCGCCCAGTTCGGCCGCGCGCTCGGCGAAGGCTGCGCCCCGCATGAACCCGAACAGCGCCTGCGGCCCCGTCATGAAATAGTCGCGCTGCCGCATCGCCAGATCGAAGTTTTCCCAAGTCAAAGGGACAAAATCGAGGCCGGCCGCGCGCGCCACCGAACGGGTGGCAATACCGCAATCGGCGCGCTCCGAGCGGATCGCTTGCGCGATGTCCGGGCCGGTCGGGCAGGGCGGCTTGCTGGCGTGAAGCGCGGCCAGCGTCATGCCGGTCTTTGCAAGCAACGCGAGCAGCAGAAGCTGCGCGCCGGCGCCGGCCGGGCGCATGGCGATCCGCGCCCTCGCCGTTGCGACCGAGGCGATGTCGGAGAGCTTCAAGGGGTTGCCCGACATGACCAGGAGTCCTTGCTCGCGGCGCACGAAGCCCACGACGACGGCGTCATGGAGGCCGGGTGCATGGGCAACAGCATCGATGTTGGCGCTTTCGTCGTTTCCTTCGAGGCGGTGGAGATGGATCGCGGCGGCCAGGACTTCGCCGCGCGACAGCCGGCGCAGGCCCGCTTCGCTGCCCTCCGGCAGGGTGGCGAGGCCGGAGCCGCTCTCGCGCAACGCCCATTCCAGCAGCGGATCGTGGCTGCCGCCGACGATGGCCGGCGTGCGCGGCGGTGGCGCGGACCCCGCGAGCCCAGCCATAACCCACTGATCCAATGCTGCTTTCGGGAACAGCCAGCGTCCAGTCGCCTTGGTGCAGGGGACCGCGCCGTTGGCGACCAGCTCGTACAGCTTGCGCTCGGACAGCCGCAGGTAGCTGGCGGCTTCTTCGGTGGTCAGCAGTTCGGACATGCAGATGTCTGCAGAATTATGAAGCAAATACAACAATTGACCCATTTGGCGGTGAATGCAACAGCTTGCAACCACTCGAACGGGTCGAGTCCCTCTGCATGTCCGGCGATGCCAGTGCCCTTGAGCTCGTGTGGAACGCCGATCCTCGGCTCATTTCTATTGTTCTTCTGTCGCTCTTCGTGAGTTTCTCTGCCGTTGTTCTGGCTGCTCTCGCGGGTCTTCCTCTTGGCGCGGTGATCGCGCTGACCCGGTTCCCCGGCCGCGAGGCCGCCATCGTGATCCTCAACGCGCTGATGGGTCTGCCGCCGGTGGTGGTCGGCCTTGCGGTCTATCTGCTGCTGTCGCGCTCCGGCCCGCTCGGATCGTGGGGCATCCTGTTCACGCCCAAGGCCATGATCATCGCGCAGGCTATTCTGGTGATGCCGATCATCGCCGCGCTGGCGCGCCAGACCATCGAAGACCTCTGGATGGAATACCGCGACGAGTTCGCGGCCATGAACGTCGGCCCGCTGCGCCGCATCGCTACGCTGCTCTGGGATGCGCGCTTCAGTCTGGTCACCACGCTGCTCGCGGGCTTCGGCCGCGCCGCCGCCGAAGTGGGCGCGGTGATCATCGTCGGCGGCAACATCGAAGGCTTCACCCGCACCATGACGACCGCGATCGCGCTTGAGACCTCGAAGGGCGATCTGCCGCTCGCGCTCGGACTCGGCATGGTGCTGATCGCGATCGTCGTCGTCGTCAACGCGCTGGCCTGGGGCGTTCGTCGCACCGGCGAGCGGCTGGCCGGGTGATGACGATGCGCGCGCCCGATTCCGAACTGCCGATTGTGCTCGACGCGGTTCGCTACGGCGTGGGGCGGTTGACGATTCTGGACGGCATCTCGCTTAGCTTCAATCCAGGTGCGCCGACCGTGCTGATCGGGCCCAACGGCTCGGGCAAGACCACGCTGCTGCGCGTCGCCATGGGGCTGCTAGCGCCCAACTCGGGCCGCGTGACCTGGGGCGGCCGCGCGCAGATCTCGCCGGAGCGCCGCGCCATCGTGTTCCAGCGCCCCGCCATGCTGCGCCGGACGGTCGAAGCCAACATCGAATACGCGCTCTCCAGCGCGGGCATTGCCCGCTCCGAGTGGCGCGCGCGCACCGATGAATTGCTCAAGCTGGTCGGCCTCACCGGATTTGGCGGACGCCCGGCGCGGCGGCTGTCCGGCGGCGAGCAGCAACGCCTCGCGCTGGCGCGTGCGCTTGCGCGGGATCCGCAGGTGCTGTTTCTCGACGAGCCGACTGCGAGCCTCGATCCCGCCGCCACCAAGGCGATCGAGGACGTGATCCAGGCCGTCGCCGGGCGCGGCATCAAGGTTGTGCTCTCGACCCACGATTTCGGCGAGGCGCGCCGCCTCGCCGGTGAGATCGTGCTGCTGCACCGCGGCCGTGTGATCGAATGCACGCCGGCCGTGGAATTTTTCACCGAGCCGAAAACCAACGAGGCCCGGCAATTCGTCGCGGGAGAGCTGCTGCTCTGACGCCGCAGTCCATCAAGGAGGAAACCATGCAGACCCGACGCATTCTTCTCGCCCTGACCGCAGCCACCCTCATCGGCCTCTCGGGCGCATCCGCCCAGGAGAAATCGATCGTGGTGTCGTCCACCACCTCGACGCAGGACTCCGGCCTGTTCGGCCACATCCTGCCGATGTTCAAGGCCAAGACCGGGATCGACGTGAAGGTCGTCTCGCAGGGCACCGGGCAGGCGCTCGACACCGGCCGGCGGGGCGACGCCGACGTGGTGTTCGTTCACGCCAAGAGCCAGGAGGAAAAGTTCGTCGCCGAAGGCGCCGGCGTGAAGCGCTATCCGGTGATGTACAACGACTTCGTCCTGGTGGGCCCGAAGAGCGATCCGGCCGGCGCCAAGGGCAAGGACATCGTCGCCGGATTGAAGGCGGTGATGGCCAAGGGCCAGCCGTTCATCTCGCGCGGCGACAAGTCGGGCACGCATTCCGCCGAACTGAATCTCTGGAAGATCGCGGGTGTCGATATCGCCAAGGACAAGGGCCCCTGGTATCGCGAGATCGGCCAGGGCATGGGAGCCGCGCTCAACACCGGCTCGGCCTCCAATGGCTACGTGCTCACCGACCGCGGCACCTGGCTGTCGTTCAAGAACCGCGGCGATCTCGATATCGCCGTCGAGGGCGACAACAAGCTGTTCAACCAGTACGGCGTCATTCTGGTGAATCCGGAGAAGCACAAGCACGTCAAGAAGGAGCTGGGCCAGGCCTTCATCGACTGGCTGGTCTCGCCGGAAGGCCAGAAGGCGATCGCCGACTACAAGATCAACGGCATGCAGTTGTTCTTCGCCAACGCCGCCGTGCCGGGGGCGTGATGCGCCTGCTTTTGCGCGCCAGGATCGTGCGGCGCTTCACCTCTCCCCGCTTGCGGGGAGAGGTCGGATCGCGGAGCGATCCGGGTGAGGGGGGCTATCGGCAGGGCATGCATTCAGAAACTGCCCCTCACCCCTCCCTCTCCCCGCAAGCGGGGAGAGGGAGGGGCACCGCGCCCGCTGCAGCTCTTGC
>JAKFYI010000021.1 GCA_021730985.1 Hyphomicrobiales bacterium | reverse complement strand
ATGATTTCAAAGGGTGAAAATGAAAACAGGCGAGGATAGATGAAATCCCGCCATGTCCTGAGACTGCGCCAAAAACTCCGCTGTCATCCCCGCCGAGCGTCAGCGAGAGCCGGGATCCAGTACACGCAGGTGTTTGCTGGACCCCCGCTTTCGCGGGGGTGACGGCCGGAGGAGGGCGTGGACGTTCGCTTGCGCGTCGATGGCCGAGCCATTCGTCGGATGCGAGCCAATAACCCGAATCGCGTAATCTCCGCCGATGCCCAGCTTCGTCTACGTTCTCGGTTGCCGCGCGAAGGATCGCTGCCTGACCTACGTCGGGTGGACCACCGACGTCGAGCGCCGCCTGCAAAAACACAACGGCGGCCGTGGCGCCCGTTTCACCCGCGGCCGCGCCTGGGTGCTGCTGCACACGGAAAAATTCCGGACACGGCGGCAGGCGATGAGCCGCGAGTGGTATCTCAAGCGGGACAGGAAGTTCCGGAAGTTGCTGGCGCAGCGCGTTTGAACGGGGCCAGGACGTAGACTCATAAATTTGTCACGTCCGCTTTGCCCCCGAGAGCGGGCCTCGCTGGCGATTGCGCCATGTCTGCCAATGCCATTAGCGGACATCCCGGCGTTCAGCGCGATGTTCGCCCCAGCGCCATCGCGACATTTAGCGCCGCAGCAAGTCGGCCCGCTATTCGATCACTTCGTCAGCGCGTGCCAGCACAGTAGCCGGCACATCGATGCCGAGCGCCTTGGCGGTCTTGAGGTTCAGCACCAGCTCGTATCTGGTCGGGACCTGCACCGGCAGGTCGGCCGGCTTATCGCCCTTGAGGATGCGATCGACATAGCCCGCCGCGCGCCGTGCATGGTCTACCAAATCGGCCCCATAGGAGATCAGGCCGCCGCCGATAACGAAGGGGCGCAGGAAGTAGACCGCGGGCAACTTGTGCCGGGCCGCAAGGGCGATGATCAGTTCGCGATGAACGAGCGACAAGGGACTCCCCTGAATGATCAGACCGCCATTGCCCAAACGCGCGAATGACGTGATGTCGCGTTCGATCTCAGCCGCATCGCGCACGTCAACGGGGCTCAACTCCACCCCAAGCAACGCCGCCGCAGACGAGATTGTGTCCCATAGTCCAATCCCGGAGGGTATGGCTGCATCCCGAAGAACTGCCGCTCGCTTGACGCCCGGCGCGAGCTCCTTGAGCAACTCCAGCCATTTCGCACCTAAACTGTATTCAAACAGCGCAAAGCCGGTGGCGTTGCCGCCGGGCCGCGACAAGCTAACGACATAGCCGGCGGCGACCGGATCGGAGACACCCACGAACACAATCGGCACGGTGCGCGTTGCCTGCAACAATTGCGTCAAGCTCAAGGAGCTGAGAGCGAGGATGACGTCGGGAGCAAGCGCGACCAGTTCCGCCGCGTGTTGGCGAGCCTTGTCTGCATCACCAGCGGGCCAGCGGTAGTCAATCGTCACGTTCCGGCCGTCGGTCCAACCCAATTGCCGCAGCGTTTGCTGGAACGCAGCGATGTTGGGCTGCGAGCGCGGATCGTTTGAGTCGACGCCGCCCTGAAGCACTCCGATGCGCCGCATCCGCTCGGGCTGTTGCGCACGCGCCACCACGGGCCATGCGACCGCGCCACCCACAGCACTAAGAAAATTCCGCCGCCTCATACCAGCCCCCAGCAGAGAGATTTAACGCCTGTGTTGCGTCGATCGGTTGAGCCGGCAGTCATTAGCCGACGTTCCCCGGCCTTAGGCCATGTCCGCTTTGCCCCCCGGAAACGGACGTGGCGTGTTTATTCGTACACGTCTAATGCGCCTCTTCCCAGTTGTCCGCGGCGCGTGCCTCGACCGACAAGGGCACATGCAGCGACAGCGCCGGCATCGGCGCGTCCTCCATCACCTTCTTCACCAGCGGGATGGTCTTGGCGACCTCGCCGTCCGGCACCTCGAAAATCAGTTCGTCGTGCACCTGCAGCAGCATCTGCGCGGTGAGCTTCGCCTTGGCGAGCGCCGGCTCGATGCGGACCATGGCGCGCCGGATGATGTCGGCCGCCGAGCCCTGCAGCCGCGCATTGATGGCCGCGCGCTCGTTGAAGGCGCGGATCGATGCGTTGGAGTTGACGATATCGGGATAGTGGCACTTGCGCCCGAACAGCGTGAGCACATAGCCGTTCTTCTTGGCGAACGCCTTGGTCTCGTCCATGTAGGCGCGGATGCCGGGAAACCGCTCGAAGTACTTCTTGATGTAGGCGCCGGCCTCCTCGCGCGGGATCGCAAGCTGGTTCGCCAGCCCGAACGCCGAGATGCCGTAGATGATGCCGAAGTTGATCGCCTTGGCGCGGCGGCGGATTTCACCCGGCATATCTTTCACGGGCACGCCGAACATTTCCGAAGCTGTCATGGCGTGGATGTCGAGGCCGTCGCGGAACGCCTTGCGAAGCGCCGGCACTTCCGCCACCTCGGCGAGCAGCCGCAGCTCGATCTGCGAATAGTCCGCCGACACCAGCTTGCAGCCGTCGTCGGCGATGAAGGCGCGTCGGATCTTGCGGCCCTCCTCGGTGCGGATCGGGATGTTCTGCAGATTGGGCTCGGATGACGACAGCCGGCCGGTGGTGGTGGCGGCCAGCGCATAGCTGGTGTGGACGCGCTTGGTCTCGGCATTGACGTAGCCCGGCAGCGCGTCGGTGTAGGTCGAGCGCAGCTTGGACACTTGCCGCCAGTCCAAAATCTTCTGCGGCAGTTCGTGGCCCTGCTCGGCCAGTTCCTCGAGCACGCGCGCGCCGGTCGCCCATTGCCCGGTTTTTGTTTTCGTGCCGCCGGGCAGTTCCATCTTGCCGAACAGGATGTCGCCCAGCACCTTCGGGCTGCCGGGGTTGATCGGCGCCTCGGCCAGCTTGTTGATCTCGTCTTCCAGCCCGGCCTGCTTCTGCGCGAACTCGCCGGACAGCCGCGACAGCACCTGGCGGTCGATCGAAATGCCGCGGCGCTCCATCCGCGCCAGCACCGGCACCAGCGGCCGCTCCAGCGTTTCATAGACGGTCGCGACCTGCTCCGCCGCCATCCGGGGCTTGAGCGCGCGCCACAGCCGCAGCGTCACGTCGGCGTCCTCGGCGGCGTATTCCGACGCCTTCTCGATCGTCACGCAGTCGAATGGCACCTGGGACTTACCGGAGCCCGCCACCTGCTCGAACGGAATGGGCTTGTGGCCCAGGATTTTTTCGGAGAGTTCGTCCATGCCGTGGCCGCCGCGGCCCGCGTCGAGCACGTAGGACATCAGCATGGTGTCGTCGTGGCCGCGAACGTCGATGCCGCGCTGCGCGAAGATCTGGCTGTCGTATTTCAGATTCTGCCCGATCTTCAGCACGGAGGCGTCTTCCATCAGCGTCTTGATCGCCGCCAGCGCGTCATGCTCGGGAATTTGCCCCGCGCACAACTGCGGGTCCGGCGCGAACAGGTCGCCGCCGCCCTTGGTGCCGCCGTCGCGGTGACCGATCGGCACGTAGCAGGCTTCGTTATCGGCAACCGCGAGCGAGAAGCCGCACAGGTATGCGGTCATCGGGTCGAGGCTGGTCGTCTCGGTGTCGATCGCGACGATGCCGAGGTCGCGAGCCCGTGCCACCCAGGCTTCCAGCCGGTCGAGCGTGCGGACGGTTTCGTATTTTTTACGATCGACCGGCGTCGCGCGCAATTTGGCCGCGCGCGCGGCGGCGAGGGAAATGGGGGTAAGGGTGGGCTGCTCCGCTCTCTCGCCACTTGCCTCGCGTATGGGCGAGGTTTGGGGGGGAGCCCCGAACAAGTCGCCGCCGGCTCCCGCAGGCGGAGAAGGCGGCGGGCTGGTGATCGCGATCTCATGCGACACCAGCTTCGCGTTCGGCTCGATCGCGCTGGCGTCGACGCCGGACTGCTCGACCACGCGCCGCGTCAGCGTGGTGAACTCCATCGCCTTCAGGAACGCGACGAGGTTCTTGTAGTCCGGCTCGTGCACGGCCAGATCCGCGACCGGAACGTCGAGCGCGACGTGCTGGTCGAGCGTGACCAGCTTCTTGGACAGGATCGCCTTGTCGGCGTTGTCGATCAGCGACTGGCGGCGCTTCTCCTGCTTGATCTCGCCGGCCCGCTGCAACAGCGTTTCCAGGTCGCCGTATTCGATAATGAGCTGCGCCGCGGTTTTGACGCCGATGCCCGGCACACCCGGCACGTTGTCGGAGGTGTCGCCGATCAGCGACTGCACCTCGATTACCTTCTCAGGTCCGACGCCAAACTTCTCGATCACCTCGGCGCGGCCGATCCGCTTGTCCTTCATGGTGTCGTAGAGCGTGACCACGTCGTTGACGAGCTGCATCAGGTCTTTGTCGGACGACACGATGGTGGTGGTGGCCTTGGCCTCGCAGGCGAGCCGCGCGTAGGTCGCGATCAGGTCGTCGGCCTCGAACCCAGCCTGCTCCAGGCAGGGGATGTCGAAGGCGTGCACCGCCTCGCGAACGAGCGGGAATTGCGGGATGAGATCGTCAGGAGCCGCCGAGCGGTTCGCCTTGTACTCGGCGTACATCTCGTTGCGGAACGTCTGCTCCGACTTGTCGAACACCACGGCGAGGTGGGTCGGCCGGTTGTCCGGCGGCATCTCGCGCAGCAGCTTCCACAGCATGTTGCAGAAGCCGAGCACGGCGTTGACCTGCAGCCCGTCCGACTTGCGGGTTAGCGGCGGCAGCGCGTGATAGGCGCGGTAGATGTAGCCCGAGCCATCCACCAGGAAGAGGTGGTCGCCGGCCTTCAGCGGACGGGAGGCGGCCGATGCAATGGCCGGAGCCTTGGCTGGTTCGGCTTTCTTGGCGGGTGCTGGCATGGCCCGAATGTGGGCCTGGAGGCTGGGATTGGCAACGATCAGCAGCGGTCGAGCCAACAGCAAAATGTCGTCGCCCGCGAAAGCGGGCGATCCAGTACCCGAGGTCTATCAGTGATTACTGGATGCCCGCTTTCGCGGGCATGACAATCCCAGTTATTCCGCTGGCTGGAGCGCCGGGGCGCGCTTTCGCTCAAGCTTGGCCCAGTCCGGGCGCTCGAACAGGAAGCGCAGCGGCGTGTTCCGCACCAGCCAGAACACGATCAGCGCGCCGCTCACGCCCGCGGCGGTCACCAGCAGCGCGATGGTTCCGATGTCGGTGACGATGCCGGTCTTGAGCAGCACCACGCGGCTCGCCGCCATGCCCAGAAAGAAGGCGAGGTAGATGACGATCGAATTGGCGCCGAGGTAGCGCAGCGGGCTGCAAAGTTCGCTCTGTGTCATCAGCGCGGCCGCGGTGACCACGGCGCCGGCGCCGAGCAGGCCCAGGCCGAGCGACATGAACGGCAGATCGCCATACCCCGTGAACACCAGAATGCCGTTGAGTACCGCCCACAGTGCCAGCCCCGCGCCCGCCGCGACCGGCCGTGCCAGCATCATGCCGGCGAAGCGGAAAATGTGCGGCGCGAGCCAATAGCCGGCGAAGAAATAGACGTAGCGGCCGGCGAACTCATCGATCAGCGTCCAGCCGGTGTCGATCGGCGCGATTTCGAGCGCGGCCGCAACCAGGACAATCGCCAGCGGCGGCACCCGGCGCAGCAGCTTGGTGACCACGAAGAACACCGGCAGCAGATAGATGAACCACAGCGTGCCAAACGGCTCGATGAAGGCCGTCAGGTAGAATCGCACGACCTCGACCCAGCCGTCAGCCGCTTCGGCGGCGACGCCCGGCGCCTTCATGCCGATCTGGATCGTGACCCACAGCACGTAGAAATAGACGAAGTGCACGACCTTGCGGTCGAGGTAGGTGCGCCAGTCGCGGTCGATGACGCGGGCGAGAAACAGCCCGGAGATCAGGAAGAAGTCCGGCATGCGGAACGGCTTGGCGAACGCCACCAGATAATGCATCCAGCCTTCGCGGCCGGCCGCGGCCTCGACGCCGAGCGTCGAATGCATCATCACCACCATGATGATGCAGAAGCCCTTGGCGTAATCGACCCAGTCGATTCGCCCGGCGTGCGGCGCGTTCATGACCCTCTCCATCCGCGCACTTGTCGCAAAGCAAGGTTTCATCGGGGTTTACATGACCACAAACGTTTGTGATGTCCTGCCCTCGCCAGCCCCGGAGCCCTCTGCTAAGAGGCCGTTTCCGGAGTAATCTGTTAACCACAACCATGGGCTCCCATGCGCGTCGCGATGATCGGCACCGGCTATGTCGGCCTCGTTTCGGGGGCGTGCTTCGCCGATTTCGGTCACCATGTGATTTGCGTCGATAAGGACGCCGGCAAGATCGCGGCGCTTCAGCGCGGCGAGATGCCGATCTATGAGCCGGGGCTCAAGGAACTGGTCGATGCCAACGTCCGCGCCGGGCGCCTGAGCTTCACCACCGGACTCAAGGAGCCGGTGGCCGCGGCGCAGGCCGTCTTCATCGCGGTCGGGACGCCGTCGCGGCGCGGCGACGGCCATGCCGACCTGACCTATGTGTACGAAGCGGCGCGCGAGATCGCCTCGGCGCTCGCGGGCTACGCCGCCATCATCACGAAGTCGACCGTCCCGGTCGGCACCGGCGACGAGGTCGAGCGCATCATCCGTGAGGCGCGGCCCGACGCGACGTTCGCGGTGGT
Source organism: Hyphomicrobiales bacterium (assembly GCA_021730985.1). GTDB lineage: Bacteria > Pseudomonadota > Alphaproteobacteria > Rhizobiales > Xanthobacteraceae > Z2-YC6860. The sequence continues at coordinate 126,673 of JAKFYI010000021.1, read as the reverse complement.
CTCGAATCCGGAATTTCTGCGCGAAGGCGCGGCGATCCGCGACTTCAAGCTGCCCGACCGCATCGTGGTGGGCACCGACGACGAGCAGGCCAAGCAGGTGATGAACGAACTCTACCGGCCGCTCTATCTGAATTCGTCGCCGATCCTCACCACCGACCGGCGCACGGCCGAGCTGATCAAATATGCCGCCAACGCATTCCTGGCGACCAAGATCACCTTCATCAACGAGATCGCGGACCTGTGCGAGAAAGTCGGCGCCGACGTTCAGCAAGTGGCGCGCGGCATCGGCCTCGACAACCGCATCGGCTCCAAGTTTCTGCATGCGGGCGCGGGCTACGGCGGCTCGTGCTTCCCCAAGGACACGCTGGCGCTGATCAAGACCGGGCAGGACCACAACGCGCCGCTGCGCATCATCGAGGCGGTCGCGGCGATCAATGACGCGCGCAAGCGCGCCATGGCGCGCAAGGTTCTGGCCGCGGCCGGCGGTTCGCTGCGCGGCAAGACCGTCGCGGTGCTGGGGCTCACCTTCAAGCCGAACACCGACGACATGCGCGATGCGCCTTCGATACCCCTGATAACCGCGCTGCAGGACATGGGCGCCAATGTGAAGGCCTACGATCCGGTCGGCATGGAGCAGGCCAAACAGGTGCTGACCAATGTCACTTATTGCGAAGGCCCGTATGAATGCGCGGAGCAGGCCGACGCCCTCGTCATCGTGACCGAGTGGGAGCAGTTCCGCGCGCTCGACCTCGACCAGTTGAAGCGGTCGATGAAGTCGCCCGTGCTGGTCGATCTGCGCAACATCTATCGGCCCGAGGACATGGAGCAGCGCGGCTTTGTCTATGAGAGCATCGGCCGGCCGTCGGCGAAGAGATAATTCGGTGGCGCTACGGCGCCCTCTCCCCTTGAAGCCCGGCACAAGGCGTAAATTGTCCGGCCACGAGCGCGTAAATTGGGGCGGCTTGTCCTAATTTCGGAATTTTATGCTCTTAAGAGCATCTAATATCCATTACAATGCTCTTAAGAGCAGTTCGATTGCATCGCCCCTTGTTTTGTGATATGCTCTTGAGAGCAGATAAACCCATTTAAGGTGCTCTTAAAAGCATATGGTCGCAAAAAACAAACTTCAGGATGCCCCTCCTTACCCTGTCGAACAGGCCTTAAAAAAGCTTGGGGCGAACCTGCGCACGGCCCGTATCCGCCGCAAGATCACGATCGGGGAGGCAGCCGAAAGGATCGGCACGGGTCCGCGCGCCATCATGGATGCAGAGAAGGGCAAGCCCTCGACTGGCGTGGCCGTCTATACCGCGCTGCTCTGGCTCTACAATTTACTTGGCCCCTTCGAAGAACTGGCGGACCCCGGCCGTGACAGCGAAGGCTTGTCGCACGAAGCCGGGAACGAACGCTCCCGCGCGCGCAAAGGCGGAGGCCTCGACAATGAATTCTAAAAACTCCGCAACGGAATGCTTCGTCTACATCACGCTGCCGGGACAAACTGCCTCTGTCACGGCGGGACGCTTTGTCCTCACGAAAGACCGGCGCGGGAACGCTCTCGGCCAGTTTGTCTACGGCAGAAGCTACCTTTCAAGAAACGACGCCGTCGAGATCGATCCGATCGAACTCAAACTTTCCGGCAAGACCTATGAGACAGGCCGCCTCAGCGGCGTGTTCGGTGCCCTGCGCGATGCCGGCCCCGATTATTGGGGCCGGCGAGTCATTGAAAAGTACGCTGGCAAACCCGCTTTGGGCGAACTGGATTATCTCCTCGAAGCCGCCGAGGATCGCGCGGGCGCGCTTGGGTTCGGGCTCGGGCAGGAGCCGCCCGCGCCGCGGCGAAAATTCAACAAAACGCTGGAACTCGAAAAGCTCCAGCGCATTGCGGATGCGCTCGTCCAAGATGATCTTCGCGAGCGCGACGAAGATGCCGTACAGGTGCAGGATCTGCTGCTGTTCGGCACCGCCATGGGCGGGGCACGCCCGAAAACCGTTGTCGAAGACGATGAAGGATTATGGGTCGCGAAATTCAACCGCCCCGACGATCGCTGGAATAACGCGCGGGTCGAGCAAGCCATGCTGGTGCTTGCCGGGAAGTGCGGCATCGGCGCCGCTACGAGTCGCATCGAGAAAGTGGGTGGAAAAGATGTGCTGCTGGTGAAGCGATTTGATCGCTTCAAGACCGGCAAGGACTATGCGCGCGCCCGGATGATCAGCAGCCTGACCCTGCTGTTGTCCGAAGAGACGCCGGAATCCCGCGCCCGCTGGTCCTATATGCTCATGGCCGAAGAAATGCGTCGCGTCGTCGTCGACCCTGCCCGGGACGTATGCGAGCTGTTCATGCGCGTTTGCTTTAACGCCCTGATTTCCAATATCGACGATCACCCACGCAATCATGCGCTGATCGCCAAGGAGCGCGAGTGGAAGCTCTCCCCGGCTTACGACCTGACGCCTTCTCCCGTCATTGCGCAGGATCACCGCGATCTGGCGATGGCGTGCGGGGATCAAGGGCGCTTCGCAAACGCTAAGAACATTCTGTCGCAGCATGCTCGGTTTCTGCTTAAACCCGATGAAGCAAAAACGATCGTGTCCAAAATGACCGAACAGGTACGGGCAACTTGGTATGACGTTGTGCGCGCCACCGGCATAAGCGAAAGGGATGCGGAAGCGATCAAGGGCGCGTTTGTGTATGAAGGGTTTTCTCGGTGATTGTTGGCCCGTGTTGCTCGGGATGAAATTCGACACCCAACTCCCCATCGACGAGGCGTTGCCCGCCCTCACGGCGGCATTGCGTGCGGGCAACGCCGCCGTGCTGGTGGCGCCGCCCGGCGCAGGCAAGACCACGCGCGTTCCGCTGGTACTGCTGGACGAACCCTGGATCGCCGACCGGAAAATCCTGGTGCTGGAGCCGCGCCGCCTTGCCGCCCGCGCCGCGGCGGAGCGGATGGCGGCCACGCTCGGCGAGAAGGTCGGCGACACGGTCGGTCTGCGGGTCCGCTTCGGCTCCAAGGTGTCGCGCAAGACCCGCATCGAGGTGGTGACCGAAGGCGTGTTCACGCGGCTGATCCTGGACGATCCATCGCTCGACGGCGTCGCCGCCGTCCTGCTCGACGAATTCCACGAGCGTTCGCTCGACGCCGATCTGGCGCTGGCGCTCGGCCGCGATGCACAGCAGGGCCTGCGTGACGATCTCAAACTGCTGGTGATGTCGGCAACGCTCGATGGCGTGCGGGTCGCGAAGCTGCTCGGCGGTGCGCCGGTGATCGAAAGCGCGGGCCGCGCGTTCGATGTCGAGACGCGCTATCTCGGCCGCGATCAGCGGGCGCACATCGAGCAGCAGATGGCGGATGCGGTGACGCGGGCGCTGCGCGCCGATCCAGGCTCCGTGCTGGCGTTTTTGCCCGGTGCCGCAGAAATCCGGCGCACCGAGACGTTGCTCAGGGAGCGCGTGAGCGATCCCGCCGTCGATGTGGTGACGCTGTACGGCGCGCTCGATGCGCAGGTGCAGGACCGCGCCATCGCGCCGGCGCCGCCCGGCAAGCGCAAGGTGGTGCTGGCGACCTCGATCGCCGAAACCTCGCTGACCATTCAGGGCGTTCGCATCGTGATCGACAGCGGCCTGGCCCGGGTGCCGCGCTACGAGCCGGATGTCGGACTGACGCGGCTGGAGACCGTGCGGGTGTCGCGCGCCGCCGCCGATCAGCGCCGTGGCCGCGCCGGCCGCACTGAGCCCGGCGTCTGCTACAGGCTGTGGGACGAGCCGCAGACCGCTGCGCTCGAACCCTATGCGCGGCCGGAAATGCTCGCCGCCGACCTGTCCGGAATGATGCTCGACCTGGCGCATTGGGGCGTGGCCGATCCGGGCAGGCTCGCCTTTCTCGATCCGCCGCCGTCCGGCGCGCTGACCGAGGCGAGGGCGCTGCTGCTGGAGTTGGGGGCCATCGATCGTGACGGCCGCATCACCGACGAAGGAAAACGGCTGCGCGCGCTGCCTCTGCCGCCACGCTTGGCGCGGATGGTGGTGGACGCCGCCGCCGAAGGGTCGGGTGGCCGCGCCGCCGACATCGCTGCGATATTGTCGGAGCGCGGTCTCGGCGGCGATGACGTCGATCTCACGCACCGGCTCGACATGTTTCGCCGCGACCGGTCCCGCCGCGGCGAGGATGCGCGGCGGATGGCGAAGCGCTGGGCTGATAGTGTGGAATTTCAGTCTTCGATACACGCACGGTCTGCTCCCTCCCCCCTTGAGGGGGAGGGAGGGGGAGGGGGGTCGTCAAACTCTGCGCTCAATCAATCACCCCCCTCCCTAGCCCTCCCCCTCAAGGGGGGAGGGAACGCACCGAGTGCGCCGCGTGAGCCGATGTCGACTGGGCAAATCCTGTCGCTGGCCTATCCCGACCGCATCGCCAAGAGCCGCGGCGCGGGCGGCGCGTTCTTGCTGGCGAACGGGCGTGGCGGCAACGTCGATCCGAAATCAGCATTGTCGCGCGAGCCGTTTCTCACCATAGCCGAACTGACCGGCAGCGCGGCGCAGAGTCGCGTGCTGCTGGCGGCCCCCATCACGCTGAAGGAGATCGAGGCGCGCTTCGCGGACAAGATCGAGAGCCGCGAGGATGTGACGTTCGATGCGGCATCCACCGGCCTGCGCGGCCGCCGCAGCCAGCGGCTCGGTGCGCTGGCACTGTCGGAGCAGACCATGCGTGTCGCTCCCAGCGAAGCGAATGCGCGCCTGCTTGCCGGCGGTATTGTGCGGCTCGGCGTCGGCCGCCTGCCGTGGACGAAGCCGCTCAGCCAGTGGCGCGACCGCGCGATGTTTCTTCATCGCGCCGAAGGCGGGGAGTGGCCCGACTTGTCGGATGCTGGGCTTGCGGCAGGTTCCGCCGAATGGCTGGTGGCGCTTGTCTTGGGCAAGACATCGCTCGCGGAAATTTCCGCCGACGAGTTCACTGGCGCGCTGCAGGCGCTCGTTCCCTGGAACATGAAGCGCCGGCTCGAAGCCGAGGCGCCGACCCATTTCATCGCGCCGTCCGGTTCCGCGGTGCCGATCGATTACGAATTCGAGGACGGACCGAAGCTTTCGATCCGGGTCCAGGAATTGTTCGGGCTCGATCGCCACCCGTCCATTGCGGGCGGCAAGGTTCCCCTGGTCGTCGAGTTGCTGTCGCCGGCGCACCGGCCGGTGCAGGTCACCCGCGATTTGCCGGGCTTCTGGCGCGGCTCCTACGCCGCGGTGAAGACCGAACTGAAGGGCCGCTATCCCCGCCATCCGTGGCCGGACAATCCGCTCGCGGCTCCAGCCACCCGCCGGGCCAAGCCGCGTGGAACTTAAGGGCTCAATTTTAGTCTTCATTAGTCACGTCTCTTGACGCGAATTTTAGCGTTGGCGGCGATGGTGGCGCCTCGGTCATCCACCAATCAGGGAAGTTCGTCATGAAGAGTCTGTTCGCCAAGTTCGTTGCCGACGAGAGCGGCGCGACCGCCATCGAATACGGCCTGATCGCCGCCGGCATCTCCGTCGCCATCATCGCGGTGGTGCAGGGCATGGGCTCCAAGCTCAAGACCACGTTCACGAGCGTGCAGAACGCCCTGAACTAAGCTCCGGTTTCCGCTACGTGGACTGTCAAAAGGCCCCATCCTGGATGGGGCCTTTTCTTTTATTCAATTTGAATCGATTTTTTTAAACGCCCGGTGACCGTCTCCGGCAAACCCGCGGTGCAATCGTCCGCCGTTAGTACGGTGTTGATGGCCGGCATGCTGTGGTGCCCCGGTAAAATGGGGTCAGGAGATGCGGGCAGTCCTAATCTTCCTCTGCATTATTGCGGCGGTGGCCACCGTCGCGTCGCAGCAGCTTGAAAAATGGAACAAGGCCGGCAGGCCGGCGATCATGACGACCGCGAAGGCGGCGCCTACGCCGCAATCCAATCCGGCTTCGGGCCGCACGGTGACGCTGCAGAGCGACGGGCGCGGTCACTTCCAGGTCGATGCGCGGGTTGATGGCCGCGCGGTGGAGTTCATGGTCGATACCGGCGCCTCGGTGATCGCGCTGCGCGAAAGCGCGGCGGCCAAGCTCGGCATTCATCCAGCGGTGCGCGACTACACCGCCAGGGCCAGCACCGCCAATGGCGTGGTCAAGGCGGCCCCGGTCATGCTCAACCGCGTCGAGGTCAACGGCATCATGGTTCGCGACGTCATGGCGTTCGTGATGCCGGACGAGGGGCTTGGCACCAATCTGCTCGGCATGTCGTTCCTCTCGCGGGTAAAATGGACCCACGAAAAGGGCCGGCTGGTCCTGGAGCAGTAAATTTTTTCGGGTTCGCTCGCTTACGCTCGCGCCCCGGAATGACTCGTTGCGCCATTTCCGCTATTGCTCCGGCAACCGATCCGGAGATTCGATGTTCCCCAAGCCCAAATCCGCGCTGACTCCCAACACCTATGCCTACGAGTCCGAGCCGCTGGTGAAGCCCACCGGCTTCCGCGAGTACGACGCGCGCTGGCTGCTCAACAAGGAAATCAACCTGATGGGCGTGCAGGCCCTGGGCATGGGGCTCGGCACGCTAATGCGGGAACTGGGCGTGAAGCCCGAGATCGTCACCGGCCATGACTTCCGCGGCTATTCCTCGTCGGTGAAGTATTCGCTGATCTCGGGTCTGCTGGCGGCCGGCGTGAAGGTGCACGACATCGGGCTGGCGATGACGCCGATGGCGTATTTCGCGCAGTTCGATCTCGACGTGCCGTGCGTGGCGATGGTCACCGCTTCGCACAACGACAACGGCTGGACCGGCGTGAAGATGGGCGCCAACCGCCCGCTCACCTTCGGCCCCGATGAGATGACGCGGCTCAAGGAGATCGTGCTCAACGCGCGCTTCAAGTTGGAAGGTGGCGGCTCGTACCGCTTCGTCGAGAATTTCCCGGCGCGCTACATCGCCGATCTGACCAGCCGGCCGAAGCTCAAGCGCAAGCTCAAGGTGGTCTGCGCCTGCGGCAATGGCACCGCCGGCGCATTCGCGCCGCAGGTGCTGGAGGCGATCGGCTGCGAGGTGGTGCGGCTCGACTGCGAGCTCGATCACACGTTCCCGAAGTACAATCCGAATCCCGAAGACATGGAAATGCTCCATGCCATGCGCGACGAGGTGCTCGCTACCCAAGCGGACGTCGGGCTCGGCTTCGATGGCGACGGCGATCGCTGTGGCGTGGTGGACGATCGTGGTGAGGAAATCTTCGCCGATAAGGTCGGCGTCATGCTGGCGCGCGACATGTCCACGCTGCATCCGGGTTCGACCTTCGTGGTCGATGTGAAGTCGACCGGGCTCTACGTCACCGATCCGGTGCTGCAGAAGAATGGCGTGAAGGCCGACTACTGGAAGACCGGCCATTCCTACATGAAGCGCCGTACCCACGAGCTTGGCGCGCTGGCGGGCTTCGAGAAGTCCGGCCACTATTTCTTCAACAAGCCGTTCGGCCGCGGCTACGACGACGGTTTGGTTTCGGCATTGGCGATCTGCGACATGATGGACCGCAGCCCCGGCAAGACGATGTCGCAGCTCAAGGATGCGCTGCCCAAGACCTGGGGCTCGCCGACCATGTCGCCGCACTGCGATGACGAGAAGAAGTACGGCATCGTCGAGCAGGTGGTGAAACACTTCGAGGCGGCGCAACGGAAGGGCGACAAAGTGATCGGCCAGCCGATCCGCGATCTCGTCACCGTCAACGGCGTTCGCGTCACGGTCGAGGACGGCACCTGGGGACTGCTGCGCGCCTCATCCAACAAGCCCGAGCTGGTGGTGGTGGTCGAGAGCCCGGTGTCGGAGGCGCGCATGCGCGAGATGTTCAAGGCGGTGGATGCGGTGCTGCGCACACATCCCGAGGTCGGCGCGTACAACCAGACGATCTGACGATGGCGGGGCGGGCGATCCCAACCACCAAGCTGCCGTCCGGCGAGGCCGTGCCGGTGTTCGGGCTCGGCACCTGGCGGATGGGTGAGGACGCCCGCCGCCGCAAGGACGAGGTCGCGGCGCTCCAGCTCGGCATCGAGCTCGGCGTCACGCTGATCGACACGGCGGAGATGTATGGCGATGGCGGCGCCGAGGAGGTCGTCGCCGAGGCGGTCGGAACGCGCCGCGACGAGATGTTCATTGTCAGCAAGGTGCTGCCGTCGAACGCCAGCCGCCGCAACACCATCGCGGCCTGCGAGCGCAGCTTGAAGCGGCTCGCCACCGACCGCATCGATCTCTATCTGCTGCACTGGCGCGACAGCACGCCGCTGGCGGAGACGGTGGATGCGTTCGCCGCCCTGACGGAGCAGGGCAAGATCCGCCACTGGGGTGTCAGCAACTTCGACATGGACGACATGGTCGATCTGCTCGCGCTGTCCGGCGGCCGCGGCGAGGGCTGCTCAAGCAACCAGGTGCTCTACAACCTGACCCGGCGCGGCATCGAGTTCGACCTCGCTCCGCTCTGCCGCGAGCATGGCATGCCGGTCATGGCCTATTCGCCGATCGAGCAGGGGCGGATGCTCAAGAACCCCGAACTCGCCAAGGTGGCCAAGACAGTGGGAGCGACGCCCGCGCAGGTCGCGCTGGCTTGGCTGTTGGCTCAGGACGGCGTCATCGCCATCCCCAAAGCGACGAACCTGGCGCATGTGCGGGAGAACATCGCGGCGCTCGATGTCTCGCTGGATGAAGCAGCTCTTGCCGCGCTCGACCGTGCCTTTGCGCCGCCGAAAAAGCATCAGCCGCTGGGGATGCTGTAGGAACGTCCGAGCCCCGGCGCTCATTCGCGCCGGATAAAAAACCTGTGTGCGGAGGCCGTGCGCCAGTAGAGGCGAGGCTCTCAATGTGTTCGACCTTCATATGAGCCGAACACCAACCCTCCTTCTGCAAGCGGATGGTCAAAGCAAGCATGACGATTCAAGAGTCTGCCCCTAGCAGCCTGGTTGCGAACGTCGGCAATCGTCAGACACCCTCACCGTCTCAGTTGACGCCCCAGGCGTCCTCGCAAGGCCTCCTCGCCAGAACCTTTGCCGGCAGCACGGCCATCGTGCCGGGCAGGGCCGTGCTCGCGATCGGCGTGGCATTGGCTGTTTCGTCCGCCGCCTGGTCGGTCTTTCTCGATGTGGCTGTCCCGATCGCTCTAGCCGCCGGGTGCTGCACCCTGGCCGCTGTCGTTTGCACCTATGCGGCGTTGCTCGTCATTTTGAATTTCAAGGCCGATGGCGTCTCAAGCTTTGTCCCAAGCGAATCGAAATCCATGCCGAGCGTGGCGTGGCAATTGGTTGCGCGCTTCAGAATCTCCGATGCGTCGCGCCTGTGGTGCGACATCGAGCCGGGTTCCCAGGCTTCGCAGGAAACGCTGGCGTGGACGCACGCGATGATGGATGCCATCAAGCGCGGCGAGCTGCCGGTCAGCCCCCAGATGGGCGACGCCAAATTTCGTGAGCGCGAGCGCGCCAATCCAAGCTGGCGCACGGAAATCGAGCGCGATGACCTGGCCGTCTGGGCCAAGGGCCACGGCCGCACCCCGCGCTTTCTGCATAAGTAGCGGCCAGAGCGATTACGCTGCGAAGAAATCCCGCAGCGCCTTGGTGAACAGCGCCGGCCGATCCAGGTTGGAGATATGCCCCGCGCCGGGCAGTTCGACATACTTCGACGCCGGAAATTCCTGCTGCATCGTGCGCATCACGGCGGTGTTGTTGCCGTCCTTCTCACCGCAGAGATACAGCACCGGATTCTTCACGCTCCGCATCCCGGTGCGATAGTCGTGGTTGGCGAGCGCCGCGGCGCAGCCGGCGAATCCGTTGACCGGCGTCGCCAGGATCATCTTGCGCAGCACGTCGAGATACGGCGGGTTTGCCTTGACTGTCTCCGGCGGAAACCAGCGGGTGATGGTGGGCTCGACCTCGGCCTGCATGCCGTTCGTCTGCGCGTTCGCCATGCGCGCCTCCCACTGCTGCGAACTCGCCGGTGTCGATTGCCCTGTGGTGTCGCAGATCGCCAGCCGGTCGAACCGGCCGGGATGCTTCTGCACCGCGCCCATCGCGGTGGCGCCACCCATCGAGATGCCGCACCAGTTCGCCGTCCGGATGCCGAGTACATCCATCAGACCGATGATGTCGGCGATCAGGATGTCGAACGTGTAGCGGCCGGCCGGCGCGTCGGTCTGGCCGTGGCCGCGCTGGTCGTAGCGCAGCACGCGGTGGGTGGACGAGAGGTCCTTCGCGGTCTGGTCCCACATGTGCAGATCGGTGGCGAGCGAATTCGAAAAGATCAGCCAGGGCGCGCCCTCGGGGCCGGAGACCTCGGTGTTGAACGTGACGCCGTTGGCCTTGGTCTTCATAAAAAAAACTAATCCTTCACTTCCTCGAACGCTTCGCGGAACTCGTGCGCGGGATAGACTCCGAGCACCTTCAGCTCCTTGCAGAAAAACGAAAGCTCTTCGAGCGCGAACACCAGCCCGCGGTCGTCGGGATGGCCCTCGACGTCGGCGTAGAACTGCGTGGCAAAGAAATTACCTTCGATCATGTAGCTTTCGAGCTTGGTCATGTTGATGCCGTTGGTGGCGAAACCACCCAGCGCCTTGTAGAGCGCAGCCGGCACGTTCTTGACCCGGAACACGAATGTCGTGATGACCTTGCTCTTGCCGCGCGTCGCCCACTTCTTTTCGCGCGATAGCACGATGAAGCGCGTGGTGTTGTGCGCTTCGTCCTCGACGTTTTCCTCAAGGATATCGAGTCCGTAGATTTCCGCAGCGAGTCGCGTGGCGATCGCGGCGCGCGACTTGTCGCCGGCCTCGGCCACGATGCGCGCGGAGCCCGCGGTGTCGGCTGCGACGATCGGCCGGATTCCGAGCCGGCGGATCACCTTGCGGCACTGGCCGAGCGCGTGGACGTGGCTCTCGACCGTCCGGATGTCCTTCACGGTTGCGCCCTTCGGCGCCAGCAACTGGTGCCGCACGGGCATGAAGTGCTCGCCGACGATGTGAAGGTTGGAGTCCGGCATCAGGTGGTGGATGTCGGCAACGCGGCCGGCCACCGAATTCTCCACCGGGATCATGCCGAGCGCGGCGTCGCCTGACGAAATCGCGGTGAACGCATCCTCGAAGGTTGCGCACGCCAGCGCTTCGGCATCCGGATAGGCCTCGCGGATCGCGAGATGCGAATTGGCGCCAGGCTCACCCTGGAACGCGACTTTCATCTTTGCCATGGCCCGGTTTCGCCCACTGCACTGTTCGAGTCAACGCCCGCCCAGCACGGCGCGCGCGGTTTCGAGATCCTCCGGCGTATCGACGCCGAGCGGCACGCTGCTCACGATCGTCGCGTCGATCCGCATGCCCGCTTCCAGCGCGCGCAACTGCTCCAGCCGCTCGCGCAATTCGAGCGGCGAGGGCGGCAGCTTGACGAAGCGCGCCAGCGCGTCGCGGCGATACGCATAAAGCCCGATGTGATGATAGAGCGGGCCGTCGCCGGTGGGCGCGATGGCGCGGGTGAAGTAGAGCGCGCGCAACCGTCCGGGCCAAACCTGCGACCCCACCAGCTTGACCACATTCGGATTGTCGCGCTCGCCGGCCTTGGTGATCTCCGCGGCCAGCGTCGCGATATCGACCGCGGGATCGGCGAGCGGCGCGAGTGCGGCCTTCAGGTCGCCCGGCGCCAGGGTCGGCAGGTCGCCCTGCACGTTGACGACGATCCCGGCGCGGCCCTGCGGGTCGATCTGTTGGAGCGCCTCGAAGATCCGGTCGGAACCCGAAACGTGGTCGGCCCGCGTCATCACGGCGCGGCCGCCGGCCTTTTCCACAGCCGTGGCGACCGCCTCGGAATCGGTCGCCACCGCCACCGTGCCGATGCGGGCCTCCTCGGCGCGCCGCAGCACATGAACGATCATCGGCAGGCCTGCGATGTCCGCCAGCGGCTTGCCGGGCAGGCGGGTCGAGGCCATGCGGGCCGGGATCAAGATCAGGACGTCATCGGCCATGTCCCGCCCCGGCTCTGGTGTTTGAAGGGATGTCGCAGGGCGTTATACGGGTTGCCAGGGGCGAGGAAAACCGGGTATTCCTGCGCCGCCGCGGGGTTCCCCGTGGGCCAGCCGAATAACGCTTTTGGTAGCTGGAGCCGAGCCGCGATGGATTCCTTTGAACTGAACAAAGTGATGGGTGCGGTGCTCGGCTGCTGCCTCGTGCTTCTGTCGCTCAACATCACGGCCAACGCGCTGTTTGCCCCGCACAAGCCGGCCAAGCCCGGCTACGACATCGTGGTTCAGGAGGCGGCCCCGGCCGGCAAGCCCGGTGCGCCGGCTGCTCCCGAGGAGCCGATCGCCAAGCTGTTTGCCGCCGCCGACATGGGCCGTGGCGAGGCCTCGGCCAAGAAGTGCGTCGCTTGCCATACCTTCGGCAAGGGCGAGCCCAACCGGGTCGGCCCGAACCTCTACGGCATCGTGGGCCGCGCCAAGGCGTCGGTCGCGGGCTTCAACTATTCGGCTGGGATGAAGGGCAAGGGCGGCAACTGGACGATCGACGATCTCAACGCGTTCGTTCTGAACCCCAAGGGTTTTGTGCCGGGCACCACGATGACCTTCAACGGCGTTCCGCGCGCCACCGAACGGGCGGACCTGCTGACGTACATCAATTCCAAATCCGACAATCCCACGCCGCTGCCGAAGGCGGCCGACGCCGGGACCGCGCCGGGACAATTAGCGCAGCGCTGACGCGGCGTTTTGGCGCTTTAGACCACGTACAATTGAAGTGGGACGCCGCGTTGCGGCTGGCGAACCATTCAAAATCCGACATAATCGGCTCTTAGCGGTGTTTGCCTAAACGCAGTCCACACCGCCCGGAGCTTTGCCTATGCGCCTCTCCCGCCGAGCCCTCTTGCGCACCGGCGCTGCCGCCCTTGCGACGCCCGCCATCGGCACCCTTGGCGCTCCGCCGCAAGGCGCGCTGGCCCAAGGCGCATTGGCTCAGGAGCGGACCTGGCGGCACGGCCTGTCGCTGTTCGGCGACCTGAAATACCCCGAAGGCTTCAAGAACTTCGACTACGTCAATGTCAGCGCCCCCAAGGCCGGCGCTGCGCGGCTGAACGCATTCGGCACGTTCGATAATTTCAACATGGTGCCGGGCGGCGTCAAAGGCTCGCTGGCCGCGGGCATCAACCAGCTCTACGACACGCTCATGGCGCCGGCGCTCGATGAGGTGTCCACCGAATACGGGCTGCTCGCCGAATCGGTCAGCCACCCGGACGATCATTCCTCGGTGACCTACCGGCTGCGCGCCGAGGCAAAATGGCACGACGGCAAACCGGTCACCGTCGATGACGTGATCTTCTCGCTCGACGCTTTCAAGAAGAACCACCCGCAGTATTCGGCCTACTACCGCCATGTCGTGAAGGCGGAGAAGACCGGCGAGCGCGACATCACCTTCACGTTCGACGCGCCGGGCAACCGCGAATTGCCGCAGATCGTCGGCCAGCTCAACGTGATCCCCAAACATTTTTGGGAAGGCACCGACGCCAACGGCCGCAAGCGCGACGTCAGCGCGACCACGCTTGAGCCGCCGCTCGGCGGCGGCGCCTACAAGATCAAGAGCTTCGTCGCGGGCCGCAGCATCACCTACGAGCGCGTCAAGGATTACTGGGGCAAGGATCTGCCGGTGAACGTCGGCCGCGATAACTTCGACGAACTGCGTTACGAATATTTCCGCGACTTCACAGTGGCGCTCGAAGCCTTCAAGGCCGACCAGACCGACTGGCGCAGCGAGAACAGCGCCAAGAACTGGGCGACCGCCTACGACTTCCCGGCGGTGCGCGACAAACGCGTCGTGCTGGAGGAATTTCCGATCAATTCGTCCGGCGTGATGCAGGCTTTCGTGTTCAACAGCCGGCGCGACAAGTTCAAAGATGCTCGTGTGCGGCGCGCGTTCAACTTCGCGTTCGATTTCGAGGAGATGAACAAGCAGATCTTCTTCGGCCAATACAAGCGCATTGCCAGCTATTTCGAAGGCGTGGAATTGGCTGCGCGCGATCTGCCGCAGGGTCAGGAGCTCGCGATTCTTGAAACGGTGCGCGACAAGGTGCCCCCAGAGGTGTTCACGCAGCCGTTCACGAATCCGGTCGGCGGCAACGAAGACGCGGTGCGCACCAACCTGCGCGAGGGCGTTCGGCTGCTGCGTGAGGCCGGCTGGGAAATCCGCAACCGCCGCCTGACCAACGTCAAGACCAACGAGCCGATGGTGGTGGAGTTTCTGCTTTCGAGCCCGGATTCGGTGCGCTTCGTCGAACCGTACAAGCCGAACCTCGATCGCCTCGGCATCACCGTCAACATGCGGATCGCCGATGACGCGCAGTACGAAAACCGGCTGCGTCAATGGGATTACGATGTCATCACGTCGGTGTGGGGGCAGTCGCTGTCGCCCGGCAACGAGCAGCGCGGCTACTGGGGCACCGAGGCCGCCGATCGGGCCGGCTCGCGGAATTTCGCGGGCATCAAGAACCCGGCGGTCGATGCCTTGATCGATCGCGTGATCTTCGCCAAGAATCGCGACGAGCTGGTGGCTGCCACCAAAGCGATGGACCGCGTGCTGTTGTGGAACCACTATGTCGTACCGCAGTGGACCTACGGCAAGGTCCGCAGCGCGCGATGGAATCGCTTCAGCCGGCCCGATCCGATGCCGAAATACGGCTTCTCCGCGTTCCCGACCATCTGGTGGTGGGACAGGGAAAAGGCCGAGAAGGCCGGTAATCGTTCGTGAGGCAGCCCTCGCGCCGTGATGTTCTGATCATCGGCGCGGGCGCCGCGGCGGCCGGTGCGGCGGGCTTTGAAGCCGCGGCTCAAACCGCAGCCGAGGCCGAGCGCCACGGCATGTCGTCGTTCGGCGAGCTGAAGTATCCGGCGGACTTCAGCCATTTCGACTACGCCGACCCGAAAGCGCCCAAGGGCGGCCTGTTCTCGCAAGTCGGCCCGAGCCGGCAGTACAATCAAGCCTTCCTTACCTTCAACTCGCTCAACAGCTACATCCTGCGCGGCGACGCGGCGCAGGGCATGGAGCTGACGTTTGCGAGTTTGATGGTGCGCGCCAGCGACGAGCCCGACGCCATCTACGGGCTGGCTGCGCGTGCGGTGCGGATTTCTCCGGACGGTCAGAGCTACCGTTTCCTGATGCGGCCCGAGGCGAAATTCCACGACGGCACTCGGATGACCGCGCACGATGTCGCGTTCTCGCTCGGTGTTCTGAAGGAGAAGGGCCACCCGATCATCACCCAATTGCTGCGGGATTTCATCGGCGCCGAGGCCGCCGATGACGCAACGGTGGTGCTGCGCTTCAAGCCCGAGCGTGCCCGCGACGTGCCGCTGTTCGCGGCGGGGCTGCCGGTGTTCTCAAGGGCGTACTATACCGCCCGGCCGTTCGACGAGACCACGCTCGACGTGCCGCTCGGCGGCGGGCCCTACAAGGTCGGCCGCTTCGAGCCCGGCCGCTACATCGAATACCAGCGCCAAAAGGACTGGTGGGGCACCGACCTTCCGGTATCGCGCGGTCATTACAACTTCGATGCCGTGCGGTTCGAATATTACCGCGACCGCGACGTGGCGTTCGAAGGATTCACCGGGCGCAGCTATCTGTTCCGCGAAGAATTCACCTCGCGCATCTGGGCGACGCGATACGATTTCCCCGCGATCAAGGATAAGCGGGTGAAGCGCGAAGTGATCGCCGACGACACGCCGTCAGGGGCGCAGGGCTGGTTCCTCAACACGCGCTTGCCGAAATTCAAGCATCCGAAATTCCGCGAGGCGCTGGCCTTTGCGTTCGATTTCGAATGGACCAACAAGCACATCATGTACGGGTCTTACGACCGCACGCACTCCGTGTTCCAGAATTCGGAAATGATGGCGCATGGCAAGCCCAGTCCCGAGGAACTGGCGCTGTTGGAGCCCTTCCGTGGCAAGGTGCCGGACGAGGTGTTTGGCGAGCCGTTCGTGCCGCCGGTCTCGGACGGCTCCGGCGCCGATCGCACGCTGCTGCGCCGGGGCGGGCATCTCCTCAACGAAGCGGGCTACGTTATCAAGGACGGCAAGCGCATCGGCCCGAACGGCGAACGGCTCACCATCGAATTCCTGATCGAGGAGCCGACGTTTCAGCCGCACCACATGCCTTTCATCAAGAACCTCAACACGCTCGGCATCGATGCCACCATCCGGATCGTCGATCCGGTTCAGATGCAGAACCGCCGCAACGATTTCGACTACGACGTGGTGATCCAGCGGTTCGGGTTCTCGGCGACGCCGGGGGATTCGCTGCGATCTTATTTCTCATCACAGGCAGCCGGTCTCAAAGGCTCGCAGAACCTGGCCGGCATCGTCGATCCGGCGATCGACGCCATGATCGAGAAGGTGATTGCGGCCGAAAGCCGCGCCCAGCTCAACACCGCCTGCCGGGCGCTGGACCGGCTGATCCGAGCCGGCCGCTATTGGATCCCCCACTGGTACAAGGCCTCGCATTGGATCGCCTACTGGGACGTGTTCGGCCGCCCGTCCGCCAAGCCTCGATATGCCCGGGGCGTGCTTGAAACCTGGTGGTATGACCCCGAGAAGGCGGCGAAGTCCTCACAGAGAGGTTAAGGTGCTGGCGCGTCCGCCGTCACTCCGTCATCCTTGCGATCCAGGATGCTCCCCGAAACCGGATAGTCTGCTTCAGCCATGAGCGCTTATATCGTCCGCCGCCTGCTGTTCATGATCCCGACCCTGCTTGGTATCATGCTCATTTCCTTCGTGGTGGTGCAGTTCGCCCCTGGCGGCCCGATCGAGCGGGTGATCGCCCAGCTCTCCGGCGCCGACACCGGCGCGGGTTCCCGCATTCCGGGTTCGGGCGGGGGCGGCGACTTCGGCACCCGGGGCGGCGCCCAGGGCGGTTCGCAGATCGATACCACCACGTCCAAATACCGCGGCGCCCAGGGTCTGGACCCTGACTTCATCAAGAAGCTTGAGGTGCAGTTCGGCTTCGACAAGCCGGCCCACGAGCGCTTCCTGCTGATGCTTTGGAACTACCTGCGGTTCGATTTCGGCAAGAGCTATTTCCGCGACACCAACGTGATGGAGCTGGTCAAGGAGAAGCTGCCGGTGTCGATGTCGCTCGGCATCTGGATGACGCTGTTCACCTATCTGATCTCGATCCCGCTCGGCATCCGCAAGGCGGTGTCGGACGGCTCGCGGTTCGACGTCTGGACCTCGGGCGTCATCATCATCGGCTACGCCATTCCGGGCTTCCTGTTCGCGATCCTGCTGATCATCGTGTTCGCCGGCGGCTCCTATCTGGACTGGTTCCCGTTGCGCGGCCTGACATCGGAGAACTGGGCCACGCTGCCCTGGTACGCCAAGATCACAGATTACTTCTGGCACCTCGCGCTTCCGCTGACCGCCATGGTGCTGGGCGCGTTCGCCACCATGTCGCTGCTCACCAAGAACTCGTTCCTCGACGAGATCCGCAAGCAGTACGTGCTGACCGCGCGCGCCAAGGGCTGCACCTCGCGGCAGACGCTGTACGGCCATGTGTTCCGCAACGCGATGCTGATCGTGATCGCGGGCTTCCCCTCGGCGTTCGTGCACGCATTCTTCTCCGGCTCATTGCTGATCGAGACGATCTTTTCGCTCGACGGTCTGGGCCTGCTCGGTTTCGAAAGCGTGCTCAACCGCGACTATCCCGTGGTGTTCGCCACGCTCTATATCTTCGCCTTGATCGGACTGGTGGTGAATTTGATCTCGGACCTCACCTATACGTGGATCGATCCGCGCATCGATTTCGAGACGCGGGAGGTCTGAGGTGGACGCAAAGGCCGAAGTTGGCCGGGAGCTGTCGGAAAAGATCGACGAAACATCGTCGGTGTCGCCGCTCGGTGCCGTTGTGCCGCCGGAGCGCAGGCGCATCGTGCTGTCGCCGATCAACAAGCGGCGGTGGGAGAACTTCAAAAGCAACCGCCGCGGCTACTGGTCGTTCTGGCTGTTCCTGGTGCTGTTCTTCGTGTCGCTGTTCGCCGAGTTCATCGCCAACGACAAGCCGTTCATGATCCGGCACGACGGGCGGCTGTATTTTCCGGCCGTCGTGACCTACTCCGAAACGGACTTCGGCGGGGAGTTCGAAACCGCGGCGGACTATCGCGGCGGCTATATGCAGAAGCTCATCGCCGAGAAGGGCGGCAGCATCTGGTGGACGCCGGTTCGCTTTTCCTATGACACCATCAACCTCGATCTGCCGACGCCGGCGCCATCGGCGCCGACCTGGTCGCTGACCGAGGCGCAGTGCATGGCGGTGGTCAAGAAGAAGGGCCTCAAGAGCTGCAGCGACCTCGAATACAACTGGTTCGGCACCGACGACGTGGGACGCGACGTGGTGGCGCGTCTGATCTACGGCTTCCGCATTTCGGTTCTGTTCGGGCTGACGCTGACCATCGTCTCGTCGATCATCGGGATTTTCGCAGGCGCGGTGCAGGGTTACTTCGGCGGCTGGACCGATCTGCTGTTCCAGCGCGTGATCGAAATCTGGACCTCAGTGCCCTCGCTGTATCTTCTTCTGATCATTTCCTCGGTGCTTGTACCGGGCTTCTTCGTGCTGCTCGGCATTCTTCTGCTGTTCTCATGGGTGTCGCTGGTCGGCCTGGTGCGGGCCGAGTTCCTTCGCGGCCGCAACTTCGAGTATATCCAGGCTGCGCGCGCGCTCGGCGTGTCCAACGCCGTCATCATGTTCCGCCACCTGCTGCCGAACGCGATGGTGGCGACGCTGACCTTCCTGCCGTTCATCCTGTCGTCGTCGATCATGACGCTGACCGCGCTCGACTTCCTGGGCTTCGGCCTGCCGCCCGGCTCGCCGTCGCTCGGCGAATTGCTGTCGCAGGGCAAGTCCAACATCCAGGCGCCGTGGCTCAGCCTCGCGGGGTTCTTCTCCGTGGCCATCATGCTGTCGCTGCTGATCTTCGTCGGCGAGGCCGTGCGTGACGCCTTCGATCCGCGCAAGGCATTCAGGTGAGCCCTATGGCCGAAGAAACGCTGCTCACCGTCGAAGACCTCTCCATTGCCTTCTCGCAGGGCGGCCGTGAGACGCTGGCCGTCGACCGGATTTCCTTCGACATCAAGAAGCGCGAGACCGTTGCGCTGGTCGGCGAGTCCGGCTCGGGCAAATCGACCACCGCGCTTTCGGTGATGAAGCTGCTGCCCTATCCGTCGGCGAGCCATCCCTCCGGCAAAATTCTATTCAAGGGCAAAGAGCTACTCGGCATGTCGGAGAACGAAATCCGTCATGTGCGCGGCAACGACATCACCATCATCTTCCAGGAGCCGATGACCTCGCTCAATCCGCTCCACACCATTGAGCGGCAGATCGCCGAGATTCTCGACTTGCACCAGGGCATCACCGGCACGGCTGCGCAGGCGCGCATCCTAGATCTGCTGAGCCAGGTCGGCATTCCCGATCCGGCCGGCCGCCTCAAGAGCTATCCGCACCAGTTGTCGGGCGGCCAGCGGCAGCGCGTGATGATCGCGATGGCGCTCGCCAACGAGCCCGACCTGCTGATCGCCGACGAGCCCACCACCGCGCTCGACGTGACGGTGCAGGCGCAAATTCTGCGGCTTCTCAAGGAAATACAAACCCGCCACGGCATGGCGATGCTGTACATCACGCATGATCTTGGCATTGTGCGGAAGATCGCCGACCGCGTCTGCGTGATGAGCAAGGGCAAGATCGTCGAGCAGGGCCCGGTGGAGCAGATCTACACCGCGCCCGCGCATCCCTACACGCGCGCGTTGCTCGCCGCCGAGCCGAAGGGCATCGCGCCGCCGCTCAACGATGCGGCCCCGGTCGTCATCAAGACCGACAACCTCAAGGTCTGGTTCCCGGTGCGGCGCGGACTGATGCGCAAGGTGGTCGGCCACATCAAGGCGGTGGATGGCGTCAGCGTCGAGGTTCGCGAAGGCGAGACGCTTGGCGTGGTCGGCGAATCCGGCTCCGGCAAGACCACGCTCGGCCTCGCCATCATGCGCCTGATCGCCTCGGACGGCCCGATCGTGTTCATGGGCAAGACCGTGCAGGGCCTGCAGTTCAAGGAAATGCGGCCGTTCCGCCGCAACATGCAGATGGTGTTTCAGGATCCGTATGGGTCGCTGTCGCCGCGCATGTCGGTGGCCGACATCATTTCCGAGGGGCTTGGCGTTCATCATCCGAAGATGACGGCGGCGGAGCGCGATCGCCGCGTGCTTGTCGCGCTCAACGACGTCGGCCTCGATCCCGCCACGCGGTTCCGCTATCCGCACGAATTCTCCGGCGGCCAGCGCCAACGCATCGCGATCGCGCGCGCCGTCGTGCTCGAGCCGGACTTTGTGGTGCTCGACGAGCCCACCTCCGCGCTCGACATGCTGATCCAGGCCCAGATCGTCGATCTGCTTCGCGATATCCAGAAGCGCCGCAAGCTGACCTACCTGTTCATCTCGCATGACCTCAAGGTGGTGTCGGCGCTGGCGAGCCGCCTCGTGGTGATGCGGAACGGCAAGGTGGTGGAAACCGGCCCCGCCGCCGAGGTGTTCAAGAATCCGCAGAGCGAATACACCCGCGCGCTGTTCGCCGCCGCCTTCTCGCTCGAGGCCGTGCCGGGCGCCGTGGTCGCGCAGTAGCGCCGCACCGGCAAGGCATGGCCAAGAACGCCATCCTGGTTGCGATCGACGGCACGCAGGCCGAGCAGTGGATTCCGTTGCTGAAGGCGCGCGCCGCGGGCCGCGATCTACGCATCTGGCCGGCCGCGATCGGCGACAAGGCCGACATCGCCTATGCCTTCGTCTGGCGGCCGCCGCAGGGTCTGCTCGCCACGCTGCCGAACCTCAAGGCGATCCTCAACATCGGCGCCGGCGTCGATGCGCTGCTGACCGATCCGGCGCTCCCCCGTTTGCCGCTCGCCCGCGCCGCGCATCCCGATCTCACCAAGCGCGTGGTCGGCTATGTGGTGCTGCATGTGCTGGCGCACCACAACCGTTCGGCGGCTTATGCGGCTCAGCAGCGCGAGCGTGTCTGGAGAGAGCAGAAGCATCCGTCGTCGGATCAGGTCGCGGTCGGCATCATGGGAATGGGCGTGATCGGCGGCGAGGCTGCGGAGGTGCTGGCCCGGCTCGGCTTCAAGGTCGCGGGCTGGAGCCGGACCGCGAAATCCGTTTCCGGCATCGAATCGTTTCACGGCGACGCCGGCCTCGATCCGTTTCTGGCGCGCACGGAAATCCTGGTGTGCCTGCTGCCCCTGACGGCGCAGACCAACGGCCTTCTCAATCTGGCGCTATTCCGCAAGCTGAAGCGCGACGGCGAGGCCGGCGGCGCATTCCTCATCAACGCGGCGCGCGGCAAGGTGCAGGCCGATGCCGACATCATCGCCGCGCTGGACGAGGGAGCGCTTGCGGCAGCGACGCTCGACGTGTTCCCGCAGGAGCCGTTGCCGGCGGAAAGCCCGCTCTGGACGCATCCCAAGGTGACGGTCACGCCGCACGTTGCCGGCGATATTTCGCCCACGGCGTTCGCCGATCATCTGTTCGCGCAGGTGGACCGGTTCGAGCGCGGGGAGCCGCTGGCGAATGAGGTCAATCGCGAGCGGGGTTATTAGAATGCCGAGTTTCGAGATGGAGTGTCTCTCTCCGTTCGTCCCCGCGAAAGCGGGGACCCAGGCCGCAATTTCGCACAGGGACTTTGGCCCCTGGGTTCCCGCTTGCGCGGGAACGAACGGTTGAGAGTGTTATCGTGATCGACTCAACGAGGTTGGCAATGAAATGGCGGACGTGGATTGCGGCTGTCGCTCTCGCCGCTCTGTCGAATGGCGTGCAGGCGCAGCAGCAACTTACCGCGCAGTTCCCATTGAAGGCCGTGGATGGCAGCCCGATCGCCAACCACCGGATTGCCGCGGACCTTGCGGTGCAGGCGCAGAACCTCCCGGGCGCTGTCGTCGCGGGAAACCCGGGCGGCGACGTGACGCTGGTGCAGTTCTACGACCTGAATTGTCCGTATTGCCGCAGGGCAGCGGCTGAGATCGACGATCTGCTGAAGGCGGATCGCGCGCTCAAGATAATCTTCGTGCCCTACCCCATCCTGTCGGCGCAGTCGGTGGAGGGTGGACGGGTCGAGCTGGCGCTGCGCGAGATCGGTCCCGACAAGTTCCTGGAATTCCGGCGGCGCATCTATGCGACGCGCGGCACCATCGACGGCGCTCGCTCGCTGGCGGTGGTGCAGGAGATGGGGGTCGATCCGCGCAGGGTGATCGAGCTTGCCAACGCGCCGAGCCTCACCGGGACGCTGAAGGCGCACGCGCAGTTGGCATCGAAGCTCAAGCTGTTCGCGACGCCGTCCTACATCGTGCAGGAGGTGGCGATTGTCGGCCATCCCGGGCTGAAGACATTGCGCGGCGTGGTGAGCGCCGTCCGCAAATGCAAGGCGGTGGTGTGCTGAGGCCTACGGCGTGCCGATACGGCGCACGCTGGTGACGCCGCTTCCCGCCGCGCGAATGCGCGCAACGGCGTCCGCGACCGGCTCGATCGCAACGGCCATATGATGCGCGTTGGCGTGGATCAGTGTCGCCGTGTCACGCGCAATCGCAACATGACCCTTCCAGAACACCAGATCGCCGCGCGCAAGCCCGCCGAGGCTCGAAGGCTTGCCGAGAACGGCCTCCTGCATGTCGCTGTCGCGCGGACATTTGACGCCGTAGGCGGTGAGCGAAATCTGCACGAGGCCGGAGCAATCCAGCCCGACGTTGGTCTTGCCGCCCCAGAGATACGGCGTCCCGAGAAAGCGTTCGGCGACCGCGACGAAATCCGGCTCGGCCGCGGCGATGGACACAAGGTGGCTTTTCGGGATGTGTCCGCCGGACGCTGTCACGGCGAATACTTCGTCGGTGCGAGCGATGGCGAGTTGTGCGCCAAATGGAAGCGTCTCGGCGGGCGGCAGCTTGATCGAGGGGCCGGGAAACATCAGCGTGCGCGGCACCTCCACCTTGTGGGTCGGCGCGGCGCCGGGCGCCAGCAAGGCGGCCGCCGGCAGCCAGCCGACATAGCCGTCGCCTTCGAGCTGGCCCCAGGCCCAGCCGTCCTCGTCGGTTTCGTAGATGGTGACGCGCTCGCCCATCAGCGCCTCGGTGAGCTGCGTCGCGCCATGCGAGGGCGCTTCGCGCACCGGCGCCTGCCCGATCACCACCTGCTGAGGGATGCCGTCAACGAAGCGCGCCGCATTCACCTTGCCGCGAAGATGGCTTGCCGCCAGATCGGGGCGGGCAGGGGTGATGCGCGGATCGAACGTCGCCATCAGCCGTAGCGCGCCGCAAGCAGCGCGTAGAGCGCGCGCGCCGCCTGGCATTCGCCGCCTTCGGGGCGGCCGGGCTTTGCCGCGGGCGTCCAGGCATAGATGTCGAAGTGCAGCCAGCTTTTTGCAGCGGAGACGAAGCGCTTGAGGAACAGCGCGCAGACGATCGAGCCGGCCATGCCGCCGGCCGCGACGTTGTTGAGGTCGGCGGTCTTGGAATCCAGCATGGCGTCGTAGCGCGGCCACAGCGGCAGCCGCCACATCGGGTCGTTCTGCGCCGTGGCATGTGCCGCGACCTCGGACGCCAGCGCTTCGTCGTCGGTATAGAACGGCGGCAGTTCGGGGCCGAGCGCGACGCGCGCAGCTCCGGTCAGCGTGCCCATGTCGATCAGCAGGTCGGGCGCCTTCTCGTCGGCGAGCGCCAGCGCATCGGCGAGGATGAGGCGGCCTTCCGCATCGGTGTTGCCGATCTCGACGTTGAGGCCCTTGCGCGACGGATAGATGTCGAGCGGTCGGAACGCGTCACCGGCCACCGAATTCTCCACCGCCGGGATCAGCACCCGCAACGCAATCGGTAGGCCCGCATCCATGACCATGTGCGCCAGCGCGAGCGCGCTCGCCGCTCCACCCATGTCCTTCTTCATAATGAGCATGGCGCTTTCGGGCTTCAGATCGAGCCCGCCGGTGTCGAAGCACACGCCCTTGCCGACCACCGTCACCGTGGGATCGCCCGCCTTGCCCCAGCGCAGCTCGATCAGCCGCGGCGCGCGTTTGGCATCGGCGGCGCGGCCGACCGCGTGGATCAGCGGAAAGTTTTGCTTGAGCAGGTCGTTGCCGACGATCGAACGGAACTTGGCGCGGTGGCGCTTGGCGAGATCGCGGGCCGCGGCCTCAAGCTCGGCCGGGCCGAGATCGTTGGCTGGCGTGTTGATGAGATCGCGCGCCAGTGTGACGCCCTCGGCGATGCGGGTGAGCTCGTCGCCGTTGACTCCCTCCGGCAGCGCTAGCTTGACGCCGCGGTCCTTCGCCTTGCGGTAGCGCGTGAAGCGGTAGGCGCCGAGCGCGAGAGCCAGCGCCGCGAGGCGGGCGTCGTGCGGCGCGTTGGCGAAGCGGTAGGTGCCGGCGGGGAGCACGCCCGCAAGCTGTCCCGGCAAGAAGGGGTTCTTGTGCGCGCGCTCGGCCTCGATGCCGAACAGCGCGCCGCCGCCGGGCAGCACCAGATGCGCCCCGGGGCGCGGCTCGAAGCCTGCGTCCTTGACGAAGGCGCGGTCGCGCGCGGCAAGCGCGCCCGTGACCTTGCGGAAACTGGCGGCGGTTACGAACCAGATCGGCCGTGCGGACTTGGCTCGCGCTACGAAGGTCGGATGCATGGATATGGTCGGATGGTCAGGTTCATGGCGTCACGGATGCCGACTCTGGCCGGCTCGGGCGCATCTTATTCAAATTCGGCCGGAAAGGGGCTGCCAAAGGCGGCCCCGAGGCGATCCGGACCCGGTTAACCATTGGTTAGGGTTAACATTTTATTGCTGAGCGCCGATGGGTGGCCCTATCCCGCTGCCATGTGAGGCCATGCGCTCCATGCATCGTCGTTGCCTGCGCCTGTTTGCCTCCGCCGCTGTCGTCGCCATCGCCGCGGCCACGGCCGGCTGCGCCACCAAGCCATCGTCCGATGTCACAGGCTCGATCGCGACTGCGCCGGAGCCTCGCACCGAGGCCGAGTGGCGCCGCGAGATGAACGTGTGGGGCCAGCGTTATCGCGCCAACATCCGCGATGCCGAAGCGGCCATCCGATATGCCCAGGCGCTGCGTGCCATCGGCCAGCGCGCGCAGGCCGCGGCCGTGCTGGAGCAGGCCACGATCCAGAATCCTCACGACAACGGCGTGCTCGGCGCCTATGGCCGCGCGCTCGCCGACAATGGAAATTACGCGCAGGCGCTGGAGGTGCTCGGCCGCGCGCATTCGCCGGATCGGCCGGACTGGCGCATCCTGTCGGTGCAGGGCGCGGCGCTCGATCAATTGGGCCGCCACGGCGAAGCCCAGCGCTATTACGCCAGCGCGCTGCGGCTCAATCCGGACGAGCCTTCGGTGCTGTCCAATCTCGGCCTGTCCTACGCGCTGTCGAAGGATCTGCCGCAGGCGGAAACCACGCTGCGCCAGGCCGCCTCGCTGAAGCACGGCGATCCGAAGATCCGGCAGAACCTCGCGCTGGTTGTGGGTCTGCAGGGCCGCTTCGCGGAAGCCGAGAAGATCGTGCGCGCCGACCTCTCCCCCGAGGAGGCGGCGCAGAACGTCGCCATCCTGCGGCGGATGATGGCCGAGCAGAAAGACCTGAAGAAGCTCACGAGGCCGGGCCAGCCGCTCGCGCCGTCAGCCGGCACCTGATCCTTTTTATTGGCCGCGCTTGGCGTTCTGCGCCGGCGCTTCCGGCGCCTCCTGCGTGGCCATCACGCGGATCGCCGCCGGCCCGAGAATCACGACGAACAGCACCGGAAGGAAGAACAGGATCATCGGCACGGTGAGCTTGGGCGGCAATGCGGCGGCCTTTTTCTCGGCCTCCGACATCCGCATGTCGCGGTTTTCCTGCGACAGCACGCGCAGCGTGGCGCCCAGCGGCGTTCCGTAGCGCTCGGCCTGTTGCAGCGCGACGCAGACCGACTTGACGCCTTCCAGGTCGGTTCGCTTGGCGAGGTTCTCGTACGCCTGGCGCCGCTCTTGCAGGTAGGACAGTTCGGCGGTGGTCAGCGTGAGCTCTTCCGCGAGTGCGACCGACTGGGAACCGATCTCCTCGCTTACCCGCTTGAACGCGGCTTCGATCGACATGCCGGATTCGACGCAGATCAGCAGCAGATCGAGCGCATCGGGAAACGCCCGCCGGATCGAAAGCTGGCGCTTGGAGATGCGGTTCTTCAGGAACATGTACGGCGCGTGCATGCCGCCATACGCCGCGGCGAGGCATAGCGCGATCTTGACGGTCGCCGGCTGATCGACCTCGATCACCACGAACAGATAGAACAGGGTGAATACCAGCAGCACGGCGGGCGTCACCATTCGGAAGAACAGGAACGCGACGTAGGGCGCCTGGCCGCGGTAGCCGGCCTGCACCAGTTTGTCCCGCGCAGCCTCCTGCGCCAGCCACTTGGTCAGGTTGAAGCGTTCGACGATCCGCGACATGTACTGCTTCGGCGAAGGCCGGAGATTGACCTTCTCCTTTTCGCCACGGGCCAGGCGTTCGCGCTCGCGCTGCCGGATCTTCTCGCGCTCGACCGAGACAGCCTTCATCCGGTTCGCCAGCGGGTTGCCCGAGAGCAGCGGCATCGCAAACGTCAGCACGGTCGCGACCGCCGCCACGGCGGCAAGCATCATCGTGAGGAATTTTGGGTCGTGGAACTTGGCGATGAGAAGTTCGATCATGGTGTGCTCAGAAGTCGAAGTTGATCATTTTCTTCATGACAAAGACGCCCATCGACATCCAGCAGGCGCTGCCCGCGATCATGATGCGGCCCAACTCGGTGGTCCAAAGCAGCTCGATGTAGTCCGGGCTGGTGAGCCAGACCAGCAGGCCGACGCAGATCGGCAACGATCCGATGATCATCGCGGAAGCCTTGGCTTCCATCGACATGGCCTGGATCTTGGCTTTCATCTTCTTGCGGTCGCGCAGCACGCGCGACAGGTTGCCCAGCGCTTCCGACAGGTTGCCGCCCGCCTTCTGTTGAATCAAAATGACGATGCCGAAGAAGTTGGCTTCCGCCACCGGCATGCGTTCATAGAGCTTTGCGCAGGCCTCGCCGAGCGGCATGCCGATGGTCTGCGTCTCGACGATCGCCTTGAATTCGCTTCTCGCGGGCTCCGGCGCCTCGTTGGCGATGATCTTCATGCAATCCAGCAGCGGCAGGCCTGACTTGATGCCGCGTACGATGACGTCGACCGAATCCGGGAATGAATGAAGAAACTTGTTCTCGCGGCGCTTCTTGAGGAACGACAGCGCCCACATCGGCAGGCCGAAGGCCGCCGCAAAGCCGAGCGCCAGCGCCGGTAAAATCCCGGCGTCGATCAGCAGCAGCAGCAGAAACACGAACATGCCGAAGCCGCCGGCGAAGATCATGAAGCGCTGCTTGGTCAGGTTCAGGCCGGCCTGATGGATGCGCGTCTGCAGCGGCGGCTTTTTCGATTTGTTGTTGCGGATTTCGAGGTCTTTGAGGCTTTCCTCGACCTGCTCGCGGCGGGACTTCTGGGCGCCGCGGCTGACGCGGGCCGCCGCGGGCTGGGATTTTGCCACGCTCGCCCGGCGCCGCTCGGCGGCGCGCTCGCCCGACAGCAGCGGATACAGGAACACCCAGGCGACGCCGCCGATCGCGACCGCCACCATCAGGAACAGGGCGAGGTTCTGCATCTTCATGACGATTACGACTTGCCGTCGCTGTCGACGTGCTCGGTGACGTTGGCGGCGTCGAGGGCCGCCGCGAGGCGCGCACTCTCGCCGTAGTAGCGCGCCCGATCCCAGAACTTCGGCCGGCCGATGCCGGTCGAGCGATGGCGGCCGATCAGGTTGCCCTTCTCGTCCTCGCCGGTGATTTCGTAGACGAACAGGTCCTGCGTGATGATGACGTCGCCTTCCATGCCCACCACCTCGGTGATGTGCGTGATCTTGCGGGTGCCGTCGCGCAGGCGGGCGGCCTGAACGACCACGTCGACGGATGCGACCAGCATCTCGCGGATCGTCTTCGAGGGCAGCGAGTAGCCGCCCATGGTGATCATGGATTCGACGCGGGACAGCGCCTCGCGGGGGCTGTTGGCGTGCAGCGTGCCCATCGAACCGTCGTGGCCGGTGTTCATCGCCTGCAGCAGATCGAATGCCTCAGGTCCGCGGACTTCGCCGACGATGATGCGCTCGGGACGCATACGCAGGCAGTTCTTGACCAGATCGCGCATGGTGATCTGGCCTTCGCCCTCGATGTTGGGCGGGCGGGTTTCCAGGCGCACCACATGCGGCTGCTGGAGCTGAAGCTCGGCCGCGTCCTCGCAGGTGATGATGCGCTCTTCCTCGTCGATGAACTGGGTCAGACAGTTCAGCAGCGTGGTTTTGCCCGAACCGGTGCCGCCGGAGACGACGGTGTTGACCCGGCAACGCCCGATGATGCGGAGGATTTCCGCGCCTTCCGGCGTGATCGAGCCGAACTTGACCAGGTTCTCGAGCCTGAGCTTGTCCTTCTTGAACTTGCGGATGGTGAGTGCGGGGCCATCGAGCGCGAGCGGCGGCACGATGGCGTTGACGCGGGAGCCGTCGGCGAGACGCGCGTCGCAGATCGGCGAGGATTCATCGACGCGCCGGCCGACCTGACTGACGATGCGCTGGCAGATGTTGAGGAGTTGCTGATTGTCGCGAAACCGGATGCCGGTGCGCTGAATCTTGCCGTTGACTTCGATGTACACCGTGCCGGCGCTGTTCACCATGATGTCGGCGATGTCGTCGCGCGCCAGCAGCGGCTCGAGCGGACCGTAGCCCAGCACGTCGTTGCAGATGTCGTCGAGCAGTTCCTCCTGCTCGGAGATCGACATCACGATGTTCTTGATCGCGATGATCTCGTTGACGATGTCGCGGATTTCCTCGCGCGCCGCTTCGGCGTCGAGCCGCGCGAGCTGGGCGAGATCGATCGCCTCGATCAGCGCGCCGAACACCGTGCCCTTGGTCTCGTAATAGCTTTCGGAACGTTTGGCATCGACCGCGGTGGCCACCGCAGCGCTGGAGTTCGCCGGCGTGGACGACGCAGGCAGCAACGGTGCGCCGAGCCCGGCCGAGGGCATCGGTGCGCGGCCGGGCTCCTGCGACTTGGGCCCCGCCGGCGCGGCAGGCGCAGACTTGGGCGCGGCGGCCGGAGGCGGCGCGGCGGCGGCGGAGCGGGAATCGATGTTGCTGCGTTTGCCGAACACTGACTCAGCCTTGCCTTTTGGTCAGTTTCGCGAGCAGCGGAGTGAGGAACCCGCCGCGAGCCTTTTTCGCCTCGGAACGTCCCGTCACCAGTTTGGCGAGCTGGCGAAACGTTTCGGTGGTGCGATGGTTTGCCGCCACTTCGGCGATCATCTGGCCGTTATTGGCGGCCGCGCCGAACAACTGCGGTTCGTAGGGGATCACCGCGACCGGCTCCTCCTCGAGGCTCTTGGCGAAGTCCGCGGGCTTGATTTCGGGGCGCTTCGGCACGCCCACCTGGTTGAGCAGGTAGTGCGGGCGGCGGTCATTGACCCGCGCGGCGCGCAGATGATCCACCAGGTTCTTGGCGTTGCGGAGATTGGCCAGATCGGGTGCGGCCACGATCAAAATGTCGTCGGCGCCGATCAGCGTGCGTTGCGTCCAGCCGGTCCAGACGTGCGGCACGTCGAGAATGATGCAGGGCATCGAAGCGCGCAACGAATCGAAGATGGAGTCGAACGCATCCGCGCCGAAATCATACACCCGCTCCAGCGTGGCCGGTGCGGCGAGCAGGCTCAGGTGGTCCGTGCATTTCGACAGCAGCCGATCGACGAAGGCGGTGTCGATGCGATCCGGTGAGAACACCGCGTCGGCGATGCCTTGCGGCGGATCCTGATTGTAGTCGAGACCCGCCGTGCCGAACGCGAGGTCCAAGTCGGTTACGACCGAATCGAGCGCCAGATCGCGCGCGGTGGCCCAGCCGATGTTGTGGGCGATCGTGGAGGCGCCGACGCCGCCCTTGGCGCCGACCACGGCGACGACGCGGCCGACCGGCTTGGCATCGGGCGCAGTGAACAGGCCGCACACCGAGCGCACCACGTCGATGGTGCCGATCGGCGTGATGAGATAATCGCTGACGCCGCGGCGCACCAGCTCGCGATAGAGCTGCACGTCATTGTGGCGCCCGATCACCATGACGCGGGTGCCGGAGTCGCAGAATTCCGATAGCGCATCGAGGCCGTTCAGAATGTTCTCGTTGCGGCCTTCCGCTTCCAGCACGATGACGTTTGGGGTCGGGGATCCCCGATAGGCTTCGGTCGCGGCGGTGATGCCGCCCATCTGAATCTTGAGATGCGCCTTGCCCAGGCGGCGGTCCTCGCCGGCGGCCTGAATAGCCGCCGCCGTTTCCACGGTTTCGCAGAACGCCTGGATGGAGACCCGTGGCGCCGGCGCGATGTGATCGTCGCCGACCGCTTCGACGCTGTCGTTCTCGGGCTCGACGGTTCTTGCTGCTTGCTGTCTGATCATTTGCCCACGTCGCTGATGGTGCCCTTGTTGGGGTCTGGATAGGTCGTGGCCGGGCTTTCGCCCTTGCGCCATTTTTCGATCCCGGCGGAGCGCTTGCCGGTATAGGACGGCGTCTCCGCGCGCGGCTGCACCAGATCGGCGGGGTTCTCGACCATGGCGGCCAGGTTGCGCTGCTGGGCGCAGCCGAGGTTGTAGTAGGGCTGGTTGTCGAAGTGCTTCATGTCGTTGTTGGGTCCGAGATCTTCCGGCCACAGGCCGCAGGGTCCGGCCTGGGCGGTCATCAGCGGATAGCGCAGGCGCAGCGTCGCGGACTGCCCCTCGTCCGGCTTGTACGGCTTGATGCCGATGCCGGAGTTGGGAATGCCCGCGCTGGCCATGATGGACAGGATCTGCTTCAGCGTGTCGTTGGCGGCGCGCTCATTGGCTTTGCCGGTCGGCTTGTCGATGGTGATGCCGCCGGTCGCCTCGCGCTTCCAGGTTTGTGCCAGGGCCAGCACTTCGGCGCGTTGCATCGGCGTGAGCCCGCCGCGGCCGGCGCCGACGAACAACGTCAGCGTGCGGTCGGTCTCCTTGACCGAGATCGGGTGACGGGCGCGGTAGTCCACCGGAATGCTTCCGGTGGTGTCGCGTGCTGTGGTGTTGCAGCCGGCGACTCCGGCGGCGAGCCCCGCGATGAGCATGACACGCGCAAGTACCTTGCCGCGGCGGCCGGCGATCGCGTGGGTGATTCTTGTCATCGATCGTCTCCTGGTCGGCCGCATCAATCGAGGATGAAGCCGAAATTGCCGCGGTAAGTTTGCTTGGGATAGGACTTGCCCGGAGTGCCGTAGAGCTTGTTGAAGCGGCCGAGCAGGGTGGCCGAGGCGTCGGATGAGTCCACGTAGCCGTCGTCAGGCTTCGCCAGATCCTTCTGCGAAGTCGCGCGCACGATATAGGGCGTCACCAGCACCACGAGTTCCGACTGCCGGTTGGTGAAGTCGCGGCTCTTGAACAGCGCGCCGAGGATCGGCACGTTCATGATGCCGGGCGTGCCGTTGAGCTGCTGCTTGGTCTGCTCGTGGATCATGCCCGCCATGGCAAGCGAGCCGCCCGACGGAATCTCGACGGTGGTATCGGCGCGTCGCACGCGCAACGATGGAACAGTGAGGCCCGCAAGCTGAACAGAATTGTCGCTGGATAATTCGGAAACCTCGGTGATGACCTTGAGGCTGATGCGCCCCTCGCCGAGCACGATGGGCGTGAAAGAGAGGCCGACGCCGAATTTCTTCCACTGAATCGTATCCGTACAGACCCCCGTCGTGGGATCGCAGGTGCGGCCGGCCGGAACCGGAAACTCCCCTCCGGCAAGGAAGCTCGCGGATTCGCCCGAGATCGCGGTGAGACTAGGCTCCGCCAGGGTGCGGATCACACCCGCACGCTCCATAGCGCGCAGTGTGGAGGTGACCCCCTTGTAGGCGAGCGAATAGGCGTTTGCGGATGCCAGCGCGCCACTGATCGGGAAGGGATTGGTGCTTTGGAGGTTGACCACCTTGTTGCCGCCGGTCAGCGAGCCGCTGAGGTCGACGCCGAGCTGCTTGATGATGTCGCGCTGCATCTCGGCGACGGTGACCTTGAGCATCACCTGGTCGCGGCCGCGCACGGCGATGTTGTTGATCACCTTGTTGGCATCGCCGGCAAGCCGGGCGGCAACGTCGTAGGCTTGCTGGGCCTCCAATTGGTTGGCAGCCGAACCGGCCAGCATGATGCCGTCGGCGATGCCTTCGACCCGGATGTCGCTTTCCGGCAGCATGCGCTTGAGCGCAGCGCGGATGCCGTTGAGGTCGCGCGTCACCGCGATATCGAAGCCGATGATCTGGGCGCCCGAGGCGTCGAAGAAGAACACGTTGGTCTGGCCGACCGCGACGCCGATCAGGTAGGCGCGGCGCGAGGTGCGGACCACGGCGTTGGCGATCTTCGGATCGGCAACCAGCACGTCCTTGGCGTCGCGCGGCAGATCGATCACCACGGTCTTGCCGACGCCGATCGGGACGAACTTCGCGGCGCCGTCGCCAATCACGTCCGTTACCGCCGCCATCGCGGCGCCATTGGGGTCGGCCGCAAATGCGGGAGCCGGGGACAACGCCCCGGACATGGCGATCAGCGCCGCCATAGCGGTGCGGAAGATTTTCGATCGCGTCATGTCCTGGCTCCTTGCATGATCCGGCGCCCTACTTCGGAGCCGTGGTCGTCACGCCGAAGCGGACGGTGTTGATACCGGTGCGGCGGCCACCCTCGTCGGCCGGCGGCGCGTTGTTGCTGGCGTCGAGCAGGCTGCGCAACGCCAGCGACAGCGTGCCGGTCTGGCGCGACAGCGCGAGCGTCTCGGACTGCCGCCCGCTGAGTTCGAGCGTCGCGGTCTTGCCGACCACCACGCGCTGGCCGTTCTTTTCCTCGACGGTCTGGTCGATCGCGAGAACGCGGATGTTGGTCAGGATGGTTTCGCTGGTGGTGGTCTCAGTGCCGCGCGCGTCTTGGTTCTTCTCGCGGCGCGACAGGATCACATCGACGCGGTCGTTCGGCAGGATGAAGCCGCCGGCGCCGGTCTCGGGCGAAATTTCGGTGGAAATGGCGCGCATGCCGGACGGCAGGATGGCGGCCATGTAGCCGGAGCCGTTGGCCTTGATGAGCTTGGCCTCGCGAATCGGCTCGCCGGCCGTGAACGGCCCGCGCGCGATCGACCCCGACAACTCATCGATGGCGTTGGGGCGGTCTTTCTTGGTGATGTAGGTGGCGCCGGTGGTCGCGGCCGGCCATTGCTGCCACTGAAAATCCTGGGCGCCGACCGCGGTGCCCATGTTGATGTCGGCCTTCGCGATTAGAACGTCGGTGGTTGCGAGCTGAACGACCGGCTCGGGCGCCTGGACCTGCTGCGGTTCGTCACCGCTGCTGACCAGGAACGCGGCAGTGCCACCTGCGACCAGGGCGATGCCTAAGATTACGAGACGCGCGGCTTTCATAACGCTGCACTCACTCTGTTACGGATACGAGGCCTGCTGGGCCGTCTATGTTTCACCTAGTGCGGCACCGGAGCGCGCGTGCCAACCACCGGGGATATCATCAGGCAAAGGTCAATTCGTGGTTAACGCCACGTATCCAAATGCGGTTAAAAATGTCTTGATGAAAAAATCCGCGCACGCGTGCGAATGCGCCGCTTGCGCGGGCCGCCGGCGAGCGGGAAACGCTGCGGCGATCAGCTGCCGAGCTTCATCCAGATTGTGTCGGGGTAGATCATCAGCGCCGCCGCCGCGAGCGCGATGCCGTAGGGCACGCCGCCGTCGAGCTTGTGCAGGCGCTTGACCCATTCCTGGTCCGCCAGCATGGCCGGCAGCGGCGTCAGCCGGAACCGGATCATGGCGAACGTCAGCACGCCGCCGAGCAGCGAGGCGTACAGCAGGTAGGGCATCAGGTGGTCGAAGCCGAGCCACAACGCCGTGGCGGCCGCGAGCTTGGCGTCGCCGCCGCCGATCCAGCCGCGCGCGAAGAACACGAACGTCACCGCCAGCACGCTGAATGCCGCGCCGACGTGCGACAGCACGTCATTCGGGCTCATGCCGGCGACATACGCCATGGCGAAGAATCCGCCCACCAGGATGAGAGCGATCCGGTTGGAGATGGTCATGGTGAAAAGGTCGCTGGAGGCCGCGAAGGCCATCATCGCCGGAAAAATCAGCAAGCGTGCGGCGTCGGTCAGCATGGCACCATCACCCTTCGAGACGGCCGGATGTTAGGCCGGCCGCGTTGCGGTTTCGTTATCGCGGCACCGCGAATTGCAACCGATCGCGAAGCCCGAAACGAAAAGGCTCCGGCCACAAGCCGAAGCCTTTCGCATTTCAAGGGAGAACGCGTTTAGTTGAGCGCGTTCTGAACCGACGTGAACGTGGTCTTCAGCTTGGAGCCGAGACCCTGAACGACGGCGATGATGGCAACCGAGATACCAGCGGCGATCAGGCCATACTCGATGGCGGTCGCGCCGGATTCGTCCTTCACAAAACGCGAAACGAGGCTCTTCATCTGTAACTCCTTAGGGTCCACACGTGGCTGTCTGAGCGGGTCCAAAGACCGTTATGCCCGGTCTGTAAGGACCGTGGCGGGAACCTAGCAGTGGGGTCTTGCAGACGAGTTAATTCGACTGATGAATTGCTTAGGTATCGGCGCGGTTTCACATGTGGTTAACAACGGATTTATAAGTATTCGCAAAGTTTAATCTTCCAATATCAGGCAGAATAGCCTGCGAATATTTTAGATGTTTTATCGCGTTCGTTCAAGTTTTCCGGGAATTCGCCGGCGTCCCGGCGCCGGTTTCATTGCCGATAACTTGCGGCCGCCGTTCAAACCACACCGCAGCGATGTCTTTTGCACTTCATTCACCTATTTGCAGTCAACTCTATCTGTCCGCAGGACGCGGATTGTTGCTTTTGTTGCGTGCGTTCGGAGAAATCCATGTTGGCTCTTGTTCGTGGCCTCGCGGCCGCGGCTCTCGTTATCGCCGCCGCTTCGGCCGATCGCGCGGCACAAGCCGCCGAGCCGGTCTCGCAAATCGGCGAAACCATCAAAGTCTCTCTCGATCAGGCGAAGCTGCTGCGGCTGCCCGAGGGCACCGCGACGCTCGTGGTGGGCAATCCGCTGGTCGCCGACGTCGCCGTGCAGTCCGGCGGCACGCTGGTGGTGACCGGCAAGAGTTACGGCAACACCAATCTCGTCGCGCTGGACCGTAACGGTGCGGTGATGATGGAGCGCCAGATCGAAGTGCAGGGTCCGCAGGGCAGCCTGGTCGTGGTGTATCGCGGCATCGAGCGCGAGACCTACAGTTGCACGCCGAATTGCGATCGGCGCATCACGCTGGGCGACACACAGAACTATTTTGCCGCCACGCTCGGCCAGTCCGTCAATATGAACGCCCAGGCGCAGGGTGGTGGCCAGCAGCAGCAGAGATAACGCCAGGCCAAGCGTCCGGCCAAGCCGCTCACAACAAGCCGCTCGTTGTGTCACTGCGGCGCGTCAAGCTGCCACGAATCTTGGTTAGCGCCCGGTCAACGCCAATCGCTTGATTGGACGCGTTTGCCGCAACAATTCGACAACGCCTGTTTGCTATGACTGTGCGGCGTGAACGGCGGAACAGGTTCGCCGGAATTGGGTGCGTGACCATGATTGCCAACATGCGTTCCAGAATGAGCGCGGGCACGAAGCGGCTGTTCGGACTAGCCACCGCGCGCCGCATGATCCATCAGCAGGACGGCGCCGCCGCTGTCGAATTCGCGATGGTCGCAGCTCCATTCCTGGCGATGGTGTTCGCCATCCTCGAAACCGCAATCGTATTCTTCGCGGGCCAGGCGCTCGAAACCGCCGCGGCCGACAGCGCGCGTCTCATCATGACCGGCCAGGCGCAGACCGCCGGCTACGACCAGACCAAATTCAAGGAAGCCGTTTGCGGCAAGATCTACGGCCTGTTCAATTGCAACGCCGGCCTCTACGTCGATGTGAAGAGCTATCCGGCGTTCGCGAACGTTCCCACCACCAAGCCGATCACGGGCGGCAACTTCGATTCCAACACCGGCTATTCGCCGGGAACGCCCGGCGATATCGTCGTCGTCAGGCTGCTCTATCAATGGCCGGTGTATGTTTCGCTGCTCGGCCTCAACCTGTCCGACATTTCCGGCGGCAAGCGCCTGCTGATGTCCACGGTCGCGTTCCGCAACGAGCCTTACAAGTGAGCCGCGCCATGAACGCCCGCGCCATGAACGCCCTCGTCAGCCGCATCAAGCTCGAAGCCGATTTGATCGCGCAGGACCTG
The DNA here is from genome assembly GCA_021730985.1 of Hyphomicrobiales bacterium. Classification (GTDB taxonomy): domain Bacteria; phylum Pseudomonadota; class Alphaproteobacteria; order Rhizobiales; family Xanthobacteraceae; genus Z2-YC6860. The sequence continues at coordinate 90,347 of JAKFYI010000021.1, read as the reverse complement.
CGCGCAAGGTTCGGCCGCCTCGCGCGCGACGAGCGCGGTGTGTCCGCCGTCGAGTTCGCGATGCTGCTGCCCCTGATGGTGACGCTCTATCTTGGCGCGGTCGAGTTGTCGCAGGGCATCGGCGCCGACCGCAAGGTGACGATCACCGCGCGCACCGTGGCCGACCTGGTCTCGCAGGTCACCACGGTCAACAACAACGACATGACGAACTCGCTTAACGCCGCGACCGCCGTGATCGCGCCGTTCTCCGCCGCGCAGCTCAAGGTGGTGGTGTCGAGCATTGCGATCGATGCGCAGGGCAAGGCCACCATCGCCTGGAGCGATACGCTGAACGGAACCGCGCGCGCGAAGGGCTCGACCGTCGCGTTGCCGGCCGCGCTCGCCATTCCGAACTCGTCGCTGATCTGGAGCGAGGTTCAGTACAACTACAAGCCGGTGATCGGCTACGTCATCACCGGCTCGCTGAATCTGAAGGATCAGATCTACATGCGGCCGCGCATGTCCGACTCGGTGGCGCGCACCACGAGCTGAGCTCGATTTGCGCGTGATCTTGTCCGAAACCGGTTCCCCGCTTTCCGGGATCACGCGCCTCAGACGATCGGCAGCGCCGTCGTCGATTTGATCTTTTCCATCGCGAAACGCGACGTGACGTTCTTCAGCGGCACGGTGGCAATCAGCTTCTTGTAAAACGTGTCGTAACCCGCGATGTCGGCTGCCACGACGCGCAGCATGTAATCGACGTCGCCGGCCATGCGGTAGAATTCCATCACCTCCGGCATGGCCTCGACCGTCTTGGCGAAGCGGTCCAGCCACTCCTGCGAGTGATCGCCGGTCTCGACTGACACGTACACCGTGATGCCGAGCCCCACCTTGGATTGATCGACCACCGCGACCCGGCGCTGGATCACGCCGTCGCCCTCCAGCCGCTGGATTCGCTTCCAGCAGGGTGTCGAGGACAGCCCGACCCGGTTGCCGATCTCCGCCACGGAAAGCGAGGCATCTTCTTGCAAAACAGTCAGAATCTTGCGGTCGATGCTATCCATAAGAATACTTTTCCAAGAATTGGCCGCCGTCGGATATATATGGAAAAATATTCTCCTTCAAGTGCTGCGGAGCAGCGCCTCGACGGCGGGTCGGGTGGGGGCGCCCATGCTGCCGCCGAACCGGGTGCATTTGAGCGCCGCTGCCGCGGCGCCGAACCGCAGCGCGTCGACCTCGCCACGGCCCTCCGCCAAAGCGAGCGCAAAGCCCGCGTGGAACACATCGCCCGCCGCCAGGGTGTCGATCGCCTCGACCTTGAAAGCGGGCATCGTCTTGAGTGCGCCGCCTTCGATGTAGCGCATGGGATTAGGCCCGTCGCTGACCGCGAGGAACGCACCGGTTCGTGGCGCCATTCGCAACAGCGCGGCGCCGAGGTCCGGCTCGCCGGTGGTCGCGCGCAGGCACTCCGAGGAGAACACCACATGGGTCGGAATGCCGAACAGCGGATCGCTCTCCTGCGTGGGGCGGTCGGCGTCGAGCACCACGGGAATGCCGCGCCGCCGCGCCGCCTCGCAGATCGGCCGCACGTAATCCGGGAATCGGTTGTCGGCGAGCAGCAGCGATATGCCGGACACCAGCGCTTCGGGATCGGGCGCTTTTGCCGCTTCGATGCTCTTGTCCCGATAGGTCACGATGATCCGCTCGCCGGTCGCGTCGATCATGATGCCGGACACCGGTATCGCCGCTCCTGCGACTCGCACGACACCGGAGATGTCGATGCCTTCGCTCTGCATCGCGGCGATCACCTGGTTGCTGGCGCTGTCGGCCTCGCCGCCGAGCGGGCCGCTGTAGCGCGCGCGGCCGCCGAGCCGGGCGATCGCGATCGCGGCGTTGACCGCGCAGCCGCCGGGCACCTGCATGAAATCGTGAGTCATCGTCTTGCCGCCGGGCGGCGGAAACGTCTGCACCCGGAACAGCAGATCCTGGACGGCGATGCCGGCGCAGAGAACGGCGGGCGCGCTAGAAGGGGCCACTGTCGCTATCCACCCACGCCCGGATGATGTGGTGGGCGATGGCGACGTGCGGCGGGCAGGTCAGCCCTTCCGGATGCTTGCGCATCAGCATGGCGGCGCACTCGTCCTTGCTGAACCAGCGCGCGCCGACAAGTTCGTTGGTGTCGATCGTGAGGTCGTCGTTGAGCGCCTCGGCGTGGCAGCCGATCATCAGCGTCATCGGGAACGGCCACGGCTGGGTGAACAGGTATTTGACCCGCCCGCAGCGGATGCCGGCCTCCTCCATCGTCTCGCGGCGCACCGCGTCCTCGACGGACTCGCCGGGCTCGACGAAGCCGGCGAGGCACGACCACATGGTGGCAGCGAACCGGCCGGAGCGGCCGAGCAGACCCTTGTCGCCGCGCACCGCCAGCATGATGACGACCGGATCGGTGCGCGGGAAATGCTCGGCCTTGCAGGCCGGGCAGGCGCGCTTCCAGCCGGCCTCCGTCATGTCGGTCGCGACGCCGCAGTTGGAGCAAAAGCGATGCCGCGCGTGCCAGTGCAGCATCGCCTTGGCTTCGGCGATCGGCGGCAGATGCTCGGGAGCGACCAGGCCCTGGATCGCGATCGAGCGCAGGTCGGTGACGAACAGATCGTCGCGCTCCTTGAGCGCCTCGGCGTGCGGCTGCGTCATGCCGGCGCCAAACCGCGCAGCGCCGTCCATCAGTCCGAGGAAGACCGTCTCGGTGAGCGGCCCGAGTTCACGCGCCTCGTCCGGGGTGAACAGCGGATCGTGCAGCGCGCCGCCCTTCTTGAGCACGATCATCTCGCCGCCGGCCACATAGACGCGGCTGCGCGCGTCAGACGCCTGCGCGTCAAGCCACGCCGCTTCGAGGCGCTTCTCGGCTGCGCGCTCGATACGGCTTTCGGTGTAACCGAGGTGAGGCTTGGGTCCGAGGTCGAAACGAGAAGGCACTGGCAATCGCTATTCCGCTGCTTCCCGCGCCGACAGTCCGGCTTCGCCGGCGCGGACCAGCCGGCCCGGCAACGCGCCGGTGTGCTGGCCGCGCTCGAACACCGGCAGCCCCGCCACCAGCGTGGCTTCGTAGCCGTTGACGCGCTGGATGAAACGCCGCCCGTTGGCCGGCATGTCGTGGATGATTTCGGGCTTGCGAACCTGCAAGCCGTCGAAATCGATCAGGTTGACGTCGGCGCGCAAGCCCGGCGCTAGTCGTCCGCGATCGTTAAGCCCGAAGAAGTCGGCGGTCTCACTGGTCTGCCGCTTGACCATGTGCTCCACCGTGAGCTTCGGGCCGCGGCTGCGGTCCCGCGCCCAGTGCGTCAGCATGAAGGTCGGCACGCCGGCATCGACGATCGATGTGCAGTGCGCGCCGCCGTCCGAGAGGCCAAGCAGGCAGGCGGGGTCGTTGAGCATTTCCATGATCGGACCATGGTCGCCCGTGACGTAATTGACCACCGGGAAATAGAGATACTGGCCGTCTTCCAGCATGTAATCGTAGGCGACCTCTTCAGGCGTGCGGCCTTCACGCTGGGCGATGGCGGCGACGCTTTTTTCCGGGCCGGGCTCGTAGTCCGGCGGATTGCCCATCACGAAGAACTTGTCGAACCGCTTGGCGACGATCTGGCGAAACTGCGCGAGCTTGGCGATCTCGGCATCGGACGGCGTGTCGGCCAGGATCATGCGCCGCATTTCGGGATCGCGCAGGCGCTTGCGCTGCTCCTCGATCGGCAGTCTCTCAAGCTGTTTGTAGGTCGGGCGCACGGTGAACGGGTTGAGCGCGGTGCCGATGCCCATCATCACGCCGATCGGACGTCCCGCCATCTGCGCGGTGAGTTGCAGGCCCTTGGCGCGCGCCTCATGGGTGGCCTTGATCAGCCGGCGCCAGCGCTGCGGGTCCGAGTAGCGGTCGGTGAGCAGGAACCAGACCGGGCGGCCGGTTTCTTTCGCGACCCGCGTCATCCAGCCGATCTCGAACTCCTCGTCGTCGAAATCGCTGTTCATACCGAACGCGCCGGTGCCGGTGACGCCGAGCGCGGAGCCGATTCCGACCAGCTCCTCGCCGTCGGCGAAGCGCGACGGCACCAGTTCGCCGTCCGGCGTCTTGTGCGAATCGGTGCGCGACGTGGTGAAGCCGAACGCGCCGCAGCGCAATGCCTCGATGGTCAGATTGCGCATCTCGGCGATGTCGTCGGCGGTGGCCGTCTCGCGGCGTATCGCGCGGTCGCCCATCACATAGACGCGCAGCGGCAGATGCGCGATCTGCGCCGCGATGTCGATCGCGCGCGGCCTACGCTCCAGCTCGTTCATGTATTGCGGGAAGGTTTCCCACTCCCAGTTCAAGCCGGCCGCCAGCACCGGATTGGGGATTTCCTCGACGCCCTCCATCAAATCCATCAGCGCGCCGTGATGCTCCTTCTTCACCGGCGCGAAGCCGACGCCGCAGTTGCCGAACATCACGGTGGTGACGCCGTGCCAGCACGACGGCGAGAGCAGCGGGTCCCACATCGCCTGGCCGTCGTAGTGGGTGTGAACGTCCACCCATCCCGGCGTGACCATCAGACCGTTGGCGTCGATGTCACGCTTGGCGGGGCCTTGCTTGCCGCCGACCGCCGCGATGCGGCCGTCCGCGATCGCCACGTCGCCGGTGAACGCCGCCTTGCCGGTGCCATCGACGATGGTGCCGCCGCGAATGACGATGTCGTGCATGAGGGTCGCTCCCTGCTGCGTCGCCGGATTTTGCGCCTGGGACCGGAGCGGCGCAATGGCCCTGTGATCGGCCAGAAGTAGCGCGTCAGATCGCGGGCAGGTCGAGCCGTTCGCGCAGATCGGCCAGGCGGGATCGCAGTCCCGACTCGCTGTAGGCAACGGGCGGCGCCGCGCCCCACACCGGCTTCGGCCAGGCGGGATCGCGCCGTCCCCGCGCAACGACATGAACGTGAAGCTGCGCCACCACGTTGCCCAGCGCCGCAACATTGATTTTGTCGCAGCCGATCATCGCCTTCATCGCGCGGGACACCTGCGCGATCTCCGCCATCAACTGGACCTGGTCGGTTACAGCCAGGTCGATGATCTCGACAGCGCCCAGCCGGCGCGGCACCAGGAGCACCCAAGGGTAGTTGGCGTCGTTGATGAGAAGCACGCGGCACAGCGTCAGGTCGCCGGCCGGGACGGTATCGCGCGCCAATTGAGGGTCGAGCGACCAGGCCGCGGCTGCGGTGGATTGTGCGGTTTGTTGCGACATCGATAAGGCCCAAAACCCAGCGTTTCCGCTGGAAAGCTAGCATGCCGCGGCGGGCTCCGGCTTGCTTTCGGGGCCCGTTGGCCCGATATAGGGCGCGGGAGGTTGGCGGTGGACGAGCCACTCGCCAACCGGGTCAGGTCCGGAAGGAAGCAGCCCTAACGAGCACCGGTTCGGGTCGCTCGTCAGCCTCCCACTTCGGCAAACTCCGCTGTCATTTCGGGGCGCGCCGAAGGCGCGAACCCGGAATCCATAACCACCGCTGCGGAGTATGGATTCCGGGTTCGCCTTTCACGGCGCCCCGGAATGACGTCGTTGTGGAAGCCAGCATGAACGACGCAACCACTCCACCAGCCACGCCGGAGCCCGGATTGTTCGGAGCCGATCCGGCCGGCGCCGACACGGCGTATCGCGTGCTCGCCCGCAAGTACCGCCCTTCGACATTCGACGACCTGATCGGCCAGGAGGCCATGGTGCGGACGGTCTCGAATGCGTTCGAGACTGGGCGCATCCCGCAGGCCTGGATCCTCACCGGCGTGCGCGGCGTCGGCAAGACAACGACCGCGCGCATCCTCGCCCGCGCGCTCAACTACCAGCTTCCAGACGGCTCGATCGAAGGCCCGACCGTCTCGATGCCGACGCTCGGCATCCACTGCCAGCCGATCATGGACAGCCGTCACATCGACGTATTGGAAATGGACGCGGCTTCGCACAATGGCGTCGATGATGTGCGGCAGATCACCGACGCGTCGCGCTACGCACCCGTCAGTGCGCGCTACAAGGTCTACATCTTCGACGAAGTGCACATGCTGTCGACACCGGCGTTCAACGCGTTGCTGAAGACGCTCGAAGAGCCGCCCGCACACGTCAAGTTCATCTTTGCCACCACCGAGATCCGCAAGGTTCCGGTGACGGTGCTGTCGCGCTGCCAGCGCTTCGATCTGCGCCGCATCGACGGCCCCACGCTGGTCAAGCATCTGGGCGGCATCGCCGGCAAGGAGAAGCTGGAGGCGGAGCCCGAGGCGCTGGCGCTGATCGCACGCGCCGCCGAAGGCTCGGTGCGCGACGCGCTCTCGCTGTTCGACCAGGCGATCGCCCATGCCGCCGGCACGGTGCGCGCCCAGGACGTGCGCAACATGCTGGGATTGGCCGACCGCACCCGCGTGATCGACCTGTTCGAGGCGCTGATGAAGGGCGACATCGCCGCGGCGCTGGGCGAACTGCGCAGCCAGTACGATGCCGGCGCCGATCCGACGGTGGTGCTGTCCGATCTCGCCGAGTTCACCCACTTTGTGACCCGCGTCAAAGTCGTGCCCGCGGTGGCCGATGACATTTCCCTGAGTGAGTCAGAGCGCAGCCGCGGCCGCGCCTTCGCCACAGCGCTGTCGATGCGCGTGCTGTCGCGCGCCTGGCAAATGCTGCTCAAGGGCATCGCCGAGGTTAAAGAGGCCGGCCGCCCGATCGCCGCCGCCGAGATGGTGCTGGTCCGCATCGCCTACGCCGCCGACCTGCCGACGCCGGACGAAGTGATCCGCTCGCTCGGTGACAATGGCGGCTCGGCGCAGCCGTCCGGCAATGGCGCCTCTGCCGCCGCATCGCCGCCGCAGGCGCCAAGGCCGCAGGCGTCCGCTCCCGCGGCCCCCCAACCCACCCAGCGGTTCGACGCGCCGCGCGGCGGCGCCAGGGCAGCGCTGGCGCCCACCATGCAGCAGGCTGTGCAGCCCGCCGGCGATGCACGCCCTGCGGCAGCGCCAGCGGCCGCAGCCGAGGTGGCGAAGGCCATCGTCACCTTCGAGGACATCGTCGCGCTTGCCGCCGAGAAGCGTGACATCCAGATGAAGCTTGCGCTCGAACGCGACATGCGGCTGGTGCGTTGCGAGGATGGCCGTCTCGAAATCGCGCTGGAATCCGTCGCGGCCAAGACGCTGGTCAATGAATTGTCGCGCAAGCTCGGCCTGTGGACCGGCCGGCCCTGGATGGTGGTGGTCTCCGCCGAGACCGGCGCGCCGACCCTGAAATCGCAAACCGACGCCAAGCAGTCCGCGCTGGAAACCGGCGTGCGCGCCGACCCGCTGGTCAAGGCGGTACTGGAACGTTGGCCGGGCGCGGAGATTACCGGTGTGCGCGGCCCGAAGGACGCGCTGCCCGAGTCGTTGGCCGATGCGGTTCCACTGGATGACGTGCTGCCGCCGGCCGATGACGAGACGCTGGGTGAAAACTGGGTGCGCGACGACGGCATCGAATAACGGGTGAAACGATGGCTGATTTCATGGGCCTGATGAAGCAGGCCGCGCAGATGCAGTCCAAGATGCAGGAAATGCAGGCCGAGCTCGACCAGATCGAGGTCGAAGGCACGGCGGGCGGCGGCATGGTCACGGTCAAGCTCAGCGCCAAGGGTGAACTCAAGGGCGTCAAGATCGACGAATCGCTGCTCAAGCCGGGCGAGACGGAGATCGTCGAGGACCTGCTTGTCGCCGCCCACGCCGACGCGCGCCGCAAGGCCGAGACGGTGATGCAGGACAAGATGAAAAGCCTCACCGGCGGGCTGTCGCTGCCGCCCGGTCTGAAGCTGCCGTTTTAGACCCACGCATTTCATGGCCAAAGCCACCGCCGGACCCGAGATCGAGCGCCTGATCCAACTGCTGGCGCGCCTGCCGGGGCTTGGGCCCCGCTCGGCGCGCCGCGCCGCGCTGCACCTGATCAAGAAACGCGATCAGCTCATGACGCCGCTGGCCGGTGCGCTGCAGATCGCGACCGAGAAGGTCGTGGTGTGCCGCAACTGCGGCAACATCGACACGATGAATCCGTGCGCGGTCTGCAGCGATCCCAAGCGCGATCCGTCCGTGATCGTGGTGGTGGGCGATGTGGCCGACCTGTGGGCGCTGGAGCGCGCCAGCGTGCTCAACGCGCGCTATCATGTGCTGGGCGGCACGTTGTCGCCGCTCGATGGCGTCGGCCCCCAGGACCTCGCGATCGATACGCTGGTGGCGCGCGCGCAGGAGCCGGAGGTGAAGGAGATCGTGCTGGCGCTCAACGCCACCGTCGATGGCCAGACCACGGCGCACTACATCACCGACCTGCTGCACGACGCCAACGTGAGCGTGACGCGGCTTGCCCACGGCGTGCCGGTGGGCGGCGAGCTCGACTATCTCGATGAAGGAACGCTGTCGCAGGCGCTGCGCAGTCGCACGCCGATGTGAGGACCGATGCGCCTCCTCATCCTTGCCATTGCCGTTGTGTGGTTCGCGGGGCCGGCGTTCGCCGAGCCGGTGAAAATTCCGCACAGCGTGATCGAGGCCGGCTGGAAACAGGCCCAATGCGACGTGGACCTGAAGGACGAGGAGCGGGACGGTGAAAGCCTCGGCCGCGGCCTGCTGATCGTCGAGGTGTATTGCTGGCGCGCCGCCTACCAGGCCGGCTCGATCTTCTTCGCGGCCGATCCGAACGCGCCGGACAAGGCGCGCCTTCTGAAGTTCCCGACCTGGAACGGCAAGCGGCTGGTGTCCGACTTCAGCATCACGTCGGCGGACTATGGTTCGAAGGACCGCATCATGGGCAGCTTCCACAAGGGACGCGGCGTCGGCGATTGCGGCTCCGTGGCGTACTGGAAGTGGAGCGGCAACGAGTTCAGGCTGATCAAGCAGTTCCGCAAGGCGAACTGCGACGGCAAGCCGTTCGACGAAAGCCGACGCTGGCAGGTCTATCCGCCGCGGCGTTAGCGCACGCCACGCACTGGGTCTCGTGTCCCGGGCGACCCGGCCTTGAGCCGGGGAGACCCGGGACCCCGGTTTTGTGTTGCAACGAAGAAAGAAAGCTGGGTCCCGGCTCACGCTCACTGCGTTCGCTCGCCGGGACACGAGGTCAGCTAGTCGTCCCGCACGGTCACCTTGGCGGGCCCGAGCGTGCGGAAATGCCCGCGCAGTTGCAGCCACCACAGCAGGATCATGCTCGGCACCGCGACCAGCGCGCTGATGATGAAGAACCAGATCCAGCCGGTTTCCTTGGCAAGAAAGCCGGAGCCGGCCGAGAGATAGGTGCGGCCGACTGCGGCGAGCGCGGTGAGCAGCGCAAATTGCGTCGCGGTGTGCAGCGGCGATTGGCACAGCGCGGAGAGGTACGCGACGAAGATCACGGTGCCGATCGCGCTGGTAAAATTCTCGATGGTGATCGACACCGCCAGCGCCCAGTGGCTGAGCCCCATGTAAGCCTGCCACGAGAACACCAGGTTCGACGCCATCTGCAGGAACGCGCCGATCCACAGCGATGTCGCCAGCGGATAGGCGCGGGCGACGAAGCCGCCGGCGAAACCACCGATCAGCGTGGCGGCGAGGCCGAGCCCTTTCACGATGTTGGCGTAGTCGGTGCGGGTGAAGCCGAGATCGATCACGAACGGAGCGGTCATGGCGCCCGCGAACGCATCGCAGAACTTGTAGAGAACCACGAAGATGAGCACGGCGACCGCGAGTTCGCGGGTCAGGAACTCGGCGAACGCGCCGTAGGCGGCCGTCGCCACGCGTTTGACCGGGTGCTCGCCGGCGTGAGCCGTGTGCTCGGCCAGCGCCGTGGCGGAACGCGCGGGCTCTGTGGCGAGCAGCGTCGTCAGCATGCCGATCGCCACCATCGCGGCCATCACGGCGTAGCCCAGCGACCACGCGGCATCCTTGCCCGCGCCCAGCACCTCGAAGCCGCTGACCACGTAGAGCGCGCCCGCGGTCGAGATCAGCATGCCGACGCGATAGGCCGCGACGTAGGACGCCATGCCGGCGGCCTGCTCGCTTGGATCGAGGCTTTCGACGCGGAAGGCGTCGATCACGATGTCCTGGGTGGCCGATGCGGTGGCGACCAGCAGTGCCGCGCCCGCCACCACGATCAGCGGCGAGATTTTCGGATTGCACAGCGCCAGGATCAGGATCGCCGCCATCAGCATGAACTGCGACAGCATCAGCCAGCCGCGCCGCCGCCCGAGCAGGCGGGACAGCACCGGCACGTCGAGCGCGTCCACAACCGGCGCCCAGAGGAACTTGATGGTGTAGGGCGTGCCCACCAAGGCAAAAAGCCCGATGGTGCCGAGGTCGACGCCGACCTCGCGCATCCAGACCAGCAGCGTCGAGCCCGACAGGGCGAGCGGCAGCCCGGACGAGAAACCGAGAAACAGCACGATCAGCACGCGCGGCTTCAGATAGACCGAGAGCGCATCGCGCCAGTTCGGGCGGGCGGGGGTTTCCGTCGTGGTGGTCATGGAGCCACCTGAACACAAATCCAGGCTTGAGCAGCACGGGCGGTGCGCTCCCTCCCCCTGAAAGGGGGAGGGCTGGGGAGGGGGTCACATGCTGGTCCCATGCCCAGCGAGGTTACTCGCCCGCCTGCAGCTTGAACACCGGCGCCGAGATCACGTTCGATACGGGCACTTCCTCATCGCCCACTTCGACCTGCGCGATGCGCTCACCACGCGATTCGATCTTCTCGACCGAAATAATCGCTTGCCGGATGTCCTCGTTCGAATGGTTGAAGTGCGTTTGCAGCTTGCGCACGCGGTCCCCTAGCAAACTGACATCCTTCAACAGCCGTCCGACCTCACCCTGAATTTGATCGGCGGCTTCGCGCATACGGACGTCCTTCCGCATGTGCTGCACCAACTGAATTGTTGCCATTAACAGCATCGGCGAAACCAGCACCACGCGCGCGCGATAGGCCTTCTGCACCACGTCATCGAAGCCGTCGATCAGTTCGGCATAGATCGATTCCGAGGGAACGAACATCAGCGCGGTTTCGTAGGTCTCGCCCGGAATAAGGTATTTCCCGGCGATGTCGGTGATGTGTTTGGTCACATCGACGCGCAAGCGTTGCGCCGCCACTTTGCGTTCGTCGTCAGACTGAGATTCACGATAGGCGGTGAAGCCTTCGAGCGGAAACTTGGCGTCGATCACGAGCGCCTTCTGGTCGAGCAAAAATACACAGCAATCGGGTCTCATCCGGTTTGAGAGCGTGTGCTGGAACTCGTAGGCCCCCTTGGGCAGCCCGTCCTGGATGATCGATTCCATCCGGCCCTGGCCGAACGCGCCGCGGGTCTGCTTGTTGGACAGCACGTTCTGCAGCGACGTCACCTGCGAGGCCAAGTCGGTGATGTTCTTCTGCGCGTTGTCGATCACCGCGAGCCGCTCGTTGAGCTTGTTCAGGTTGTCGACGGTGCTCTTGGTGGTGCTCTGCATCGACTCGCCCAGGCGATGAGACACCGCGTCGAGCCGTTCGTTGACGTGCCGGGCCAGATCGTTCTGCCGGCCGGCGATCACGTCGCCCATCGTCTTCACGTAGGTGCCCAGTTCGACGATGCGCTGGTCGGCAGCGGCGGCAGCGGCCACCGTCTGGGGATCGACGGCGGGGGTCCGGGACCGGATGATGAAAAAGCCGAAGGCCGCGATGGCCAATCCCACCAGCAGGCCGGCGGCGACGAGAAGGGCGGTTTCCATAAGGTGTCCTACGCGATTCGCTCATCCCCGCCCGGGGCGAATGGGGATTGTCCAAAAGAACAAATAGAGAACATATTGACCGGCCAAAGTCCAGCCCTTAAATCGCGCCCATGACGGTGCGGGACATTCTGATTTTGCCGGACAAGCGGCTGCGGCTCATTTCGAAGCCGGTCGCCAAGATCGATGCGTCGATCAAAAAGCTGGTCGCCGACATGTTCGACACCATGTACGACGCGCCCGGCATCGGCCTGGCCGCGATCCAGATCGGCGAGGCCAAGCGGATCGTCACCATGGATCTCGCCAAGAAGGAGGGCGAGACGGAGCCGCTGGTGTTCATCAACCCGGAGCTGGTCGATGAATCCGGCGAGGTGTCGGTGCACGAGGAGGGCTGCCTCTCGATCCCGGAGTATTACGAGGAGGTCGAGCGGCCCGCGGTGGTGACGGTTAAATACCTCGACCTCGACGGCAAGGTGCAGCAGGCCAAGGCCTCGGGCCTGTTCGCGACCTGCATCCAGCACGAGATCGACCATCTCAACGGCGTGCTGTTCATCGATCACATTTCCAAGCTCAAGCGCGATCGCGTGGTGAAGAAGTTCACCAAGGCCGCCAAGCAGGCGGCGAAGGACGACGGCAAAGATTCTCCCAAGTCCGCGGCGAAGTGACATGCCGCTCCGCCTGATCTTCATGGGCACGCCGGACTTCGCGGTGCCGACGCTGACGGCGCTCGCGAGCCGCGGCCACCACATCGCCGCCGTGTACACCCGCGCGCCGAAGCCGGCCGGACGGCGCGGCCTTGAGTTGACGCCGTCGCCGGTCGAGCGCGAGGCGCGCAGGCTCGGGCTCGCGGTGATGACGCCGCGCACGCTGAAAGACTCCGACGCGCATGCTGCGTTCCAGGCGCATGGCGCGGATGCAGCGGTGGTGGTGGCCTACGGCCTGATCCTGCCCAAGCCGCTGCTCACTGCGGTGCCGTTCGGCTGCTTCAACCTGCACGCGTCGCTGCTGCCGCGCTGGCGCGGCGCGGCGCCGATCCACCGTGCGGTGATGGCGGGCGACGCGGAGAGCGGCGTCACCGTGATGAAGATGGACGAAGGGCTCGACACCGGCGCGATGGCGCTGGTCGAGCGAATGCCGATCGACATGAACATGACGACCGGCGAGCTGCATGACGCGATGGCCGCGCGCGGCGGCGAGCTGATGGCGCGTGCGCTTGATGATTTGGAAAAGGGCGCGCTGCGTTCGATGCCGCAGCCGGCGGAGGGCGTCACCTATGCGGCGAAGATCGACAAGGGCGAGACACGGGTGGACTGGAGCAGGCCCTGGAAGGCGGTGCACGACCACATCCGCGGCCTGTCGCCGTTCCCCGGCGCGTGGACGGAACTGCCGAGCGCGGGCCGCGTCAAATTGTTGCGCAGCACGAAGGGCGAAGGCGGAGGCCCGCCAGGCACCGTGCTCGACAGCGCGCTCACCATCGCCTGCGGTGAGGGTGCAACGCGCATCGTCGAACTGCAGAAGGCCGGCGGCCGGCCGATGAAGGCAGACGAATTTCTGCGGGGCACGGTGATCGCGCCGGGTACCATTCTAAAGTGAACACGCGGCACATCAGGCCCGAGCGTCCCGGCGACACTCTAGGCATCCGCGCCGTACTCGAAGCGGCGTTCGGCGGCGCGGCCGAGGCCGATCTGGTCGATGCGTTGCGCGCGGATGGCGACATCATCCTTGCGCTGGTGGCCGAGCAGCACGGCAACATCGCGGGCTACGTCGCGTTTCCGCGCCTGAACCTCGATCTGGACGGCCGCGCGGTGCCGGTTGCGGGACTGGCGCCGGTCGGTGTCATGCCCGCTGTGCAGCGCCAGGGCACAGGCGTTACTTTGATCCGCGACGGTCTTGCCCGGCTTAAGGATCGCGGCGACCGGCTGGTATTCGTGCTGGGCGATCCCGCGTACTACAGCAGGTTCGGCTTCCATGTGGCGGACGGGTTTGTGTCGCCCTACACCGGGCCTTACTTTCAAGTGTTGCGGCTCGCGCCGGATGCGCCGAATTCCGGCGCAGTCGCATACCCAGCCGCTTTCGCCGGTCTCTGATATGCCGAGATACAAGATCACCATCGAATACGACGGCACGCCGTTCGCCGGCTGGCAGTGGCAGGACAACGTGCCTTCGGTGCAGCGCGCGCTTGTCGAGGCCATCGAGGCGTTCACCGGCGAGAAGGTGCAGGTGCAGGGCGCCGGCCGCACCGACGCCGGCGTCCACGCGCTCGGCCAGGTGGCGCACTTCGATCTGGCCAAAGATCACAGCACCGACACCGTGCGAGACGCGCTCAACGCGCATTTGCGGCCGCATCCGGTCTCGGTGCTGGCGGCGGAGCGGGTGCCCGAAGGGTTCAACGCGCGCAGCTCCGCGTTGCGGCGGCACTACCTCTATCGTATCGCCAACCGCAGGCCCGATCTCGCGCTGGACCGGCTGCGCGCCTGGCGCGTGCCGCGGCCGCTGGATGTCGCGGCCATGCATGCGGCGGCGCAGCGCCTGGTCGGCAAGCATGACTTCACGACGTTTCGCTCCACCGAATGTCAGGCCAAGTCGCCGGACAAGACGCTCGACAGGCTCGACGTCACAAAATCGGGCGACGAGGTCCACATCACCGCGGTGGCGCGCTCGTTCCTGCACAATCAGGTGCGCTCGATGGTTGGCACGCTGGTGCCGGTCGGCGACGGCAAGTGGAGCGCCGACGACGTGACGCGCGCGCTGGAGGCGCGCGACCGCGCCGCCTGCGGTCCGGTGGCGCCGCCGGAGGGGCTTTATCTGGTGCGGGTGGATTATTGACCGCTGGGGCTCCAACCGTTGTCATGCCCGGCCTTGTGCCGGGCATCCACGTCTTGGATATTCGGCAACGAAGACGTGGATGGCCGGGACATAGGCGAGCGAAGCGACGCCGTCCTTCGTACGGCTATGCCCGGCCATGACGTGGAAAGATTGAACGCATGATCTCACGCCGAAGCTTCGTCATCTCCTCGCTGCTCGCCTCCGCGGCCACCTCCGCCTTCGCCCAGTCCTTTCCTGGCACTCTGATCCGTATCCTGGTGCCGGCGGCGCCCGGCGGCGGCACCGACATCCTGGCCCGCGCCATGAGCCAGCAATTGTCCACCATGTGGGGCCAGACCGTCATCGTCGAGAACCGCTCCGGCGGCGGCGGCCTGATCGGCACCCGTCAGGCGATCGCAGCGCAAGCCGACGGTCACACGCTGCTGATGGCGGCGACCAGCGCGATCATGTCGCTCGCCGTGAGCAAGGAGGAGCACCCGTTCGAGATCGCGCGCGATCTTGCGCCGGTGTCGCTCGTCTCGGCGCCGCCGTACATCCTGGTGGCGCATCCCGACGTGCCGGCCAAGAATGCCGCCGAGCTGATCGACTACGGCAAGAGGAACCAGGGCAAGCTGACGTATGGCTCGTCGGGCGCGGGCGCGGCGTCGCATCTGTCCGGCGCGCTGTTCGCACAGATGGCCGGCATCGAGATGCTGCACGTTCCCTATCGCGGCATGGGGCCGGCGGTGCCGGATCTGTTGGCCGGGCGCATCCAGCTTCTGTTCGCGCCGGCGATCACCGTGACGCCGCAGATCGCCGCGGGCACGCTGCGGATGATCGGCACCACGGGCGCGTCGCGTTCCAAGCTGTTCCCGGATTATCCGGCCATCGCGGAGAGCGGCCTGCCGGGCTACGACTCACTCGGCTGGTTCGGCATGTTCGCGCCGAAGGAGACACCGCCCGGCGTGGTGTCGCGCATCAGCGGCGACATGCGAAAGGTGCTGGAGTCCGAGGATCTGAAAAAGCGTCTTGCGGAGCAGGGCGCCGAGGCCGAGCCCACCACGCCGCAGCAGTTCCGGGATTTCGTCAACACCGACATCCGCAAGTGGCTCGACCTCGCGCAGAAGGCCGGCATTAAGCTGGGTGGCTGATGCGGCAATCTTGATCGCGCGATCAACTGTCCATGCCGGTGAAATGCTCTAGAGTGAGCTGCCGGCTGTGCTGACCTGGAATTCGACAATGAAATGCTCTCGACGCTTGTTTCTGTATTCGGCCGCTGCTTCGGCCGCACTGATCGGCATGCCCACGCCCTCATGGGCGCAAAACTTTCCGTCACGGCCGATCACGCTGGTCGTGCCGTTTCCGCCAGGGGGCGGCAACGACATCATGGCGCGGCTGGTCGGTGAGCGCATGAGCAAGACGCTCGGCCAGCAGATCGTGGTTGAAAACCGGCCCGGCGCCGGCGGCAACATCGGCTCGCGCCAGGCGGCACGCAGCGCGCCAGATGGTTATACCATCCTGCTCACCTTCACCGGCACGCTCGCCATCAACCCCAGCCTTTACGCCAATCTCGGCTACGATCCGGCCAAGGAACTGACACCGATCGGCTCGATCTCGACCACGCCCGCGGTGATGGTCGTAAACCCATCGCTGCCGGCGAAAAACCTCACCGAATTTATCGCTTATGCCAAGGCCAATCCTGGCACGCTCAATTACGGCCACTCCGGTGTCGGCACGGTGGTGCATGTTGCGACCGAGATGATGGCGAGTGCGGCGGGTATCGATATCAAGTCGATCCCCTACAAGGGTACCGCACCGGCGCTCTCCGATCTGCTTGGTGGGCATGTGACGCTGATGATCCCGCCCATTCCGGCTGTCATCAGCCAGGTGAAAGCAGGCACGTTGCGCGCGATCGGCGTCACCAGTCAGCAACGCTCGCCGCTGTTGCCCGACGTGCCGACTCTGTCCGAGGCAGGCCTGCCCGGCTTTTTCTCCGAGCAGCGCTACGGCCTCATGGCTCCGGCCTCCACGCCGAGGCCGATCATCGAACGGCTCAACAAGGAGCTGCGCGCCGCGCTCGCGGACGACGCGGTGCGCCAGCGCATCCTCGACGATGGCGCCCTAGCAAGATCGGATTCTCCGGAAGACTACGGGGCAGCGATCGAACGCGACCAGCAGACCTGGGGCGGGATCGTCAAGAAGCTCGGCTTGCGGGTGGAATAGCGCTCAGCCGAAATACTTATCCAAAATCTTCCGGTACACCGCGGTCAGCTTCTGCAAATCCGCCACCGGCACGCGCTCGTCCACCGCGTGCATGGTGGTGCCGACCAGGCCGAACTCCACCACCGGGCAGTAATCCTTGATGAAGCGGGCGTCCGAGGTGCCGCCCGAGGTGGACAATTCGGGCTTGCGCCCGATCGCCTCAACGATCGCGCCGACCACGCGGTCGGTGAACTCGCCGGGCGCGGTGTAGAACACGTCGGCGTTCGACGGCTCCCAGTCGATCCGCCAGCGCGCTTTTCCGGCGGCGGCGCCGGCACGCTTCTCCACCAGCGTCTTGAGCGACGCGTAGTTGTGGCAATCGTTGAAGCGGATGTTGAAACGCGCGCGCGCTTCGCCCGGAATGAGGTTCACCGTCGGATTGCCGATGTCGATCGACGTGAACTCGAGGTTCGACGGATCGAAGTGATCGCTGCCCTTGTCGAGCGGCTCGTCCATCAGCGCTGTCATCAGCTTCACCAGCCCGCGCACCGGATTGTCGGCGCGCTGCGGGTAGGCGACGTGGCCCTGCTTGCCGGTCACCACCAGCACGCCGTTCTGCGAGCCGCGGCGGCCGAGCTTGATGGTGTCGCCCAGCTCGCTGGCATTTCCGGGCTCGCCCAGGATGCAATGCGAGAATTTCTCGCCGCGTTCCGCGGCCCACTTCAGCAGCTTGATGGTGCCGTTGACCGCGATGCCTTCCTCGTCGCCGGTAATGAGGAACGAGATCGAGCCCTTGAACGCAGGGCCCTTCGCCGCGAGGAAGTCAAGCACCGCCGCGACCTTGCAGGCGATGGCGCCCTTCATGTCCACCGCGCCACGGCCATACAGCACGCCGCCTGAGATCTGCGCCGCGAACGGGTCGTGCGTCCAGGTCTTGGGATCGCCGGGCGGCACCACGTCGGTGTGGCCCGCGAACATCAGGTGCGGCTCGCCGCCGCCGAACCGTGCGTAGAGGTTCTCGACGTCGGCCGCGCCCGGCTCGGAGAAGGTCATGCGGTGCACGGCAAATCCGGCGGCCGACAACACGCCGCCCAGATAGGCGAGCGCCCCGCCTTCGGCCGGCGTCACCGACGGGCAGCGCAGCAGGTTGCGGGCAATTTCGATGGGGTCGGCGCCGACTTGCATGCGCAGGCTTTAACCGGCCCGCGCCGCCTGCGTCAACGGAGGGTGCGTGGCGGGGCGGGTGCCGGCGCCAGCGGATCGAAGCCGTACTGGTTGGAGCCGATGGAGCCGCGCAGGCAGCCGAGCTCGACCAGCGCCCAGATCGTGATGGCGAAGCCGACGTACTGGAGCACTGTGAAAATCGCCGACGAATCCAGCGTGACGAAATCGTCGAGCAGCGCGGCAACAAACGGCAGCGCCACCGGGATCGAGAACAGGGCCAGCCACCAGGCGCTCTTGTTGCGGTCGTGCAGCCGCTTGATGCCGACGGCGACGCTGGAGATCAGCAGTGGGACGTAGGCGATCAGTGTGGCGTTGAGCACCGCCGCGAGCGACGAGGTCAGCGCCATCGTCGTGCCGATCACGGCGAACAGAAAAGCCACATAGACAAAGGCCGCCAGCCAGAATTTCGCGCGGTTGACGCGCCCCCGGAAGTCGAACAACAGAACGAACGGGTTCATGGCCTGCCCCCGGAATTCCCCCGGACAGCGTAGCCCTTTGTCGCAATTCATTAAAGCTTGGATTTGCCCGTTCAAGACGCGGGCGCAAGCTTGGCCGCAGGTCAGTCGCGCAACAACTCGTTGATGCTGGTCTTGGAGCGTGTTTTCTCGTCCACCCGCTTCACGATCACCGCGCAGTATAGGTTCGGACCCGGCTGGCCGTTCTTCATCGGCTTACCCGGCATGGTGCCCGACACCACGACGGAGTAGGGCGGCACCTCGCCGCGCATGGTCTCGCCGGTGTCGCGGTCGATGATGGTGGTCGAGGCGCCGAGATACACGCCCATCGAGAGCACCGAGCCCTCGCGCACGATCACGCCCTCGGCCACCTCGGCGCGCGCGCCGATGAAGCAGTTGTCCTCGATGATGACGGGGCCCGCCTGCAGCGGCTCCAGCACGCCGCCGATGCCGGCGCCGCCGGAGATGTGACAGTTCTTGCCGATCTGCGCACACGAGCCGACCGTCGCCCAGGTGTCCACCATGGTGCCGCTGTCGACATAGGCGCCGAGATTGACGAACGACGGCATCAGGATGACGTTCGGCGCGATGTAGGCGGAACGCCGGACGATGCTGCCGGGGACGGTGCGGAAGCCCGCGGCCCTGAAGCGCTCGTCATCCCAGCCTTCGAACTTGGTCGGCACCTTGTCCCACCAGGCGGTGTCGGCGGCGGCGCCGATGATCGGGCCATTTTCGCGCAACCGGAACGACAGCAGCACAGCCTTCTTGAGCCACTGGTTGACCGACCATGCGCCGTTGCCGCCGCGCTCCGCGACGCGGGCCTTGCCGCTGTCCAGAAGCTCGAGGGAGGTCTCGACCGCGTCGCGCACCGGCCCCTTGGTGGCGGGCGTGATTTCGGCGCGCTTCTCGAACGCGTCGTCGATGGTCTTGGCCAATTGAGCGGTCATGGACTGTCCCCGGAAAACGTAGGTTTTGTCGGGTTACCGGGGGCCGATGTCAAGCGCGGCGGATGAACGATGCCCTGCACCATTTTGCGGCTGGCATGATGAGGCCCGCCGCAATAAAATCGGTGGCATAACCCAGGATCATTGTCATGATGCTCGGCCTGTCGCTGTCGGCGTTCACCACCTTCCACGTCATCATCAGCCTGATCGCGATCGCGGCGGGTTTTGTCGTGCTTTATCAGTTGCTGAATTCGCAATTCAGCCCGCCCTGGACGGCGGCCTTCCTGGCGGCCACCGTGCTGACCAGCGTCACCGGCTTCATGTTTCCAATTTCCGGATTCACGCCGGCGCATGGTTTTGGCATCATTTCGCTTGTGCTGCTGGCGGTGGCGATCTTTGCGCTCTACGTCCAGCATCTCGGTGGCGTGTGGCGAGGCGTCTATATCGTGACCGCGCTGCTCTCGCTCTATCTCAACGTGTTCGTCCTGGTGGTGCAGGGATTCCAGAAGGTGCCTGCGCTGAACGCGCTGGCGCCGAAAGGCTCGGAGCCGCCGTTCGCGGTCGCCCAAGGCATCGTGCTGGTGGCGTTCGTCTGGCTGATCTACCAGGCCGTGAAGCGGTTTCGCCGGATGGGCGTCAGCGCGCGTTGACGCAATTGTCGCGGAGAAATCCGGCCAGGTCCTCGGTGACGTGATCGACGTGCGGGGCGTCGCGGCCTGAATTTTCCCAGACCTCGCGCAGCACCTCCCGGGTCTGGTCCGGTACCACCAGCACCGTGGTCATGCCGAGCGCGTGCGGCACTTCGAGATTGCGCGCCAGATCCTCGAACATCGCGGCCTTCTTCGCATCGACGCCATGCTTGGCGAGAAAGCGGTGATAGACCTGCGGCAGCGGCTTGGGATCGAGGTTGGCGGCGGCGATGTCGAACACGTCCTCGAAATGCCGGTCGATCTCCAGCTTCTTCATCACCGCGTCGGCGTGCTTGCGGGTGCCGTTGGTCAGGATCAGCTTGCGGCCCGGCAGGCTTTCGATCGCGGCGCCGAGCGCCGGATTCGCCTCCAGCGGCGAGTGATCGATCTTGTGGACGAACTCCAGATAGTCGTCCGGATCGACGCCGTGCTCCGTCATCAGGCCGCGCATGGTGGTGCCGTAGCGCTTGTAATAGTCCTTCTGCACCTTGAAGGCCTCCTCCGCGGTGATGCGCAGGAAATCCGACACGTACTGCCGGATGCGGTCGTCGACCTGCTGCCAGAGCAGGTGATGCGGGTAGAGCGTGTTGTCGAGGTCGAACACCCACGTCTCGACCGATGCGAAATTGCGCGGGGTGCGCTGAACGGCGTCTGAGGATTGCATGGCGCTCTAATAGGGTGAGGGCGCCGAAACGGCAATCACTTGAAACGCAATTTCGTGCCGCTGCGGCCGCCGAGTTCGACGGTGGCGAAGCCCGCCGAGGTGAGGCCTTGGGCCGCGCAGTCCTTGTGCTCGATCAGCTCGAATTTGACATTGCGCGTGCACAGGATGGTCTCGCCGCCCCAGGCCAGGCGCCGCTCGGCGCGCTGCAGCGGCTGGCCGTTCGGGCCGATCGCCTCGGCAAAGCTGTACAGCTTGCGCAACTGGCCGCGCACCTCGGGACGCAGGCACTTGCCGGGCTCGACCCGGTACCAGCCCCGCGTCACCACCGCGCCGTTCTCCTCGGTGCCCAGCGCCGCCATCACCACATGGGCGGTCTCGTTGCACCAGGCAAAGCCGATGCCGTCCGGCCGCTGCGCAGCCGCGATCAGCACATCGAAAAAGTCGGACCGGCCCGCCGCGGTGGGCGTCAGCTTGTTGTCGGCGATGAACTGCAGCAGCGCCGCGTCGGTCTTTGAGCCGCGGATGCCGTCGATCGGGGATACGTCGTAGCCCGCAATGTTCAACAGCCGCTGGATTGCGGCGTCGCGCGCTTGGTCGTCAGTGTATTCCGCCTCTTCGGCGAGATAGGCGGTCAGGCCCTTCTCGGTTTCGGATGGCTTCACCGCGGTGAAGCGCGCCAGCTTCTGGCCGGTGCGGCCGCCGCAGGCGCGGGCCGAGGCCAGAATGAAATTCTCGTTGGCGACGCAGAGATCGGCGTGGCCGCCCTGCGGCAGCGGCGAGGCGCCATAGACCGGCAGCGCGCGGGCGTGGACGTACAGGCTCTCGGCCTGCACCTCGCCCTGGATCACCACGCGGCACTGGCCGGGGTCGATGCGGAACCAGCCGCGGGTGGCGGCCGCGCCCTTGTCCTCGATGCCGACCGCGGTTTCGACCACGTAGCTCATGCGGTTGCAGAGCTGGACATCGGCGCGCGCCGCGGTGGCGAGCGCGGCCGTCAGAACCAGAGCGCATATGGTGAGGCGAATCGTCATGCGAATCGGTGTCGCTGAATAACATGACTTTGCTAAGGTGGCACCGCACGGAGGATCTCATGACCATCACGTTGAAGCAGGCCAACACCATCATCGACGCCATCCTGAAGCGAGCCCCGGAGCTCGATTGCCGACCGATCAGCGCCGTGGTGGTGGATGCCGGCTGCCTCGTAAAGGCCTTCCAGAAGGAGGATGGCGCCTCGATGAGCCGGTTCGAGATGGCCTACGGCAAATGCTACGCGGCGCTGTCGCTTGGCCGTTCGTCGAGCCTGGTCAAGGTGCGCCAGCAGGAGAAGCCGGAGTTCGTGAGCTTCCTGATCGGAACCAGCGGCGACCGGATGTTCGCGGAAGGCGGCGGCCGGCTGATCCGCGATGCCCAGGGCGATGTCATCGGCGCCGTCGGCGTCACCGGCGACACCGAGGAGAACGACGAGGAACTCGCCGCGCACGGCATCCATGCCGCCGGGCTGAAGATCGATGAGGACTGCGCCGGGTTCAACGACGCGCCCGGCCGCGGCGTGCACGAGCGCAAAAAAAGCGTTCGCTGACGTGGCGGCAGGCCTTACCGTTCGAGCGAAGCAATTTCGAGAACCAGCTTGCGCAGCACCGCCTCGGCGAACTTCTCGTAGCTCTCCGCCGGGATCATGAACGAACCCGGGCCGCCGATCACGTTGTCGAAGTAATATTTGTCGAGATACGGCTCCAGCGTCAGGATCGGCAGCCCGTTGATGATGACGCCGGCGCGCACCGCGTCGTCGCGCGCCTCGGTGACGGAGCGGCCGCGGTTGTTGGAGCCGTCGCCGGAGATGTCGATCACCCGCTTGAAGCCCTTGTAGGGCGCCGACGGCATCAGCAGCATGGAATGGTCGATCGCGCCGCTGATCGAGGTGCCGCCGGAGTAGAGTTGCCGCGGCGCCTTTTCGATCGCGCCGGCGAAGGCCATGACCGAGGCAGCGTCCTTCAGCAGCGTCCACGGCACCACCTGGACCTGCAGCGACGGCCCGGTCCATTGCGTCATGGTGACCGCGATCGCCTGGTTCAGGCCGGAGCGGATCGCGTGCAGCACCCGCGGATGGCGGAACGCCGCCACGTAGCCCTGTTTTTGCAATTCGAAGCGGGCGTCGTTGACGCTGCCGGAGGCGTCCACTGCCAGCACCAATTGCAGATCGACCGTGGTCTGCGCGGCGGCCGGGCCCGCGCCGAACACGACGATGAATGCCAGAATCCTGAGCAGTGCGGCGGGCATTCCCGTCAGCACACCAGCGCCGGCGCTG
The DNA here is from genome assembly GCA_021730985.1 of Hyphomicrobiales bacterium. GTDB lineage: Bacteria > Pseudomonadota > Alphaproteobacteria > Rhizobiales > Xanthobacteraceae > Z2-YC6860. The sequence goes on along the minus strand of JAKFYI010000021.1, from coordinate 67,359 downwards.
AAATGCAACCGGCGCGGCCCCAGCCCTTCGTTAGCGGTGGATCAGCGTGCCGGCGCCGTGGTCGGTGAACAGTTCGAGCAGCACCGCATGCGGCACCTTGCCGTCGAGAATAACAACGCCCTCGACGCCCTGTTCGAGCGCGTAGAGGCAGGTTTCGACCTTCGGGATCATGCCGCCCGAGATCGTGCCGTCGGCGATCAGGCCGCGCACGTCGCTGGCCGAGAGCTTCTCGATCAGCTTCTTGTTCTTGTCGAGCACGCCCGGCACGTCGGTGAGCAGCAGGAAACGCTTGGCCTTGAGCGCTCCTGCGATGGCGCCCGCGAACGTGTCGGCGTTGACGTTGTAGGTGCCGCCATCCGCCGCTGCCGCGACCGGCGCCAGCACCGGGATCAGTTCGCGGCCGAGCACGACGTTGAGCACCGTCAGATCGACCTTGTCGGGCTCGCCGACGAAGCCCAGGTCCACCACCTTCTCGATGTTGGAATCCGGATCGACCACGCGGCGCGTCGACTTCTTGGCCAGCACCATGTTGCCGTCCTTGCCGCACAGGCCGATCGCCTTGCCGCCGGCGGCGTTGATGTAGCCGACGATCTGCTTGTTGATCGAGCCGGCCAGCACCATCTCGACGATTTCCAGCGTTGCGGCGTCGGTGATGCGCAGGCCGGCCGCGAACTGCGACTCGACGCCGGCCTTCTTGAGCATGGCATTGATCTGCGGGCCGCCGCCGTGCACCACCACCGGATTGATCGCGGTCTGTTCCAGCAGCACGATGTCGCGGGCGAACGCGCGGGCCACCTCTTCATCGCCCATCGCATGGCCGCCATACTTGATGACGATGGTTTCCTCGTCGTAGCGCTGCATGTGCGGCAGCGCCTCGGAGAGGATGCGAGCCTGGTCCTGCGGGCTGATGGTCGGAGAGGAACTCATGATATCTCTCATGTGTGACGCAGCGGTTCTAGCAGCCCGCTTCCGATCTCTCCACCGTCATTCCGCGGACACGCCGGGTGGAGTTGAAAGCCTCGACGAATCACTTAGGCTCCCGGAACTCAATGGGGGACTAACAAGTTCATGCACGGCATCATCCGCCAGAATTTTAGGCCGACACGGAAAGAGCTTGCCATGGCGACCATGACGATACCGAAGAAAGACACCGAGGAATCCCTGCCGGCGGCCAAGGGCCAGAAGCGCGAGGCGCTGGAGCGCTACCGGCTGCAGGTCGATCGCCAGACCAAGGCGTCGTTCTCGGCGCAGCCGGCGGCCGAGAAAGCGGGCGCCGCGATCAAGAAGGCCCATCCGAAGGTCCAGGTGACGATCTACGACAGCGAAGAAAGCACGACCACCGTCCTTTAGATCGGAACCGTTCCGGCTTGCTCCACTCCGCTCATTCCCGCGCAAGCGGGAATCCAGTGCCAAACACGCTGGCCTGAATGATCGCCCTGGGTTCCCACTTTCATGGGGACGAGCGGGTGCGGCGGTCCAGCCTCATCGCAGTACGCCACGCGTTTGCCCGGCCGGCGAAAAAGTCAGGCCCCGCGCTCGGCCTTCAGCCTGGCGATCGCCGCGCGCAGCTCGGGTATGCCGGTGCCTTCGCGCGACGATGTCGCGATCACGCGGGGGAACGCGGCGGGTCGCTTGGCCAGCGCCGCCTCGGTGTCGGCGATGCACGCCTCCAGGTCGGAACGCTTCACCTGATCGATCTTGGTCAGCACGATCTGGTGGCTGACGGCACTCTCGCCCAGCACGTCGAGCGACGGTGCGTCGGTGTCCTTGAGGCCGTGGCGCGCGTCGATCAGCACATAGACGCGGGCGAGGTTGGCGCGGCCGCGCAGATAGTCATGGATCAGCGCGGTCCAGGCCTTGACCTTGTCCTTCGGCGCCTGCGCGTAGCCGTAGCCCGGCATGTCCACCAGGGTGAGCACCGGGTCGCCGGTGAAGAAGATCAACTCCTGGGTGCGGCCCGGCGTGCGCGAGACGCGCACCAGCGAGTTGCGGCCGGTCAGAGCGTTGATCAGGCTCGACTTGCCGACGTTGGAACGGCCGGCGAAGGCGATCTCGATGCCGCGCATCTTGGGCAGCGACTCGGGCGATCCCGCCGCCCAGTGGAAGTCCCACGGCTGCGCGAACAGGCGGCGGCCCGCTTCGATCTGGGAGGAGGAAAATTCCGGCTTTTCGGTCATGCGGGCCTTATCGCACAGGCGTCCCGCGTTACACAGCCTTCAAGCCTTCATTCGGCCGAAAGCGGGGTCTTGCGGCAGACGCGGCTGCGGATATTGCGCTAAAGTGGCGCAGCGTATTCCCAACAGTCCAGAGGCCATTCCATGCCCGTTTCCATGTACAGCGTTTCCGTCCCGGTCTTCATGCAGCACCTCAACGGGCTCTCCGCCGTGCTCGACAAGGCTGCGGCGCATGCCGCGGCGCGCAAGATCAAGGAGGAGGACCTGCTCGCTATGCGGCTCGCGCCCGATATGTTTCCGCTGCTGCGCCAGGTCCGCGCCGCGACCGATCACGCCATTAACGGGGCAGGGCGTCCCGCCGGCAAGGAGTTGCCAAAGTTCGCCAACGACGAGACCACGATCGCGCAGCTCAAGGACCGGATCGCCAAGACCATTGCGTTCTTGAAGACCGTGACGCCGGCCGAACTCGACGGCACCGAGGCGAAGGCGATCAGCATCACGTTCCCGAACGGCAACGTGCGCGAGTTCACGGGGCAGAGCCTGTTGCTCGGCAACAGCCTGCCGAACTTCTATTTCCACGCAACGACCGCCTACGACATCCTGCGCGGGTGCGGACTCGAAATCGGCAAGCGCGATTTCATGGGCACGCCGCCGGCGTAAAGGGAGTCCGTCTCAGAATTTCAAGTTGCTTAGGGAAAAAGACGGCGGAATCAGTCCGCCGTCTTTTTCTTTATGCCGAACAGTTCTTTGACGTTGTCCCACAGCTCGATCTTGGCGCCGTGCTTGCGCATGATCAGGCTCTGCTGGAGAACCGACAGCGAGTTGTTCCAAGCCCAGTAGATCACGAGGCCGGCTGAGAACGACGCCAGCATGAACGTGAAGATCAGCGGCATCCAATCGAAGATCATCTTCTGCGTCGGATCCGGCGGCGAAGGGTTGAGCTTCATCTGGAACCACATCGTGATGCCCATCACGATCGGCCAGAAGCCGAGATGCAGGAACTGGCCAAGCACCGGGATCACGGTGGGGTCGAAAGGAATGAGGCCGAACAGGTTGAACAGGTTGGTCGGGTCGGGCGCCGAGAGATCCTTGATCCAGCCGTAGAACGGCGCGTGGCGCATTTCGATCGTGACGAACAGCACCTTGTAGAGCGCGAAGAACACCGGCACCTGAATGAGGATCGGCAGGCAGCCGGCCAGCGGATTGATCTTCTCCGTCTTGTACAGCTCCATCAGCGCCTGTTGCTGCTTCGTCTTGTCGTCGGCGTAGCGCTCGCGGATCATCACCATCTGCGGCTGCACGGCCTTCATCTTCGCCATCGAGGCGTAAGACTTGTTGGCGAGCGGGAAGAACACGATCTTGATCAGCACCGTGACCATCAGGATCGCCAGGCCGAAGTTGCCGACCAGGTGAAACATCCAGTCCATCACGATGAACATCGGCTTGGTGATGAAGTAGAACCAGCCCCAGTCGATCAGCAGCTCGTAACGGTTGAGCGTCAGCTGCTTTTCGTAGCCGTCGATCACCGAGATTTCCTTGGCGCCCGCGAACAGCCGCGTGTTGTGCGTGCCGCTCGCGCCCGGCGCGATGGTCTGCCCGTCGCCGAGATAGTCGGTCTGGTAGGTCTTCTGCGTGCCCACCGGGCTCGATGAGAACCGGACCTGGAGGTTCGCCTTGATGTCGGGGATCAGCGTCGCGGCCCAATACTTGTCGGTGATGCCGAACCAGGCGTTGGTCGCCTTGAAGTTCATGGTCTTCTTGTCGTCGATCGAGCTGTAGGTGATCTCCTGCAGCCCTTGTTCGCCCAGCACACCGATCAGGCCTTCGTGCAGGATGTAATAGCCCTCGACCTTCGGCGTGCCGTGGCGCGAGATCAGCGCATAAGGATAGAGCGTGACCGGCGCCGCGCCCTTGTTGTTCACCTGGTCGTCGATGGTGAACAGGTACTTGTCGTCCACCGAGATGGTGCGGCGGAACTGCAGGCCTTCGCCGTTGTCATAGGTCAGAGTCACCGGGCGGCCGACGCCGATGGTGCCCGAGCCCTGCTGGGTCCAGACCGTGGTGTCGTCCGGCAGCTTCACCGCGGGACCGGCTCCGGCGGTCCAGCCGAATTGCGCATAGAACGGGTGCGGGCTGCCCGACGGCGCGAGCAGCACGATCGCAGGCGACTTCGGATCGACCGTCTCGCGGTATTGCGTCAGCGCGAGATCGTCGATGCGTCCGCCGCGAAGCGAGATCGAACCCCTCAGCTTCGGCGTATCGACCGTGACTCGCGGGCTCGCGGCGACGATGGATTCGCGCGTCACCTGCTGGGTGGGAACGGGTGTGGCCTGGCCCGGCACCTGCGGCACGCCGGAGGCCTGCGGCGTCGCGGGTTGACCTGGCGTGACGGGTTGACCGGGAGCCGCCGGCTTGGCGGTCTGCTGAGTCTGCTGCGCCTTGAGCTGCGCCTCCTGCCGCTGTTTTTCCATCTGCGGCATGCCGACAAAATACTGCCACGCGATGAGCACCAGCGCCGAAAGGACGATGGCCAGGATGGTGTTCTTCTGATCGGTCATGACGCCTCTATTCAACCGAGCCCTGAAGTGGGATCTCGGCGCCGCTCTTGCCACTGGAGCCGGACTTGGAAGGCGCGGCGTGCACGCGCCGCAGCGCCCGGTCGAACTCGTCCTTGATCCGCTCGAACGGCGCGTTCAATGCCGGACGCCGTCCGATCAGCACATAATCGTGTCCTGGCCGCATACGGGACGGCGATGACAGCCGCACGACTTCCCGCAACCGCCGCCGAATGCGGTTGCGCTCAACCGCGCCGCCGATCCGCTTGGTAACGGTAAACCCGACCCGCGCCGGTCCGGTTTCGCCCCGTACCTTCATCTGTAGCACGAACATGGGGGCCGGCGCCTTGACGCCGCCTGCCGCAGCCAGGAAATCCGCGCGTTGTCTCAATCGCTCCATGGCGATGGCCCGCGCAATCGCAGGGCCTAGGCGGTCAGGCGCTTGCGGCCGCGAGTCCGGCGGGCACTGACAACCTTCCGGCCGCCCGTGGTCTTCATGCGGGCGCGGTAGCCGTGACGGCGCTTTCGCACCAATTTGCTTGGTTGGTAGGTCCGCTTCACGGTCTTTTCTCCGGGTGGCCGTCGCCGCGGGCTTATACGGGACCCTTGCCTGATCGGTCAATGCGACGCAGCAAATCCCTGCGCCGATCACGTTTTGCCTCACTTATCAGTGAGATGTCAGCGTCCCGCCGGGGCCTCGTGTATAGATCGGGGCTTGCCGGTCCGCTGACTGAAAAACCATGAGTTTTGGCCCCCAATCGCTGCCGTGAACATGCTTGCCCCCGACCGAGGCGACAGCACCAAGAGACCGGACGCCGGTGGCTTCCGGCCGCTCCGGCTCCTTCCCCTGGCGGTCCTGCTGGCGCTGGGCGGCCTGGCCCTGCTGATGGGCTGGCACCGGGAACTGTCGCTGGAGAACCTGGTCCGCCACCGCGCCGCGATCGACGGCTTTGTGTCGCAGCATCAGCTCGCAGCCATCGGCATCTTCATCCTGGTCTATGTGGCCCTGGTGGCGCTCTCGCTGCCGGGGGCGCTGATCATGACGGTGACGGGCGGTGTGCTGTTCGGCACCCTGGCCGGCGGCGGGGCCTCGGTGATCGGCGCCACCATAGGCGCGACCTTGATCTTCCTGATCGCGAAATCTGCGTTCGGCGAGCACCTGATGCGCCGCGCCGGCGCGCTCGGCGCGCGCCTTGCCGAAGGCTTCCGCGAGGATGCGTTCAGCTACCTGCTGTTCCTGCGGCTGGTGCCGGCGTTTCCGTTCTTCATCGTCAACCTGGTGCCGGCGGTGGCGGGCGTGCGCACGGCGACATTCATCGCGGCGACGCTGATCGGCATCATCCCTGCGACGTTTGCGTTCGCGTTTGCCGGAGCGGGCCTCGACAGCGCGATCGCAGCACAGGAGGCCGCCTACCGCGCCTGCATCGCGGCGGGCCGGGCCGGCTGCCAACTGGATTTCGATCTGCGCACCGCGTTCACGCCGCAACTGATGGCGGGATTGGTGGCGCTCGGCGTCGCGGCGATGCTTCCCGTGCTGGTGAAACGATTTCGCGCGCGCCGCGCCGCGGGCCCGGCGGGTTGACGATGACCGAGCAGCTCACACCCGATCTTTGCGTCATCGGCGCCGGCTCCGGCGGCTTGTCGGTCGCGGCGGCCGCCGCAGCCCTCGGCGTGCCGGTGGTGCTGATCGAGAAGGCCAAGATGGGCGGCGACTGCCTCAACACCGGCTGCGTGCCGTCCAAGGCGCTGATCGCCGCCGGCAAGCGCGCCGAGGTGTTCCGCTCCAGCACGGCGTTCGGCATCAAGGCCGCGCGCCCAAGCATCGAATTCTTCCAGGTCAACGATCACGTCAACGATGTGATCGGCAGGATCGCGCCGAACGATTCCAAGGAGCGCTTCACCGGGCTCGGCGTGAAGGTGATCGAAGGCGAGGCCTGCTTCAAGGATGCGGCGACGGTCACGGTCGGCGATGCTTACGAGATCAAGGCGCGGCGCTTCGTCATCGCGACCGGCTCCTCGCCCGCGGTGCCGCCAATTCCGGGACTCGATCAGACGCCGTATCTCACCAACGAGACGGTGTTCGAGGCGCGCGAGCGGCCCAAGCATCTTGTCATCGTCGGCGGCGGCCCGATCGGGCTGGAACTGGCGCAGGCGTTCCGCAGGCTCGGCTCCGACGTGACCGTGCTCGAAGCAGCGCAGCCACTCGCCAAGGAAGATCCGGAATGTTCGGCCGTGGTGCTCGACCGGCTGGCGCGCGAAGGCGTCACCGTCCGAAGCCACGTCAAGGTCGCGCGCGTCAAGCGAGTCCGCTCCAAGGTCGAGGTCGTGCTCGAAAGCGGGCAGGGCGAGGAGATCATCGAGGCCAGCGATCTGCTGATCGCAACCGGGCGGAGGCCTTCGTTCGAAGGGCTCGGCCTCGACGCCGCCGGCATCGCGCATGACGGTTCGGGCATCAGGATCGACAAGCGGCTGCGAACCACCAACAAGAATGTCTATGCGATCGGCGACGTGACCGGCGGCGCGCAGTTCACCCACGCCGCGAACTATCACGCCGGCCTCGTGATCCGGCACGCGCTGTTCCGCCTGCCGGTCAAAATCGATCCGAACGTCATTCCCCGCGTCACCTTCACCGAACCGGAATTGGCCCATGTCGGCCTGCTGGAGGTGGACGCGCGGCGGCTGCACAAGACCATCCGGGTGCTCCGGTGGCCGTTTCATGAGAACGACCGCGCCCAGGCCGAGCGCGAAACCAGCGGATTCATCAAGGTTATCACCGACAAGAGGGGGAAAGTCCTCGGCGCGACCATTGTCGGGGCGTCGGCCGGCGAATTGATCACCACCTGGACGCTGGCGATCGGCCAGGGCCTCAATATTCGTGCTTTCGCCGGAATTGTCGTGCCCTATCCGACGTTATCTGAGGTGAGCAAACGCGTGGCGATCAGTTTTTTCACGCCGCGTCTGGGCAGTCCCTGGGTGCGCCGCATTCTGGGCTTCCTGCAACGCTTCGGCTGAGACTGCGACCGACCGCATGACCGACCCAATCGCCAAGGCCACGGCGGCACCGCCCGACGCGACGCGCAAACCGGCGCGCACCGGGCTGTCTGGACGGCTGCTGGTGCTCACCATCCTGTTCGTGATGATCGCCGAAGTGCTGATCTATGTGCCGTCGATCGCCAACTTCCGGCTGAACTGGCTGAAGGACAAACTCGCCGCCGCCCACACCGCGGCGCTGGTGCTCGAGCCCGGCACCGATCGCGTGGTGTCCGATGCGCTGGTGCGGCGCGTGCTCGAAAGCATCGGCGCCAAGGCGGTGGCGCTGAAAATGGGCAACCAGCGTCATCTGCTGGCGCTGTCCGAGAATCCGCCGATGGCGCATCAGGAGGTCGATATGCGCGATGTATCGACCGTCGACGCGATCCTGGGCGCGTTCGAATCGATCGTCATGAGCCGCGACTCCGACGTGCTGCGCGCGGTGGGTCCGGCGCCGATGGGCGGCGACTTCGTCGAGATCGTGATCGAGATGGGGCCGCTGCGAAAGGCGATGCTGCGCTTCTCCGGCAACGTGCTGGTGCTGTCGCTGATCATTTCCGCCATCACCGCGGCGCTGGTGTATTTCGCGCTGCACTACCTGCTGGTGCGGCCGATGCGGCGCATCACCTCCAACATGATGGCGTTCCACGCCGACCCGGAGAATCCGGAACGCGTCATCGTGCCGTCCGGCCGGCGCGACGAGGTGGGCCTGGCCGAGCGGGAGCTCGCCTCCATGCAGGGCGACATCGCCTCGATGCTGCATCAGAAAAGCAGGCTCGCGGCGCTGGGCCTCGCGGTGTCGAAGATCAACCACGACCTGCGCAACCTGCTGGCCTCCGCGCAGCTCTTCTCCGAGGGGCTGTCGCATCTGCCCGATCCGCGCGTTCAGCGCTTCGCGCCGAAGCTGATGCGCTCGCTGGAGCGCGCCATCGAGCTGTGCCAGTCGACGCTGTCCTACGGCCGGGTCCAGGAGCAGCCGCCGGTTCGCAGGCCGATCGAGTTCGAGCCGCTGGTCGAGGAGGTGCGCGAGACGCTGGGGCTCGCCGACGCCGCGCAGATCGCCTGGATCGTGTCGGTCGAGCGCGGCATGACGGTCGATGCCGACCACGACCATCTGTTGCGCGTGCTGCTCAACCTGACGCGCAACGCGGCGCAGGCGCTGGAAAGCCGCGCGCCGAACGATCCGCTGCGCGACCAGATACGCATCTCCGGGCGCCGCGAGGGTTCGGTGGCGGTGATCGAAGTGGCCGACACCGGGCCGGGCTTTCCTGAAATGGCGCGCGAGCACCTGTTCGAGGCGTTCCAGGCGACGAGCCGCACCGGCGGTACGGGGCTTGGGCTCGCCATCGCGGCGGAACTGGTCCGCGCTCATGGCGGCTCGATCGAACTGGTGGACGGCACCCCCGGAGCGGTGTTCCGCATCGCCATTCCGGATCGGGCGGTGGAGCTCGACGCCCACCGCGGCGCGCGCCGGGCTTGAGCGCGCGATGCGAGTGGCGGCCCATTTGCGGACCTGCTCGCCCTTGCCAAATGGGGGTTTGAGCCTGTAGCTATCCGGCGATCCGCACCGTCAGGCGCGGTTCCGCCGCATCGCTGTGGCACGCGCCCGTAGCTCAGCTGGATAGAGCACCAGACTACGAATCTGGGGGTCGGGAGTTCGAATCTCTCCGGGCGCGCCATTTTGAACTGAGCGAAGCGTCAGCCTGCGCGCCATCGACGTCGCAGCGATTCAACGCCCGTTTGCGACACACCCGATTGTCATCCCCGCGTAAGCGGGGATCCAGTAATCACCTGCGTGTACTGGGTCCCCGCTTTCGCGGGGACGACAGCCGGAAACTGGTGCCCGAATGACGAGTGACAACACCGATTTGCTGCTATTCTTCTTTCATCCACCAACACACACGCATCGATTTCGGGAATCCCACATTGCCTGAGCACCAGTTCAAAGGCCGCCGCGAGGATCTCCGGCTGGTCACCGGCCGAGGCCGCTACACCAACGATCATCACGTCAGCGGCCAGGCCGCGGCGCACTTTCTCCGCGCCGATCGCGCGCACGCGAAGATCACGCGGATCGACATCGCGGAGGCGCGCAAGCTGCCGGGCGTGCTGGACATCGTGACCGGCGCCGACATGGTCGCGGCAGGCTGGAAGACGCCGCCGGTGCTGTCGTTCTTCAAGGGCGTCGGCGGCAGTTCGGTGCGTATTCCGTTCCGTCCCGGGTTGGCGCATGGCCGCGTGCGCTTTGTCGGCGAGCCGGTGGCGGTGGTGATCGCAACGACCGATCATCTGGCGCAGGACGCCGCCGAACGCATCGAGGTCGAATACGAAGACCTCGCGGTGGTGGTGGACGCGGCCGATGCGCTGACAGCGTCGGCTGCGCGCGTGCACGAGGAGATGCCGGACAACCTCGCGTTCGAATACGAGTACGGCAGCGCGGCCCCGGTCGAGCAGGCGTTCGCCAAGGCAAAGCATATCATCCGCGTCGGGCTGGGCGCGCAGCGCATCGCCGGCAATCCGATGGAGCCGAAGTCGTGCCTCGCGCGTTACGACGCGGCAACCGACACGTTCGATCTTTACATCCCGACCCAGGGCATTTCCGACATCAAGGCTGCGCTGGCGCAGATCACCGGGCTTGGCCCCGAAAAATTCCGCATCCATTCCAACGATGTCGGCGGCGGCTTCGGCGTGCGCAACGAGATCTATCCCGAATTCCTCGCGGTGCTGCTCGCCGCCAAGCGCACCGGCAAGGCGGTGCGCTGGACCGGCACGCGCTCCGAAACCATCTCCGGCGATCACCACGCGCGCGCTGCCGACCTCGAGGGTGAGCTTGCGATCGACGACAAGGGCAAGTTTCTCGGCCTGCGCGTGGAGTGGCTGGTCAATCTCGGCGCCTACTGCTCGGGCGCGGGCGCGCTGATCAACACCGTCGCTGCGCCCACCAGTTCGGCGACCAGTCTCTACAAGGTGCCGGCGTTCTACGGCCGGCACCGGCTCGTCTTCACCAACACCACGCCGGTCACCGCCTATCGCGGCGCGGGCCGCCCCAACGTGGCCTACCTCTGGGAGCGCCTGGTCGAAGAGGCGGCAGCGACGCTCGGCGTCGATCCGGTGCGGCTGCGCCGGCGCAACATCCTGTCCAAGTCCGCATTCCCGATGAAGACGCTGACCGGGCACACCTACGACAGCGGCGATCCGGCGCGCCTGCTCGACACCGCGCTGGAGGCGGCGAACTGGAACGGCTTCAAGGCACGCCGCAAGGCCGCGAAGAAGACCGGCAAGCTGCGCGGCATCGGGCTCGCGATGTTTCTCGAACCGTCCGGCGCGGTCGGCAAGGAGCAGATCGAGATCAAGATCGAGGCCGACGGCAAGCTCGCGCTGTTCTCCAACGCCGGCCCGATGGGGCAGGGGCTCGAGACCGTGCTGCCCGAGGTGGTGGCGAAGGTTCTTGGGCTGCCCGAGGACAGGATCGAGATGCGCGTCAACGACCTCGCGACGCCGAAGCTGATGGGGACCGGCTCGTTCGGCTCGCGTTCGCTGATCAGCCACGGCGCGGCGCTGATGAACGGCGCCAAGGAAATCGTGGAGAAGGGGCGGCAGCTTGCCGCGACCGAACTCGAAGTGGCCGCGGGCGACGTCACGTTCGAGAACGGCGTTTACAAGGTGGCCGGCACGGACCTGTCGGTCCCGCTCCGCACGCTGATCGAGAAGAAATGGGGCCAGCCGCAGCATCCGCTCGACACCAACCTGACGCTCGACACCTCGGCTGCGTTCCCGAGCGGCGCGCACATCGCCGAGGTCGAGATCGATGAGGACACCGGCGCGGTGCAGATCGTGAACTACATCGCCGCCGACGACTGCGGCAACGTCATCAATCACACGATCGTCGAAGGGCAACTGCACGGCGGGCTGATGCAGGGCGTCGGCCAGGTGCTGGGCGAGCACATCGCCTACGACCGGGACAACGGTCAGCTTCTGTCCGGCACCTTCATGGATTACTTCATGCCGCGCGCCCACCATCTCGGCGCGATCACGCTGATCGATTGCGGCGTGCCGTCGCCGGCCAATCCGCTCGGCGCCAAGGGTGCGGGCGAGGCGGGCGCCACCGGCTCTATTCCGGCGCTCGCCAACGCGGTGCTCGACGCGCTCAAGCCGTATGGGGTGCGGACGCTGGAGATGCCCTACACGCCGGCGCGGGTGTGGCAGGCGATCCAGCAGAAGGCGTGACGCGGACCCTCCGTCAGCCCGCGAACTTGCGGGCGGCGATGACGGCATTCAAGCCGCCGAACGCGAACGAGTTGGACACCGCAGCATTCACGGGCATGCGCCGCGCCTCGTTCGGCACATAGTCGAGATCGCAGGCCGGATCGGCGCCGAGATACCCGATGGTGGGCGGCACGACGCTCTCGCGGATCGCCATCACGGCGGCGACCAGTTCGAGCGCGCCTGCGGCTCCCAGCGCATGGCCGACCATCGACTTGGTGGAGGACACGGCCAGCCGCCGGGCATGATCGCCGAAGCTGATTTTCAGCGCCGCGGTTTCCGCCTCGTCGTTGGCGACGGTGCCGGTGCCGTGGGCGTTGATGTAATCGACCCTATCCGGCGCAAGGGCTCCATCCGAAAGCGCCGCGCTGATCGCGCGCGCCATGCCGCTGGAATCCGGCGCCGTCAGGTCTTTCGAGTCGGCGCTCATGCCGAAGCCCACGATCTCCGCGAGAATGTCGGCGCCGCGTCCGCGCGCGTGCTCCAATGTTTCGAGCGTCAGCATGGCCGCGCCTTCGCCGATCACCATGCCTTTGCGGTCGAGGGAAAACGGCCGGCAGGCATCGGGCGCCATGACGCGCATCGCCTCCCAGCCCTTCAATGCGCCGAATGTGATGCTGGCCTCGGTGCCGCCGCATAACGCGCACGTCGCGCCGCCCGAGCGCACCATCTGGAACGCCTGGCCAATGGCATGCGTCGCCGACGCGCAGGCGCTGGCGACCGCATAGGCCGGGCCTTTGGTGTTGCAGTACAGAGAAACCTGGCTGGCCGCTGCGCTCATCATCGCCTTCGGAATGGTGACCGGGCTGAGCCGCGTGGCGCCCTCCGCATAAAGCCGGTGGAAGCTGTCATCGACGGTGGAGTGGCCGCCCGATCCGGTGCCGACGATGGTTGCGGTCTTCTCGGCGAGTTCGCCGGTGAGCGAGAGTCCCGACTGCGCCAGCGCCTGCCGCGCCGCGACAACGGCAAACTGCGACACCCGGTCGAGCAGGCCGACCAATTTCGGATCGAAATGCGCGAGCGAATCGAAATCGTTGATCTGGCCGACCAGCTTGGTGCTCACCTGAATGGCCGGCGGAAACACCGGCGGCGCGAGGCCGGAACGCCCCGCGATCAGGCCCGCCCAATAACTCTCCACCGTCTGCCCGATCGGCGAGACAACGCCCAATCCGGTGACGACGACCCGCTTCAAGCCAGCTTCGCCTTGTCCGCGACAAGTCCTTCGACCGTCTGGATGAGATCGGCGACGGTCTTGGCTTCGATGTCGAAGTTCGCGTTGAACGGGATCTGGATGTCGAATTTCTCTTCGATGTCGAAAATCAACTCGACCACTTCAAAAGAATTGAAACCCAAATCGACGAACGGATCGGCCAGGTTCAGCGGAACGTTATCCGTCATCTTTGCTGTGATGATCTGCGTTATCTCGTTCCTCACGTCGGGCATTGACGGTCGCCTTTTTTGTCGCGGTGCAGTTCAAGGCATCGCGTATGCCCCGTGAGTGAACTCATCTGCTGAATGTTCAGAGCTAGCACATAATCTATTGCCGGCACTCCCTCGGAACGAGTGATCTGGGCAAGAAACCGCCCATCCGAAGGGACGGGCTATTTTTCGCTTGATCCCGGCATCGATGGGCGGTTGGCAGGTTCCGGCCGGACACTCAGCCGTTCTTGCGGGCCAGCCGTCCCAGCACGCGCCCCAGCCGGTCGGCGAATGCGCGCGGATCGGCGGGCCGCTCGCCATCCAGCACCCGGGCCTCGTCGTAGAGCAGATGCGCGGCATCCTCCTTGAGCGGCTTGTCGTCGTCGCCGAGTTTGGCGAGCGCGCCGATCAACGCGTGCCGCGGATTGATTTCGAGGATCGGAACCACGGCGGTCTTCAGCCGTCCCGAGCCTGCCAGCAGCCGCTCGAGCTGGCGGTCGATGCCGCTTTCCGGCGCGACCAGGCAGACCGCGCTGTCGGTCAGCCGGTCGGACGCGCGCACCTCCGACACCGCGCTGCCGAGCGTCGTTTTCACGAAAGCGATGAAGTCCGTGGCGGCGGCGTCGGTTTCGGGAACCGGCTCGTCCTTCGCGTCGGTGCGCGGAATGAGGGCGAGGTCGGCCGCGCCTTGACTGGCCGACTTGAAAGGCTTGCCCTCGAAAGAGGGCGACATGGTCACCCAGAAGCTGTCGATCGGTTCCGACAGCAGCAGCACCTCGACGCCACGGGCGCGGAAGCCTTCGAGCTGTGGCGAAGTCTTGAGCCGTTCCAGATCGTCGCCGGCGAGATAGTAGATCGCGGTCTGGTTCTCTTTCAGCGACGCGGCATAGTCCTTGAGGCTGCGCCAGCCGTCGCCCGACGCGGTGCTCTTGAAGCGGCAGAGTCCGAGCAGCGCATCGCGGCGCTCCATGTCCTCGTAGAGCCCTTCCTTCATCACCGCGCCGAAATCGTCCCAGACTTTGGTGTAGGTCTCGGGTTCCTTCTCCGCGACACGCTCCAGTTCGCCGATCACGCGGCCGGTCAAGCCCTTCTTGATCGCGGTCAGGATCGGGCTTTCCTGAAGCATCTCGCGCGAGATGTTGAGCGGCAGATCGGCGGAATCGACGATGCCGCGCACGAAGCGCAGATAACGCGGCAGGATGTCCGCCTCGTCGGTGATGAACACGCGCCGGACATAGAGCTTGATGCGGCCCTTGCGGTCGGCGTCGAACAGGTCGAACGGCCGTCCGCCCGGCACGAAGGCGAGCACATTGTATTCCTGCCGTCCCTCGGCACGGTAATGGATGGTCAGCGCCGGTTCGTCGAATTGTCCGGCCACGCTGCGATAGAAGTCGGTGTACTCCTCGGGCCTGATGTCCGCGCGCGGCTTGGTCCAGAGCGCGGCGCCGTCGGCGATTTCGGCGGGCTCGGCGCCGGGCTTCTCGACGATGGAGATCGGCACCGGAACGTGACCGGACTGCTCGCGCACGATGCGCTGCAATTTGGCGCGCTCGGTGTAGGTCTTGGCCTCATCCATCAGGTGCAGCGTGACGCGGGTGCCGCGCGCGGGAGCACCATCCGGCGGCACCGGCGAGACCGTAAAGGTGCCCTTGCCGTCGGATGTCCACAGCCACGCTTCGTCGCTGCCGGCCCGGCGGGAGATCACATCGACGCGGTCGGCCACCATGAAGGAGGAGTAGAAGCCGACGCCGAACTGGCCGATCAGCGCGGTGCCGTCGCCGCCTTGCGCACCCTCGATCTTGTCCACGAAGGCCCGCGTGCCGGACCGGGCGATGGTGCCGAGCGCCTCGACCAGCTCGTCGCGGCTCATGCCGATGCCATTGTCCTCGACGGTCAGGCTGCTTTGGTCGGGGTCGATGGCGATGGCGATGCGGGCCTTGGGATCGTCGCCAAGCAGGGCCGGGCTTGCGATCGCCTCGTAGCGCAGCTTCTCGCAGGCGTCGGCGGCGTTGGAAATCAGCTCTCGCAGGAAGATGTCCCGGTCCGAATAGACCGAGTGAACCATCAGGTGCAGCAGCTTGGCGACGTCCGCTTCGAACGCGCGGCTTTCGGTTTGGCTTTCCCCGGCGGTCATCGAAGTCCCCACGATTTTCGGAAGGCCACCAGATGGGACCAAGGCTGCCATTGGTCAAGGGCAGGCATGCGTTCCGAGGGCCCGAATAGTCGTGGACCCGGCATCCGTGGGCCATTGGAGTCTGTTATGAAGCGGCGGCTCCTGTCACGTCACCCCCACATCCGGCCGAACGCGAAACATCGACAGCGGCGCGCTGTGCGCGGGGCCATAGGAAGAGTGCGATGGAATACACAACATTGGGCAAGACCGGCCTCAAGGTCAGCGTTGCGGGCCTGGGCTGCGGGGGCTTCAGCCGGCTCGGCTTGAAGGCCGGAAAGTCCGAGGACGAGGCTGCGGGGCTCATCCACCAGGCGGTGGACCTCGGCATCAACTTCATCGACACCGCGCCCTCCTATGGGACCGAGGGCGTGGTCGGGAAGGCGTTGAAATCGATCCCGCGGGATTCGGTGGTGGTCGCCACCAAGGCCTTCGTGCACCGCGACAACGAATGGTGGACGCCCGAGCGGGTGGTCGCGAGCCTCGACAAGTCCCTGAAGCTGATGGGCACCGACTACGTCGACGTGTTCAATCTGCACGGCGTATACGAGTTCGAATACAAGCACGCCCGCGAGGTCATCGTGCCCGCGCTGCTGGAGCAAAAAGCGAAAGGCAAGATCCGGCATCTCGGCATCACCGAAAACCCGATCGAGGACCACACCAATGCGATGCTGAAGATCGCGCAGCACGATCCGGTCTGGGAGGTCTTCATGGTGGGCTTCCACATGCTGCACCAGGGCGCGCGCGACAACGTGTTTCCGGCGACGCGGCAGAAGGGCATCGGCACGCTTCTGATGTTCGCGGTGCGCAGCATCTTCGCCGACCCGCCGCGCATCGCGCGGGAGTTGAAGGCACTGGCCGCGAAGGGGCTGGTCGAGGCGTCAGTGGACCAGTCCGGCGATCCGCTCGGCTTCCTGGTTCACGATGGCGGTGCTGACACCATCACCGAAGCGGCCTACCGGTTCGTCCGCCACGAGCCGGGCGTGGACGTTGTGCTGTTCGGAACCGGCGATGCGGGTCATCTGCACGCCAACGTCGCGTCGCTGCTCAAGCCCGCATTGCCGGAGGCTGACCGCCAAAAGCTGACCGCGCTGTTCGGCCATCTGAAGGAAGGCATCGGGCTCGACGGCCACGGCCATTCCGCCCCGTCCAAATAGCCGCTTTGCCGCCGGACCCGCTTGTCCGCACGCACACCATGATGCACGTTGTGGCCCGCAGTCAGGGGTTGGAAATGGACCAGGTTCGCGATCGCTTCCAGAATTTGCATGAAATCGTGGCTGCGGCGCGCGCCAAGCTCGACCGCAACGTGTGGGACTATCTGATCGGCGGCGCCGAGACCGAAACCACAGTTCGAAGGAACCGGCTGGCAATCGACTCACTCGCCTTGCGGCCGCGCATCCTGCGCGACGTCAACGGCACCGACACCAGCGGCAAATTCCTCGGCCGCGTTCTGAAGATGCCGGTGGCGCTGGCGCCGATCGGCAGCATCGAGCGGTTCGACAAGGGCGGCTGCGGGGCGGTGGCGGACGCCGCAGGCACCTTCGGCTGCGCCATGTTCCAGAGCTCGGTGGCGAAGCCCGATATCGAAGACACCGGCAAGGTGCTGCCGAACGCGCTGAAGATTTTCCAGCTTTACGTGCGCGGCGATCAGGCCTGGATCGAGAATTTCTTCGATCGGGCGGTGGGCGCGGGCTTCGGCGCGCTCTGCGTCACCGTGGACACCCACCACTACAGCCGCCGCGAGCGCGACATTTCCAAGCGCTATCACGCCGCCTCCGCCCGCGACCCGGACGCGGCGCGCCACCAGAAGGCGCTCGACTGGAAGCAATTCGACAAGCTGAAGGCGAAGTACAAGGTGCCGCTGATTGTGAAGGGCATCGCCACCGCGGAAGACGCGACGATGGCGGTCGAGCACGGCGTCGATGTCATCTACGTGTCGAACCACGGCGGCCGCCAGCTCGATCAGGGCCTCGGCTCGATCGATGTGCTGCCGGAGGTCGTCGCCGCCACCAAGGGCCGCGCCGAGATCATCGTGGACGGCGGGTTCTGCCGCGGCACCGACATCCTCAAGGCGCTGGCACTCGGCGCCAATGCGGTGGCGGTCGGGCGGCTGTATGGCTTCGGCTTGGCCGCCGCGGGGCGCGACGGTGTGCTGCGCGTGCTGGAATTGCTGCACGACGAACTGGAGCGCGCGATGGGGCTCACCGGCGTCAACACGCTGGGCGAGATCAATCCATCGTATGTGCGCGCCGCGCCGCCGATCCGGCCGCCGCATGTGCTGAGCGCGTTTCCATATATCGACGGCCCCGACGACCGCTATTAGAGCATGACCCCGAAAAGTGGGAACCGGTTTCGGAAAAGATCACGCTCAGACAAAAATATGCGCGCGGTGCCCGCTACTTCAGCGCCAGCACCACGGGCCCGGCCACCGGATCGGTGAGGCCGAGGCCGTTGCCCAGATCCTCCAGCGTGTCGCGAAACGAATTGAGCGTCGCGATCATGTTCGGCCGCGCTTTCGCCATCGCATCCATGTCGGTCCACTCGGCGATGATGCAGTAGCCGCGGTCGCCGGTCTTGACGATGTTGACATGCCTGAGGCCAGGCCAGTTGCCGGCAACGTCCTTGTGTGCGTCCAGAAATTCCTGATCTCGTCCGGGCTTCACACGAAAGCGCACGGCATTGAAGGCGGTCATGGCACGCTCCCTTAACGGCTTCTGATAATGCAATTGGCGCTGGCGGACCGGCAAGGGGCTGCCGTCGCGGGGCGGGGCCGTTGACCGCCGCCGCCGGATACGTCAAACTTCAATTGCGAAACTTTTTTCGCTATCCGAAAGATCGTTTTCAAGCGGATTCGGCAATGAGGAAACGCGGTCAGCCCGAGAACGGCAAGAACCTTGTCAACTCGCTGTCCAAGGGGCTGCGGGTGCTGGAGGCGTTCACCGCCGAACGGCCGGAGATGACGCTCAGCGAGGCGGCGCGCGCCGCCGGGATCGACGCCGGCACCGCATTCCGGATGCTCAACACGCTGGTCATGCTCGGCTATGTCTCGCGCGGCGACGACAAGCGGTTCCGCCTGACACTGAAGGTCGTCGACCTTGGATTCCATGCCATCGGCCGCTCCGACCTGCGCGAGCTGGCGCGGCCGTTGCTGCGTTCGCTGGTCGGTGAGATCAGCGAGGCGGCAAGCGTCGGCGTGCTCGACGGCGCCGACATCCTCTATATCGAGCGGGTGCGCGCGGGGCTGATCCGGCTCGGCGTCGATATCCGGATCGGCACCAACATTCCGGCCGTGTCCGGCGTCATCGGCCACGCCATCCTGGCGTTCCTGCCGGATGCCGAGCGCGAGCGCGTGCTGGCGATGAAGCCGCGGCGCGGCGAGCTCGCGGAGCGGCAGTTCTCCAAGCCCGAGTTGAAGCGCGTGCTCGCGGCCGTGCGCCGCCAGAGTTATGCGATGCAGGATTCCGCGTTCGGCAACGGTCTGCGCATCCTGGCCGCGCCGGTGCTCGACATCGACGGCTATCCGCTTGCCGCCGTCAGTGTGGCCGCGCCGGCGGCGCGAATGTCGGCCGACAAGTTCCGCGAACTGGCCTTGCAGCCGGTGCGTGCCGCCGCGAAGGATATTGCCCGCGCGGTGCAGGCCAGCGGCACGGTTTCGGCGGCTTAGAGGCAGGCGATGAGTCCTTCCGCTCCGCTCGAAAGCCAGCGCATCCGCCGGGAGATCCGCGAGGGCCGCATCGCCGGTACGAGCCGGGGCCTCGCGCACGGCTTCGTACAGTGCAACCTGGCGATCCTGCCGAAACAGTACGCGTTCGACTTCCTGCTGTACTGCCAGCGCAACCAGCGCTCCTGTCCGGTTCTGGAGGTCACCGATCCCGGCAGTCCGGTGCCGAAAAAGCTCGCGCCGGGCGCGGATCTGCGCACCGACTGCGCGCGCTACGCGATCTATCGCGACGGCGTGCGGGTGGAGGACCGGCAGGACATCACCGATCTGTGGCGCGACGATCTGGTGTCGTTCCTGATCGGCTCCGGCATCACCATCGACGGCCCGCTGGAGCGCGCCGGAGTGCCGACCCACAAGGACCGGTGGGTACTTCGCACTACGATTCCGACCGAGCCGGCAGGTCCCTTCCGCGGCGACCTGATCGTCACCATGCGCTGGCTGAGCGCCCAGCAGGCGCTCACCGCCACTCAGGTGACGTCGCGGTTCCCCTTCAACCACGGCGCGCCGATCCACATCGGCGATCCGGCCGCGATCGGTGCGGACCTCAAGGCTCCGCTGTTCGGGCCGCCGGTGCCGCCTGCGCCCAAGGACATCGTGCCGGTGTTCTGGGCCTGCGGCGTCACCCCGCAGAGCGCCGCCGAGAACGCGAGGCTGCCGTTTTTCATCGCGCACGCCCCGGCGCATTCTTTCATCACCGACATGCCGTCGGAAGCGATGATGAATCCATGATGATGTTCCATGTCTCAATTGTCATTCCGGCCGAGCGCAGCGAGAGCCGGAATCCATACTCCCGGTGGTGGTTATGGATTCCGGGTTCGCTCGCTGTCGCTCGCGCCCCGGAATGACATGACAGAATGCAATACGAAGGAGCGGTAGTTCAGTGAACGTCCCCACGTCTAAGCCCGCTGCGATCCGTCTATCAGCCGATGTCGGCGGCACCTTCACCGATGTCGCCGCGTTCGATGAGACCACGGGCGAGCTCAAGCTCGGCAAGACGCTGACCACGCCGCAACGGCTGGTGACCGGAATCGAGAATGGCGTCGGCAAGGCCGGCACGCGGTTCGATGCGGCGCGGCTGTTCCTGCACGGCACCACGGTGGCGATCAATACCATCCTGGAGCGTAGCGGGGCGCGCTGCGCGCTCCTCACTACGCAGGGCTTCCGCGACATCTACGAAATCGGCCGCGTCAACCGGCCCGAGGCCTACAACCTCGGCTTCCGCAAGCACAAGCCGCTGATCGACCGCGACATGCGCTTCGAGATCATGGAGCGGATGGATGCGCAAGGCACGGTGCTGATCAAGCTCGACGACGAGCAGGTCCGCGCGGTGGTGAAGCAGGCGGTGGCGCAGGGCGCCGAGGCGATCGCGATCCTGTTCCTGCATTCCTACCGCAATCCGGAGCATGAGCGGCGCGCCAAGGAATTGATCGAACGCGAATTCCCCGGCCTGTTCGTCACCGCCTCGCACGAACTCAGCCAGGAATACCGCGAGTACGAGCGCACCTCGACGGCTGCGGCCAACGCCTACGTCGGCCCGCGCGTGCGCACCTATCTCACCGAGATGGAAAACCATCTCGCGGGTGCGGGCTTCGGCGGCAATTTCCTGATCGTGCAATCGACCGGCGGCCTGTTCGGCGTCGACGATGCGAGGCGGTCCTGCATCCGCATGCTGGAGTCCGGCCCTGCCGCCGGCGTGATCGGCACCAAGGCGCTGTGCGACTCGATCGGCATGAAGAACGCCATCGCGTTCGACATGGGCGGCACCACCGCCAAGGCCGGCGTGATCTATCAGGGCGACGTGCTGATGACCGGCGGCGCGCTGATGGGCGGCTACGCCACCGGATTGCCGGTGCAGATGCCGATGATCGACATTCAGGAGGTCGGCACCGGCGGCGGCTCGATCGCGCGCGTCGAACTCGGCAACGCTTTGCGCGTCGGCCCGGAAAGCGCAGGCGCATCGCCCGGCCCGGTCTGCTACGGGCTTGGCGGCACCGAACCGACCATCACCGACGCCAACCTGGTGCTGGGCCGGCTGGGCGTGGACCGTTTCCTCGGCGGCGAGATGAAGCTCGACATCGAGGCGGCGCGCCGGGCGCTCAACGACAAGATCGCAAAGCCCCTGGGTCTCGATCCGGTGAAGGCGGCGGAGGGTATCCTGCGCATCGCCACGACCAAGATGGCGCACGTCGTGCGCTGGGTGACCACCGAACGCGGCCTCGACGCCGCCGATTTCACGCTGGTCGCCTACGGCGGCGCGGGCCCGCTGCACGCCTCCGCGGTGGCGCGCGAACTCGCCATCGCAAAGGTGGTGATCCCGCGCGCGCCGGGGCACTTTTCGGCCTACGGCATGCTGGTGGCGGACCTACGGTGCGACTTCGTCAACACCTGGTTCACGCCGCTCGCAGACGCGCCGTTTTCGACAATGGAATCGATCTTCGCCGGCATGGAAGACACCGGCCGGGATACCGTCACGCGCGGCCGTTCGGTGTCCGGCACCAGCGCCACCCGCGCCGCCGACATGCGCTACGTGCTCCAGGAGCACGCCGTCACCGTCGATTTGCCGGTCGAGCTTTTCAAGAATGGCGATCGCGACGGCATCAAGCAGCGCTTCGATGCGGTGCACCAGACCCGCTATGGGTTCTCCGTTCCGAATGAAAAGGCGGAGATCGTCAGCCTGCGCAGCGCGACCATCGGCGAGATGCGAAAGCCCGTGTTCGAGCCGATCGTCAAAGGCGACAGCAAGCCGGACGCCGGAGCAGGGCGCGGCGCGCGCCCGGTCTATTTCGCTTCGGCCGGTTTCGTGGAGACGCCGACATTCGACCGCGCCAAACTCAAAGCTGGCAACCGGATCGAGGGGCCGGCGCTGATCGAGGAGCACGCCTCCACCACGGTGCTGCATCCGGGCGACAAGCTCGAGGTCGATGCGTTTGGCGACCTCATCATCGAAGTGCGGAGGAACTGACGATGGATGCCCCTGCTCAATCGTCCGTCAAGGCTCGCATCGCCGCCGATCCGGTGGTCACCGAGATCGTGCGCAACGGTTTCGTCGCCATCACCGAGGAGATGAAGATCAATTTGATGCGCACCGCGTACAACATGATCATCTACGAGGCGCTCGATTTCACCGTCGGCGTGTTCGACGCCAAGGGCAATACGGTGTCGATCGGTCTGGGCCTGCCGATGTTCATCCGCGGCATGAGCGAGACGGTGAAGGCGAAGCTCAAGCACTTCGGCGCGGAGAACATGGAGCCGGGCGACATCCTGCTCACCAATGACGCCTACACCACGGGCTCGCACCTCAACCACATGACGTTCACGGTGCCGATCTTCCATGAGGCCGAGTTGATCGGCTTCTCGTGCTGCATGGCGCACTGGCCGGACGTCGGCGGCACGCTGCAAGAAGGCACGACCGATATCTATTCCGAAGGCCTGCAGATGCCGATCGTGAAGATCTATCGGCGTGGCGAGCCGAACGAGGAGTTGATCTCGATCATAAAGACCAACGTGCGGCTGCCGGATCGCGCGATGGGCGATTTCCGCGCTCAGGTTGCCGCGGTGAAAACAGGCGAGCGGCGCTTCCTCGACATGGTGCGGAAATACGGCCGCGACGAAGTGCTGGGCGGCATCGAAGCGATCATGGATCAGAGCGAGGCGCTGGCGCGCGCCCGCGTTCGAGAGATGCCGGATGGCGTCTACGAGGCCGAGTCCTTCATGGACGATGACGGCGTCAACGTCGGCCAGCGCGTGCCGATGCGCGTCAAGGTCATCGTCTCAGGCGACCGGATGACGGTCGATCTGTCCGAAGTCTCGGCGCAGGTGCAGGGGTTCTACAACTCCGGCATCACGGCGGGCCGCTCGTGCTGCCAGGTCGCGTTCAAGTGCCTCACGTCGCCGATGGAATTGCCGATCAACGACGGCGCGTTCCGCGCGCTCGATATCGTGCTGCCGCCGGGCCGCGTGATCAGCGCGACCAAGCCGGCCGCGATGCGGATGTGGATGACCTACCCGATGACGGTGATCGACACCATCTTCAAGGCGCTGGCGCCGGCGCTGCCCGATCAGGTGATCGCCGGACATCACGCCGACCTGGTGCTTGGCCGCGTCCACGGCCGGCGTCCGAAGGACAATGGCTTCTACATCTATCCCGGCGGGTTGATCGGCGGCGGCTGGGGCGCGCGTCACGATCACGACGGCATGAACGCGACCATCGCCATGAACGACGGCGACACCCACAACGGCCCGTCCGAGCAGGTCGAGGCGAAATATCCGCTGCTGGTCGAGCGCTATTGCCTGCGGCCGGACTCCGGCGGGGCGGGGAAGTATCGCGGCGGGCTCGGCACCGAGCAGGTGGTGCAGTCGCTGGCGCCGATCGGCTTCTCGTCGCAGATGGATCGCGTGAAGTGCAAGCCGTGGGGCCTGTTCGGCGGCATGTCGGGGTTCGGCAACGCCGTCGCGCTGCATCGCTTCGGCAAGACCGACGAGACGCATTTTCCGAACGGCAAGGCGCTCAACCAGAGGCTCCTGGCGGGCGATGCCTATATCCTGCGCTCCGGCGGCGGCGGCGGTTACGGCTCGCCGCTGGAGCGTGACCTTGCGGCGCTGGAGCGCGACGTCCGCGCCGGCTACGTGA
This sequence comes from Hyphomicrobiales bacterium, assembly GCA_021730985.1. Lineage (GTDB taxonomy): Bacteria > Pseudomonadota > Alphaproteobacteria > Rhizobiales > Xanthobacteraceae > Z2-YC6860. The sequence continues at coordinate 43,400 of JAKFYI010000021.1, read as the reverse complement.
CGCAGAAGTCGGCGGAGGAGAACTACGGCGCGGTGTTCAAGGGCGACACGCTGACGATCGACGTTGCGGCCTCGACGGCGCGGCGCGACGAGATGCGCGCCAAGGGCCTGCCCTATGACAATCCGATCGCCGAGACGCTGATCCCGTTCGCCGCGCCACCGCCGCCGGAATCCAACCCGGAGCATGAGAAGCTGACGCCGGACGAGCGCGTCGCGTTCGCGATGCAGTGTAGGTGCTGCACGTAAGAGTTCTGAATATGCTCCGGACTCGAATCGAGCGGCGGACTGTGGTATAGTGAACTATGGTCAAGACGCTCGAAAAAGCCATCGCGGAAATCGCGAGTCTCTCCGACGCCGATCAGGAGCAGAGCGGCGAGCGGCTTCTTTCTCATGTCGAGAAGCTTCGGCAACTTCGTGCGGAGGTCGACAAGGGCATGAGGTCGCTCGATGCCGGCGACGGCGCGCCGCTCGACATTGAGGCCTTTATCCGCCAGTCGAACGAAAGTCATGGCCAGTCGTAGGCCGCCGATAATCTGGTCTTCCGACGCCCGCGCGGATCTCTCCTCGATTTGGCTTCACTACGCAAAGGTCGCCGGCAGCGGCCGACAAGATTGTCCGCGACCTGGGCGCCGTCTGTCGGTTGCTCGAAGACATCCTTATGGCGGACGGGCGCGCGACGAAGTCAGAGCGAATCTGCGGTCGGTCACCGCAAGTCCGCACGTTATTTTTTACCGGGTCAGCAACGAGATTGCCGAGATCGTCCGCGTGTTGGACGGCCGGCAGGACATCGACGAGATATTTGCGGACAAAAAATAGAAGCCAGACTACTGCTTCTCGATATTCAGTTCCGCCGCCAGTTCGCGCCACTTGTCCTGCTCGCGGCGGATGAAGTCGCCGGTCGATTCCGGGGTGCCTGCGCCGCTGGTGCCGAGGCCGAACCCGGCGAGGCGCTTGTTGATGTCGTCGCCCTTGAGGAATTCGCCGATCGCCGCGTTCACGCGCTTGATCGCATCCGGCGGCGTTCCGGCTGGCGCCACGACGACGAACCAGCCGTCCATGGTTACGCCTGGCACGGTTTCCGCGATCACCGGCAGGTCGGGAATGGCCGGAAAGCGCTTGCTCGCGGTCAGCGCCAGGCGGCGGAGCTTGCCGGCCTGCACCATGGCGTTGGCGGCGGCCATGGACGAGATCAGCACCGGAACGGTGCCGCTGGCTACGTCCTGCGCCATCTGCGCCGCGGATTTGTACGGCACCTCGACCATGCCGAGCCCGGCGCGCTTGTTCAGGAGCCGCGCGGCGAACGGCGCGGCGCCCGCCGTCACATCGACCGCATACGACAGCTTGCCGGGATTGGCTTTGGCGTGGGCAATCAGCCCGGCGACGGTCGTCACCGGAACGTCCACGTTCACCGAAAGCATTTGCGGGCCGAAGTCCACCACCATGGCGACGGGCGCGAAATCGCGCGTCGGATCGTAGGTCAGCGTCTTGAACGCCACCAGATTGGTGGCGAGACCCGACGTGTTGGTGAACAGGAAGGTGTAGCCATCGGCCGGCGCGCGGGCGGCCGCCTGGTGGGCGATGATGCCGGATGCGCCCGGCAGGTTTTCCACTACGAACTGCTGGCCGATCGTGCGCGAGATGCTGTCGCTCATCATCCGCGCCATCACGTCGGTGGCGGCGCCGGGTCCGGTCGGCACGATCACCTTGATCGGACGGGTCGGCCAGCTCTGCGCCTGCGCCGCGGTGGTGAGCGCGAGCAGAACCAGAGCCGGGAGCCATCGGGACGGGTTCATCGTCACTCGCCCATCAGGATGCCGAGCTCGCGCACCGCGCGGCCGAACGCATCGCTCTCTTTCTTGAGGAAGGAGCGCACGTCCTGGCTCGGGCTCTTCTCGGCGCCCTGCTTGGCCAGCGCCTCTTGGGTCTTGGGATCCTCCAGCAAGGCGAGCGTTTCCTTGCGAATCCGGGCGACGATCTCGGCGGGCGTGCCCTTCGGCGCCAGCATCACGGTCCAGCTTGCGAGATCGAACTCCGGCACGCCGGCTTCCTTGAAGGTCGGAACGTTGGGCAGCGCCGTGGAGCGGGTGTCGCCTGTCACCGCGATGGCTTTGACGGAGCCAGAGTCGATCGCGGCCTTTCCGGCAGCGACGCCGCCGTAGAACATGTCGATGTGGCCGCCGACCACGTCATTGATCCCCTGGGCGCCGCCGCGGTAAGGGACGTGCTGCACGTTAAGGCCGCGCAACCTGTTCATCCAAGCACCCATCACATGCGGCGGGCTGCCGTAACCGCCGCCGAACGTAAATTTGCCCGGGTTGGCGCGGACCTCGGCGATGAATTCCTGCAGGGTGTTGGCCTTCATGGTCTTGGAGACCATCAGCACCACCGGAACGAGGCCGGTGATCGCGATCGGCTCGAAGTCGTCCGCCACGGAATATTTGTGGGTCTTGGAGATCTGCGGCACGATCACGGCCTCGGCGGTGTAGCTGTTCACAAGCGTGTAGCCGTCCGGCGCGGCGCGCATCGCTGTGGTGAGGCCGAGAGTGCCGCTGGCGCCCGGCCGGTTGAGCACCACCACGTTCTGGCCGAGCCGTTCCTGGAGCTTCTGCGCGACGATCCGTCCGACGATGTCGGTCGAGCCGCCGGGCCCGTATGGCACGATGATCTCGATGTTTCGGGTGGGGTAGGGCGCGGGCTGGCTGAAGGCCGGCGACGCAAACGCGGCAACAGCCGCGCCCAGGATTAGGGCACGCGCAGACATGGGCTCCTCCCTATCCCACGTCATGCCCGGCTTCATGCCGGGCATCCACGCCTTGCTTGCTTTGCCGCCAAGACGTGGATGGCCGGGACAAGCCCGGCCATGACGAGGTTTGTTCTTATAGCTTCGTCACGCGGATATGCAGGATCGCCGCTCGGCCGCCGCGCACCTCTTTCACCGCGCGCGCCAGCGCCGCCGGCAGGTCATCCGGATTGGTGACCTTCTCACCGTAGGCGCCAAACGCCTCGCCAACCTTGGAGAACTCGGCATCCGCCAGCAGGCCCGCCTGGAACTTGCCGGCCGACTTGGCCTCGCCCTCCGGGAACACGCGCAGCGTGGACTCCTTCACCGCCGACCAGCCGGTGTTGTCGAGCAGCAGCACCAGGATCGGCAGCTTGTATTGCTGCGCCACCGAGAACACCGACGACGGGCCGCCGAAATAGAAGCCGCCGTCGCCGACCACCTGAACCGCCATCGTGTCGGGTGACGCCAGCTTGACGCCGAGCGCCATGCCGCCCGACCAGCCGAGGCCGCCGCCGCCCGAGCGAACCACGGTGTTGGGCTTGGGCCTCGTCAACTGGAGCAGGCAGGCGCCGGCATTGCGGACACCCTCGTTGAGAACGACGTCGTCGTCCTTGAGCAGCTTGTTGAGCTCGGAGAACACGTAGTGCGGATCGATCTCGCCAACTTTGCCCTTGTTGGATGCGAGCTTCTTGGCCTGCTCGCGCCAGGCGTTGCGCTCCGCCGTCAGCGCAGCGACGCGGGCCTGCGCGGCGTCCTTGAATTTCGGCGTCGCCTTCTTCTTCAACTCGTCGAGCAGTTGCTCGAGAACGCGGCCGCTGTCGCCCTGCATGCGCATGTTGCCCGGGAAGGTCCACATCGGCGATGCCGCCTTCAGCGTGTCGATGTCGATGTGCGCCCAGAACGAGCCGCTCTTGTGCGACACGTCGGCGGGGAACCAGGGCACGTCGACGTCCACCAGAATGCCGACATCGGCCCTGGGCAGATGCTTGTTCGGCGAGTAGCCGAGGAAGCAGGGGAATTCGTGCGAGATGTTGAAGGTCTGGTTGCCTTCGAACACCGCGATACCGGCGAACTGCGAAATCTCCTCGATCAGCTTTGCCGCCTTGGCGTTGCGGCCGGCGTAGCCGCAGATCAGGATCGGATGCTCGGCGGCAATCAGCTTGTCGGCGAGCAGCGCGATCGTGGCAGGATCGGCGCCGCCGGATTGCGGCTGCGAATACTGCTCCGCCGAGTAGCTGCGGATCTGGTCGGTGGCCCACTGCTGCGTCAGCGTCTCGCGCTGCGCCATGAAGTAGACCGGGCCCTGCGGATGGTTTTCCATGATGGTGTGGGCGCGGCGCAGCGCCTCCTTCACCACGACGCCGGATGGCAGCGTCCATTCCCACTTCATGTAGGGGCGCACAAGAGCGCCCTGATCGATCGGCTCCTGCACGAAGTGCACGTAGGTGTCGCGTGAGCCGACCAGTTCGTTGCTGGAGGTGTAGGGCGCCTTGCCCGACATCAACAGCACGGGCAGGCGGCTGCGGAACATGTTGTGCATCGCGTTCGCGGTGTTGGCTGTGCCGACATCGACGTGCACCAGCACGGCCTGGCCGCGCCCGGTTACCGCCGCATAACCCATCGCCATGTGAGCGGCGGTGTTCTCATGCGGGCAGAGCATGACGTTCGGCACCTTTTCGCCGTGCTTCTCGCGGTCCGCCATCGCTTCGATGACCGGCGCATGGTCGGTGCCGAAGTTGCAGAACAGATGCTCGATGCCGAGTTCATTGAGGCCCTCGATAAAATAATAGGCGGTGGAATGCTCGGCCTCGTTGCTGATCTTGCGGGCGGCGGTGGCTTGGGACATGGACTGTCACTTTCGGTTAGGCGTTTCCTGGCGGGTACTTTGCCTGCTTCATGAGCCCGGGTTCAAGCCTTATGCTCGGTATATGTCTCGTGTCCCGGGCGCAGTGCAGCACAAGCGAAGCGCAGTGATGCACTGCAGACCCGGGACCCCGGTTGTTTTGGTGCAAACGTGGCAAACTACTTCGTCTACATCCTCGCGAGCCGCTATCGCGGGCACGATGTACGTCGGCGTAACGAATGACTTGAGCCGGAGGTTGGCCGAACATCGATCCGGCGCGGTGCCGGGCTTTACCCGCCAATACAAGGTTCATCGGCTTGTCTGTTGCGAGCCATATGAATCCATCCTTGAAGCGCGTGCGAGGGAGCGCACCCTGAAGCGTTGGCGGCGAGAGTGGAAGTTTCAATTGATCGAAGCGGAAAATCCACGTTGGCTAGACCGAACGGCCGATATCATCAATCTTTGAAAGCAACCGGGGTCCCGGGTCTGCAGCGCACCACTTCGTGCTGCACTGCGCCCGGGACTCGAGATCGTCACGCCGCCGCCGGAACCCGCTTCACTTGATGGGCCTGAAGCCTGGGCAGCACATCCTTGCCGAAACGCCGGATCTGCTCGCTGAACACCTCGTAGGACATCGCGCCGACGTTCATGTTCAGCAGCAGCGTGTTGGCGCCCATGCGCTCCGCGCCGGCGATGAGCTGGTCGGCGACGTCCTTGGGGCTGCCCCACGCCAGTTCGCCGCCGTCGATCTTGCGCTCGATGTCGGCGAGGGTGGTCTTCATCATCCCTTCGCGATCCACGCCCGCGCCGACCCGGTTCTCCGGCTTGATGTAGTCATACGATGCCGACGACAAATAGCCGGTGCCCTTCGGCGAGGACTTCTGCTCCAGCGAGCCGTGGTGCCATAGCGTGTGCACGAAATAGAGATAGAACGGGCTGTATTCCTTGATCGCGGTGGCGCGATCCGGCGCCACGTAAGCGTCGGCGAAATAGCAGATGTGCTCCGGCGTGATTGTCCTGCCGTGTGACGCGAGATGCTTGGCGAAGTAGCCGACGATGTCCTGCGTCAGGCCGCGGTGATGGTCCGGGATCACCGCGCTGAAGTTGTGCTTCGCCGCCCATTCGATGGTTTCCTTGGAGCCGGTGAACGGCACCCACACCGGCGGATGCGGCTGCTGGTAGGGCCTGGGCCAGATCGCGATGTCCTTATAGGACCAGAATTTGCCCTCGTAGGAGAACACCGGCTCGGTCCACGCCTTCATGATGATGTCGACGGCTTCCTCGAAACGCGCGCGCGACTCGCCCATCGACACGCCGTACACGTTGTACTCACGCGGCACGCCGCGGGCGAAGCCCGAGAGAATACGTCCATGCGAGAGGCAATCCGCCATCGCCAGCTCTTCGGCGATGCGCAGCGGATTGTGCAGCGGCACCAGGTTGCCGAGCAGCAGGAACTTGAGGTTCTTGGTCCGCTGCGCGCCGACCGCCGCCATCATGTTGGGCGAATTCATCAGCCCGTGCGGCGTGGTGTGGTGCTCGTTCAGTCCCACGCCGTCGTAGCCGAGCTTGTCCATCTCCTCCCAGCACTTGAGATGCTCTTCATAGGTCCGCGCCGCGATCTCGGGATCGAAGTGATCCAGCGGCAGCGGGTAGGGGAGATATTTGGTTTCCTTGTATTGATCGAAATGCTTTCCGTACGGCAGCAGGTCGAAGATGAAGACTTTCATTCACACTTTCCCGGATTGGACTCAATGCACGTCATTCGATCACCGCGTCGGCGCGCTGCTGGAGAAGCATCGGTACGTCGAGGCCGAGCGCTTTGGCGGTCTTGAGGTTGATCACGAGCTCGAACTTGGCCGGGGCCTGGACGGGAAGCTCGCTTGGCTTGGCGCCCTTGAGGATGCGATCGGCATAGGTCGCTGCGCGCCGAAAATTATCGAGCCGGTCATTTCCGTAAGATAAGAGGCCGCCAAGTTCAGCGAAGAAACGGTACGGATAAATGGCGGGGAGACGATGGCGAGCCGCCAGCGAGGTGATCTCCGCGCCGTGGCCGACCATGAAGCTATCCGTCATCACGATCAGGCCGCCATTCGGCGCGCGTGCCTGTGCGGCAACAGCGGATTCGAGCGCGAATCTGTCACGAACAGGGGCTGCGACCGCCTCCACGGCGAAGGACGCAGCGGCGGCTTTGAAGGGGGTCAGGTAATATTCGGCATAGGGCGCCGTGACCGGATTGAACAGGATGGCAACGCGGTTGACCCGCGGCGCAACCTCCTTGAGCAGCTCCAGCCACTTGCCGGTCATCGCCGGCTCCAGATTGGTGAACCCGGTGACGTTGCCGCCCGGCCGCGGAAAGCTCGCGACGAAGCCGCTGCCGACCGGGTCGGAAATGTTCCCGAAAATGATGGGGATGGTGCGGGTCTGTTGCAGCAGCGCCGCGGTGGTGGGTGTGTTATTCGAAAGAATGAGGTCAGGCTGCAATGCGACGAGTTCCTTCGCGAATCGCTGTCCCGACTCCGCATCGCCGGGTGTCGCCCAGCGCGTGTCGATCTGGATGTTGCGGCCCTCTGTCCAGCCGAGCTTTTGGAGTTCCTCCCGGAACGCCGCGACATTGGCCTGTCCTTCAAGATTGCTCTCGGCATAGCCAATCAGCACGCCGATCCGGCGTACCGTTTGCGCGCGTGCGAACTGCGGCACAGCGAGCGCCGCGCCGCCGACAAGCGTGATGAAGTCGCGCCGTCTCATCTCAACCCCGCGGCTTCCTGATCTCGGCCGCCGAATTGATCGTGGCGTGCAGGTTTCGCGCGTATTCGATGGCGCCGGCGACCGGCATGTCGGGTCCGGTGCGGATGTATTCCTTGGCGGCGCGGATCGAGATGGTCGGTGCCTTCAGCATCGCGGCGATCAGCTTGCTCACGGTGGCTTCCAGTTGCGCGGACGGCACAACGTCGCTGACGATGCCGTAGGACAAGGCGCGCTCCGGCGACACCTCGAACATCGAATAGACCAGATAGGCCATTGCCTTCCTTGGCACGCGGTCGACGAACGACGACATCACCATGGTCGGCATGATCTGGTGCGCCATTTCCGGCACCGAGAAGCTGGCCTTGTCGCTGGCCAGCGTGATGTCGCAAGCCGCCGCGATAGCGCAGCCGAAGCCGTGCGCGCCGCCCTGCACCACCGCGACGATCGGGATCGGGCAGTTGCGCATCGCGCCATAGGCGTCGAACACCACGTCGGAGAAGTTGCGCCGCGCGAAGGCGGTCGGCTCGACCTCGGGACGCGCGCCCATGCCGGCCCGGCCGACGCAGAAATCCTTGCCCGCGCCGCGCAGCACGACGATATCCGAGGTCTTCGGCGCCTCGGCGATCAGGCGCGACAGCTCGCGCACCATGTCGTCGGTGACGGCGTTGCCGCGCTCCGGCTGGTTGATGGTGATGTGCAGGACAGGGCCGTCCTGCTTGGTCAGGATATCGGGCATCGCGTACGCCTTTCGAGAGGACTAACGGGCGCGCGGAGCATATCGCCTCGGCATTGCATGACGCCAGTGCGGCCATCAGCGTTGAAGCGCATGGCTCCCAGCCCTATGCTGGCCGCGGCAATGAAACCCGCCCCATTTCAGTATCACGCGCCCCGGACGGTGGAAGAAGCCGTCGCGCTGCTTGCGGAGTACGCAAGCGACGACGGCCGCGTGCTAGCCGGGGGGCAGAGCCTGGTGCCCACCATGGCGTTCCGCCTGGCGCGGCCGAGCCATCTGATCGACATCAACGGCGTCGCGGGCCTCGACCGGCTGGACGCGCAGGACGGCCGCTTGTTCGTCGGCGCCACCGTGCGCCACGCGGCATTCGAGCAGCCTGCGGTGGAGGGCCCGCTCGGCGTGCTGCTGTCCGAGGTGGCGCAGCATGTCGCGCATCATCCGATCCGAACCCGCGGCACCTTCTGCGGTTCGATTGCCCACGCCGATCCGGCCTCCGAATGGTGCGCGGTCGCGGCCTGCCTCGACGCCGAGATGATGGCGATCTCGACGCGCGGGGTGCGGCTCATCTCGGCGCCGGATTATTTCAAGGGATTGATGACGACCGCGCTGGAAGATGACGAATTGCTCGCCGAAGTGCGGCTGCCGATGCTCAAGCCGGATGTGCGATTCGGCTTTTCCGAGTTCAGCCGCCGCTCCGGCGATTTCGCCATCGCGATGGCGGTGGTGGTCTACCGGCTGCAGGACGACGGCGTGATCGCCGAGTCGCGCATCGCGGTCGGCGGCGCGGAAGCGTCGCCCCGGCGCATCGTCGAGGCCGAGTATGCGTTGAAGGGCCGCCAGCCGTCGCCGGATGCCTTCATGCTCGCCGCCGAGATCGCCGCCAAGAAGGTCGATCCGCTCGACGACGAGAACATCAGCGCGGGTTATCGGCGCGACCTGGTGCTGGCGCTGACGCGCCGCGCGCTGGAGCAGGCGCGCGACAGGGCCATGCCATGAATTGGTTCAGCATGCATGACCCCCTCCTCAATCCTCCCCCTTTCAGGGGGAGGAAGACCGTGTTGCATCGTCATCCGTCCCATCGAGTTCGGAGATTGGCGCGGCAAATCCTCCCTCCCCCTGAAAGGGGGAGGGTCGGGGTGGGGGTCCACTGCGGCTTGGGATCGCAGCCATGACCGAGAGCCGCGCCACCAAATGGATCGGCATGCCGGTCGAGCGGCTGGAAGACCCGCCGCTGGTCACGGGCCGCGGCCGCTTCGCCGGCGACATCAACTTCCCGCGCCAGCTCCACATGCGGATGGTGCGCTCGAACCACGCGCACGGGCGGATCGTCTCGATCGACGCCAGCGAAGCGCGCGCCATACCCGGCGTGGTCGCCGTGTGGACCGCGCACGACATCGCCGACATCGGGCCGATCGATTTCCGCGAGGGTTCGATCGAGAAGCTGGCACCGTACCGCCAGCCGGTGCTGGCCACCGAGAAGGTGCGCTACGTCGGCGATCCGGTCGCCGCGGTGTTCGCGGAGGATCCGTACATTGCCGAGGACGCCGCCGAGTTGGTCGCGGTCGAGATCGAGCCGCTGCCGCCGCTGCTCGACGCCCGCGCCGAGCCCGGCGAATTCTCCCCCGGCAAGAACACCGAAGCCGCCTATCTCACGCAAGGCTACGGCGACGTCGAGTCCGTGTTCGCCACCGCGCACACCATTGTCGAACTCGATCTCACATCGGGGCGGCACTCCGGCGTGCCGCTGGAGACGCGTGGCGCGCTCGGCCGTTACGACGCCTCGCGCGACGTGCTGGAGCTGCACGGCGCCTCGAAGGTGCCGCACCGGAACAAGGAATTGATTGCGCGTATGCTCGGCCGGCCGCCGTCGTCGGTGTCGTGCTTCGAATCGCACGTCGGCGGCGGCTTCGGCATCCGCGGCGAGATCTATCCCGAGGACATTCTTGTGTGCGTGGCGGCGATGCGGCTCGACCGTCCGGTGAAATGGATCGAGGACCGCCGCGAGCATCTGATCGCCGCGAACCACTCGCGCAACCAGCATCACAAGGTCCGCGCCGCCTGCACCGAGCAGGGCGAGATTCTCGCGCTTGACGACGTGATCCACCACGACAATGGCGCCTACGTGCGGACGCACGCCACGCGCGTCGCGATGATGACCTGCGGCGTGCTGCCGGGCCCGTACCGCGTGCCGGGCGCGTACCGCGCGGTGTGCCACTTCCGTTTGACCAACAAGACGCCGGCCGCGACCTATCGCGCTCCCGGACGGTTCGAGACCACGTTCGTGCGCGAGCGGCTGGTGGACGCCATCGCCCACAAGCTCAGCCTCGATCCGATGGACGTGCGCCGGATCAACGCGGTGCGGGTGGACGAGATGCCGTTCAAGCGGCCGCTGGAGGCGCTGGGCGAGGAAATCCACTTCGACAGCGGCGACTATCACAAGCTGCTCGACAAGCTTCTGGACTTCGTGAAGTGGGACGAGCTCAACGCCGAACTGGCGAAGCGCCGCGAGAACGGCGAGATGGTCGGCGCGGGCCTCGCCATGTTCGTCGAGAAGGCCGGGCTTGGTCCGGTCGATGGCGTGCGCATCCAGGTCGACACCTCAGGCTACGTCGAGGTCATCACCGGCGGCTCGTCGATCGGCCAGGGCTTCGAGACGGTGATGGCGCAGGTCGCCGCCGAAACGCTCGGCGCGGACTACAAGAAGATGCGCGTGATCCGCGGCAACACCGAGCGCATCGAGCACGGCATCGGCGCGCACGCCTCGCGCGCCACGGTGATGACCGCGTCGGCCACGCGAGAGGCGGCGCTGAAGGTGCGGGAGAAGGCGCTGAGCGTCGCGGCTGAACTGTTGCAGGCGCCCGCCGATGCGCTGGACATCGTCGATGGCGAGGTGGTGCGCCGCGACAATCCCGGCGGGCCATCGATCAGCCTGGGCAAGATCGCGGCCGCGCTGTCCAACACGTCGAAGTCGCTCGGCGAGCGCGATCCCGGACTTTCGGCGGATGGCTTCTTCCACGCCGAGCATCAGGTGTACCCCTACGGCAATCATCTCGCGGTGGTGAAGGTCGATCCGGCGACCGGCGGCGTCGCGGTCGAGCGCTATATCGTCGCCTACGACATCGGACGCGCCATCAATCCCATGCTGGTGAAGGGCCAGATCGCCGGCGGTTTCGCGCAGGGGCTGGGCGGCGCGCTATATGAGGAGTTCACCTACAACGCCAACGGCGATCCGCTGGCGGTGACGTTCGCCGACTACCTGCTGCCGACGGTGAAGGAGATCTGCGACATCGAAATCCTGCTCACCGAAGACCATCCGAGCCCGCTAAACCCTCTTGGTATCAAAGGTGCTGGCGAAAGCGGCGTGAACGGCGTCGGCGGCGCGATCGCGTCCGCGATCGACAATGCGATCGGCATCCCCGGCGCGATCACGCAACTGCCGGTGACGCCGCAGCGGCTGAAGGCGATATTGGATGGGAAGCGCTGATCTCGCTGCTCGTGTCCCGGCCAAGCGAACGCAGTGAGCGCGAGCCGGGACCCCGGTTCGCTTCCCAGCAAGAAGAAACCGGGGTCCCGGGTCTGCAGCGCACCGTTTCACGCTGCGCTGCGCCCGGGACACGAGGCAGGGACATCGCCGCGCGGTTGAACTGAAGGAGCGCATCATGAACGACATCGCCTTCATGCGCCGGGCTATCGAGCTGTCGGCCCAATGCGCTCAGTCCGACGAAGGCCCGTTCGGTGCGGTCGTTGTGAAAGACGGCAAGATCGTCGGCGAAGGCGTGAATCAGGTGGTGCCGACCGGCGATCCGACCGCGCACGCCGAGGTGGTCGCGCTGCGCGCGGCGTGCCAGGCGACCGGCTCCCATGTGCTGGATGGCGCCGTTCTCTATACGAGCTGCGAACCGTGTCCGATGTGCCTGGGCGCGGCGTGGTGGGCGCGGGTGAAGGAGATCGTCTACGCCAACGATCGCGCGGACGCTGCCGCGATCGGCTTTGACGACGATGCGATCTATGACGAGGTCGCGGCCCCGCTCGATCGGCGCAAGCTGCCGATCCGTCGTCTCGGCGCGGCCGAGGCGCTGGAGGTGTTCAAGCTATGGCACGCGAAGCCGGACAAGGTGCCGTATTAAGAGTCGTCTGTTGGATGGGTTGAGCGAAGCGAAACCCATCAACGGGTGCTTCGGTGTTGCGATGGGTTTCGCTGCGCTCAACCCATCCTACGCTCGCCGCCCGTCTATTGTTCCGGTGCAGCGCGGGTCTCCGGCGGCGGAACCAGCGGGAACGGGGACGGACCATTCGGAGCACCCGTGCTTGAGCTGCGCAGGCGCTTGAGTTCGCGAGCCTGATTCTGCAACTCGCGATACTCCGCCACCGAAATGGTGATCTGGCCGTTCCCTGTTGCGTGCGGTCCGCTTCTTACGGCTGTGCGATTGTTCGAGGCGTTTGGCTGCTGGCGCACAGCAAGCTTCGTCGGCCTGGAAATCTTGATGACGCGGGTTTGCACGTCCATCCGGCCATTGGGATATGCCGGGTGGTAGCCGGGCCCGCGCGGCGCGGCGCTGCGTCCCATCTCAGGCGGCATATTCGAGTAACCCGCCGGCGGCCGGGGCTGCGCCTGATAGGCAGGCCGTTGATAGGTCTGCTGCGACGGGGGCATCTGCTGATAGGGGTGCCCCTGATGTGGCTGCCCCTGATACGGCGCCGATTGGTACGGCTGCCCCTGATGAGACGGCGCGGATTGGTACGGCTGCCCTTGATAGGGTGACTGCTGATAGGGCTGCGCCTGTTCGTACGGCGCCGAACGATATTGTTGCCCTTGATAGGGTGCCTGACGGTACGGCTGTCCTTGCTCGTACGGGACGGAGCGATAGGACTGCCCGTTGCCTTGGTACGAATTGAAATTCGGACGCTCGTTGGTATAGGCCGGCGCGTTGGATTGTCGGAAGTCGCAGTCCGGGCCGTAGCATTGAGCGGCGGCGGGATCAGGCGAAGTCGCAGCGAACGCAAGCGCGCTCAGCGCGAAGGCGATTCCACGCATCACAAACTCCAACGTGGTACCGCCGCATCCAGGCAAATTCTACATCGGAATTAACCATTTATCCATCTGATATTTGATGGCTTTTGCCTCAAATCGCCGGGAATGGACCTGCGCCGCCGGATTGGGCTTTCAAGGAATTTAATCACATTTTCGTGAACACTTATCCCCGGGTGCCCTGGGCGGATTTATCGTGGCCCCGTCTCGATCCAAGTGAGGGGCGCGGCCGCGTCAGTCGGGCGGATCGGGGGCGGTGGCCCGGGAATGCGAAATGAGGGGTGCAGAACGTACACCCCGCCCAGGCGGCCCAAGCCGTGAGCTCCCGTCGCGACAGCTTCGCGTCACAGGGGGCCCCTTGGCGGTGAATGCCGTACCCCCGCGCCAACGGGCAGGCATTCATCAGGGTCCCAAAGCGGTGGGTAGCAAAGTCAGCCCACCGGGGGTCTCACGGAGCAAGCCTCAAACATCGCGCGCGGGACGCTGAGGAAACGGCGGACTTGCGGATTTGAAATCCGGACTGCCTTCGCGCCGTGAGGCGCGGAGGTCCGTGGGTCCTCCAGGACCCCGGCGTCCCGCGCCACCCTCACATCCGGGGAGGCGCATCTTGAGAAGGAAGGTGGGCCCGGCGCCTCACAAATCCGGGCGGCGGAGCGTTGGCTAGAGCGATGACGGTGCCACACCCACGATTGTCATGCCCGCGAAAGCGGGCATCCAGTACCCATCGCTCCATCGGCGTGTACTGGGTCCCCGCTTTCGCGGGGACGACAGTCTCTGGGGTGGTCTACTATCATGCTCGCGCGACATTCTCAGGAACGAACCCATGAACACCAACGTCGATCCGCGCTCAACGCGAGGCACCAACGCGTCGAAGCAGGACCTACGCGTCTGGCTCGCGGAGATGGAAGCGGCCGGCGAGGTGACGCGCATCTCGGGCGCGGAGCGCGAACGCGAGATCGGCGGCATCGTCGATATCTATCAGCGCAAGATCGGCAATCCGGCGGTGCTGTTCGACGACATCCCCGGCTATCCGAAGGGCCACCGCATCCTCGCCAACATCCTCACCTCGAACCGCCGCATCAACATGACGATGGGCAACCCGGCGGACGGCAGCGAGATCGAACTGGTCAAGCACTGGCGCAAGTACATGAAGGAGGCCAAGACCTTCCCGCCGGTCGAGGTGAAGACCGGTGCGCTGCTCGAGAACGTGAAAACCGGCGACGATATCGACCTGTTCAAGATTCCGGTGCCGCGCTGGCACGAGCACGACGGCGGCTACTACATCGGCACCGGCGACATGGTGGTGATGAAGGATCCCGACACCGGCTGGATCAACTACGGCGCCTATCGCGTGCAGGCGCATGAAAAGAACATCGCCACCGTGATGTGCTCCAAGGGCAAGCACGGCGACATGATCCAGAAGAAGTATTTCGAGCGCGGCCTGCCGTGTCCGGTCGCTGTGGTGTGCGGCATGCACCCGGCGCTGTTCATGATCGCGGGCCTCGAAATCCCGCACGGCAAGAACGAGTACGACGCGGCGGGCGGGCTGCTGGGCGAGCCGGTCGAAGTCATCATGGGGCCGAAGACCGGACTGCCGATCCCGGCGCACGCCGAGATCGCGTTCGAGGGCTTCATCCATCCGAACGACAAGCGCGACGAGGGCCCGCTCGGCGAGTGGACCGGCTATTACGCCGGCGGCCTCAAGCAGGAGCCGGTAATCCGCATCGAGACCCTGATGTATCGCGACAATCCGATCCTGCTCGGCGCCATCCCCGGCATTCCGCCCGACGACGATTCGTTCTATCGCGGCTCGTACCGCTCCGGCGCGGTGTGGAATCAGCTCGAAGCGGCCGGCGTGCCCGGTGTGCAGGGCGTGTGGTCGCACGCCGCCGGCGGCAGCCGGCTCTGGCTCACGGTGTCGATCAAGCAGATGTACGCGGGCCATTCCAAGCAGGCCGGGCTGATCGCCTCGCAGTGCCACGCCGGCGCCTACGTCAATCGCTTCGTCGTGGTGGTGGACGAGGACATCGATCCCGCCGACATGGACAAGGTGATCTGGGCGATGTGCACGCGGTTCGATCCGCGCGAGGGCATGGAGGTGCTGCGCGGCTGCTGGTCGTCGGCGCTCGACCCGATGGCCTATTCGGAGAAGGATCCGCGCAACGCCCGCGTGGTGATCGACGCCTGCAAGCCGTTCGGCCGCAGGGACACGTTCCCGCGCGAGGTGCGCGTCAGCCAGGAGGTCGAAGACCTGGTGCGCGCGAAGTTCGGCGAGTTTCTGCCGAAGTGACTCAGATGTTCGATGGTTCTATCCACCTCGTGTCCCGGGCTCGCGCTCGCTTCGCTCGCTTGGCCGGGACACGAAAGCTGATATGACCGACAAGCTCGACATCACGCTCAACGTCAACGGCCGCGACTATCCGGTTCGCGTGGAGCCGCGCCGCACGCTGGTCGATACGCTGCGCGACGATTGCGGGCTGACCGGCACGCACATCGGCTGCGAGCATGGCGTGTGCGGCGCCTGCACGGTGATCCTGGACGGCGCGGCGGTGCGCTCCTGCCTGATGTTTGCGGTGCAGGCGCAGGACAAGGAAATCCGCACCGTCGAAGGTCTGGCCGATGGCCGCAGGATGCATCCGCTGCAGCGCGCCTTCATGGCGCACCACGGCCTGCAGTGCGGGTTCTGCACGCCGGGGTTCCTGATGCTTGCCACCAACGCGCTGGAGCGCAATCCCGACATCGGCGACGACGAACTGCGCGACGTGCTGGCCTCGAACCTCTGCCGCTGCACCGGCTACCAGAACATCGTGAAGGCGGTGCAGGCGGCCCGCGATGAGATGCGGGCTGGGAAGTGATCGTAGCCCGTCGCGACAGTTACGGTGTCATGCCCGCGAACGCGGGCATCCAGTAATCACTGCAGCTTAGGAGAGTACTGGATCGTCCGCTTTCGCGGACGATGACAGCAGTATTACCGGAACCAAACCCATCCTCGTGGATTTGTACCAAATACCTGTCGAGGGAATCCCATGGCGAAGAAATCGAAAGCCCCGCTGCCTGTCACGGCAACCTGCGAAATCTGCTCGGGCGCGATGCGGCACATCCGCACGATTCCTGCGGCCGGCATCATGCGGGAATTGCACAGCTTCCTTTGCACAGTTTGCGGCTGCCCGCGGACCGAGGAGCAGCGCGTCCTGGCCGCGGATGCTCCTGAAGGCGTGAAATACGCCGCCTGACCCTCGCTCCGCGCGTGTCGTGCCCGGCGATCGGGCCGTTTCCGGGTGTACGCGCATGGCTTTACGCCGGAATTGCCATGGCACCGGACATTGCTGAATAGAGGGCCACCTCCCTATACTCGGTCTAACTTTTGTTCAGGACCGAGATGAAGCCGCCTCCCTTCCAGTATCACGATCCCAAAACCGTCGCCGAAGCCGTGGGCCTCCTGGGCCGGCTGGAGAACGCCAAGCTGCTGGCCGGCGGCCAGTCGCTGATGCCGATGCTCAACATGCGCTTCGTGCTGCCCGACCATGTGATCGACCTCAATCGCTGCGAGGGCCTGGCCGGCATCAAGGAGGCGGGCGGAGCGCTGGAAATCGGCGCGATGACGCGCCAGCGCGACCTCGAATTCTCCGATCTGGTGAAGGCGAAGTGCCCGCTGCTGGAGCAGGCGATCCAGCACATCGGCCACCGCCAGACCCGCAACCGCGGCACTATCGGCGGCTCGCTCTGCCACCTCGATCCTGCGGCGGAGCTTGTCTCGGTCTGCGCCGCCCACGACGCCACGGTGGTGGTGGAAGGGCCGAACGGCCGGCGCGAGATCGCGTTCGCCGATTTTCCGGTCGCCTTCATGACGTCGTCGATCGAGCTGAACGAGATCGTGACCGCGGTTCGTCTGCCGCTGTGGGCCCCGGGCCACAAGGCGGCGTTCATCGAATTTTCGCGCCGTCATGGCGATTTCGCCATCGTGTCGGCCGCGGCGATGCTGGAAATCGGCGGCGGCAAGATCACCCGCGCCTCGGTCACCATCGGCGGCGTGGCGGTGGCTCCGCATCGCGCCCGCGACGTCGAGCAGGCGATCACCGGCCAGGCGCCCAGCAGCGACCTGTTCCGTAAGGCCTGCGAGTCCTGCCGCTCGATCGAGGCGCTCGAGGACATTCATGCCTCGTCGTCGTACCGCCAGCACCTCGCCGCGGTGCTGTCGCGCCGCGCGCTGGAGAAAGCCGCGGGGCTCGCCGACAACGCGCCGTGGAACAAGGTGCATTGATGAACGACACGCGCACCATCACAGTTACTGTGAACGGCAAGGCCTACACGAAAGACGTGCCGGTGCGGCTGACGCTTGCCGACTTCCTGCGCGGCGAACTTCAACTCACCGGAACCCATCTCGGCTGCGAGCATGGCGTGTGCGGTGCCTGCACCATCCTGCTGGATGAGCGTTCCGCGCGCTCCTGCCTGATGCTCGCGGTGCAGGCCAACGGCCATGAGATCATGACGGTCGAGGGCATCGCGCCGTCGGCGGACAAGCTGCATCCGCTGCAGGAGGCGTTCCGCGACAACCACGGCCTGCAATGCGGCTTCTGCACGCCGGGGATGCTGACCACGCTGATCGAGTTTCTGCGCGACAATCCCGACCCGACCGAGCGGGAGGTTCGCATCGCGATCTCCGGCAACCTGTGCCGCTGCACCGGCTACCAGGGCATCGTGCTCGCCGCCCTCGACGCCGCGAAACGTATGAAGGCAGCGAAGGCTTAGCTTCGCGGCCTGTCATGGAATGACAGGGCCGCCTATCGCGGCTATCCTCCGAGCAACGATAAAAGTTCGGGAGGGAACGCCATGCCGAAGCTGCGCGCTCTGTTGCTCAAATCCGCGGGCATCCTGCTCGCGCTCACCACCGCCGCAGCAGCCCAGGACTATCCGAGCAAGCCCGGCAAGATCGTGGTGCCGTTCCCGCCGGGCGCGATCAACGACATCGTCGGACGCATCATCGCAGCCGAATTGAGCGAGCGATGGGGCAAGCAGTTCATCGTCGAGAATCGCGGCGGCGCCGGCGGCGTGATGGGTGCCGAGATGGTGGCGAACGCGCCGAAGGATGGCTACACGCTGCTGATCGTCTCGCTCGCCACCGCGGTCAATCCGCATCTCTACAAGCTGCCCTACGAGGCGGTGAAATCCTTCGCGCCGGTGTCGATGATCGTGTCCGCGCCCAACGTCGTCACGGTCAATCCGGGCCTGCCGATCCATTCGATCAAGGAGTTGATCGCGGCTGCGAAGGCGAAGCCGGGCAGCCTGCAATATGCCTCGTCGGGGGTCGGCACGTTCCTGCATCTCGGCGGCGAACTGTTCAAGCTGATGGCGGGCATCGACCTTCTCCATGTGCCCTTCAAGGGCGCGGCACCGGCTTTGATCGACGTGGCGGGCGGTCACACACACGTCGCGTTCGGCTCGACCTCCTCGACCATGACGCATGCGCGAAGCGGCAAGCTGCGCACGCTTGGCGTTGGCGCAGCTCAGCGAAGCCCTGCGTATCCCGATGTGCCAACCGTCATCGAGGCGGGATTGCCCGGCTATGAGGCGGCCAACTGGGTGGGGCTGGTGGCTCCGGCCGGCACGCCCGCGGAGGTGGTGGCGAAACTGCACAAGGAGATCGCGGATATTCAGAATTCGCCAAAGGCCCAGCAGCAGTTCGCGGCGGCTGGCGCCGACATCGTGCGCATGTCAGTCGCCGAGTTCGGCGCCTTCCAGGAGAGCGAACTGGTCAAGTGGGGCAAGGTCGTCAAGGAAGCCGGTATCAAGGCGCAATAGCGCAGCCTCAATCCTCTCCCCACAATCTGGAATCTGCAGTCGATGAAACGTCTTTGCTCTCTTTTGCTGAACGCCAGTGTCGTCTTGCTCACGCTCACCGCCATCGCCGTCGCGCAGGACTATCCTGCAAAGCCGGTGCGGATCATCGTTCCGTTCCCGCCGGGCGGCATCAACGATCTGGCGGCGCGTATCGTCGCCAACCAGTTGAGCGAGCGGCTGGGCAAGCAGTTCATCGTGGAGAACCGCGGCGGCGCAGGCGGCGTGGCCGGCACCGAGATGGCGGCGAACGCGCCGAAGGACGGCTACACCCTGCTGATCACCTCGATCGCCAGCACGGTGACGCCGCACCTCACCAAGCTGCCCTACGAGCCGGTGACGTCGTTCACGCCGGTGTCGATGCTGGTGTCGGTGCCCACCGTGCTGGTCGTGCATCCCGATCTGCCGGCGAAATCGGTCAAGGATCTGATCGCGCTCGCCAAGGCGAAGCCGGGCGATCTTCAATATTCATCGTCCGGGATTGGCGCGTCGCTGCATCTGGCGGGCGAACTGTTCAAGATGATGACCGGTGCCGATATTCTTCATGTGCCGTTCCGGGGTGCGGGGCCCGCGATGATCGACACGATGGGCGGCCACACCAAAGTTGGTTTTGGCTCCATCACCTCCGCGATCCCGCATATCCGCTCCGGCAAACTGCGCGCGCTGGGGATCGGTGACAAGCGGCGCAGTCCCGCGCTGCCCGACGTGCCGACCATCGAAGAGGCCGGAGTCACGGGCTACGAGGCCGGAAACTGGATCGGCCTGGTCGTGCCGGCCGGCACGCCCGCGCCCATCGTTGCGCGGTTGCACAAGGAGATCGCGGCCATTCTCGATACGCCCGAGGCGCAGAAGCAGTTCGCCAACGAAGGTGCCGAGGTATCGCGGATGTCGCCGGAGGAGTTCGGTGCGTTCATGCGTAGCGAACTGGCGAAGTGGGGCCGGGTGGTGAAGGAAGCGGGCATCAAGGCCCAATAGCGAAAGGCCCCGCGCAAGACGAGAAGCCCGGTGACTGTCGCGCCGCGCGTCGCCAAGGAAAAAGCAAGAAGCGTGCCTGCGCTCAGCGCGTCTTGCCGCGCCCGATGTAGCGCTCGAAGTCGAGCGGGACCTTCCAGGCGGAGCGATTGGCGGTCAGCAGCGGCGCGATCAGGTCGCTGTTCCGGCTGGCCAGCGCCTGCGCATCGCGCCGGAACTCCGGCAGGAGTTCGGCTGCCTCGGCCGCGAGCGCCGCCTCGTCCAGCATGACCAGTTTTCCATCGCGCACCACCGGGCGGCCGGCGACGATCACCGTCTCCACCGCGCGGCCGAATTCGGCGTATACGGTCTGCCGCGCCGCGCTGTTGAACGGCACGTACGCCAGTTCGTTGAGATCGAGGATCGACAGGTCCGCGGCCATCCCCGGCTTGAGTGCGCCGGCCTTGCCGCCGAGCCCCACCGCGCGCGCGCCGTGCAGCGTCGCCGCGCGCAACGCATAGGCCGCGTTGACCGGGTGCGGCT
This sequence comes from Hyphomicrobiales bacterium, assembly GCA_021730985.1. Classification (GTDB taxonomy): domain Bacteria; phylum Pseudomonadota; class Alphaproteobacteria; order Rhizobiales; family Xanthobacteraceae; genus Z2-YC6860. Next base: position 22,940 of record JAKFYI010000021.1, on the reverse strand, counting down.
CCGGGTCGGTCACCGACGGCAGCAGGCACAGCATCCGCATGGCGAGGAAGATGTTCTGGGTCTCGGCGCAACTGTAGTTGTCGCAACCGAGCGCCACTTCGACGCCGGCGCGGTACAAATCGAGGATCGGCGCGACGCCGCTCTTAAGCTTGAGATTGCTGATCGGATTGTGGATGACGCGTGCGCCCGCGCCGGCGAGTTGCGCGATATCGGCGGCGGTCAGCCAGACGCCGTGGACGAGGTTGAGCCGCTCGTTCATCAACCCGGCTCTCGCCAGCACTTCGAGCAGCGAGATTTCTTCCTGCACGCGCGCCGCGGCAGCCTGGATGCGTGTCTCGTAAACGTGGGTGAACACCGGAAGTCCGTACTTGCCCGACAGCGCGGCGATGCCCTCCAGCAGTTCGTGCGAGCAACGCTGCGGCGCCGACGGCGCCAGTGCCCAGGTCTGGCGCGGCGTCGGGTTGAGGCCGAGCCGCTTGATCTGGCCTTCGACGAAATCGAGCTCGCGCTTCGCGCTGGTATCCGAACCCGAGAGCCGTTGCCGGATCGAATCCGGCAGGTCCTTCGGAATGAACGGCGCGATATCGAGCGCGGCCTTGTCGCGCGCGGCGATCGCGAACACCACGCGCACGCCGGCCTCTTCGTAGGCCGACAGCACGGTATCGACGGTGGCTTCGTCCTGCGGCACCACCGTGAGGAAGTCCTGGATGGTTGTGATGCCGTTGCGCAGCGATTCCGCGGCGCCCAGCAACGTGCGCAGCCGCAGCTCCCGCTTCGAGCGCGCGCCGTAGCCGCCGGGGTTGGCGTGGATCGTCCAGACGTCGAACGGCATCTCCTCGAACATGCCCTTCGCCATCACGTCATGGGAGTGATAGTGCGCGTTGACCATTCCCGGGATGACGAGCTTGCCCTTCGCCTCGATCACCTCGACGCCGTCCGCCGCCGGGATGGACGGCGCGATCTGCTCGATGCTCTCGCCGCCGATCAGCAGGTCGGCGATCGCGGGCTGATGCACGTCGCCGTCATGGTCGTAGATCCGCCCGCCGCGGATCAGGATACGGGTCGCGTCACTCGGCACTCCGGCCTCCTTGCTCAATCCGGCCGGCCGGCGCGGATCATCTCCACCAGCTTCATCGGCGTCAGCGGTACGTGCCCGATGTGCACGTTGAACGGCGTCAGCGCATCCTCCACCGCAGAGATCAGCGCGGCGGCGGCGGGAATGGTGCCGGCCTCGCCGACGCCCTTGACGCCGAGCGGATTGAGCGGCGATGGCGTCTCCTTGTAGAGCGTCTCGAGCATAGGCACCTCCGTCGCGGTCGGCATCAGGTAGTCGGCGAACGTGGTGGTGACCGGCTGGCCCGCCGCGTCGTAGCCCATCCATTCGTAGAATGCGTTGCCGATGCCGTGGACGATGCCGCCGTGGACCTGGCCCTCGACCATCATCGGATTGATCAGCACGCCGGAATCCTGCAGCGCGACGTAGCGCAGAATTCTCACCTCGCCGGTCTCGACATCGACATCGACCTCAGCGGCGTGACAGGCGTTGGCGTAGGCGAGCGGATCGGTGCGGTGCATGACGTTGGACTCGAGGCCGGGATCGACACCGGGCGGGAAGCCGTAGCCCGGCGCGCCTTGCAAGATGCGTGCAATCTCGGCGAGCTTCACGTTGAGCTGCGGCGCGCCGACCACGCGGACCTCGCCGTCGGCCAGTTCCAGGTCGTGCTCGGCCGCCTCCAGGATGTGGCTCGCAACCTTCTTGGCCTTGTCGGCGACCGCCTTGGCGGCGAGATGCACCGACGATCCGGCCGTGACGGTCTGGCGGCTGGCAAAACCGCCGAGCCCCAGCGAAACGGTGGCGGTGTCGCTCGCCACCACCTTGATGCGGTCGATGCCGACGCCGAGCTGGCTTGCCGCAATCTGCGCCAGCGCCGTGTGCAGGCCCTGGCCCATCGCGGAGGCGCCCGTGAAGATGGTGATCTTGCCGGTGCGCGATATTCGCACCAGCCCGGACTCGAACGGGCCGCGCCCGGTGCCCTTCACGCCGTGAGAAAGTCCGATGCCGAGATGGCGGCCGCGCGAGCGCGCCTCGTTCTGGCGTTTGCGGAAATCGTCCCAGCCGATCGCGGCGAGCACCTCGGCTTGGCACGCCGGATAGTCGCCGCTGTCGTACTGGATGGTGACGCCGGAGCGCGCTTTGATCGGTTTCTGGTAGGGCATCTTCTGCGGCGGGATGAGGTTGCGGCGGCGCACCTCGGCACGGTCGAGCTTCAAGTTGCGCGCCACAGCGTCAAGCAGCCGCTCCATCGCGAACGAGGCCTGCGGATAGCCGGCGCCGCGCACCGACGACACCGGCGTGGTGTTGGTCATGGCAATGGTGACGTCGATGTTGAGCGCCGGAATTGCGTAGGGGCCGCTCATGGTGGATGCCGAATTGTAGGGAATGTTCGGATCCTGCACCGTGTAGGCGCCGGTATCGTGCAAAAGCTGGCCGCGGATGCCGAGCACGCGCGCCTCGGCATCGACCGCGATCTCCAGCGACCAGTACTGGTCACGCTCGTGCACCGCGTTGGTGAAATATTCGCGGCGGTCCTCGGCCCATTTCAGCGAGCGGCCGAGCAGCTTCGCCGCGGCCACCACTGCGACATCCTCGGAATAGACGCACAGCTTGGCGCCGAAGCCGCCGCCGATGTCGGGCGCTGCGACCCGCAGGCTCTCGTCCATGTCGAGCAGGGTGGTCAGCGTTTGCTGCAGGTCGTGCACCTTCTGCGTCGAAGCATGAACGGTGATGCCGCCGTCGGCGCTGCGGACCTCCGCGACGGTGCCGCGCGCCTCGATCGAGTGCGCTGCGCCGCGGTGCTGCCACAGCTCCTGCTTGAAGACGTGCGACGCCCTGGCGAACGCGGCGTCGGTGTCGCCGAAGTTCACCTTGTAGCTTGTGATGACGTTGGTGTTGAGTTCGCGCCGCACCGGCGGCCCCGACGCTGCTTTGCGCACGTCGGCGACGAACGGCTGGATGTCGTAATCCACCGCGACCAGCGCCGCCGCGTCCTCGGCGATGTAGCGGTCGTCGGCGACAACCAGCGCCACCGGCTCGCCCACGTAGCAGACTTCGCCATTGGCGAGCGCGAACAACCAAGCCTTGTCGAGCGGCATACCGGAGTTCGAGATTCGCACCATGCGGCGCTTGGTCATCACCTTGGCGATGTCGTCCAGCGTCAGCACGTTGTGGACGCCGGGCAGCGCCAGCGCCGCTTGCGCATCGACGCCGCGGATCAGGGCGTGTGGATGCGGGCTGCGCACGAACGCGACGTGGAGCAGGCCCGGCAGCGCGATGTCATCGACGAATCGGCCCTTGCCGCGCAGCAGCGGCTCGTCCTCCAGGCGGGTGATGCGCGAACCGATCAGAGAAGGCATGGACGTTTATTTCTGTTCCGCAATCACGCCACACGCTCCGCTGTCATCACCCGCGAAAGCGGGTGATCCAGTACCCGATGAGTGTATGGGTGACCGGCCAGTGGTTACAAGGAAGGTCTGTGGTTACTGGATGCCCGCTTTCGCGGGCATGACACCGGGGCGCGGCGCGCGGACTCGGAGGTCACTTGGTAATCGCCTCGCTGGCCTTCTTCACCACGTCCTTGGGCGTCGCGTAGAGTTCGGCGAGCAGCTTGTCGAGCGCGCCGGCCGTCACCGGGTTGACGTCGATATTGAGCTTCTTCGCCTCGGCGAGGAACTCCGGATCCTTCATCGTGGCGTCGAACGCCGCGATCAGCGCGGCCTTGCGGTCTGCCGGGATGTCGGGCGGCGCCGCGAACGGCCGCGCCATTTCCTGGGCGGCCAGGATCAGCTTGAGGATCTGGATTTTCTCCTCGTCCTTGGTCTGGTCCACGATCAGCGGCACCTCGCCGATCTCCGGCTCTTTGCGGAACGCCGCCTGGACGATCAGGTTGATCTTCTTGTCCCGCAGCCACGCGGCGTGGCGGCCCTTGATGGTGCTCCACGACAGGCCGCAGAGCCCATCGACCTCGCCGCGCTCCATCGCCAGCATGATCTCGTTGGTGCCGGGGTAACCGGCGACCAGCTTGATCGGGGCGCCAAACACGTTCTTGTAAAGCCGCGCAAATATATCGGGCTCGGATGACGGGCCCTGGCCGCCGAGCGTGACCGGCTTCTCGATGAAATCCTTCCAGGTTTTCACCGGTGAGGTGTGCCAGGTGATGCACAGGCTGGTGTCGTCGGTAACGCTGCCGAGCCAGGTGAACTTGGTGCCGTCGAACGTCGCGCCGCTTTCCAACAGCGGATTGATGCCAGTGGTCCGCGAGAATGTGCCGATCGAGGTGCCGTCCTTCGGCGCCGCCGAATAGAGGAACGCGGCGGCGCGAAGCGAACCGGCACCGGCCATGTTCTGCGGCAGCATGTTGGGCTTGCCGGGAATGTGCTTGCCCATGTGGCGGGCGAGGTGGCGCGCGTAGAGGTCGTAGCCGCCGCCAACCGAGAAGCCGATCAGCACGTTGACGGATTTGCCCTTGTAGAATTCCTCGACGTTCTGGGCGCGCGCCGCCGTGACGGACACGCAAAGCGCGCCAACGAGAGCAGCAGGGCAAAGCAGGCGGAGGCAATTCTTCATGACCGGTCTCTGACTGGTACTGGAAATTAACGGGCGATGGCTGCTCTGGCTTTGGTAAGGACGGCCTCCGGCGTGGTGTAAAGTTCAGCGAGCATATCGGCGAGCTTTTTGCCGCTAACCGGAGCGACCTCCATCTGGAGCTTGGCCGTCTCGGCGAGGAAGTCGGGATCCTTTGTCGTCGCATCGAAGGCCGTGATCAATGCGGCAGCGCGGTCGGCCGGGATGCCGGGCGGGGCGGCATAGGGTCGCGCAAACTCGTGTGCCGATACGAACAGCTTCAGGATCTGGAGCTTCTCGGGATCCTTGGTCAGTTCCATAACCAGCGGGACGTTTGGCAGGTCGGGATCCTTCCTGAAGGCCGACTGGGCGATAACGTTGATCTGCTTCTCCGTGATCCATCGCTGGCGCTGGGTTTTGATGGTGGTCCAGTCGATGCCGCAGACGCCGTCGAGTTCGCCGCGCTCAATGGCGAGCATGATCTCAGCCGTTCCGGGGTATCCGGAAACAAGTTTGATGTTGGCGCCGAACACGTTCTTGTAGAGGTTGGTGAAAATATTTATTTCGCCGCCGGCCCCGGTGCCGCCCATGGTGAGCGGCTTCGCGAGGAAGTCATTCCAGGTCTTCACCGGCGATGTGTGCCAGGTGATGCACACGCTCACGGCGTCAGTGATGGCGCCGAGCCATATCAACTTGGCGCTATCGTAGTTCTGGCCCGGGTCGAACAGCGGCGCGATGCCTGCCATGCGGGTAAAGGTGCCGAACATCAGGCCGTCCTTCGGGGCCGCTTGATTGAAGAATTGCGCGACGCGCAGGCCCCCGGCGCCCGGCATGTTCTGCGGCACGATCTGCGGGTTGCCAGGGATGTGCTTGCCGATGTGGCGAGCCAGCGTGCGGGCGTAGAGGTCGTATCCGCCGCCGGGGCTGAAGCTGATCGCCAGCGAGATATTCTTGCCTTTATAGAAATTGGCGACGCTTTGGGCGTGAGCGGATGCGCTGCCCGCCAAAGCGAGCGCTGTCATGACCGCGAAAGCCGGCATCCAGGATTCGCGGAGACGAAAGAAACACACTGCGTTGCTTCCTGGTGTTGACTGGATCGCCCGTTTTCGCGGGCGATGACAACTGAGCAAGACCTTACATCGGCGGAAAAATATGCGGGAACTTCGCCCGCAGCTTCGCGCGCATGTCGCTGCCCACGTCGACCACAAGCGGGAACGTGTTCTTCAGCTTCATGTCGTAAGGAATGCAGCAATCGATCAGTACGCGATTGTTGAAGTTGCCGGGCAGGAACAGCGGATCGCGTTTGGAGGCCCAGGCCTTCTGGATCAGGTCGATGTCCACCTTGGGGTCGAACCGCGTGCACATCGCCCACAACACCTGGTCGAGTTCGCCGGCGTCGATGTCCTCGTCCACCACCACGGTCCATTTGCCGGCGTAGGCGCCGCCCTGGCAGGCCGCCGCGATATGCAGTGCCTGGCGCGCGTGGCCGGGGTAGCGCTGCCTGATCTGGATCACGGTGAAGCGCGTCGCAGGGCCGGCCTCGTGATTCCACACCCCAAGCACCTCCGGCACGCCCGAGGCGTCGAGCGCGCGCCAGATTTGCGCGGCGCCCGCGATGCCCTTCAGCAGTCCGGTTTCGTCTACCGGCTTGTGCTGCGGCGCGCAGCACAAGATCGGGTCGTTGCGGTGGAGCACCGTCTTCACGCTGACATAGGGCCGCGGCTGGGTGTCGTCGGAGTAGTAGCCCATCCATTCGCCGAACGGCCCTTCGGGCCGCACCTGGCCCGGCACCATCTCGCCTTCGATCACGATCTCGGCCTCTGCCGGGATCGGAAAGCCGGTGTAGGGTCCGCGCACCACGTCGATCGGCTCGCCGCGCAGACCGCCCGCCACATCCATCTCGCCGATCTCGGGCAGTGGCGACGACGCCAGCATGAACAGCAGCGGATCCTGGCCGCACACGATCGCGACCTTCATCGATTGGCCGCGTTCGAAATACTTGTCGCGGTGGATGCGGCCGTGCTTGCCCTCGGTGATCTGGCAACCGACCGTGTTGCGGTCATAGACCTGCGAACGGTAGGCGCCGAGGTTGAACCAGCCGGCGTCGGGATCCTGGGTGATGACGCAGCAGCCGGTGCCGATGTAGCGCGCCTTGTCCTGCTCGTGATGCCGCGGCACCGGGAATTTCAACACGTCGATCTTGTCGCCTTCGAGCACGTTCTGCAGGACCGGCCCGTCCTTCACGAAACGCGGCGGAATCGTCTTCAGGTCCTGCATGCGCGCGTGATAGCGCTGCACGATATCGACCTTGCGGTCGTGCTCGAGCGGCAGGCCGAGCGTCAGCGCGACTCGCTTGATGGTGGAGAAGTGGCCGTACAGCGTGCGGAAGCCCTTGGCGTAGCCTGGGATGTCGTCGAACAGGATCGCAGGCGCTGTGTTGTTGCTTTTCTCGGTCAGCATCTGGGTGATGCTGCCCATCTCGGCGTCCCAGTGCGCGTTGCTGACGTGCAGCAACTCGCCCATGCGCTGGACTTCGTCGAGCCAGCCGCGCAATCCGTCGCGGTACCAGCCGCGGGACTTGGTTTCGCTGTCGAGCAGGGCCATGGGCAGGACTCCTGGATGCGCGGGACGTGCGATTTTACTCGCAAGTTGAGGACGTTGTCGATCAAGGCCAACGAGGAAAGAAGCGCGCCCAAGGCGCACACGGCCGCGGCGCCCTATGCTATATGTGGCGATGTGGCGCGGCTTTCAGCGAGATCGTTTGGTCGGGGAAAGCGGATGAAGCGGCGCGAGTTCATTGCACTTGCAGCAGGCGCGGCGGCGCTGCCTTTCGCGGCGCACGCGCAGCAACAAGCCATGCCGGTGGTCGGTTTTCTCCGCAGCACGTCGGCTGCCAACTCCGCGCACCTGGTCGCCGCATTCCGCAAGGGCTTGGCCGAAGCCGGATACATCGAAGGCCAAAACGTCGCCGTCGAATACCGCTGGGCCGATGACCGGCTCGACCGTCTTCCGGCGATGGTGGCCGATCTGGTTCAGCGCCAGGTGGGCGTGATCGTCGTCAATACTCTTGCGGCGCAAGTGGCTATGAAAGTCACCACGACGGTCCCGCTGGTGTTCGCCTCGGGCAGCGATCCGATCAGACTCGGCCTCGTCGCCAGCCTCAACCGGCCGAGCGGTAACGTCACGGGTGTCGTTTTTACGGTTTCGGATTTGATGGCCAAGCGGCTGGGACTGCTCCACGACCTGGCTCCCAAGGCCAACATCGTCGCCGTGTTGCTGGACTCGAATTATCCGGAAATCGAAATCGTGGCGAAGGACGCGGAGGCCGCGGGTCGGGCCACCGGGCAGAAAATCCTGATCGTGAAAGCCACAAGCGAGGGTGAGTTCGATGCCGCCTTCGCGGCCATGGTGCAGGCACGCGCCGGCGCTCTGCTGGTCGGCGGCGGTCCGACCTTCAACAACCGGCGCCGGCAGCTCGTCGCGCTGGCGGCGCGCCACGCGCTGCCGGCGAGCTATGTCAATCGCGAGTACGCCGACGACGGCGGCCTGATGAGCTACGGGGCAAGCCAGACCGACGGCTACCGCCGTGCCGGCATTTACGTTGGCCGGGTTCTCAAAGGTGCGAAGCCCGCCGATCTCCCGGTCGAGCTGGCGACCAAGTTCGAGTTGGTCATCAATCTCAAGACCGCCAAGGCGCTTGGGCTCACGGTGCCGAACTCGATGCAATTGCTCGCCGACGAGGTGATCGAATGAAGCGGCGCGAGTTCATCGCATGGGCGACCGGCGCGGCGGCGCTGCCGTTCGCCGCGCGCGCGCAGCAGAGCGGCAAGGTCTGGCGCGTCGGCGTGCTGGACAGTGCCCCGGCGGCACTCAACGGCAAGAACATCGATGCCTTCCGCGCCGGTATGCGCGCGCTCGGCTATATCGAGGGGCAGAACCTTGCAATCGACTACCGTTCGCCCGAGGGACGGCCCGAGCGGCTGCCGGCGCTGGTGGCCGAGCTGATCCGCTTGCGCTGCGACGCCATCGTCGCACGGGGGACGCCGCTGGTCTTGGCCGCCAAGCGCGCGATGGCGGAAACGCCTATCGTCATGTCAGCGGTCGCCGAACCGGTCGAGGCAGGCCTGGTGGAAAGCCTGTCGCGGCCTGGCGGCAACGTCACCGGGCTGAGCTCCTTCGTGACTCAGCTTTCGCAAAAGCGCATCGAACTGTTGAAGGAGCTAGCGCCGAATATTCGCCGGTTCGGTTACGTTGGCAACATGAGCAACAGCAGCGTGCCGGCGCAATGGGACGAGGCCAAGCTCGGCGCGCAGGCACTCGGCCTGGAGCCAATGATGTTCGACGTCAGGAAGCCGGAAGACATCGCGCCGTCGTTCGACGCGATGATTGCCAAGCGCATCGACGCCCTGACCGTGGGCAACGATACGGTGGTGCTGGCAAGCCGGGCGCAAGTTGCCGAGCTGGCCGCAAAGCACAAGCTGCCGACAATCTACGCCACGCGCGAGTACGTGGACGCAGGCGGCCTGATCTCATACGCGGCGCACTATCCCGATCTCTATCGCCGCGCCGCAACCTACGTCGACAAGATTTTCAAGGGCGCCAAGCCGGCCGACTTGCCCGTCGAGCAGCCGACCAAGCTGGAGATCGTCGTCAATCTCAAGGCGGCGAAGGTGCTCGGCCTCAATGTGCCGCTGACCCTGCTCGGCCGCGCCGACGACGTGATCGAATAAGACGCTCTTCGGTTGGTCCAGCACGCATGGACGTTCTTAAGAGTAGTCGCGGCTGACCATGTTTTCGTTCGTTTGGCGGCTCCTGCGTGCTCTCGGGGCATAGGCCCCGCGAAACGGGGAGGCTGCCCGGGCACGCGTGTCATACTATGATGCTTCAGTCTGACGCTCGTCAGGTTGGGGGATTGATCATGTTTCGTACAATTGCCCGTATCGGCATTCTTGCATTTGCCATGAGCACGGTTGCCGCCGACCGCGCTGCGGCAACCACCGCCTACGACGGCTGGTGGAGCTTGACCTTTCTGACCCAGCGCGGCGGTTGCGACCCGAGCTATCACTTCAATGTCCAGGTCCGGAACGGCATCGTCAGCCACCCGAACCTGGTCAAGTTCAGAGGGCGCGTCGCACGGGGAGGGGCGGTTCGCGCCTCGGTGACCGTGCACGACAAGCATGCTTCAGGCACGGGCCGGATGTCCCGAAACGCGGGCCATGGCCGCTGGTCCGGCTATTCCGGGAAAGCGCGCTGCTCCGGTAACTGGATTGCCCAGCGCGCGTGATTGGCGGGTTCGTGCCGGCGCGCGGCGTCGGGGGCCGCTGGGTGCTACGAGCCCCGATGGTTCTTAACGCAATGACACTGGATTTCCGCGAGCGGATTAACGGTCGCGCAACGTCCGCGCAGCACTCTCCGGAAAAAATCGGGAGTGCATGTTGTGAAAATGTTGAACGCGATGGCTTTGCTGGCGATGCTTTGCGTGCCGGCGCAGGCCCAGACCATCGTCAAGATCAGCCCGGATCGCAGCGCCGTCACCGCGACCAACGACAAGGGCACGGCGACCTCGACCATCGTGCGCGACGGCCAAGGCGGCGGAACCATCACCACGCGCTATCAGCCGAAGCCGTCGTACCAGCCGATGGGTGGCGCGGGCTACCAGCCGATGGGCGCGAAGTCCCGCTAGACGGCTACCACGCGCCGCCTGCTCCGGCGGGCGGCTGTCATGCCGTTTTCGGCATGAGGGAACCTCGCGCAATTTGTTTCGCCGCTCCATGGCCGGTGCTAATCTCCGATCAACCATAAAGATCGGGGAGCGCGCTCCATGGACCAGGCCGCATTTTCGTTTTCGGTCAAGCCGCTGTCCGCGCACACCGGCGCGGAAATTCACGGCATCGATCTGAGCAGGCCGATCGACGAGACGACGCGCGCCGGACTCGATCAGGCGTTCATCGACCATTCCGTGCTCGCGATCCGCGGCCAGACGCTCTCCGCGCCGCAGTTTCTGGAGGCGATGAAGGTCTTCGGCGATATCTTCCCGCAGCACAATTCGCGCTTCGCGCTGCCGGAGTGTCCCGCCATCCACTACATCTCCAACCAGGACAAGACCGAAGACGGCAAGGTCTTCATCCCGGGCGAGGGCTATCACACCGATCACTCGAACGACGAGGTCCCGCCGAAGGCGACGGCTTTGCACGCCGTGAAACTTCCGAACACCGGCGGCGACACGCAGTTCGTCAACATGGTCGAGGCCTACGACGCGCTGCCGGAGACGACCAAGAAGCGCATCGGCGGCTTGCAGGCCAAGCACGTCTACCAGAGCAAATACAGCCAGCGAAAACTTCCCAAGCTGCCGGGCGAGAAAAAGAAGATCGAGACCGGCGCGGTGCTGCATCCGCTGGTGCGAACCCACCCGCGCAGCGGCCGCAAGGCGATCTACATCAATCCGATCCGCATCGAGGAGATCGTCGGACTGTCGGAGCAGGAGGCGCTGCCGTTGCTCGATGAACTGCTGGAACATGCAACGCAGGAGAAATTCCAGTATCGCCACAAGTGGCATTCCGGCGACGTGGTGATCTGGGACAACCGCTGCCTGCTGCACAAGGCGAACGGCGACTATCCGGTTGCCGAGGTGCGCTACCTGTATCGCCTGATGCTCAAGGGCGAGCGGCCGGTCTAGCCGCGGTCCTGCCGGAATCGAGCGCGCGGCGTCCGTCTTCGGCGGCGCGCGCGGCGCCGATAACCCAGGCGCGGAACGCCTGGAAGGCCGGCTCGTTCCTGCGGGCTTCGCGGCAGATCAGATACCACTGCTCGCCCTTCGACACCGATTGCGGAAACGGCGCGACCAGCCGGCGCGACCGCAGGTCGTCGTCGAGATACGGGTGGACGCCCATCGCAACCCCGATGCCGTCGGCTGCGGCCTGCAACGCCTGGCCGTAGTATTCGAACTCGGGCCCCTTGGGCCGCATTTTGGCGAGCCCCGCCGCCTTGAACCAGTTCGGCCAATCCTGATCGGCGTGGGCGACCCGCAGCAGCGGGACGCCGCGCAAATCCTCCGGCGTCTTGAGACGCCGCGCGGTATCGCGCGAGCACACCGGCGTGAGGTCGGCGGCAAACAGCCGTTCGGTGATGAAGCCCGGCCACTCGCCGGTGCCGAGCCGGATCCCGCAGGTCCAGTCGTCGTTGTAGTCCACGGTCGCGCCGCCGGTGGCAAACCGCACCTCGATGTCCGGCGCGCGGCGCTGCAGGTCGGCGAGCCGCGGAATGAGCCAGCGCGCGGCAAAGGTTGGGCCCACGCCGACCGTCAGCACCCGCGATCCGCCCATCGCGGTGACGTGCGCGGTCAGACTTGCAAGCTGATCGAATAGCTGCGTCAGCCCGGTCTGATAGCTGCGCCCCGGAGCGGTCAGAGTGAGCCGGTTCGCCTTGCGCTCGAACAGCGCCACGCCGAGCCGCTGCTCAAGCAACTGCACCATCCGGCTGATCGCGGCCGGCGTGACGTGCAACTCGTCCGCGGCTTTCGCGAAACTGCCGGCGCGCGCGGCCGCCTCGAACGCCTTGATGCCGTTGAGAAACGGAAGCTTTCTCATTCGTCACCGCCAGGAAAACTTCAGCTAAGGCCTTGAACTTACCGCATTCCAGCAAATTTTCCAAACAGACCGATAGAAAAGCTGATGCTGAGCCCTGGGAAACTCAGTTTGAGGCGCGCCAGCGCCGGGCGCATCACATTGGCCTGGAGAAACCATGAGCGCATTTCTCGTCGCCGGGTTGTGCCTGACGATGGTCGGCACCTCGTTTCTCTCCGGTATCTTCGGCATGGCCGGCGGGCTGATCCTGGTCGGCGTGCTGCTCGCGCTGCTGCCGTTGCCCGAGGCGATGCTGCTGCACGGCGTCACCCAGCTTGCCTCCAACGGCTGGCGCGGGCTGCTGTGGTGGCGGCACGTCCGCTGGAATGCGGTCGCGTTCTATTTGTCCGGCTGCGCGCTCGCTTTGCTGCTGTGGTCGTTCACCCGCTACGTGCCGCCGACTCCGCTGGCGCTGCTACTGCTCGGCGTCACCCCGTTCATGGTCCGTCTGGTGCCGGATAGCCTGCGGCCCAATCCGGAAAGCCCGCTGCAGGGCACGCTGTACGGCTCGCTCTGCATGTCGCTGATCCTGCTGACCGGTGTGGCCGGCCCGCTGATCGACACCTATTTCCTGGGCGGCAAGCTCGACCGCCGCGAGATCGTCGCCACCAAGGCGGTGTGCCAGATCTTCGGCCATGCGGCGAAGCTGATCTACTTCGGCGCGCTGATCGACCAGGCCGCGACACTCGATCCTGTCGTTGCCGTGCTCGCCATCGCCTGCTCGATGCTGGGCACCACGCTGGCGGCGCGGGTGCTGGCGGCCATGAGCGACAAGCAGTTCCGCGCCTGGGCCAACCGGATCATCACGGCGATTGCGAGCTACTACGTCGCGCACGCCGCCTACCTCTTGCTCATTGTGCCGATGCTCGCGCTGGTAAGCCCGTCATCCCTGCATGGAAGCCGCCGCGGGGTTGCCCTTGACAGGGGCGGAGCGGAATTCGATGAAAGCCCAAGGATTCAACGCCCGCACGGAGCAGGCAAAACGATACGGCTCGGAGGAACGGCAGTGGCTGGGAAGCAGTGGGATGTGGTTGTGGTCGGCGCCGGCAATGCGGCGTTCTGCGCGGCGCTGGCGGCGCGCGAAAACGGCGCCAGCGTGCTGATGGTCGAGCGCGCGCCAAAGGAGCTGATGGGCGGCAATTCGCGCTTCACCGCGGGCGCGTTCCGCTGCGTCTATGACGGCGTCGATGACCTCAAGGCCATCATGCCGGACCTGACCGCGGCCGAGATCGACCGTTCCGACTTCGGCACCTACACGCAGGATCAGTTCTACGACGACATGTTCCGCATCACCAACTACCGCACCGACGGCGATCTCTGTGACCGTCTGGTTGGCCGCTCGCGCGACGCGATGCGCTGGCTGCATTCCAAGGGCATGAAATTCGATCCGATCTGGGGCCGGCAAGCCTATTTGATCGACGGCAAGTTCAAATTCTGGGGCGGCCTCACGGTGGAGTCCAAGGGCGGCGGCCCGGGCCTGGTCGAGCAGCACCTCAAGCTCGCCGAGAAGCAGGGCATCGACATCGTTTACGGCACCCGCGCCGTCGAGCTGATCTACGACGGCAACGTCGTGCGCGGCGTCAAGGTGAAGGTCAACGGCGCGATCGAAGAGATCAAGTGCAAGTCGGTGGTGATCGCCTGCGGCGGCTTTGAGTCGAGCGCGGAGATGCGCACCAAGTACCTCGGTCCCGGCTGGGAGCTCGCAAAGGTGCGCGGCACGCCCTACAACACCGGCGACGGCATCAACATGGCGCTGGCGATCGGCGCCTCGTCGTTCGGCAACTGGTCCGGCTCGCACGCGGTGCAGTGGGATTACAACGCGCCGGAGTTCGGCGACCTCTCGGTTGGCGACAACTTCCAGAAGCACAGCTATCCGTGGGGCATTCTGATCAACGCCACCGGCCGGCGCTTCGTCGATGAGGGCGCCGACTTCCGCAACTACACCTACGCCAAGTACGGCGCCGTGGTGCTGAAGCAGCCGAATAACTTCGCCTACCAGGTGTTCGATGGAAAGATCGTGCCGATGCTGCGCGCGGAATACCGCATCAAGCGTGTCAGCAAGGTGTCGGCCAACACCATCGAGGAGTTCGCCCACAAGCTGGAGGGCGTCAACGCGGAGGCCTTCCTCGACGAGATCAAGAAGTACAACGCGGCGGTGAAGAAGGACGTGCCGTTCAACCCGAACGTCAAGGACGGCCGCGGCACAGTGGGCCTCGACTTCAACAAGTCGAACTGGGCCAACACCATCGAGGAGCCGCCGTTCGAGGCGTATCAGGTCGGTTGCGGCGTGTCGTTCTCGTTCGGCGGCGTGCGCATCGACCCCGACACCGGCCAGGTGATCGACAGCGACATGAACCCGATCCCGGGCCTTTACGCGGCAGGCGAACTGGTCGGCGGCATCTTCTATTTCAACTATCCGGGCGGCTCGGGCCTGATGTCGGGCGCGGTGTTCGGCAAGATCGCGGGCACGGGCGCGGCCAGCACCGTGCGGAATGCGTAGGGCGGCATTCACGCCACGCTCGCTCCACACTCTGCTGTCATCGCCCGCGAAAGCGGGCGATCCAGTACTCACTGCCTCTTGAAACGGGCACCACGCCTGCTCGCATCGCTGCGGCGTACTGGATGCCCGCTTTCGCGGGCATGACAGGCAGAGTTTGTTGCGGCAGACTCGCAAGATTCGCGAGGCAACGCCATGAAACTGAAAAAGCACAATCGCTACGCCTATTCGCCGATCACCGAGCGGCAGGACTTCACATGGCCGGACGGCAAGCGCATCGCTTTCTATTGCGCGCTGAATGTCGAGCACTTCAGTTTTGGCGAAGGCCTTGGCCATACGCCGACGGCGCCTGGCCCGCAGCCCGATGTTCGCAATTTTGGCTGGCGCGACTACGGCCTGCGGGTCGGCATCTGGCGCATTTTCGATATGATGGACGAATTGAAGTGGCCGATGTGCCATCTGATCAATGCGTCCGTCTGTGAAGAGATGCCGCAGATCGCCGCGCGCATTCGTAAGCGTAACGACGAGGTGATCGGCCACGGCTACACGAACTCCGAACGCCAGTCCGACATGGATGAAGCGGCCGAGGCCGCAATGATCGCGCACGCGACCAAGACGCTGGCCGAGAGTTGCGGGCGGCGTCCGTATGGTTGGATGGGTCCGTGGATTTCAGAAACGGCCGTCACTCCCGATCTGCTGCAGGAGAACGGCTATACGTTTCTGATGGATTGGCCGGCCGACGATCAGCCGTTCTGGATGAAAACGCGCGCGGGCCGCATCATGTCGGTGCCCTATCCGGTCGAGCTCAACGACACGCCGACGATGCTCAACCGTGCCCAGCCCGCGACGGACTTCCATCGCATGATCCTCGATCAGTTCGAGGAAATGCTGCGGCATTCGGAGAAACAGTCCCTCGTGTTGGGCATCTCGCTGCACACGTTCTGCACGGGTCAGCCGTTCCGGCTCGTGCACATGCGGCAAGCCCTGCAAACGCTGATGCAGCATCCGGGATTCGACAAGGTGTGGGTGACGACGCCGGGCCGGATTGCCGAATATGCGGCGAAGCTGCCGACGGGGTGTGTGCCGTAGTTGGCGCTCGACCTAGAGACCTGAACAACAGACGATTCGCGTCATACTGCTATGTCTTTGAAGTAATCTTCAGGATCAGTTTCATATTCTTGATAAAATGCTTCCCGTCTCTTTTTCGATGAGAGAATTGTGGCTTTGAGTTGTTTGACGTGATGGTTGTGATAATCCCTCAACCATGAATATTTATTCTTTGTCCGCGCGTCTAATTGCGCATTTAGTCCCTTGCGAACAAGCTTGGCATGGTCCTGCAAATAACCAAAAAATAATCCAGGATCATCAAATTCTTCGTCTGAGGCCAAATAGTCGATAAAAAGTTTTCCATCATCTCCCTTCGAGACGATCCTTCGCAATACTCGCAATTCCTCTTCTATAGAATTAAATTCTGAGCGAAGCCTTTTGTCATTTTTGTGTTGTTTGAGTACGAGAGGGTCGACAACAATACGCGGGTAGACTGCTTCGCAGCTTTCGATCTCGTAAGCGCGAGCCATGCCAGGGCCAAACACTGGACCCTTACCAGTCTTTCCTATGTAGACTTGGCCAACCGTTACGCCCGCTCGAATCAAAACTCCCATACCTACCAGTTCGATTTGAGCAAGAAGCAAATCGTACAATTCGTGAAAAAGAGCGCCATCCTGATAGGTGGTATTGTACGGCCTCACTCTAACGATAGCGTCGGATATTGCATACGCGAAGGCATGACTCATCTCGCGCTCTCGACCCTTTCGAGGTCTCTCGATTTCGAGGGGGCGCGTAAACTTTTCGAGTGCTTTGATCGTGGCGTAGATGTCTGCTGCACTGCGGCTAGTTAGCAGGTGCCGAAATCCTAATATGTCTATGAAACTAACAATGCACGCTTCGTATTGAATAGCATTCGAGCGATTCTTTTTTTTCCCATATTGTGCGCCCCTAATTATATACGACGTAACGTATCCCGAGGAATGTCAGAATAAGAATCAAGATAACCCACTCGGTCCAGTGGACGCTGTCGCCTAAACCAAAGCGTCCCCATAGGGTTCCGATCGTGATCGATGCGGCCCCCATCAAGAGAACTCCGTTGGCCATGCTGATCTGTGTGGTCTTTCCTATGAAGTACAAGCTGAGCATGCAGAGCAACGAAGCCATTCCAATCGCAAACGCAAAATAGAAACTCGCATTCGTAAACATTGACGGCCATGTCGACGAACTGCGAGCAGTGTGGTGCGCAAAATAGTTCAGAAAAACGTTGGCAGTTGAAACGCTTGCAGCCAAAATAACAACAATTGTTTTCATAGATTCCCTCCAATAGGATCCGATCCTAAGTCTTTCGCAGTGCGTAGGATGGGTTGAGCGCAGCGAAACCCATCGCGTCCAATCGGGTCGGTATCGGTGGGTTTCGCTGCGCTCTACCCACCCTACAATTCATCGCTGTTTCCTCGCTCCCTGCTTCTCCGCATAAGCATCCACCAGCGCGCGGATCATGCGCTGATACGGCACGCGCCGTGCCTTCGCCTCACGCTTGAAGAAGTCAAGGCTGCGCCGCGACAGCCCGAGCGTGACCTTCACGTTGTCCTCGCGCGCCACCAGCGCGTCCGGCGACGGCAGAAAATCGTCGATCATCTTCACGCGCCCGATTTCGCCCGCGGTATACTTAATCGTTCTGCTGCTCATAGATTTGCTTTCCTTTCCGCCAGTAGCCGGCGCCGAAGATTCGAATGCGGTCGTTGCGATGGGTGAACCGCACCGTCATCACGCCGCCGTCCACCAAACCGAAGCAAAAGTAACGTTGCTCGCTGCCGCTGTGATCCAAGTCTTTTGCAATGACGCGATGCGGATCGAAAAACGCGTATTGCGCCTGTGCGAAACCCACGCCGTGCTTGAGCCTGTTGGCGCGGTCCTTCGCGGCATCCCACTCGAAGTTTGGGTCGCCCGTCATCGTATGGCTATTATACCATATAATTATCTGGCTTAGAAGCGGCAAGTTTTTCTGGACGGCCTGCCGTGCTAGGCCGCTTCCCGCTCGCCCTGATCGCAGGCATGATCGCGGCAGGGGTATGCCATGCCGCTCGACAACATGCCTTCGGACCCGAACGTCGCCGCCGCTGCCGCCGTCACCCCGCCGGTTTCCGCGGTGGTGCGCGTGCTGCTGCAGGATGCGATGCGCGGCGAGGCGAATGCCCAGGCGGCGCTCGGCGACATCTACCGCAAGGGTTCGCTGGCGCCGAAGGACGATGCGGAGGCGGCGAGGTGGTATCGCCGCGCGGCCGAGCAGGGCGACGCCCATGCGCAGTTCAATCTCGGCGCGCTGGCGATGGCGGGGCGCGGCGTGCCGCAGGACGATCTCGAGGCGGTGACGTGGTTCCGCCGCGCGGCGGAGCAGGGCGATGGGCTGGCGCAGTTCAATCTCGGCACCATGTATTGCAACGGCCGCGGAGTGCCGCAGGATTTTGTCGAGGCCTGCATGTGGTTCAGCGTCTCGGCGTCGCGCGGCACCCAGATGGCGGTTTCGACGCGCAGCCGCATTGAACAGCTCATGACGCCGATCGAGGTCTATGAGGCGCACAAGCGCGCGCGGGAATGGAAACCTGCAAGACCTGCGCGTTAGCGCGAACAAGAGCTGCCCGATAGCGCGAAGAAAGCAACTCTGCCCTCAAGAGCAAAGGACAACCCCGGCATTTCTGCCGGGGTTGTCTTTGCCGCCGTCCCGTTCGCTACAGGATCGGCATGAACGGGATAAACGGCACATGCGGCTCCATCAGCAGCGGCGTTACCGTGTTGCTGGCCGTTGTCGTGGTGAGCGCGAACAGCAGCGCAACGAGCGCGATGCCGATGCCGGCCAGCCAGTAGACGCGCGGCGCGACTTCGAACGATTGGGTCGGATGATGATGAACGACGTGAGCCATTGTCACCTCCATGCTTGCTGACATGAAAACGCCCAGGTCGGCCGACGTGTTCCATCGCGGCAGCGAATCTCCGGGGCAGGGCCCGCCCTCGTTGCGCTGCAACAAGCGCTGGCGATGCGATGCCGGGGAGGCGGGCCGGCGCCCATGCGGGCGGCTGCTGGCGCTTCCGCGGTCGTCGGCTATATTTCCCGTATGAAAATGGCCGCATTGAACACGTTCGCTCGCGCCGCGGTTGCGGCCGCACTGCTCGCCGTGATGCCGTCGTTGGCGCAGGCCCAGACGGCGCACGGCGCCGGCAACACTACCTGCCAGCAATTTCTCCGGGCCGCGCGCTCCAGCGACATTGTCTATCACCAGGCGTCGAACTGGCTGCTGGGCTATGTGAGCGGCATGAACGCGGCGCTGCGCGCCTCAGGCTCCGCCGCGGTCGTCACGCTCGGCAACGATCAATTGATGAAATCGGCCGGCGATTACTGCGAGGCCAATCCCGCCCGGACCATCGCGGACGCCGCGGGCGAGTGGTACCGCTCGGTGCCGCGGCAGCCTGTGGTGCAGGAACCGCCGCCGCCGGCCAGCTACGACCATCTCAAGAAGCCGTTCGCACGGCCTTCCAAGACCTAGCGCCGATCGGCGCGCGTGGAATGGATCAGCGGCTCGCCGTCCGGCGTCGTGAACGACGTCACACGTCCCCACAGCGGCACACCGCCGGGAATGCCCTCGGGGCGGAAGCTGACCTTCCAGACGCTCGCATGGGTGCGTTCGATCACGGTGAGCGGGATGCCGGATCCGGTGCGCATGCACTGCAGTCCGCGCAGGCGCTGCTGGTTGCGCGCGATATCGGGCTGGCTCGCCTCGTCCAGCGTGCCGGCCTGCATGCAAAGGATGGCATCCGACGCGGTGACGAGTTCCTCCGGCGGCGCGGCCTGGGCTGCGCCTGCGGCGAGAACGATCAATGCAACAGCGAGCGCGCGCATGGGGCCTCCCGAGAAAGCGCACTCGTCAACGCCCCGTCCCGCCAATTGTTCCATGGGAACAAGGCATCGCTCCGCCCCGCGCGTCAGATGGCGCGAGCGTCCATCGTCTCGACCGTACGGCCGGACCGCACGATCAGCTTTTCCGTGACGTACACCGCGATCGGCCAGGCAACGCCGAAGGCCGCGAGGAACAACATCAGAAACACCATCACGCTGAAGGCCGGGTATTGCAGATCGACAAGGCGGCTGATCAAGAAGCCGCAGAACTGCACCACAGCGGTGGTGAGGATATAGACGACCATCAAGAGAAGAGCCTGCACGGCTTTTCCTTCCGCTGCGGTATGCAGCTACACCCACTGGCTCACGTCGCGCCTGGCAAGTCCAAGCAATTCGCGAATCCGCTGTTATGGGCGCAAAGCAGGCCAATGGTGCGGTGCGGCCTCTCTGGAACCTCACATACAACGAGCGGCTGGGCGCCTACGAAGTTGCTGTTGATGACTTGACAAAGAAACGTGCCGGCCAGCGCAGTCGTTCCCCCTTATCCGATGTGAATCTAGGAACAAGTGCCGAAACGCTAGCAAAACGGGTGGAGCGGCGAATTCTGCGGGTGTAGGACTCGGACGATGGCGGTTCATCATCACATCTTCGCCACCACAATCGGCCCCTGCGGCGTCGCCTGGAACGAGCGCGGCGTCGCCGGCGTGCAGCTTCCCGAGCGCGACGAAGCGATGACCGCGAAGCGCCTCGCAGCCAAGGCGGGCAGCGCAGGTCCAGCCGAGCCGCCGCGGGCCATCGCGGCGGTGATCGCCGACATCCGTCGTTATCTGGCCGGGGAGCGCATCGACTTCTCGGCTGTCCCGGTCGATCTCGACAACGTCGATCCGTTCCGCCGCAAGCTCTACGCGGCGCTGCGCGCGATCGACTATGGCCGCACCACCACCTATGGCGCGCTGGCCAAGGCGCTCGGCGCCGCCGAGTGGGAGGGTGCGCGCGACGTCGGCGAGGCCATGGGCCGCAATCCCGTGCCGATCGTGATCCCGTGTCATCGCGTTCTGGCAGCCGGCGGCAAGCTTGGCGGCTTCACGGCCCCTGGAGGCATCGCCACCAAGCAGAAGCTACTCGCGCTGGAAGGCGTTCACTTCGACAGCGGCGCGCCGCGTTTGCCTGGATTCTGATGCCTGGATTCTGAAATCGCGCCGCGCGCTTTCCGAAGCGGACATTTTTAGACAAAATCGCCGCGCCCGTGGTTGCCCGCCCTTTAATGCGAGTTCCGGAACTCGGACCCTGCGCTTAAGCAAGCGTTACGCCGGGGTCCGTAAAAAGACGCACGACCGTTCCGGTCGCATTTATTTCGGGAGAAAGCAGAATGCTTCTGTTTGGGAAATTTTTGGCTGACGAATCCGGCGCGACTGCCATCGAGTACGGCCTCATTGCGGCCGGCATTTCGGTGGCGATCATTGCCACGGTGCAGGGCCTGGGCTCCAAGCTGAACACCACGTTCACCAGCGTCAACAACGCGCTGAACTAACACTTCCTCTGGACATCCAAATCATCACCGGGCCCGCCGAAAAGCGGCCCGGTGTTTTTTGCAGTTCTCAGCCGCCCTGGCTGAGCACCACGCGGCCGCGCTGCTTGCGGTCGCGGATGTCCTTCATCGCCTGGGCGAATTGCGCGATCGGATAGACCTTCGTCTCCAGCGCCTTCAGCTTGCCGGCGCCGTGCAGCTCGAAAATCTCCTTGAAGCAGGCCTGCATGTCGGCGGGCTTCCGCTTGCGGTAGTCGCTGATCTGCATTCCCGACACTTCGATATTCTTCACCAGGAAGTAGTTAGCCTTGATCGAGGGAATGCGCCCAGAGGCGAAGCCGATTACCACCAGGCGTCCGCACCAGGCCAGCGCCCGGACGGCTGCATCGAAATAGTCGCCGCCCAGCATGTCGATCACGATATCGACGCCCTGCTTGCCGACCTTGTCGAACACCTGCGCGCGCAGGCTTTCCTTGAGGTCGGGTGCCGCGAGATCGATGACGTGATCGGCGCCGGCCGCGCGCACGATGTCCGTCTTGCTCTGGGATGACACGCCTGCGAGCACCGTGGCGCCGAATGCTTTGGCCAACTGGACCGCGGCAAGACCGACGCCTCCGGTGGCGCCCAGCACCAGCACGCTCTCGCCGGGCTTGATGCGGGCGCGGTCGCGCAACGCGAAATACGCGGTGTCGTAGATCAGCGACATCGCCGCGGCCTCCTCGAACGGCAGCGACGGCGGCAGCTTGATGCACTGGTTCTCCGGCATGGCGACGAACTCGGCGAAGCCGCCTTGCTCCGCCATCGCAATGGCATGGTCGCCGGGCTTGAACGCCGTCACGCCGGCGCCGACCGAAGCGACCACGCCGGCCGGCAGCTTGCCCGGAACGAACGGCAGTTGCGGCTTGAACTGATAGGTGCCGCCCATCATCACCAGGTCCACGAAGTTGACCGCGGTGGCCTTGATCTGGAGCAGCACTTCGCTGGCCTTCGGCTCGGGCTTCGGCATGTCGCCGAGCGAGGCGTTCTCGATGTCTCCGAATTCGCGGACCACAACGGCTTTCATTTTAATCCCCCGCTTCTCATGAAGCCGCCTGCCAGCGCACCGGCTCAGGCGCGATGCGGCCTTCCGCGATCCACTCGGCGATGGCTCGCTTGACCATTTTTCCGTTCGGCGTCAGCGGAATTTCGTCGAGCACGGCGAAGTACTCCGGCATGTCGAATTTGGACAGGCCGGTGGCGTCCAGATGCGCCAGCAGCTCATCGGACGAAGCCGCTTTGCCGGGCTGGAACACCACGACCAGGCAGACCTTCTCGCCGAGCCGGGCATCCTTGACGGCGACCGCGGCGGCGCGCCGCACTGCCGGATGGCGCGTCGCCAGCTCTTCGATGCGCGCCGGATGGATGTTGTGGCCGCCCCGGATGATGATGTCCTTCTGCCGGCCCGCGATGCGGAGGTAGCCGCCAGCATCGATCGCACCGAGATCGCCGGTCATGAACCAACCGCTGGCGTTGAATGAATCGGCGGTGGTCTGCGGATCCTCGAAGTAGCCGAGCATCAGGCTTGCGCCGCGCCCGCCGATCTGGCCGATCGCGCCGGGCGCTGCTTCGGCGTTGGCATCCTCGGTGCTGAAGATCTTCAGTTCATAGCCGGGACAGGTCTTGCCCGACGTTTCGATGATGCGTTTCGCATCGTCGTCCGGCAGCGTGTATTGGTGCGAACAGCTTTCCGTCAT
>JAKFYI010000014.1 GCA_021730985.1 Hyphomicrobiales bacterium | reverse complement strand
GCGACCCCCGGTGACGGGGACATCGCCGTGGGTGCGATGGCGGGCCGCGAGGCTCGCCCGGCAGACTCGTCACCTGCCGTATAGGGGCGGCGATCCGCCCTGGCGCCTCCCGGCGCTCCATCCCCTCAGGGGAAACGGAAAAAAGGGAAAGACGGCGCCGGTCCGTCTCTAAACAACCGGCAGCGGAGCGTTGGCTAAAGACCCCGCCGTGTCATCGAGGTGCTGTTTGAAATCTGAATCGGAAGCGCGGCATCCGGGCAAACGAAAGCCCGGCCAATTGGGCCGGGCTCGGTCTTCTACGCGACGCTTACAAACGCATACGCAACAGACGTACTTACTTGGCGGGAGCAGCCTTCGCCGCGAACGCCTCGTAAGGCTTGTAGGATTCCTTGGCGAGGTCGGAATAAAGCTCGCCGATCTTGGTCGCCTGGGCCATGAAGCCCTCGTAGGCCGACTTGGCGTACTCGGTCTGGATCTCGATCGCCTTTTCCAGCGACTTCGCACCGAACAGCTTCTCCATCACCTTGGTGCTGTCCTCGAACGACTTCTTGGAATAGTCCACCACTTCGGTCGCAATCGTCTGGGTGGCCTTCGACACGGCGCCGAACGACTTCATGGTCGCATCGACGTTGTCTTTGCTGATCTTCTGAATGTCATCGAAGTTCTTGATCATCTCGTTTCCTTCCGTCCGCCCGCATTGGGACGGCTCTCGTGAGTTGCCCGAACATTGCGCAGCACTGTCGCCCGCATGAAGGCAATATATTGCACTGCACAAAAAAGGCAAGGTTTATTTCGCAATGCACGCGGGATGCCTTGTTTGAACCCCGATTCGTGGGCTTGTCCTTGATTTGTCTTAACTTTATGGAAACCCCGTCCTCATAACTTCAACCACTGTGCCGTGATTGCCACGGTCCGCCGATCAGTCATTCGGCGGCGCGAGGCAGCACCGGGGATTGAGGCGAGGCAGTCGCCTTCAAGAGCGTACGACGGGGTATCATGATGGTTTGCGTGCCGGGGAAGGCCTCTCGGGGGCTGCGCTTGGGAATTCTGGGTCTCGCCGCGATCATGGCGACACTCGCGATCACCACCGATCCCGCGGACGCCCGCTCCCGCCGCAAACGCTACGTCAAGAAAGCGCCAGCCACCGCGGCCCAAATCCATCACAGCCCGCGCTACGCCGCATTCGTGATCGACGCCAAGTCCGGCAAAACGCTGCACGAGGCCCAGGCCGATGCGCTGCGCCATCCGGCTTCGCTGACCAAGATCATGACGCTCTACATGCTTTTCGAGCAGCTCGAAGCGGGCAAGATCAAACTGCAAACCCAGATGGAGGTCTCCGCGGAGGCCGCCGCCCAGGCGCCGACCAAGCTCGGCGTGCGGGCCGGCTCCACGCTCGAGGTCGAGGACGCGATCAAGGCCCTCGTCACCAAGTCGGCCAACGACGCCTCGGTGGTGATTGCCGAGGCGCTCGGCGGCAGCGAAGAAGCCTTCGCCAAGCGCATGACGCAGAAGGCGCGCGCGCTCGGCATGGCCAGGACGATCTATCGCAATGCTTCGGGCCTTCCCGACGACGAGCAGGTCACCACGGCGCGCGAGCAGGCGATGCTCGGCCTTGCGATCCAGGAGCGCTTCCCGCGCTACTACCGCTACTTCTCGCTGGCGAGCTTCAGCTATCGCGGTCACGCCATGCGCAACCACAACAAGCTGCTGGGCCGCGTCCACGGCGTGGACGGCATCAAGACCGGCTACACCCGCGCCTCGGGCTTCAACCTCGTGTCCTCGGTGCGCCGAAACGACCGCCACATCGTCGCGGTGGTGCTGGGCGGCACGTCCGGCGGCCAGCGCGACGCGCGCATGCGCGCCCTGATCGAAGGCCACATCGAGCTGGCATCGGTGAACCGCACCGCCACGCGGCTGGCGGCTGCGCCCTCTCCTGCGCCGGTCGCCGAAGACGTCCAGGCCGGTCCGAAGCTCGCAGCCGCTGCGTCGGTGCCGGTGGCGGCGCCCACCGTGAAGCCGATCGCCCACACGCTCAGCCTCGGCTCGACCGAGCCGATCAAGCCGACCCCGGTTCGCACCGTGATCGTGAAAATGGCCCCGCCGAAGGGCGCCGTTGCCGCCAAGCCCGCGCCGGTGACACCGGAGCCGGTTGCCGCGAAGCCTGTCCCGGTTCAAACCGCATCGCTCGCACCTGTCGCCGTGCCGGAGCCGGCCGCCGCTGCGTCCGCCAAGACCCAGGCGGCGGCGCCCAGCGCCCGCCCTGGCCTGCTTGGCGTCCTGCCGGCCGCAGCCGCTGCCGCCGGCAAAGCCATCGTGCCCTCCGCCTCCGCCGCCGAGAGCAAGCCCGTCGTCCGCAGCGGCTGGGCGATCCAGATCGGCGCCTACGAGGAGGAAGCAGAAGCCAAGCAGCGCCTCAACGCGGCGCAGACCAAGGCCGGCCCGATGCTCAAGAAGGCCGCCCCCTATACCGAACGCACCACCAAGGGTGAGAAGACCTACTACCGCGCGCGCTTCGCCGGCTTCGACCGCGATCAGGCGGAAGCAACCTGCAAGCAACTCAAGCGCAATGACATCGTGTGCATGGCTTTGAAGATCTGAACGCGCTCTCGCGAGCGCCAACAAAAACGTTCGATACGGGAAGCGTCGCCGGGAGCCGCCAGTACTCTTTGCGTGCGGAGTTCAGCGATGGCGGCGAATAAGAACCTCCTTGGCCTCATTGATTTGGGCCGCGAGGTACGTCGACCCCCCTTGGTCGGGATGCAGCTTCTTCATCAGCGTGCGGTGCGCACGGCCGATCTCTTCGGCACTCGCCCCCATTTTCACGCCAAGGATCTGATAGGCTTCCTCCTCGGTCATTTTTCCGCTGCGCGTCGCCCCCCGGCCCGCCGACGCACCACCCTGCGCGTGCTCACGCCAGCCGGGCTCCCGGCGGTCAAGATAAGCGGCCAGTAGCGCTCGGCTCTCGTCGTCGATCTGTGCCAGCATCCCGAGCAGCGCCGACACGTCGAGCGCCTCAAGCGCCACCCCCTCATGCGGTCCGGCCAGGATGCGCCCGGTCATCGCCCCGGAGTCGTGATCCAGTTCCATCTCGACGAAGGCGGAGCGCACGCGCGACACCTGGCCCGGCGTTTTCTGGGTGCGCTGGAAGATGCCTGTCCTGGCGAACGGCCCCCACCCCAACATTCCGAGCCCGAACAGGCCAAGCGGGATCGCCGTTTCGAAATGGCCGCGAAATCCGAGAAAGACCGCGAGCGCCAGCGCGACGATGCCGCCGGCCGAAGGCAACAGCTTGGCCAGCATTTTGACATCGGCCTTGCTGTAGGCATTGAGTGCCCACAACGCGAGAACCAGGACGAGTATTCCAAATATGAGCGTAGGCATGGTTAGCGCAGTTGCTCCAGCAGTCGCACCGCGGTGGCGTTCGCCTTGAGATTGGCAAGCGCCTTCATGCCGCCCGCAGCGTAAGCTGCGACCGCGCGTAGCAACTCCGCGAGTTGGCTCGCAGCACCCGGATCGAACCGGCTGTAAGCGCCCTTCGACAGCCGCGCGATCTCCCGAAACGCCGGTTCTGCGACGGCGTCATAACCTTCCTGGAAAACGAAAGCTGGTACGCCGAGCAGACCGAGCGCTCCGGCCGCGGCGCAAAGATCGTCGATCGGCTCTTCCATGGCGTCGCCGACCAGCACCAGCGCCTGCACCTTGCGTTGCTCGGACTCGCGCCGCGTGTGGGCCAGCACCTTGCCGATCTGGGTGTGGCCGCCGCGGCAGTCGATCTTCTCCATCAAAGTCGCAAGCTGCCCTGCGTCTGAAACCCAGCGCGAAGCGCGGCATTCGGCCAGACCGCGGAAATAGACCAGTTGAACGTCAAGGCCTCCGATGGCGGCGGTCTCGCGGAACATATCGGCCTGCAGCTTGCACGCCGTGTCCCAGAGCGGCTGACGGCTCATGGTGGCGTCCAGCGCAAAGATCAGCCGGCCGCGCTGGCCCGCCGTGACAGCCGATCCGAGCGCGCTCACCTTGCCGAGAAAAGCGTCGATATCGGAGCGCGAGGATGACTTGGCCGGCTCGGTGCGGCGATTGGCCGGCGCTGGAGTGGGGTCTTTCGACATGCCCTATAAAGTGACACTTCACGCGCCGAGCGCAATGGGCCGCGACACCGCGGCGACGCTTCAACCCGCGAGAATGTCGTGCAGTTCCAGCGGCTGGTCAGCCGCGGCAAACCATTCGGCACGCGCCGCGGCGCGCTTAAGGCCCCGCTCGTCGAACGGCAGCTTGAGCGAGGTCAGCAAGCTTTCGACCTCCTGGCGCGCGGTGACGTGCGACATGCTGGGCTTGGTGCCGAGCGTCGCTTCGTTGAGGTCGTCAAGCGCAGTCAACCCGCGCGGGTAGAATTCACGAAAAATCACCCGCTCGGCGAACCCGTCCACCGCGCGGAAGCCGAGCCGCAGCGAAAGCTCCTGCAGGCCCTCGCCCACCAGCTTCTTGTTGCGCGAACCCAGCATGGACAACCGGTTGCGGACCACGATCCAATCCGTGGTGGCATGATCGACCACACGGCGCTGCCGGCGCGCCTCGCGAACCATCTCGGCGAAGTGACTGGTTCCGGTCACCGCGAAGGTCGCGGGATCGACCGTGCCCAGCACGTCGAAGTCAACGAAGCTGTCGTTGAGCGGGGTGATCAGCGTGTCCGCCATCGAATGCGCGAGCCGCATCAGGTAGCTGTCATGCCCCGGCGTGTCCACCACCACGAAATCGTGGGTGTGCTCGAGCGTGTCGATAGCCTGCGCGAACGCGCTGAACTCGGCGACCTCGTTGTCGACGACCTTCGGGCCGTCGGCGCGGTCGATGCAATAGTGGGTCGGCAATTCGAGGGCGAGCCGCGCGTGCTTCGCCCAGGCGGCACGGTTCTCGATGTAGTGGGTGAAGCTTTTCTGCCGGGAGTCGAGATCGATGGTGGCGACCCGCTGGCCAGCCTTCATCAGCGCCACGGCGACATGCATGGCGACGGTGGATTTACCTGATCCACCCTTTTCATTGCCCAGCACGACGACGTAGGCGGACCGCGACCGCCTCGCATCCTCAAAAGACATGGCCATCCTCTCGGCCCCTAGTGTTCAATTACTGACGATTTGAATCAAGCTCGGCGGCAAAAACCCGCGATTTACGATTAATCCGAACCATGCCAAAAGATGAATCCATGGCCAAACCAGCCGTCATCCGCTCGATTTCGAGTTTGCGCCGGACGGTCGGGCGCTGGCGCCAGGCGGGCGCGAATATCGCGCTGGTGCCGACCATGGGCGCGCTGCACGCCGGCCACCTGGAATTGGTCCGGCAAGCCAAGCGCAACGCCGACCGTGTTGCGGTGTCGATCTTCGTTAATCCTGCGCAGTTCGCACCGCATGAAGACCTCGCGAGCTATCCGCGCACCTGGAAGACCGACGTGGCTGCGCTCGCCCGGCTGCAGGTCGATTTGATCTGGGCGCCGAGCCCAGCCGAAATGTATCCGGACGGCTTCGCGGCGCGGATCGAACCGGAAGGCCCCGCGAAAGCCGGCCTGGAAGACGCGTTCCGTCCGCATTTCTTCGGCGGCGTCGCCACTGTGGTCGCCAAGCTGCTGCTGCAGGTCGAGCCGCAATTCGCGATGTTCGGAGAGAAGGACTTTCAGCAACTCAAGGTCGTCACTGCGATGGCGCGCGACCTCAATATCCCGGTCAAGATCATCGGCGTGCCGACCATGCGCGAGAGGGACGGTCTCGCCATGTCGTCACGCAATGCGTACCTGTCGCCCAACGAGCGCGCGGTCGCGCCCACGCTCTACCGAACGCTCAAGGACAGTGCGTCGCGCATCAAGTCCGGCGACGCGGTCGCCGCAGCGCTGGCCGCAGGACGCAGCGAGATCGAACGCGCCGGCTTCGTTGTCGATTATCTCGAACTGCGCGATGCGACAACGCTCGCCCCGGTCGCATCGCCCAAGCACGGCAAGATGCGTCTGCTCGTGGCGGCCAAGCTCGGCCGCACCCGGCTGATCGACAACATCAAAGTCTAGAGCAGGCCCAGTTCCCGAAGTTCGCGGCGCAGCGGTTCGGGCAATTCGGCGGTGCCGCGCTCGACGCGGCTGAGATCGGGGGGCGCATCCTTGGGATCGAGATAGCGCCAGCCCTGGAATGCACGATACGGCCGCGGACGCACCGGCACGCATTTGGGGTCGAGCACCAGCCGGCAACGGCCGACGCCCTCTTTATCGACGAAAGGCCGGATGTCGAGAATTTTTTCCCGGCACAGGATTTCGCCGCGGATCACCCAGAAGATCGAGCCGCCATCCAGTATCTCTTCCGCGCGCTTGGGCACCATCCTGGTGGTGTGGAAGCGCTCCGGCTTTTTGACGCCACGCTTCTTCTGCTCGTTGAACTTGATCTTGATCCAGTCCTCGAGGTCCTCGATCGAGTCGGTGCCGACGCTGAGCTTGATGAGATGAAGCGGCATATCAGTCTGCTTCGCCTTCGATGCTCATGATCGTCGCACCCTCCGCCACCTGGGCTCCCGCGATCACCGGGACGGCACTCACGGTTCCCGCGTGGGGAGCGGTCAGCGCATGCTCCATCTTCATGGCCTCGATGACCGCAAGACGCTGGCCCTTCACCACGCTGTCACCCTTGGCGACCAGGATCGCCAGCACCTTGCCATGCATCGGCGCGCGGATGAGGCCGTCGCCGGCCGCACCATCGGCCGCGCCCAGTCCAAGGAGGACGCGGCGGACCAGGGTCTGACGACCGTTGCGCAGGACATAGACGCCATCTGGGGCGTCGAACGTGACCGCATCAAGGGCGGCCGCCGCACCATCCACAGCCACGCTCGTTCGGCGGGAACCGAAGGCGATTTCGGCCACGACCCGCTCGCCATCGGCCAGAACCGTCATGCTCTGCGTGCGTGGGCCGGCAAGCTGGAAGGCATCATTTGCATCCCACGGCGAAGCCGGGATGTCCGGATCGAGATCGAGATTCCGCATGATCCGCTGCCGGTCCTGCTCGACCAGCCGTGTCACACCGGCGGCCACGGCGGCGCGATCGGTGCCCTGTGGCATCAGTCCCAGTGCAACCGCATTGCGCTCGATAAAGCCGGTATCGACGGCTCCGGCACGGAACTCCCTGGCCCGGCACAGCGCCGCCAGCAGCGCCACGTTCGAGCGCGGCCCCGCCACGACAGTGCGTGCGAGTGCGCCAGCCAACTGCTCCAGCGCCGCTTGCCGCGTCGGCCCATGGGCGATCAGCTTGGCGATCATCGGATCGTAGTGCGTGCTGATCTCGCTGCCCTGATCGACGCCGGTATCGACGCGGATGCCCTCGCCCGCCGGCAACTGCAAGGCGGCGAGCCGCCCCGTCGATGGCAGAAAGCCGCGCTCGGGATCTTCGGCGTAAAGCCGCGCCTCGATGGCATGACCGTTCAGCGGCACCTGAGCCTGCGTGAGCGGCAGAGCTTCGCCCGCGGCAATGCGGAATTGCCATTCGACCAGGTCGAGCCCGGTGATCGCTTCGGTCACCGGATGCTCCACCTGCAGCCGGGTGTTCATTTCCATGAACCAGAATCCGTCAGGGCGAAGGTCGCCGGCGCCGTTGGCGATGAACTCCACGGTCCCCGCCCCGACATAACCGACCGCCTTGGCAGCCGTCACCGCCGCTGCTCCGATCGCCGCGCGAACGTCGGCACGCATGCCCGGTGCCGGGGCCTCCTCGATCACCTTCTGATGCCGGCGCTGCAGCGAACAGTCGCGCTCGTTGAGATGAATGGCGTTGCCTTTGCCGTCGGCAAAAATCTGGAACTCAATGTGGCGCGGTGAGGTGACAAACTTCTCCAGTAGAACGCGCCCCTCACCGAACGCGTTGATCGCCTCGCGTTGCGCGGCCTCGAGCGCGGCGTCGAATTCGGCGTGCTTCTCGACCTTGCGCATTCCCTTGCCGCCGCCGCCGGCGATGGCCTTGATGAGCAGCGGATAGCCGATCTCGTAGGCCTTCTGCTTGAGAAACGCGGGCTCCTGCCGGTCGCCGTGGTAACCGGGGACCACGGCAACCCCCGCCTTCTCCATCAGCGCCTTGGCTCGATCTTTCAGCCCCATTGCCCGGATTGCACCAGGCGGCGGCCCAACGAAAGCAATCCCGGCCGCAGCACAGGCCTCGGCGAAGCCTGCGTTCTCGGAAAGAAATCCGTAGCCCGGATGGATGCAGCTTGCGCGCGCCTGCCGCGCCACCTCGATGATCTTTTCGGCCACGAGATAGCTCTCGGACGCCGGAGCCGGACCGATCAGGTGCGCCTCGTCGGCGAGCCGGACGTGCAGCGCGTTGGCATCCGCCGCCGAGTAGACCGCGATGGTTCGCAAGCCGAGCCGCGCGGCGGTGCGCGCGATACGGCAGGCGATTTCACCGCGATTGGCAATCAGGACGGACGAGAACATGGCGCCGCATTACAGCACCGCCCGAGCTTCTTGTCGTCAGTTGCCGCTGCCCCAACGGGGAATGCTGGGCGCGGGCGGCGCGGCCGGAACTGGTGCCGCGAGCGTGGGCTGTTGCACCTGCTGCTGCGGCGATTGCGTCTGCTGTGGCAACGATTGCGTGCCGGGAGGCGGCAGCGGCGGCGGAGGCGCCGGTTCGCGGGCCGACTGACGGCGCGGCTGCGGCAACGGCGCAGCAGGCTTCGCGGCACCCGGCGCGTTCTGCGGCACCGCATTGGCCGTGGCGTTGGCCTCGGCCTGCGACAGCGGCGGCTCGGCGTTCATGATGCTGATCGCAGGAATCGAGGCCGCCGACGGATAGTCGATCTTGCCCGTAGTGGGTGCTGCGCCCGTGGTGGTGACGCTGGGTGCCGCAGCGACCGCTGGCCCGGCCACGCCCGCAGGCTGCGTCTGCCCATCGGAACGCCAGGCGGTGGCGTACAGCACCACGTTGGCCTCGAAATTCCGGTCGCGCAGATTGGCAATCACGCGCTGCGGATCGCGCAACAGCTTGAGACCGTCACAGCGCTCCGCGTTGCAGCCGCGCATGGTGAGCACATGCGCCACCAAGCCGAAGCGGTCACTTTCGATGCCGCGGCGCTGCCGTTCGATCGATGCGGCGTAGGCACGGTCACGCGCGGCGAGCTCAAACCCGTCGGCCAAAAGCCCGATCCTCGCGTCGATGTAGGCCACTGCGGCTGCGACGCTTTCCGCGCTCGCGAACACGGATTTCTCGCAAGCCTCCTCGACGGTCGGATTCGCCAAAGCTTCAAGGCAAGCCAGCGGCGAGCCTTGAGCAAGCGCCCGCAATGTCAGTTCAGTGGCCCGCGCATCGAGCGAACGCCGCGCCGCGGATTGATCCCGGCTCCCGAGACTGTCGGCCAATATCCACGCCAAGCCTGCACCGACCAGGATCAACGCGAAGCGCCAAGCCGTGCCGGTGCGCCCGGTCTGCCCCGCGCGGCCAAACGCCAGCGCGCCGCCGAACACGGCCAGCGCCGCCAACGCTCCGGCAAGCCAGACCGGGAGCGACGCGCTCGCATGGAACCACTGATCGAAGCCTGCCATGACGCCCGACGGAATGACCCCAACTGACGCAATCTATAGCACGACGCCGCGGCACAATTGAGGAATCCGGAGGACGCAGGCGTTTGCCCGCAGCCTGCGTCCACAACAATGTTGCGCGCTATTTGGCGAGGTTGGCAGCCTTCACGACCGCGGCCCACTTGTCGATGTCCTTGCGCAGATAGGCATCGAACTCCGCAGGGGTCATCGTCATCGCCACCGCGCCCTGCTTGTCCCAGGCCGCCTTCACATCGGCCTTGGCCATCACCTTGGCGACTTCGGCGTTGAGCTTGTCGACCACGGCCTTCGGCGTCCCCGTGGGAGCCATCAGACCGAGCCAGATGGTCGCATCGTAGCCCGGCACACCGGCTTCGGCGACGGTCGGCACGTCGGGCAACACGGAGGAGCGCTTGGCGGCCGAGGTCGCCAGCGCCCGCACCTGCCCGGCCTTCACGTTCTCAGTCATCGTGGTGATTGCGTCGAACGCCATCTGCACATGACCGCCGATCACGGCGCTGCGCATTTCGCCCGACGCCTTGTGCGGGATATGCACGATGTCGGTGCCGCTCATGGTTTTGAAAAGCTCGCCGGCCATGTGATACGGCGTTGCGAGGCCCGATGAGCCGTAGTTCATCTTGCCAGCGTCCTTCTTCGCCAACGCGATGAATTCCTTCAGGTCCTTCGCCGCCACCGCCGGGTGCACGACCATCACCAGGTCGGAATAGTTGATCGCCGCGACGGGAACGAAATCGCGCATCAACTGGAACGGCTTGTTGGGGGTCAAAGACTCGTTTGTGGTGTGAGTGTTCGACATCAGCAGCAACGTGTAGCCGTCGGGCGGCGACTTCGCGACCGCGTCGGTGCCGATGATCGACCCAGCGCCCGGCCGGTTCTCGACCACAAAGGACTGCTTGAACGACTCCGACAGGTGCTGGCCGATCTGGCGAGCAAACACGTCGGCGGGGCCGCCGGCGCCGAACGGCACGATGATCTTGACCGGGCGGGAGGGGTACTCCTGCGCCGCCGCAGAGGTCGCCATCACCGGCGCCAGGGCAACAAAAGCAACGGCGGCCATGCCTGTAAAAAATTTCATTATTCCCTCCCGTTCAGTCCCAAGATGTACGGACATTCGGACCAACGTCCAGCAACAGCGATTATTCCTGCACGCGGCTAAAGCACGCGCGGTTGTGGCGCAAGCCCCCTGCGACCATGGGCATCGCACGTCCCCAGGGCCGGCTGACGATCGCGGCTTGGAGGGAACAATTCTGCCGCCCGCACGTTTGCATGCCGCATGAATTCGCTGCGCGACCGGGAAGGCCGGCGTGCAGGCAATGGGGACCATTCAATGCGTGTGCTGATCGGTATGATCTTTGGGGCGCTTCTGACCGTGGGCGCCGCGTTTTCTTACGACACCTGGGCGACGAGCCCCTCCACCACCGGAACGGGTACCACGACCACAGTGGAGCAGCGTCCGATGGTGAACTGGGATGTGGTCAACCAGAACTGGCGCGTGGTCAGCCAGCGGGCGCGTGACGCCTGGACTACGCTGTCGCACAAAGTCACGAGCTGAATCCAAACGAGAACGGGCCCGTTTCCGGGCCCGTTGAGATGCGGTGATCGCGAACGCTTAGCGGTCGCGGTCCAGTTGGCTTTCCTTGGCGACGCGCTCGAATGCCTCGCCGATGCTCTTGATCCGGTATTGCTGCTCCTCGCCTTCCGACGGCAGCAATTTCACGATCTTGAACGAACCGCTGGCACCGAACCGGCTGAATGGCCCGGCCGTATATCGGACGCTTTGCCCGATCGAATATTTGTGTGTTTTCAACAACGCACGCCTCCCGTCACCACCTTGTTGACGACTTCCCCGCATGACGGCACCCACTCATCCCCAATGAATGTCCGTTCACGAAATTTATAGCACTTATTTGAGAGCGGCGGGCGAAAAAAACGCCGCGTTGAAGGCCTAAACCTGTCGCAACTTCAATGGCTTACGAAGCGCATTCGCCACCCAATGGAAGATTCAGGCTGCTTCACCCATTGGTGATCGAATGTGGCCGCACCGGCGCGGAAATCTTGCAATCGCCACTCGATGGCCCGTTTGGACCTGTACCCGTCCCGTCGATGCAGCCACCGAGGGAGGCCGCGATGGAACGCTTACACTTCACTTGCCCGAACACCGGCGAAATCGTCGATGTCGGAATCGAAAGCGAACTCAACACGCTGCTGCGCATCCGTCACAAGCGGGTCCTGGCCCGTTGCCCGGCATGCGACGAACGCCATCAGTGGCAGGTTGCCGAAGCTCATCTCCAAAAGGCCGCCTGACCTCCCCCGAAGCGTCAGGGCAACGGTCCCGGCGGCGCCACCACCGACTCCTTCATTCCGACGCTGTCGAGCGAGCGGCGGACCATGCCTGAGGCCTTGGCCTCTTCGGCGAATGTGCTGACGTAGGCCAGCGCCGCCGGCTTGCCTTTGGGCACGGCGACGGCCACGAACGAACTCATGAAGGCGCCCGGCAGAACCCGCGCGCCAGGAACCTGGTTCGCGATCTGGATCAGGGACTCGCGCGACAGCGCGATCGCGTCGGTCTGGCCGGAGCGCAGCAGGCTCTCCAGCTGTGCCGCGTCCTTCACATTGGTCATGGTGACGTTCTTCAGCGACGCCTGTGCGGCGCGTGTCGTCGCCGTGTTCTCGACGCCGACCACCCGCAGGCCGGGCTTGTCGACTTCGGCCAGGCTCTGGATCGCCGACCCCGGCGGCACCAGGAACGTGCTCTGCAGCACGATATGGGGCGGTCCGAAATCGACCTTCTTCCGGCGTTCCCCATCGACCGGCAGGAACGCCACGTCCGACCCGCCGCTTGCCAGCGCATCGGTCAAAACGCCGGAGTTGGGATACTGCACCCACTCCACCGGCACGCCGAGTTTCTTCGCCAGTTCACGGGCCATGTCGGCGCCGACGCCGCGGGGCTGCCCGTTCGCGTCCATCGCCACGTTGCCTGCGCCGGGACTGGGCGCAACCGCGATGCCGACGCGCAGCTTGCCCGAGGGTGCCAGTTCCTTCAGCGCCGCCGGCTCGGCAAAACAGAACCCGGTCGCCACAACCGTGGCAAAGGTTGCGGCCGCGATCATCCTGATGAAATTCATCGACATTCCTCCCCGCTCGAAGCTTCGCCAATTACAGCGCAGTGGCGGCATAAAAAGAAGGCCCACCGAAGCGGGGCTTCTTTGGCTCGGTGCCGAAGGATCAGTCGAAGGATCAGCGGCGAATTTCCGTGCAGGTGACGTTGCCGAACGAGTCGCGCTCGCGGACACGCTCCGGGCGATCGCACGCGGCAGCAGTTCCTTTCCGGTGCAGCTTTCAGAATCTCTCCACCCAGGGACGCAGTTCCAGTTCCGCCGACCAGACGCTGTGCGGCTGATGGATGAGATGCATGTAGCTTGCTGCGATCGCTTGCGGGTCGAGCAGGCTTGCGGGCTTGTCCGCCGCTTCGGCACGACGCTCGCTCTTGATGCCGCCGTCGATCACCACATGCGCCACATGGATCCCCTTCGGGTGAAGCTCCCGCGACATGCTTTGCGCAAGCCCGCGCAGCGCGAACTTACCCATCGCGAACGGCGCCGATTCCGCGTAACCCTTCACGCTCGCCGACGCGCCGGTGAACAGGATGACGCCGCGGTGTTTGGGCAGCATGCGCCGCACCGCCGCCTGCCCCACCAAAAACCCGCCGTAGGCGCTCACCATCAGCGTCTTCTCCACCTCGGCCGGGTCGAGATCGATGAACGGCCCACGAACCCGATAGCTCGGATTGTAGATCACGATCTCGGGCGCGCCGAACGAGGCGTCGAGATCGGAGAACAGCTTGTCGATGTCGGCCCCGCGCGAGGCATCGCAGGTGAAGACCCCGGCGCCGATTTCCTTCGCCAGTCCGGCGAGATCCGCCGTGCTGCGCGCCGCCAGCGCCACCTTGATGCCCTCGGCGGCAAGTGCGCGCGCCAGCGCCGCACTGAGACCGGAGCCTGCGCCCACGATTAACGCCCTGCTGAACCGTTCGACCATCATGTTCATGTCTCCCAATGAGCCCGGATGCCATTGCCGCGCTGGCCGATCCGTGGCCAGAATGATGACAGCGAATGGAGCAAGCGATGCGTGCAGCGTACTACGAGAAAAACGGCCCGGCGCGGGATGTCTTGAGCCTGGGCGAGATCGACACGCCCAAGCCCGGCCCCGGCGAAGTCCTGGTGAGACTCAAGGCCTCCGGCGTCAATCCGTCAGACGTGAAGTCCCGCGAGGGCCGCACCCGCAAGATAGGATTTCCACTCGTCATCCCGCACAGCGACGGCGCGGGCGACATCGCGGCCGTTGGCGAAGGCGTTCCGCAATCGCGCATCGGCGAGCGCGTCTGGACCTGGAATGGCCAGTGGAAGCGCGCTTTCGGCACCTGCGCCGACCATATCGTGCTGCCGGCAGCGCTTGCAGTGAAGCTGCCCGATCATGTGAGCTACGAGTCGGGCGCTTGCCTCGGTATCCCCGCCATGACGGCCTATCACGCCGTGGCGGTCGCGGGGCCGGCCAAGACCGTGCTGATTTCCGGCGGCGCCGGCGGCGTCGGCCATTACGCCATCCAGTTCGCCAAGGCGCTCGGCCAGACCGTCATCACAACGGTGAGTTCCGAGGCCAAGGCCAAGCTCGCCCGTGAGGCCGGAGCCGATCACACCATCGACTACAAGCGCGAGAACGTCGGCGATCGGGTAATGGCGATTACCAACAAGGCCGGCGTCGATGCGGCGATCGAGATGGATTTCTCCGGCAACGCCAAGTTGATGCCGTCGGTGCTGCATCCACGCAGCACGATCGTGGTCTATGGCAACTCGAGCGGCGAAGCGACCATCCCGAGCCAGTTTTTCCTGCAGAACGTCATCACCATCCGCTACATTTTCGTCTACGAGCTCAACCAGGCCGAGCGCGATGCCGCGGTTTCCGCGATCAACGCGATGCTGGAGCGCAAGACGCTGATGAACAACGTGGCGCTCACTCTGCCGCTCAAGGACATCGTCGCGGCACATGAGGCGGTCGAGCAAGGCAAGACACTGGGCAACGTGGTGGTGTCGATCGACTGACGGATTACAAACATGACAAAAAACCGGGGAGGATCGTTATGCGTTTGTCAGCTCTGCTGTTGGGACTTGCGATGACGGCCGTGGGCACCGCTTCGGCGCAGGCCCAGGCTGCGTTCTACACGGTGACCTATGTCGAGGCCGCGCCCAGCGCGACCCGCCAGGCCACAGCCCTGCTCAAAAGCTACGTCGCGGCCGGCAAAAAGGACGGCGGCAACGTCAGCCTCGAACTGCTGAAGGGAATTCACCGGCCGACCTGGTTCACCGTGGTCGGGGCGTGGAAGGACCAGAAGGCGTTCGAGGCGCATCTCGCGGCGGCCCACAGCAAGGACATGAACGACAAGATCAAGGCGCATTTGGCGGCGCCCAACGACACCCGCCAGCACACCGCCGTGTCGGCTGATGCCGCGAAAAGCGGCAAGGCCAACGTCTGCGCGGTCACACATGTGGACGTCATCCCGCCGCAGCGCGAGCCCGGCACCGCCGCGGTGAAGCAGCTTGCCGAGGACAGCCGCAAGCACACAGGCAACATCCGTTACGACGTGCTGGTGCAGACCAACCGCGCCAATCATTTCACCGTGGTGGAGTGCTGGAAGGACCGCAAGACTTTCGACGCCCATGTCGAGGCGAAGGAAACCAAGGCGTTCCGTGACAAGCTCGTCAGCATGACCGGCGCGCTGTACGACGAGCGGCTCTACAAGGCGGTCGATTAGCCTCAACAAAATCGAACCGAAATGCAAAACGCCCGGCGGTGAGGCCGGGCGTTCCGTCAGTTCAGCGATTGCTCGCCGATCAGG
Organism: Hyphomicrobiales bacterium; assembly: GCA_021730985.1. Lineage (GTDB taxonomy): Bacteria > Pseudomonadota > Alphaproteobacteria > Rhizobiales > Xanthobacteraceae > Z2-YC6860. The sequence continues at coordinate 125,479 of JAKFYI010000014.1, read as the reverse complement.
CGGAGCGGATGTTGCCGGCGGCGGGCTTGCCGCGCTCGGTCAGCACATCGAAGCTCACCTTCTGGCCTTCGTTGAGGCTGTCCATGCCAGCCTTCTGAACGGCGCTGATGTGAACGAACACATCCTTCGAGCCGTCATCCGGCTGAATGAAACCGAAGCCCTTTTGGGTGTTGAAGAACTTAACCGTACCGGTAGCCATTTGAGTCTCCTTGCTAGGTTCACCGGCGTCGCGTCCATCGCGGACCGGGCAGCCATCCGAGTTTTGGGGGGTGTCTTGTAGGCGCAGCCCAAAGTCGGGAAGGCGTAGCAAGGCAGGCCGAAAATCCGTGGTTGCGGGCGCTGTCTACAACAAGCCGGTCGGGCCCGTCAAACCGTCCCAATCCGTATGGTTGAGGCTTCCTGGCCAGGATCGATGGAACTCTCCGCGAGTTGAGCGGTTGAGACGGGACAGAAAAACATGCAGGAGAGACGACAAATGACATGGGGCAGGCAATGACATGGGGCAAAGGTGCACTGCTGTGGCTGATCGGAATTCCTCTGCCGATCATCATTCTGCTGGCTTTGTTCTGGCGCTGAGGGTTCTTCAGCGATCTGACATAACGCAGGGCCCGGGACCGCGATGTCCTGGGCCCGCGTTGTTATTGACGCCTTGCGTTTCATTCCATTTTGAATCAGGGCCGTTCCGCGGGCTCCAATACCACGAGACAATCGCATATTGAATATTAGCCGAAATTATCGTATATACATTTAATAGACATGGCGATCACCTACGATCCGGCAAAACGTGAGCTCACATTGCTGCGACGGGGACTCGATTTCGGGGACGCGGCAGTCGTCTTTGCCGGACGTCATGCCACGCTAAAGGGCGATGCCCGGCGCATTATTTCAATGAGGTATGCACATGGCAAAGAAGAAACCCGCTGGCGCAAAGTCCTGGATTGATCCCGACGATGCCCCCGAGTTGACCGAAGAGTTTTTTCGGCGCGCAGACATTTTCGATGGCGACAAACTGGTGCGTCGTGGTCGTCCGCCTTCGCTCGACCCGAAGCAGGCGGTCAGCCTTCGCCTCGACCCTGATGTGGTCGCGCATTTCCGCCGCACCGGACGGGGCTGGCAGAGCCGCATCAATTCGGCATTGCGCAAGGTAGCGAAGCTGCCGAAGGAGAAGAGGAAGCGGGCTTAGACGCCATGCTTTGACATCCGGAATGCAACTAAAATACAATCACAGATTGTATTTGGATGTTTCCATGTCAGTCGATTTGGACACGACAAAATCGCGCCTGGAACGTGTGCTCGGGCAGTCGATCGTAGAAATCCTAAACGCCGTTTATCGAGGACCGATGAAGGGAGCGTTTTGGATTGGTGGCGCGATCATCCTATCGACGTTCTTCGTACGATTTTCTGCGTTGCCCTTCATTCGGGAAATGGGCACATCCGAATTTATTGTTGGCTTGGTTTGCGGGGTCACGCTCATTTTGGCGGCGATGCTTTTTGTTTTCGCGATATTTTTTATGCTCTTGAAGAAAATTAGCTTCACATCCTAAACACCCCGAACCTCGTCCTCCTCACCGGCGCATTGAGCGACACCGAAAACGCCAGCGCCAGCACGCGTCGCGTTTCCTGCGGCGCGATGATGCCGTCGTCCCACAGCCGTGCGGTGGCGTAGTACGGATTGCCCTCCGCCTCGTACTGGTCGCGGATCGGCGCCTTGAACGCTTCTTCGTCCGCGGCGCTCCAGCTCTTGCCCTCGCCTTCGATGTTGTCGCGCCGCACGGTGGCCAGCACCGACGCTGCCTGCTCGCCGCCCATCACCGAGATGCGCGCGTTCGGCCAAGTGAACAGAAACCGCGGGCTGTAGGCGCGCCCGCACATGCCGTAGTTGCCGGCGCCGAACGAGCCGCCGACGATCAGCGTCACCTTGGGCACCTGGGCGTTCGCCACCGCCATCACCATCTTGGCGCCGTCCTTGGCGATGCCGCCCGCCTCGTAGTCGCGGCCGACCATGAAGCCGGAGATGTTCTGCATGAACAGCAGCGGAATGCGGCGCTGGCAGCACAGCTCGATGAAATGCGCGCCCTTCAGCGCGCTCTCCGAGAACAGGATGCCGTTGTTGGCGAGGATGCCAACCGGAATGCCGTGGAGGTGCGCGAAGCCGGTGATGAGCGTGGCGCCGTACAGCGCCTTGAACTCGTCGAACTCCGAGGCGTCCACCAGTCGCGCGATCAACTCGCGCACGTCGTACTGCTGGCGGGTGTCGCCCGGCACCACGCCGTCGAGTTCGGCCATGTCATAAAGCGGCTCGCGCGAGGCGGTGAGCGGGATATCGTTCGGCTTGCGGGTGTTGAGGTTGGCAACGATGCGGCGCGCCAGCGCCAGCGCATGCGTGTCGTCCGCAGCCATATGGTCGGCGACGCCCGACTTGCGGGTGTGCACGTCGGCGCCGCCCAGGTCCTCCGCCGTCACCACCTCGCCGGTCGCGGCCTTCACCAGCGGCGGCCCGCCGAGGAAAATAGTGCCCTGCCCTTTGACGATGATGGTCTCGTCGGCCATCGCCGGCACGTAGGCGCCGCCCGCGGTGCAGGAGCCCATCACCACGGCGATCTGCGCGATGCCCGCCGCCGACATGTTGGCCTGGTTGTAGAAGATGCGGCCGAAGTGCTCGCGATCGGGAAACACCTCGGTCTGGTGCGGCAAGTTGGCACCGCCGGAATCGACCAGGTAGATGCACGGCAGCCTATTGTCGCGCGCGATCTCCTGGGCGCGCAGATGCTTTTTCACCGTCATCGGGTAGTAGGTGCCGCCCTTGATGGTGGAGTCGTTGCAGACGATCACGCACTCGCGGCCCTCGACGCGGCCGACGCCGGTGATGAGACCCGCCCCATGAATGGCGTCGTCGTACAGGCCGTTGGCGGCGAGCGGCGACAGTTCGAGAAACGGCGAGCCGGGGTCGAGCAGTTGCATCACGCGCTGGCGCGGCAGCAGCTTGCCGCGCGCCAGATGGCGTTCGCGGGCGCGCGCGGGCCCGCCTTCCGCAGCCCCGGCGCGGCGCTTCACCAGGACATCGACCAGCGCGCGCATCCGCGCGGCGTTGGCGCGGAATTCCTCCGAGTTCGGATCGATCGTTGATTCAATCGGCAAGCGATTCCCCTGCCGAGCCACTATACGCATCGCTGCCGCGTGAATGAACGCCCCGCGGAAACAGAAACGGCCGGTACGGGCTTCACCCGGACCGGCCGCTTCGTGACATCGAGGCCGCTAGGCCCGGACCTCTTGGCGCTGAAACACGACGTATCCCGCCACATAGAGCAGGATGGTGCCTGCGATCAGGCTGACCATCTGCGGCCAGGCGCTCAGGATGCTCTGCCCGACCGGCAGCGGGGCACCCATGATGCGGCCCTGGAACTGGGCCAGCAGGTTGGTGAGCGACTGCGCCTCGGGGCTGAGCATCGCCAGCACCGCCTCGCCGTACAGCGTGCCGGGAGACAGCCGCGCCAGCCCCTGCTGCCACGCCACCGTGTCAGGCGTGGGCAATCCAAGCTGCGCGAAACGGATGTCGGACGGCGAGATCACCTCGCCGATCAGTTGCGCCAGCGCCGGCCACAGCAAGGCCAGGAACAGCCAGACGCCGAGCGAGGTCAGCGCCGCGGTCGCGGTGGAGCGGAACAGGATCGAGAACAGCATGGCGAGCGACAGCCACACGCCGGCGTAGGCGATGCTGACCAGCAGGAAGATGACGCAGCGGGTGAGTTCTTCCGCGCTCGGCGGGATGCCGAGCCGGACCAGGCCGAAGCCGATCACCATCAGCCACAGCGTGATCAGGCAGATCGTGATGGTGGCGAGGCCCGCGAGAAACTTACCGAGCAACAGCGCATCGCGGTAGATCGGCTGCGACAGGATGCGCGACATGGTGCGGCGGTTGTATTCGCCATTCACCGAGTCGAAGCCGAGCCCGATCGCGATCAGCGGAATCAGGATGCTCAGCACGGTGACGAACGACAAAAGACTTTGGCCCGGCGGCGCGAACAGCCGCAGGAACAGGAACGGATCTTCCGCGGTGGTGTTGCGGATCTGCTCGGCCGCGAAATAGACCACGACGCCGCCGAACAGGATAACCAGCAACTGCAGCACCAGCATGCGCGCGCTGGTGAGGTTATCGAACAGTTCGCGGAACAGCACCGCGCTCAGCCCGCGCCAGGGTGACCCTTCACGCCGCATGTTGTGCGTCCTGGTTCTGGAAGTAGCGGTTGTAGATGGCGTCGAGCGACGGCACCTCGACCGCTAGGTGGCGAAGCTGCCCGCCGGCGCCGACCACGGCGGCGGCGGCCTGCGGGCGCATGTCGCCTTCGGCCAGCAGACGGAAATGGCCGGGCGAAGGCTGCTCGACCGAGCGCACGCCAGGCAACGCAGCCAGCCGCTCGGCCAGCCCCTGGCCGTCAGCCTCGACTTCGACGGTGTAGCCGCCGCCCAGCACCTGGCGCGCGAGTTCCGGCACGGTGCCGAGCAGCGCGATACGCCCGGAGTGGAACAGCGCCACGCGGTCGCAGATGCTCTGCACCCGCTCGAGCAGATGGGACGACAGCAGCACCGCCACGCCGTCACGCTTCAGCGCGCGGATCATGTCGAGCAGCTCGGATGTGGCATGAGGATCGAGACCGGAGGTCGGCTCGTCCAGGATGGCGATGGCGGCTTCCTTCATGAGGATTTCCGCCAGACCCAGCCGCTGGCGCATGCCGCGCGAGAACGTCCCGACCTTCATGTTGGCGACGTCGGCCAGGCCGACGCGATCGAGCGACGACATGATCCGCTTGGCCCGCTCCGCCACCGGAATGCCGATCAGGCCCGCGGTGTATCGCAGATTGTCCGTAGCCGTCATGTGATCGTAGAAGCCGACCGTGTCCGGCAGGTAGCCGACCAGCCGCTTGACCTGAAGCGGCTCGCGCCCCGGGTCATAGCCCATCACTCGAACCGTGCCCGCCGTTACCTCGGTGAGCCCCAGCATCATCAGGATGGTGGTCGTCTTGCCCGCCCCGTTCGGGCCGAGCAGACCAAAGATCTCGCCGCGGTTGATCGCGAACGAAATATCGTTGACCGCCGTGGCCTCACCGTAGCGCTTGGTGAGCCCGGCAGCTTCGATGACCGTATCGCTCATCGGCGGCCGAACCTCGCAACCGCTCCGACCATGATGAGGAGCGCGATGGCGATGATGCCGGCGCCGACGATGCCCCACATGGTCGAGGTCGAGACCGCGACGCGGAACTGCGTCGAGGCGGACTCGCCGCGGGAGGCGACGTTGAAAGTCGGCGCGTAGTCGCCGGCCACCGCCTTCTCGGGCGGCGTGATCAGAACCTGCACTTCCTTGTTCTGGCCGGGCGGAATGCGATCCACCGCCTTCGGCTCGAAGGTGATCTTCCAGCCCGACGGCGCCGTGCTGGTGAGCTCGACCTCATCGGCCGGTGCGGTGCCGGTGTTGGTGATCAGGATCGGAATGGTGGTTTCCTTGCCGGCCTCGGCGCGGCTCGAAACCAGACCGTCGCGGCCCGCGAGCGAGAGCCGCGGCTGGCCTGCGATCTCCAACGCGACCTTGGCGTCAGCCGAAGTATCCTCGGCGGAGGCCTTGATCGTCACCGGATAGTTGCCGGCGCCGATCGTGCTCGGCGGGCGAACCTTCAGCTTGACCGTCTTCGACTGGCCGGCCTCGACCGGCATCGAGTTGATCTCCTGGCTGCCGTACTGCTCGGTGAAGGAGGTCTCGAAGTTCGGCGGGCCCGATGCGGCGAAGCCGACCACCAGGTTGCGGCCGCTGTCGTTCTTGACGTTGAGCTGATACTCGAAGCTCGATTTCGCGTTGCCACGCAGCGACGGAAGCTGCGGCTCCATGGTGAGCTTGGCGGGCAGTTCCTTGGCGAGCGTCACTGCGACCGGAAGGCTCACCTCGGTGGCGCCACCCTTGGCTGTGACCGTCAGGCTCTGGGTACCGATGGCGGCGTTGGCCGGCACGTCGAGGCGAAGCTGCAGCGAGACGTTCTGGTTGGTGGCGGCCATCGCCGCGGCGACCGGCTGTCCGCCGCCCAACAGGGTCACGGTCCAGCCCGTGGGCACGCCCGAAACCGACAGCGCCAGCCGCTCCGGCGGCAGTGCGTAGTTCTGCAGGCGCAGGCTCACCGTCGAAGTGGTGCCCGGCCGCACGGTGACGGCTGGATAATCGGTGAGCAGGAACAGGCCCTTGACCCCCGCCGGCGCGTCTTCGGCGGCAGCCGGAAGGGCCGGAGCCAGAGCAAACAAGACCGTGGCAAGCAAAGCAGCAGAAATTCGCATGACGATGTCTCCGAAGCGTCCCCTCTTTGAACCCCAGAGCCGGCCAACCCATCCCGGAACGAGGATGCGGCTGGCAACCCTTTTGAGCTCGAATTTCGGGGCAACAAGATGGGATTTACCCCCACCTGGCAAGAGTCCTGACATTAAAAATTGGATGGCTAAATGTCGCGAACTCAGGGCCGCTCGCGGCCCGTAAACTAGGCCTTCCTGACGACGGGCCAATCGACCTCGTCATGGGGTAGCACCCAGGGCTCGACAACCCCTGCCGCCCGCCACTCCTCCCAGGCCGGGAGCGCCATGACCGCGGCCATATAGGCCCGCGCTACGGCGCTCACTTCGATCCCGTAGGTGTGCAGGCGCGACACCACCGGAGCGTACATTGCGTCGGCTGCGCCGAAGCCGCCGAACAGAAACGGCCCGCGTTGGCCGAACCGCGTCCGGCAGTCGGTCCAAAGCGCGTCGATCCGGCTCACGTTCTGCACGACGTCGTCCGGCAGTTCGCGCTTGATCACCGGCCGCCACATGTTCATCGGGCAATGGCGGCGCAGCGGCCCGAAGCCGGCGTGCATTTCCGACGCCACGGTGCGGGCATGAGCGCGGGCCGCGGGGTCCACGGGCCAAAGCGCCTTGTCCGGGAATTTGTCGGCGAGATATTCCAGGATCGACAGCGACTCCCAGACCTTGACCGCGCCATCGATCAGCACCGGCACCTTGCCGGTGCCGGAGTGCAGCGCCACGCGCGCTTTGAAATCCGGCGCTTCGAGCGAGAGCAGAATTTCCTCGAACGGAATACCCGCCACCTTCATGGCGATCCACGGCCGGAACGACCACGACGAGTAGTTCTTGTTGCCGATGATGAGGGTGAGCGGCATTTCCGACCGTTACATGTTGAGGCTGTGCGCGGTTTCAGCAGGAACGCCCAAAGCTACTTTCTCGAAATGACCGTCAATCGATCTTTCATGACTTGAATGTCGGGGGCACCGCCGTCGGGGCCGGCCTTCGGCATCTGCCGTAGCCGATCTTCTATTTTTGATGGCGAGAGAATTCCTGCCATCACACCTTCCTTCAGCCAATCAATATCCTTCTCTCGCCACGCAACAAGCTTGGCCATCGCGATATCATTTTCTTCAGGAAGAATGGCGACGACACCGGGACATTCGGAGCTCTCGTATTTGCTTGCCCGGTCCAACCAGTCCGACGGCATTCTTGATGTTCCCGGCGACACGCCGTCTGCAAAGTAGCCAAACGTCGCGTGAAACAGAGATTCCTGACCGATGCTTCCGTCGATCAAGTCCGACAATTCTTCAACGTTTGGAGCATCAAATGCGTAGATATCGACTTCCGCAGTGCGCGTCATCAGGGCCGGAACATTGTCGCGTAGCCGCCCAATCACTGCGGCCGAACCAACGATCACAAATGTCCGATGGCCAGTGATGGCCGAAACAGCTCGCAGCACATGATTGATCGATCCGATTTTCATCGCGAAGCGGCTTCACCGCACCCGATCGAACGCATCGGCACGCTCAGCGTTTGACGGAACGTAGAATACAGGGCGAGTGTCCCGCAGCAATTCGCCTTCGGGGCTGTCCGCCAGCAATCGCGAGGCTACTTCTTCAGCGCCAAGGTCAATCAGCCCTGACCAGAGTTCATAGTAGGCACGCTGTGCCGGATCGTGCTTGAGATGGCGTTCGAGATATTTCCGCCCTTCTTCGACCAAAGCCGGATTTTCCAGCAGCCTGGCAGCCACGATTCGCGCGAGCTCGTAGCTTCGCACCTTGTTTCTATCGCTATGCTTGTCCGGCATAAACTTGCCCTCGGTAGCCATCCGCGTGCGGTGGATCGAATTGCCATTCAATCTAGCACGCCACCGGGCAAGTCCGTAGGGCCTCGCCTCACGCCTTCGGCTTCGGCCCCTCGCCCTCTTCCACCGGACCGCCCGCCTTTTTCCAGGCACCGAAGCCGCCGCGGATGTGCGCCACCGGCTTCAGTCCCATGTGGTGCGCGGTCTGCGCCGCGAGCGCGGAGCGCATTCCGCCCGCGCAGAAGAACACGAACTTCTTGTCCTCGGCGAATTTCGGCTTGTGATACGGGCTCTGCGGATCGATCCAGAACTCCAGCATGCCGCGCGTGCAGTGAAACGCACCTGGCACCTTGCCATCGCGCTGCAGCTCGCGCGGATCGCGGATATCGACCAGCACCACGTCGTCGCGGCCGTGCAGCTTGATTGCGTCCTCGATGGCGAGCGTCTCGACCTCGCGTTCGGCCTGCTCCACCATGGCCTTGCTGCCCACCGTGATATTCTGCGGCATCGATGTGCTCCCGTGCTTGCAGCGCGGATGGTGCAGAAGCGGTGCCCGAAAAGCAACGGCGCGGCTCCAAAGGCCGCGCCGCCGCAACAACATCCGAATGCCAGCGTTAGCCGGTCAACCAGGCGACGACCGCAAGGGCAAACATCGCCCCGATGACCAGCAGCGCCGGCCAATACGAGCCATCAATTCCGCTGTCGAAATAGTCGTGTTTACGATGGGTATGCATCGACATGCGACACCTCCATGCGCAATCCTGGGCCTGTCGGGCCGAAACCGGCCGGGGCTTCCAGCCGGAAGCGGCCATAGGCCTGCCTATACAACGATGTTCTCGGGCCGGTGGTTCCACGCTTGTAATCACCTGACGTGTAAGGGGTTTTCGGCTCAGGATCGGGGAAGCCATCATGCCGCTGTTTTCGGTGATCGACCTGCTGGCGCTGGCGTTCTTCCTGACCGCCTGGGCCGCGTACGGTGCGGCGCTCAGCTTCACGGAGCGGCGCAAGCGCGGCCTCAACCAGGAGATGGACGGCTACCGCGAGCACTGGATGACGCAGATGCTGGGCCGGGAGATGCGCATGGTCGATGCGCAGATCGTGGCGGCGCTGCAGAACGGCACGGCGTTCTTCGCCTCGACCTCGCTGATCGCGGTCGGCGGCGCGCTCACGCTGCTGCGCTCGACGCCCGAACTGTTGCAGGTGATGTCGGCGCTGCCGTTTGGCGACAAGTCCACGGCGGTGCAGTGGGAGGCCAAGTCGATCGGACTCGCGGTGGTGTTCGTCTATGCGTTCTTCAAGTTCGCGTGGTCGTACCGGCTGTACAATTATCTGGCCATCATGGTCGGCGCGACACCGCCCGCCTCCCAGAAGGACAGCCCCGAAGCCAAGGCGCATGCGCTGCGGCTGGCACGCCTGTGCGAGGTCGCGGGGCGGCATTTCAACCGCGGCCAGCGCGCATTCTTCTTCGCGCTGGGATATCTCGGCTGGTTCATCAGCCCCTGGCTGCTGATAGCCACCAGCGTGATCGTCGCGCTGATCCTGTGGCGGCGCCAGTTCGCCTCGGATTCGCGCCGGGCCCTGATCGACGGATGACCGCGCTCAGGCGAGATACATCACCACCGCGACCGACGAGACGAACAGCACGGTAAGAGTGGCGCCCGCCGCCGTTACCACGTTCTCCGCCCAGGGCAGATCGAGATCGGACTCGCTCTCGATCCGCTCGGAGTCGGCTAGGCCGACGCTCGGTTGCATATCGAGTGACAATTGCAGATTGGAAAATTGCACATCGAGTGCCATCGGACGATCCTTGTGAGACGCCGCCGCGCCTTGTGTCCGTCCGAGCACGCAACTCGGACTCGAATCGTCCGGACAACACACCTTATCGTTGGCATGACTTGCGCGGCAACCGCGACACACCGCCGCGCGGCTGGCTCAACGCGGACCGGGCAACAATTCGGAGGTTCGGCCAGTGGCCCAGTAGGCGGCGAGTCCGGCCCACTCGTGCGCGGCGGCGTCGGTGCGCGCAAGGCCCGCAGCAAGCGTGCGGAACGTGCCGCCGAGATCGTCCGCTCCGCGGGTGCGCCAATCGACCGGATAGGCTTCGACTGGGAAACCGGCGCTTCGGAACGAAGCAACCGAGCGCGGCATGTGGTGCGCCGATGTCACCAGCAGCCAGCGTTCGCCCGGCTTCGGGTTGGCCAATGCCTTGCTCATCGTTGCGTTCTCCGCAGTGGTGCGGGACCCGCTTTCGAGCTCGATGCGCTGGCGCGGAATGCCGAAGCTCTCGAGCAGCGGCAGCGCATGCGTCGCCTCGGCGCCATCGGTGCCGGACAGGCTGCCGTCGCCACCGCTGAACATGATGCGGGCCTTCGGATAGCGCCGCGCCAAATCCGCCACCACGGTCAGGCGTTCGGCCGACTCGTTGAGCGCGACCTCGCCGCGCGCAGCCGACGCCGCTGGATTGATCGAGCCGCCCAGCACGACGATGCCGTCAGGCGCGCCGCGCGAGGCATCCCACGGCGGAAAACGCTGTTCCAGCGACAGCATCAGCACGTTACCGAGCGGCGAATATCCGGCGATGCCAACCAGCACAACGCCGAGCAGCGCAATTCGACGCCCGGCCCGCGCATAGCGCGTGAACAGCAGCACGACGCCAAATGCCGTGATCAGGAAAAACAGGTTCGACGGCAGTGCGAAAAATCCGAGGATCTTCGACAGCGTGAACAACGCGCGCCCCTAGGCGGGCGCGAGGCCAAGCCGCTGGTCGCGCTTGCGCAGCAACATGATCAGCGGAATGGACAGCAGGACCATCCAGAACTTGCCGATCACTTGGCCTGGCAGGAACTGCAGCGAGCCGAACGCGAGCCAGAGAAAAATGATGGAATCGACCACCAGTCCGACAATTCCGGAGGCAACGACGGCAAGCACCAGGCGGCGCTGGGCAAGAGGCGTATAGACCGAGAGATCGACAAGCTCCGAGATCAGGAACGCGGTGCCGGACGCCAGCACCAGCGATGCCGGCGAGATCCAGGCCGACAGCGCGGCGCCGATTAAAACCGCCGCGATCGAATAGCCGATCCCGAGACGCCGCTGCACCAGATCGCGCAGCACCAGCGCCGCGCCAATCATCAGCACGCCGGACGGCGCCATGATCCCGGGCGCCACCGGAATGAGGCACGGACCGTTCGGACCGATGCAGGTGGTGCCGGCATGGCCGATCAGCCAGTTCGCCGCCGGAATGGTGAGCGCGAATGCGGCAAGGAAGAAAATGCCTTCGGCAAACTTGCGCGTTTCGCGTTCGATGTCAGAAGTCATTACCCCGTCTTCCTGAACCTCAAGAACCCGTCGGCGCGCAGCCGGCAGGCCGGACAATCCCCGCAGCCATAGCCCCAGTCGTGGCGGCGCCCCCGCTCGCCCAGGTAACAGGTATGCGTATCCTCGATGACCAAATCAAGCAGCGCAGGCCCGCCGATCTGCTCCGCCATCGCGAAAGTTCCGGCCTTATCGACCCGCATCAGCGGCGTATGCACAGCAAAATCCCGCGCCATGCCGAGATTGAGCGCCCGCGCCATCGCCTTGATGGTTTCATCGCGGCAATCCGGATAGCCGGAATAGTCGGTCTCGCACATGCCGGCGACGAGATGGCCCGCGCCGCGCCGGTACGCGACGGCGCCCGCAAAGGCCAGGAAGACCAGGTTGCGCCCCGGCACGAACGTATTGGGCAACCCGCCCGCCGCGATCTCGATTGCCATGTCGCGGGTCAGCGCCGTCTCGGAGATCTTGGCGAGCGCATCGAGCGCGACGACGTGGTCGTCACCGAGCCGGTCCGCCCAAACGCCGCGCAGACCCTTGATCTTTTCGCGCACCAGCGGCCGCACCGTCATCTCGACCGCGTGGCGCTGCCCGTAATCGAAGCCGATCGTTTCGACGCGCGCGAAACGCTGCAGCGCCCAGGCCAGGCAAACGGTGGAGTCCTGCCCGCCGGAAAACAGCACCAGCGCGGTGTCGGAACTGACCTCGGGTTCGGCGGCCATGATCAATCCCAGTCCGGCGTGCCCGACCATTCGACGATGCGGCCCTTCGGACTGCCGAGCGCCGCGATCTCTTTCATCTCGGCACCGCTCAGCGTGAAATCGAACAGTTCGAAATTCTCCTTGAGCCGGCCGGCATCGCTGGTGCGGGGAATGACGACGATGTCCTGCTGCACCAGAAAGCGCAGGCACACCTGCGCCGCGGACTTGCCGTGCGCCTTGCCGACACGGGCGAGCAGCTTGTCGCCCTTCACCTTGCCGCGCGCGATCGGGCTGTAGGCGGTCACCGCCATGCCGCGCTTGCGGGTCGCTCCGATCACCTTGGACTGGTCGAGATAGACGTGGCACTCGAACTGATTGGTGACCAGCGGCTCGGTCGTGTACGTCCAGGCCTCCTCGATCAGCGCCACGGTGAAGTTGGAGATGCCGACGTTTCGCGCCAACCCGTCGCGCTTCATCTTGCACAGCGCGCCGATCGTGCCGGCCAGCGGGATGCTGGAGTTGGGCCAGTGGATCAACAGCAGGTCGACGAACGGCAGTTTCAGCTTCGCGAGACTGGCCTTGGCCGAACGCTCCAGATCGCGCGGCGCCAGATCGCTCTGCCAGACCTTGGTGGTGACGAAGACCTGGTCTCGGGGCACGCCGGAAGCGCGCAGCCCCTCGCCCACCGCCTCCTCATTGCCGTACATCGACGCGGTGTCGATGTGGCGATAGCCGAGCTTGAGCGCGGCTTCGACCATGCGCGCACAGGTCTGGCCGCGCAGATCCCAGGTGCCAAGCCCGACCAGCGGAATCCGGGCGCCGTTGGCCTCGATTGCAGGTACGCTCATGGCCGGTACTGTAACGATACGCGCGGGCGCTGCTTCGCTATTTTTGCGAACTCAGCACCGAGAATGCCACGTCCGGCGCGTGGTCGAGCAGCTTGAGCAGCGCGCGGGCCGGACCGCGCGGCGTGCGCTTGCCCTGTTCCCAGTTGCGCACCGTCTCGATCGGCACCCCGATCCGGGCCGCGAACTCGGCCTGCGTCAGCCGCGTCTGCGAGCGCACCCGGCGTGCATAGGTCGCATCCGCGGTGCGCCCCACCGCCACGGCGGCGGCAGGCTCGGTTACAGGCTGCGGCAGAATCCGCTCCTGCCCGTCAGCCAGGATTTCAACGAGACGTCCGTCAGCTTTCAATCGCACCCGCATTTTCGCTCTCCCCGATCATTCAGAGGCCGAGCCGTGGACTGATTTGGTTAATAAAGTGTTAACGGCGCATCCCCTGGACCACGCGCAGCGGGCGACTGGGCCACCGACCCCATCACAAGCCAGTGGCTGACAATTCAATGGCCGACTCGTTCGCTGCCCGGTCAACCAATGAACTAGCTGGTCTTATCGAATATCTCGCGACCGATCAGCATTCGGCGGATTTCGCTGGTGCCAGCGCCGATCTCGTAAAGCTTGGCGTCGCGCAGCAACCGGCCCGCCGGAAAGTCGTTGATGTAGCCGTTGCCGCCGAGGCATTGGATGGCCTCCAGCGCCGCCCACGTTGCGCGCTCGGCGGCGTAGAGAATGGCGCCCGCGGAATCCTCGCGCGTGGTCCGGCCCTCGTCGCAGGCCCGCGCCACCGAATAGACGTAGGCCTTGGCGGCATTCATGGTGACGTACATGTCGGCGATCTTGGCCTGCATGATCTGGAACGTGCCGATCGGCTGGCCGAACTGCTTGCGCTCGTGGACATAGGGCAGCACCAGATCGAGACACGCCTGCATGATGCCGAGCGGCCCCGCCGCCAGAACCACCCGCTCGTAATCAAGCCCGGACATCAGCACGTTAACGCCGCCGCCGGCCGCGCCGAGCACGTTCTCCGCCGGCACCTCGCAATCCTCGAAGATCAGTTCGCCGGTGTCGGAGCCGCGCATGCCGAGCTTGTCGAGCTTCTGCGCGGTCGAAAAGCCCTTCATTCCCTTCTCGATCAAGAACGCGGTGATGCCGCGCGCGCCGGCCGCAGGGTCGGTCTTGGCGTAGACCACCAGCGCGTCCGCGTCGGGGCCGTTGGTGATCCAGAACTTGGTGCCGTTGAGGATGTAACGGTCGCCCTTTTTCTCGGCGCGGGTGCGCATCGACACGACATCGGATCCGGCGCCAGGTTCGGACATCGCCAGCGCCCCGACGTGCTCGCCGGAGATCAGCTTCGGCAGGTACTTCTTGCGTTGCGCGTCGTTTCCGTTGCGGCGGATCTGGTTCACGCAAAGGTTGGAGTGGGCGCCGTAGGACAGGCCGACCGACGCCGAGGCGCGCGAAATCTCCTCCATCGCCACGCAATGGGCGAGATAGCCCATGCCGGCGCCGCCCCATTTCTCCTCGACGGTGACGCCGAGCAGGCCGACCGCGCCCAGTTGCGGCCACAGGTCGCGCGGGAACGTGTTGGAGCGGTCGATCTCGTCGGCGCGCGGCGCGATTTTATCCTGCGCGAAGTTCTTCGTGGTGTCGCGCAGCATGTCCACGTCGGAGCCGAGTCCGAAGTCGAAGCCCTGCCAGGCATTGGCGATCATGATGCGCTCCGGGATCGCTGTGGGTCGGCCGCCATTATGGACAGGCGCAAGCGCGCTGTCAGCTTGCGCGGGCCGCGGCGGGCGAGGCGTTGTCGGCGATCAACTGGTCCAACGCCTCGCGCGGACCCGGCCTCGCGAACAGATAGCCCTGCATCTCGTCGCAACCCGCGAGCCGCAGGATCACGCGCTGCTCCTCGGTCTCCACCCCCTCGGCGAGCAGCGTCAGCCCAAGCGCGCGCCCCAGCGTCACGATCGCCTGGATCATCGCCTGGCCGCTCGGCGATTGTCCCAGTGGCGACACAAACGCGCGGTCGATCTTGAGCTTGTCGAACTTGAACTGCTGCAGATAAGCGAGGCTGGAATAGCCGGTGCCGAAGTCGTCGAGCGCGAGTTGCAGTCCCAGCGCGCGCAGCGCTTCAAGCCGAATCTTGGCCTCCTCCGGGTCGTCGATCAGCACGCCCTCGGTGACTTCCAGAATGACGCGCTGCGGCGCGATGCCGGTTTCCTCCAACACGTCCGAAACCAGATCGATCAGCGCCGCGTCGTGGACCTGCACCGGTGAAAGATTCACGGCAATCGACAGGTCCGGCCAGCGCTTGGCATCGGCGAGCGCACGGCGCAGCACGAGTTCGCCAAGGCGGCCCATCAGCCCGGACTCCTCGGCCACGGGAATGAACGATGCGGGCGGGATGAAGCCGCGCACCGGATGGCGCCAGCGCGCCAGCGCCTCGGCGCCGACGATGCGGTTGCCGTCGGCGGTGATGATCGGCTGGTAGTGTACGTCGATCATGTCGTCGGCGATCGCGCGCTTGAGCTCGCGCTCGATAAAGCGGCGGTCGTTGAACTCGACGTCCATCGCGGGATCGAAGGTCTTCATGCCGCCGCGGCGCTTGCGCTTGGCGGTGCGCAGCGCAAGGTCGGCGCGGCGGGCGAGTTCATCGCGGTTGACGGCGTGGAGCGGCACATGGGCGAGGCCCGCGGTGACACTGGCCTGCACCACCTGCTCGTTGATCCAGAACGGCCGCGCCAGCGCGGCGGCGGCAGCCTCAAGCGCAAGCTCGGCGGCGGCGGGATCGGCGGCGGTCATCACCACCGCGAATTCGTCGCCGTCGAAACGACCGGCCATAGCGCCATCGGGAAGCACCTCGCGCAGCCGCTTGGCCCAGGCGATCAGGAATTGGTCGCCCGTGCTCTGGCCCAGTGCGTCATTGATATCGTTCAGGCCATCGAGATCGATGAAGGCAAGCGTCACCGTCTCATCTATCGTGCGCGCCGCGAGCGCTGTCTCGATCAGCTCGGTCATCTTGCGGTGGTTGGGCAGACCGGTGAGCGAGTCTTCATGGGCGAGGCTCCACGCCAGCGTTTCGCTACGGCCGAGATCGCGCACGGCGCGGCGGATCTGCCAGAGCGCCAGCACGGAAAAACCGATCAGGCAGATGCCGGTGGTGGCGAGCAACGGCTGAAGCTGACCCAAGGCGGCCGCCATCGAGCGGTCGGCCTCCCAGCTGAACCAGCCGACAATGCGGCCCTGGCCGTCCAGCACCGACTGCATCTCGCGGCGGCCGGCGGCGGGCTCCGTCTCGAAACGCAAGTCCTTGAGGCCGGCGGTGCGCTCCAGGCTGCGGATCAGCTTGGGATCGAGCCTGGAGAAATCGGCGCCCGAGGCGCGGATTTCCTGCATCGCGCCGGTCAGGGCGCCGCGGCGCTCCAGCGCCTGGCGATCGTCGGCCTGGCGGACCAGCACGTAGCCCACGATGGTGCAGAACGTCGTGGCGCTGACGACGAACAGCGCAAGCGTGGCGATCAGCCGTGGCGTGAACAGCCGACGCGGCGGCGCGACGGCCGCCTTTGGCAAGGCAATCAAACCCATGAAAACGCCCGTCCGGCCGACCCCACAATGTGCGGTGGAGCCTAGGCCGGGGCGGTTAACGCCCCGTCATCAGCCCAGGCCGAACCACAGTGTGGCAATGCCGAGAAAGGCAAAAAACCCGATCACGTCGGTCACGGTGGTGACGAACGGGCCGGACGCGATGGCCGGATCGACCCCGAGCCGGGACAGCAGGATCGGGATCACGATGCCGCCCAGCGCCGCGGCGGCCAGCACGCAGATCATGGCCAGTCCGATGACCAGCCCCAGGTCCGCGATCTGGAACCAGGCCGCAGCGACCGCGCCCATGATGACGGCAAAGCCGATGCCGTTGAGCAGCCCCACCAGCAGTTCGCGCCGGATCACGCGCGCGGCGTTGGCGTCGCCGAGGTCGCGGGTGGCGATGGCGCGCACCGCCACGGTCATCGACTGCGTGCCGGCGTTGCCGCCCATGCTGGCGACGATCGGCATCAGCACCGCGAGCGCGACCATCTTCTCGATCGAGCCTTCGAACCGGCTGATCACCCAGGAGGCGAGCAGCGCGGTGAGCAGGTTTGCGAGCAGCCAGGGAAAGCGGCCTTTGACGATGGTCCACACGGAGTCCGACAGCTCTTCCGAGCGGCCGACGCCGCCCAGCGCCTTGATGTCCTCCTCGGCCTCCTCCTCCATGACATCGACGATGTCGTCGAACGTCAGCACGCCGACCAGCTTGTCGCCGTCGTCCACCACGGGAGCTGCCACGAGATTGTAGCGCTCGAACATGCGCGCCACCTCCTCCTGGTCCTCGGTCGCGCGCACGCGGCGGCGCTCCGGGTCCATCAACTGCGAGATCGGCGTCGGGCGCTGGTGGCGCAGCAGCAGGTCGAGCGCGACCGCGCCGAGCAGGCGCGACGACGGATCGATCACATAGAGCTCGTAGAAGCGGTCCGGCAGGTCGGCGGTCTCACGCATGTAGTCGATGGCGTGGCCGACCGTCCACGACGGCGGCACAGCGATATACTCGGTCTGCATGCGCCGGCCGGCGGATGCCTCCGGGTATTCCAGGATGCGCTCGAGCGCGATGCGCTCAAGCCTCGGCAACTGCTCCAGGATTTCGGCCTGTTCCGCCTTCGGCAGGTCTTCGAGAATGTAGGCGGCGTCGTCGGAATCGAGGTCGCGAACGCCGTCGGCCACGGTTTTCGGCAGCAATTCATCAAGGATTTCCTCGCGAACGGCGTCTTCCACCTCGGTCAAAGCCGTGAAATCGAACTCACGGCCGAGCAGTTCCACAAACTGCGCGCGCGCATCGGGGTCGAGCGCCTCGATCAGGTCGCCGGCGTCGGATTCATGCAGATCGCCCGCCAGCGTCTTCAGCGCCGCAGCATCGCGGCGCTCGATCGCCGCGTTGACGCGCTCGACATAGTCAGGACGGATCGCGCCATCCTCGTCGCGCAGCGCGGACGCGTTACCGGCCGGCACGGCCGTGTTGTTTTGTTCGAGCATGCCGGCCTCGCCGCGATGTCGAAGGACTGTTCGGCTTGTACGCCGCGACGATTGCGGTGGCAATGCGAGGTTAATCGGTTAACGGCGGCCGCGGCCGTTAAAGATGAACGGCGATTTTCGACCGCGCCGCGCGGTTTGGGCTTAAGCCGATTGGCGGAAACCTCACGATCTTTCTGCGATCGGGGACATCGTCTTGCGCCTGTCATCGGCCATCGCGTTCAGCTTCGCAATGCTCGGCGGCATCGCCGCAGCGCAAGCGCAAGGTTGCCCCGGCAATCCCGGCGCAATGGGCACGAGCCGCGTGCTGCACATCGACCCGCGCGAATATCCGCGCATCGGCACCGTGCAGTACCAGGAGACGCTGCCGCTCAACGCCAAAGAGGTGGTGCTCACCTTCGACGACGGGCCGATGCCGCCTTACACCAACCGCGTGCTGGAAGCGCTCGCGCATGAATGCGTAAAGGCAAACTACTTCATCGTCGGCCGGATGGCGCGCGGCTATCCCGAACTGCTGCGCCGCATTCATGCCGAAGGCCATGTGATCGGCACCCACAGCGAAAACCATCCGCTCGCCTTCGAGAAGATGCCGCTTCGCGCGGTGCAGGCCGAAATCGACCAGGGCTTCGCCTCGACCACGGCAGCACTCGGCGGCCAGGGCACCGTGGCGCCGTTCTTCCGCATCCCCGGCCTGCTGCGCGCAGATAATGTCGAGCAGTACCTGCACGCGCGCGCGATGGTGACCTGGAGCGCGGATATCGTCGCCGACGACTGGAAGCACATCACGGCGAGCGAAGTGGTGAGCCGCTCGCTCGCCCGGCTCGAAGCCAAGGGCAAGGGCATCCTGCTGCTGCACGACATCCAGCCCGCGACCGCGCTCGCCATCCCGCACCTGCTGCGCGAACTGAAGCGAAACGGCTACAAGATCGTCCAGGTGGCGCCCGCGAGCGCGGCCGCCATGGTGGCAAGCTCGCAGCGCAAGCCTGCCGCGCAGCCCGCGGCGGTGGCTTCGGTCCAAGCCACTGCACCGGCCAAGCCGCAACAGCCAACGCGCGAAACATCGTCGTGGCCGACGCCCTACCCAGCGCAATCGTCTGCGCCCGCCGCGCCCGCCGTCCCTGCGCCGAAGCCCGTCGAGTCTGCTGCCGAAGCCGCTGCAACCGAACCCAACGCCATCCATGCCGCGACGCGCGCGGCGAGCGACGCGCTCGCCGGTGAGCCCGCGATGCTGCCGCCCGGCCGTTCCATGCCAGCGCCGATCATCGAAGCCAGCCACCCGACGCCGCGGACGCAGCCGGCTTCGCCACCGCAAGCCGTGTTGCCGCCAGTTCGCGTCCCGGCCGCGATCGCGCGCCCGCTGACGCCCGGCTTCAAGCCGTCGCATAGCGCGTCGCTGCCAGCCAAGTTCGACGACTTGCCGCTTGAAGCGATTGCCGCCGAACCGCCCGCCCAGCCACCGCAGGCCCAGGCACCGCAGACTCAAGTACCGCAGGCCCAGGCGCCGCAGGCCCAAGCACCAGCTCAGGCACCCGCCGCGCTGGCGCCGCAGGCGTCGGAGCCGCAGGCCGAGGATGCCCCGGTCTCGCAGCCGCAGGCCTCGGAACCTCCGCCATCGCAATCGGAACGGCAAGTCGATACGTGGTCGACCAGGGCGAGCCTAGCCCCTCCGGCGCGCCCGCTGGGCGGCTGGCCGGTCACGGCGTCCAGCCTCGGCCCTGCCCGGCCGCGCTGACGCCCTCTGCGTGCCCCGCAGAAACGTTACCGTTGTGGCAGAGAGCCTTAGAATCGCACCCCGATCATCCCGCTGCCCCGCGCCGTCCATGAGGCGCCGTCGGCAAAGCTCGATCCTGATAGAGGAGAGCCTGCCGTCTGCAAACTAGCCGCGCTAATCGCTTCAAGTTCGGCGCTCACTCGCGCAAATGCACGGCCGAAGTTCTGCTCGATACCAACGCCAAATATTGCGGATGGCACCCAGATAGACTTCATGATCGCAGCGAACCTAACAGTATCTGTGTAGGTATATTTTTCAGTGATATGCGAGCCGCCCAAGCCGAGCTTGGCAAAAATCAGCGTGTCATCAATGGAGGCGCCGATCCGGCCAGATACATGTACAGCAGCGTCGTTATTGTATTGATAGGTTTGTGTCGCCGTGAGCAATGTGCAACAGACATTGTTGGCTGCAGAAATTCGCGCTTGCTCTGCGCCCCAACGCCCGTCCAGTTCGATGCCAATCAGCCATCGCTCAAAGGCAAGATTGTAACCAATTGTAGCAACCGCCGATGGGCCGGAGGGGTGAACGGATACTGATGTCGAAGTGAATACAGGTGGTGACGAGAAACTTGAAAACGAGTTCCGATCGCTGGATAGACCATACGAACCACCGATCGCTGCGTAAGCTCCGTGAAACGGATTGCGTCGTGTCTCGACCAGAGCGGGTGCTTTGCTCGCATAGGCGTCGTGCGCTGGCTGAACTGGAACAGTGGTGACAGGCCGGGCGACGACTGTCGGGTTTGATCTCAGCTTTGTCTCTGCGATCCGCGCCGCTGCGTCATAGCAAGCAATGCGTTCCGCCTTGTTCTGCATCTTCGAACAGAAAACTAGATCTGTTGAAGGAGCCGCCGTTGCTGTCGTTGAGAAAGCACCTATCGCTACTGCATACAAAGCAATCCAACTAACGCGCATGACCTGCTCCCTTTCAGCGCCTACAATCACTCAACTATAAGTAGCAGGGGGCAAGTCGTCTCTAGATTCTGGCGGATTTTGCCAAGAGCTTCACGTCGCCGCCGAGACTAGCGCCGCCGACGTCGCAGCCACCTGATTCCGATCCCCCGTCATCGCAGCCGGAGCGTCAGATCGATGCCTAGTCGACCAGGGCGAGCCTAGCCCCTCCGGCGCGCCCGCCGGGCGGCTGGCCGGTCACGGCATCCAGCCTCGGCCCTGCCCGGCCGCGCTGACGCCTCAGCTCAGATCAGATCAGAAAGTTTGGTGCGGCCAAGAGGACTCGAACCTCCACGGGTTGCCCCGCTAGCACCTCAAGCTAGTGCGTCTACCAATTCCGCCATGGCCGCATTTGGGATGAACGCCGACCGTGATCGCCGGACGTACGAGGCGCGGGCGATGTAACAAATCGGCCACCCCGGGTAAAGGGTCGTGGCTGGCAGCCCAAAGCGGCCCCCCAGCAGGCCATTCGCCTGACCAGGCGAAGCTTTCCTCCGGCGAGCCTGCTTGCGCTGCGCCAGAGCATGGGCGACCTATCTGACGTCGGCGCCGCGAGGCAGCAGTTCCCGCACCTCGACCGCGATGCGGTTGCCCTGCACCACCACGGTGCCGCGGGCCACGGGAAGGTTGTTGGCCAGGATCTGGACCTCGTCATCCTCCGAGGCGTCGAGCTCGATGATGGCACCGCGGCCGAGGCGGAGCACCTGGTGCACCGGCATGGCGGTGGTGCCGAGCACGACGGTGATATCCAGCGAGACGCTGTCGATGGTGGGCATCCGAATCCTTGCGATAAACGGCCAAACTGAAGCCGCCACGTCACCACGGCATGGTGAATGAGTGGTTAACGGGCGATAATCCGGGCCTATCGTCAGGCCATCGATCCGGCACCCGAGGCCGGCCAGGTTAGGACGATCGGCCGGGAGGCTGTCATGACCGGTACAAGGGAATGCGCCGGCGCGGCCTTAGCCATCGCGGCATTGGCCGCCACCGCCGCAACCGCAGCGCCGGGCATGAGTTCGGCATGGCTCAGCATCGAAGTGTCGCAGGAGGAGTGCATCCGCAAGGGCACCGCCACGATCCGCCGCAATGGCTTCACCAGCCGGTTCGAGGTGCTCGCCAACGCCGCGATCTACGGCGAGCGCGGCGGCTACACCGCCCTGGTGCGGTGCGTGGCCGAAAAGGGCATCGTCTATTTCGTGGTGGCCGGCCCCGACAGCCCGGCGAGTGCAACGCACATGATGACGCTGCGCAACGGCTTCCAGGCGGACCATTGACAGACACACGCGAAACCATCGCAATCGGAATGTTGCCGCGACAGGCCGGATCGCCGGTCGAATGGCGCGTCAGTGACAGGATCGTTCCCTACCAGACGGCGCTCGCCGAAATGGACGCGCGCGCCGACGCGATCGCTGCGGGCCGGCAAGCCGAACTCGTATGGCTGCTGGAGCATTCGCCGCTCTACACCGCGGGCACCAGCGCGCGCGCGGAGCAACTGATCGACGCGCGGTTTCCGGTGCACAACGTCGGCCGCGGCGGGCAGTACACCTACCATGGGCCGGGCCAGCGCATCGCCTACGCGATGCTCGACCTGAACCGCAGGACACCGGACCTGCGCGCCTATGTGGCGGCGCTGGAGGAATGGATCATCCGGACGCTCGCCGCCTTCAACGTGCGCGGCGAGCGGCGCGAGGATCGCATCGGCGTCTGGGTTCGCCGCCCTGAAAAGGGCATCGGCCACGAGGACAAGATCGCGGCGCTCGGCATCCGGGTCCGCAAGTGGGTCACGCTGCATGGCATCGCCGTCAACGTGGAGCCGGACCTGACGCATTTCACCGGCATCGTGCCGTGCGGCGTGTCGGAGCAGCGCTACGGCGTCACCAGTCTGGCCGATCTCGGCCTCACCGTGACCATGCCCGAGTTCGACATGGCGCTGCGCCAATCATTCGAGGCGCTGTTCGGTGCGGCGAAGCCGATCTGATTCCGATCGGTTGCCGAATTCACACCGTCGGCAGCACCGAGAACTTCTCACCCGGACGGCGCTGACGGAGTTCTTCCACCGTGCCGTCGCGGCGGTCGATGCCATCGACACGGGCGCCCCACGGCCCCTTCCGGCAAGCCTCGATCATGGCCCCGATGGCGGCCGCCGGTCCGCCGAGCACCGCTTCGACCGACCCATCGCGGCGGTTCCGCACCCAGCCGGTCAGGCCACGGCGCTCCGCCTCGTCGGCAACAAAGGCGCGGTAGCCGACGCCCTGCACCAGACCACGCACATTCATGTGTTGGATGAGGTCACTCATCCAATCTCTCCGAATTTGGCCGCAGGTCCTTTCAATGGTGCGGTCCCGCCGCGCCAGCGCGCGGCCGTGAACCGCTCCAGGCCACGGCAATAGTCGGCCGGCAAGTCCCACTCCCTGGCCGCGGCGCGCACCAGTTCCATGTAGCCGGGCTTGGGCGCGCCTTCACCGCCCGGCCGTCCCACATAGACCAGCGCCTGGGCGCGCCGCCCCTCCACTTGCACGGGAAGCATCCGCGCGGTGTAGAGGCCAGCCGCCACGTTCTCCCAGCCATCGAGGGTCACGCGATCGCGCGCGGTCAGCCGCCACGCCACGCCGTACACGATCGCGCCGCGGTCCGGCGCGACCGAAGCGTAGCCGTCAGCGGTGATGACAAAGCGGTGGCCGGGCAACCGCGCCACGCCGACCGGCCGGGCGGCGGGAGCGAAGCGGCGCATCAGCTTGCGGCTCATGTTCGAGCCGTAGGCGAAGTGCAGCATCACGGCACCTCGGGTATCCTCGGCCTTGTGCCGGTCCAGATAGAGAACCCGAACGCGACCATCAGCGGCATCAACAGCAGCGCCATGAACCCCATCAGCCAGAAGGTCATCACGCCGAATTCCGGGCTGCCCACCAGCATGGCGAACAGATAGAGCACCAGGAACAGCCGGATCAGCCCCTGCCCGGTTCGCGCGGTCTCGGTGCTGGCATCGGTGGCGACGATCATCACCATGACCAGCAGCACCAGCACGATCGTCAGCATGTAAAGGCAGGCAATCCCGATCGCGAGGCCGCTCGACTTTGCGGCGTCGCGCAGGCGCTTCACATGCAGCACGATCCAGTTCCAGATCAGCACGGCCTGCACGATGGCGAACGGCCACAAGCCGGCTTGCGCGGTCACATCCCCGGACAGCAGCATCTGGGACAGGAAATTCGCGACGTAGAGCAACGTCACCGCGATGCCGAACGGCTTGGGCGCCAGTACGCCGGACCGGGAGAACAGCAGAGACAGCACGCTCATGCCGGCAATCGTGCCACGGTCCATGGGACGAGGCCACGGCGGCGGAGAACGTTCCCCACCCTCAGGCGAACTCCATGATCACGGCATCGACCGCGAGGCTGTCGCCCGGCTTGACGCGGATCGCCTTGATGGTGCCGTCGCGCTCGGCGCGCAGCACGTTCTCCATCTTCATGGCCTCGACCACGGCCAGAGTCTCGCCTGCCTTGACCTCCTGGCCCTCGGCCACTGCGAGCGACACCACGAGGCCCGGCATCGGACACAGCACCTGCTTGCCGGCGCCGGCCGCGACCTTGACCGGCATCAGCCGCGCCGCCTCCGCCTCGCGCTCGGTGTAGACATAGGTCTTGGCCTCGACGCCGTGATGCGCCAGCAGGAAGCCGTTGAGGATCGTGCGCACCTGCACTGCAGCGGGCGCACCGTCGATCAGCCCGGACCACACCGGGTCGCCGGGCTTCCAGGACGACAACAGCACCCGCGAGGCGCCGGAATTGCCCTTGGCATCGACGAACTGCACAGCGATGCCGTCGGCCTCGCGCGCGATGTCGAGCGTGAGTTCGGCGTCGCCGAGCTTGACCACACGGCGGCGCTCGCGGGTCACGGCGCGGCCTGGCTTCTGGCCGGAAATGCTGCGCTTGCGCTCGCCCAGAACGTGGTCGATCGCGGCAGCCACGGCGGCGAGCCGCTCGGCGGCGGCGCCTTCCGCTGCGACGCCGTGAAAGCCCTCGGGAAATTCCTCGGCGATGAAGCCGGTGGAGAGCTCGCCGGCGCGCCAACGCGGGTGCGCCATCAGCGCGGCCAGGAACGGGATGTTGTGCCGGATGCCATCCACCACGAACGCATCGAGCGCGTTCGACTGCGCTGAGATCGCCTGCGCGCGGGTCGGCCCGTGGGTAACGAGCTTGGCAATCATCGGATCGTAGTAGATCGAGATTTCGCCGCCCTCAAAGACGCCGGTGTCGTTGCGCACCGTGATGCCGTCGAGCACCGTTTCGTCCGGCGGGCGGTAGCGGCTCAGCCGGCCGACCGACGGCAGAAAATTGCGATACGGATCCTCGGCATAGAGCCTGCTCTCGACCGCCCAGCCGTTCAGCTTCACGTCGGCCTGCTTGAGGCTGAGCTTTTCGCCGGATGCGACGCGGATCATCTGCTCGACCAGGTCGATGCCGGTGATGAGCTCGGTCACCGGGTGTTCGACCTGAAGCCGCGTGTTCATCTCGAGGAAGAAGAAGCTGCGATCCTGGCCCGCGACGAACTCGACCGTTCCGGCGCTGTCGTAGCCAACCGCCTTCGCCAGCGCGACGGCCTGCTCGCCCATCGCCCTGCGGGTCGCCTCGTCGAGCAGCGGCGACGGCGCCTCCTCCACCACCTTCTGATTGCGGCGCTGGATCGAGCATTCTCGCTCGCCGAGATAGATCACGTTGCCGTGCTTGTCGCCCAGCACCTGGATTTCGATGTGGCGCGGATTGACGATGAACTTCTCGATGAACATGCGGTCGTCGCCGAACGACGATTTCGCCTCCGACTTGGAACGGGCGAAGCCTTCCGCCACCTCGGACTCGGAATAGGCGATGCGCATGCCCTTGCCGCCGCCGCCGGCGGAGGCCTTGATCATCACCGGGTAGCCGATCTCGCCCGCGATCTTGATCGCGTGGGTTGCGTCGGCGATCTCGCCCAGGTGGCCGGGCACGGTGGAGACCTTGGCACGCGCGGCGGCCTTCTTGGATTCGATCTTGTCGCCCATCGCGGCGATGGCCGCCGGGTTCGGGCCGATGAAAACGATGCCGGCCTTTTCCAGCGCCTTGGGAAACGCCTCGCGCTCGGACAAGAAGCCGTAGCCGGGATGGACCGCCTCCGCCCCCGACTTGCGGGCGGCGTCGACGATCTTGTCGATGACGAGATAGCTCTCAGCCGCGGCCGGCGGGCCGATCAGGACCGCGTGGTCCGCCATCTCGACATGCAAGGCATCGCGGTCGGCCTCGGAATAGACCGCAACGGTCTCGATACCCAAGCGGCGCGCGGTCTTGATGATCCGGCAGGCGATCTCGCCACGGTTGGCGATGAGAATGCGCTTGAACATGCCCACACTGCTGACGTTTCGCCCGGCCCACCTGTCTAGCAGCGATGCAAGGGTCATGCTACCGCGGCCATGCATCCCGAGAGATTCTTTCCGCCGTCGGCGGCACCTTTGGAATATCCGTGGCTTATCGTGCCCGGTCGCGGCGCTTATATTCTCGGCACATCACTGCACTGGATCATTGCACTCTTGGAGGCTTGCATGGCTCTTTCGATCAACGACACCGCACCCGATTTCGAGGCCGAGACCACGGAAGGCCGGATCCGCTTTCACGACTGGATCGGAGACAAATGGGCGGTGCTGTTCTCGCACCCCAAGGATTTCACCCCGGTCTGCACCACCGAGCTCGGCTACATGGCCAAGATCAAGCCGGAGTTCGACAAGCGGGGCGTCAAGATCATCGGGCTCTCGGTCGATCCCATCGACAAGCACGCCGGCTGGGCCGCCGACATCAAGGAGACGCAGGGCTTCGCCCCGAACTACCCGATGATCGGCGACGTCGATTTCAACGTGTCGAAGCTGTACGGCATGCTGCCTGCCGCGGTGTCGGGCGATCCCGCCAAGCGGACCGCAGCCGACAACCAGACGGTTCGCAACGTCTTCATCATCGGCCCGGACAAGAAGGTGAAGCTGGTGCTGGTCTACCCGATGACGGTGGGCCGCAATTTCGACGAGGTGCTGCGTGTCATCGACTCGCTGCAACTCACCGCCAAGCACAAGGTGGCGACGCCGGTGAACTGGAAGAACGGCGAAGACGTCATCATCGCGGGCTCGGTCAGCGACGAAGACGCCAAGAAGCTGTTTCCGCAGGGCTGGAAATCGCCGAAGCCGTACATCCGCATCCTGCCGCAGCCGCGCTAGCGGCAGGCGAAACCGGTTCCTATAATCTGCGGGGCGCGGCATGAGCCGCGCCCTTTTGATTTTGAGCCATGACCGACGATCTCGGATTCATCCACCGGTTCATCCCGGCCGCGGACAAGAACAAGCCGACGCTGCTCTTGCTGCATGGCACCGGCGGCGACGAGAACGATCTATTGCCGCTCGCGCAGCGCATTGCGCCGGGCGCCGGCATTCTCTCCCCGCGCGGCAAGAACGTGGAGCGCGGCATGGTGCGCTTCTTCCGCCGCAGCGAGGAAGGTGTGTGGGACCTCGACGATCTCAAGCGGCGCACCGCCGAGCTTGGCGAATTCGTCAAACGCGCACGCGCGGCCTATGGGATCGAGCAGCCAGTCGCGCTCGGCTATTCCAACGGCGCCAACATCGCGTGGTCGCTGATGCTGGCTGAGCCCGACGCTCTGGCTGGGGCTATCCTGATGCGCGCCATGCTGCCATACGATCCGCGGCCGCTGCCGGACCTCAAGAGCCTTCCGGTGCTGCTGCTGACCGGCCGCCACGACGCGCTGATCCCGAGCCAACAGGCCGGCCTGCTCGCCGCGTTGCTGGGCGAAGCCGGCGCCGAGGCGACCTTCGAGGTACTGGAGGCCGATCACGGACTGATCGAGGAAGACCTCAAGCTTGCCGCCGGATGGCTTGCGCGCGGCGGCAGACCTCGCGGCGGTTGAAACCCAAGCGTCCCGCTTTCTTTTTCGGCTGCGCCATGATCTTTTCGGAACCCCGGCCATCACCGCGCCGGGCCATCTCCTCGATTTCACAAGCGAAGCCATGAACGACAAACCCGCCGGGCGCTGGAGCGCCGAACAACAGCCGCCGTTCGCCGACTTCATGGGCATGACGATCACCCACGTCTCCCCGGAACGCGTCACCGCGGAGATGCTCGTCACCGACAAGCTCAGCAACCGCAACGGCGTGTTGCACGGCGGCGCGCTGATGGCGCTGGCCGACAATCTCGGCGGCACCGCCGCGGTGGCAAACCTGCAGGCCGGCCAGATCACCGCCACGATCGAGAGCAAGACCAATTTCTTCACGGGGATTCCCGTCGGCGAGACCGCGCACGCCGAATGCACGCCGTTGCATCGCGGCCGCACCACCACGGTCTGGCAAACGCGTGTCACGCGCGCCGACGGCAAGCTCGCGGCGCTGGTGACGCAGACCCAGCTGGTGATGACGAAGAAGAGCTAGTTCTTCATCACCTGCTTGGCCTTCTCGATCAGCTCCGGCGGCAACCGGTATATTCCCGCGAGCAGCCGGTCGATCTCGGCGCCGTTGATCGGGCTCACGTCCAGCCCCGCCTTGGTCGCCTCGGCGATGAACTCCGGATCCTTCATGGTGGCATCGAACGCCGTCCGCAGCGCGGCCTTGCGATCGGCTGGAATGCCGGGCGGTGCCGCAAACGGCCGCCCGAACGCCTGAGCCGCGAGATGGACCCGCAGCACCTGCCGCATCTCCTCGTTCGGCGCCTTGTCGAGCGCGAGCGGCACCTCGGCCGGAATGTCCGGCGACTTCTCCAGTGCGAACACCAGCAGCAGATCGATCTTCTTGTCGCGGATCCAATCCGGCCGCGTGCTGCGGATGCTGTCCCACGACCAGCCGCAGCGGCCATCGACCTCACGCCGCTCCATCGCCAGGTTGACGTCGTTGCCGCCCTGATAGCCGGTCACCATCTTCACTTTGGCGCCGAACACATTCTTCAGCAGCGTCGCAAACAGGTCGAGATCGGAGCCCGGCCCCTGCGCGCCCAGCACGTAGGGCTTGGTGATCACGTCCTGCCAGGTCTTGATGCCGACGGTGTGCCACATCGCGCACA
Source organism: Hyphomicrobiales bacterium (assembly GCA_021730985.1). Classification (GTDB taxonomy): domain Bacteria; phylum Pseudomonadota; class Alphaproteobacteria; order Rhizobiales; family Xanthobacteraceae; genus Z2-YC6860. Next base: position 96,662 of record JAKFYI010000014.1, on the reverse strand, counting down.
GGCTGTTGTTGTTGGCGATGTTGCCGATCCAGGAGAACTGTCGGCCGTCGAACTTCGCGTCACCGAGCAACGGCTCGACCGGCATGCTGCGCGACATGGTGCCGAACACGCTGCCGTCCTTGGGCGCGACCGAATAGATGTACTGCGCCGCGCGCTGGCTGCCCGCGCCCGGCATGTTCTGCGGCACGATGGTCGGATTGCCGGGAATGTAACGGCCCATGAAGCGAGCGAGGTGCCGGGCGTAGAGGTCGTAGGCGCTGCCGACGCTGAAGCCGATCACCAGCGGCATCGCGCGGCCGCGGTAGAACTCCTCGACGGATTGGGCGCGGGCGTGGCCGGACAGTGCGATGGAAACGGCCGCGGCAAGCGGCGCAAGCGCAAGACAACGGCTGCGGGAAACAAGCATCGGCCCCTCCCTTAACCGGAGGAAAGCCTAGCTCACGCCCGGCCCGGCCGCCAGTTGACCAGGGCTACGCCCGCGACGCAGACCGCCATTCCGGCGATTGCCAGCGGCGCGAGGCGTTCGTCAAACAGCACCCAAGACATCAGCGCCGTGAGCGGCGGCATCAGATAGAGCAGACTCACCACGCGCGTGGTCGCTGTGCGCCGGATCAGGAAGTAGAACAGCCAGATCGCGCCGAGCGAAAGCACCAGCACAAGATACGACACCGCGAAAATGAACGACGGCGTCCACTGCACCACGCGCGTCTCGAACATCAGCGCGGCAAGCCAGAACAACAGCGCCGCCGCCGCATACTGAACCAGGAAGCCGGTGCGCCACTCGATCGCGCCGCCAAACCGCTTCTGGTAGAGCGTGCCGAGCGTGATGCCGAGCAGCGAGATCACGCACGCGATCCAGGCGAGCAACGTGCCCTCGCCTTCGGTGCGGCCATGCACGACGAAATAGACACCGACGACGCCAAGCGCGAGCCCGAACCACTGCCGCTGGGTCACTCGCTCGCCAAGCAGCCGGTTCGCCAGCGTCGAGGTCAGCACCGGCTGCAGGCTCACCACCAGCGCGACGAGTCCCGCCGGCATCCGGTCTGCAATCGCGACGAACACGCCGCCGAGATAGCAGCCGTGCACCAGCACGCCGACGATCGCGCTGTGCCACAGTCCCGCGCGGTCAGGCCATTGCGGCCGTGTCGCAATCACGATGACAGCCAGGAGCGCCACCACCCCTCCCATGCGGATGGTGAGAAATGTCATCGGCTCGGCGTATGGCATGCCGAGCTTGCTGCCGACGAACCCGGACGACCACAGCACCAGGAACACGGCGGGCGCCGCGAAAACGGCGAGATCGGTCAGCGAATGGCGGGGGACAGGTTCCGGCATGGCAGGGCTATCTAGCGGAATTTCTCAGTGCCGTCCGGGACTTCGCAGATTCCAGCCGGTTCCTCGCGCCGACAAGGAACAATCGGCGCGGGCACCGAATTGTCCCGATCAGCAGGGAGATGTCCCGACCAGCAGGGACGAGAACAGGAGCCTCTCATGTCTGATCCTCGCTATACCGATCCGCGGCTCAGCGAGCCGCCGCTGCAAGACGACTTTCCGCGCCAGCGTCTCGGCGAGTTGGACAAATCCAACGCCATGTGGGGCTGGGTTGCCGGCGGCATCGTTCTGGCGCTGCTGCTGGTGTTCGTGTTCGGCCGCGCGCCGACCACCGACCAAGCCAGCACCAGCATGACCGCGCCGCCTCCGGGCCAAAGCACGCTGTCCCCGCCGTCGGCCCTGCCGACGCCGCCGACCGCGCAGCGCCCGGCGCCTTCGACCACCGGTCAAGGCGCACAGTAAAGCAGAGCGGCGCCAACAACCCCGGCCTGACGGCCGGGGTTGTTGCTTGTGGGATCTTCAGCTCAAAGCCATCTTCAGCTCAAAGCCTTGGCGATCAGCGCGCGCGTGTCGGCGACCGCTTCGCGGCAGACTTCGACAGGCGGCCGCTCCCACTGGGCCGGATTGGGCGCCTCATAGCTGAGATAGCCGTCAAAGCCCTTTTCCTTGAGCAGGCTGAACACCTCAAGCCAGCGCACGATGCCCTTGCCCGGTGGCAGGCGATCGGTCGGACGCTTGACGCCGGCCGCCACCGGCGCAGGTGGCGTATCGCTGTATTGAAATGCCGCGATCTCCTCCGGCGCGACGCCGGCAAAACCTCGGCCGCCCGCCCCGCTGCGCTCCATGTGGTAGGCGTCGAGCAGCATTCCGGCGTTGGCGCGATCGGCGCCGACCAGCATTTCGCGCAACGTAGCAATGCTGTTGAGCACCGCATGCTGCGAATTGAACTCGATCGCGAGCTTCAGGCCGCGCTTGCCGCAGATGTCGGCGCCGCGCTTCAAATTCTCGATCGCATCGCTGACCGGCCCGACATTCTGCCCCGGCGCACACATGATGAGCGGGCAATCCAGTTCCACCGCGTTGTCGCAGGTGACCTCAAGGTCGTCGAACAGCCGGGTGCTTTCGTCACCGGTCGCGAACAGCCAGCCGTACTCGCAGCCCAGCGTGCAAACGGGAATGTTCACCGCCCGCACCATGTCCAGCACGGCGCCGTTGCTCTGGCCCTTTTCGTAGCAACGCTTGAAATCGGTGCGGCGCAGTTCGACCGCGTCAAAGCCGCCGTCGCGCGCCGCCTTGATCGCCACGTCCAGCGGCGTGGTGTCGAGAGTCCAGGTGTGCAGGGCCAGCCTGCCGAACGTGCCCATGGTCGTTGGTCCTAGTTGATCGTGATGTTGGCTTGGCGGATGACCTTGGTCCACTTCTCGATTTCCGCCTTGATGAACGCCGCGAATTCCTCCGGCGTACTCGTCGCGGGCTCCATGCCGGCCGCCATCAGGCCTTTCACCGTTTCGGGATTGGCGAGCGCCTTGCGCAGCGCCGCGGAGATAGGGTCGATGACCGCCTGCGGCGTTCCGGCCGGCGCCGAGAGCCCATACCATGACGTCACGTCGTAGCCTGGGAACGTCTCGGCGATGGTCGGCACGTCGGGAAAGTCCGGATGACGCTTGGCGCCGGTCACCGCGATCGCCCGCGCCCGTCCGCTTCGGATCGCAGGCAGCGCCGACGGCGCGGCCGGCATCATGAACGACGCCTCGCCGCTCATGACCGCGGTCACGCCCGGTCCGCTGCCGCGATACGGCAGGTGCGTGATGTCGAGATCGCCGGCGAGCGTCCGGAACAGCTCGACCGCCAGATGCTGCGAACTGCCCTGCCCCGGCGTCGCATAACGCAACGTCCCAGGCTTGGCCTTGGCGTGCTCGATCAGCTCTTTCACGGACTTGATCGGCAACTCGGCGTTGACGATCAGGATGTTGGACGTTCCGCCAGCCAGGCCGATCGGCGCAAAATCCTTGACCGGATCGTAGGGCAGCTTGGCATAGAGCCCCGGATTGACTCCGTGGGTCGAGATGTTGGGAAGGAACAGCGTGTAGCCGTCGGGCGGCGCCTTGGCCGCAGCTTCCGATCCAATCAGACCGCCGGCGCCGGGGCGGTTGTCGACGATGATCTGCTGACCGAGCTCGTTGCCGATATGCGTCGCCAGCAGCCGCCCCACCGTGTCGGTCGCGCTGCCCACGGCCTGCGGCACGATGATCCTGATCACCTGCTTCTTGGGATAGGGCTGCGCCGAAGCCTGCGCTGCGGCGAGGACGGCGCCCGCCGCAATGGCGAAGAGAAACCCGCGATAGCTGATCGGCATCTGCAATCTCGCTGTGTTACGTTACGAAGGAAATATGCCACCGCCGCCAACCGTCAGCCAACGATGAAGCCGCTTGTCAGCCTCATACTGTGCATCGTCTTGCTGGGGCTTTCGTGCCTCGATGCGGACGCCCAGTCGCGCAAGCGCGTGCCCCGCTTCGAGGACCACCCGGTCAAAGAAGTTTACACCGGGAAAGCCGCGCCACTGGCGCTGGACACCGACGATCGGCGTAGCTCCTCCACCTATTATCAGGCGATCGCCGACGGCGGCACCAGCTTTGCCGGGCACTATGCCATCGTGATGCTGAGCTGCGGCAAGAACTGCTCGGCGATCGAGTATCTCGACACCCAGACCGGCAAGCTGCTGCCCAGCGACATCACCAACTCCGGCTGGAAGCAAGTCCACGACGGATTTCGCGACATCGAATTCCGCCGCGCCAGCCGGCTGATCGTGTTCGCCGGCGAAATCAGCGAGAAACGTCCGTCCGGCTGGCACTTCTTCCTGTTCGACAACGGCAAACTCAAGCGCCTGCACACCATCGTGACGCGGGGCGACTTCCGCAAGCCGCTGCGGGACTGGATGAAATAGGCTCAGCGGTTGAACGCCTCGTCGACCGGCACCCGATAGCCGTTGGCGAGCCGGTTGGTCTCGTTCGCCATCCCGACCACCGCCATCAGCTCGCCGAACATCGCATCCGTCATGCCGGCCTTGCGCGCGGCGGCGCCATGACTCGCGGTGCAATATTCGCAGCCGTTGCTGACGCTGATCGCCAGATAGACCATCTCCTTGGTCCGGACGTCGAGCGCGCCGGGCGCCATGATCTCCTTGACGGATTCCCAGGTGCGCTTGAGCGTGAGGGGATCGTTCGCCAGATGCTTCCAGAAATTGTTGACGTCCTCGACCTGACGCGTCGCCTTGATGTCATCGAACACCGCCCGCACGGCGGGCGGCGCGTCGCGGTATTCGACCGGTTTGCGTCCGCTCATTGTCACTCCGTAACTCGATCACTCGGCCTTGGCGCCGGAGGCCTTGATGACCTCGGCCCATTTCGGGATCTCGGACTTGATATAGTCGCCGAGCCATTCCGGGGTGCTGGTTTTGATATCGACGCCGGAGTCAGTCAGCGCCTTGCGAACCACCGGGTCTGCCAGGGCGCCGACAATCGCCTTGTTGAGTGCCATGACCGCGTCCTTCGGCGTCCCCGCCGGCGCCACGATGGCGTGCCAAGTCGCCGCATCGAAGCCCGGATAGGTCTCGGCCATTGTCTCCACTTGCGGCAAGACCGGCGTGCGCTCCAGCGTGGTGATGGCTATCGCCTTGATGGTCTTCTCGGCGATATGCGGCATCAGCGGCGAAGGCGGGTTGAATGCGGTCGGCACATGATTGCCGATGACGGCCTGCAAGGTCGGACCCGTGCCCTTGAAGGGAATGTGGGTGTAGTCGATCCCCGCCTTGATGCGGAGCAATTCGCCCGCCAGATGCGCCGGGGTGCCGACGCCGCCCGAGCCGAACGAGAGCTTGCCCGGGTTGGCCTTCGCATAGGCCACGAACTCCTTGATATTGTTGGCCGGCACCGAAGGGTGCGTGTAGAGTACGTTGGTCTGCACGCCCAGCATGCTGATCGGAGCGTAATCCTTGATGCTGTCGTACTGGACGTTCTTATAGAGCGTGACGTTGATCGCCAGGATGCTGCCGCTCGCCAACATGATGGTATGGCCATCGGGCGCGGCGCGCGCCACCAGATTGCCGGCGATGGTTCCGCCCGCGCCGGCCTTGTTCTCGATGATGATCGGCTGCTTTAGGAGTTCTTCCATTTTCTTGGAAAGAACCCGGGCCATCACGTCGCTCGGTCCGCCGGGCGCAAATCCAAGGATCATGGTGATGGGCTTGGTCGGATAAGCGCTTGCGGCGGTGAACGGAACCACAGCGATCACAGCGGAAAATGCAGCCAACGCCAGCCGCTTGCTCATTGTCGTCTCCCTGATGTGTTTTTCGCTTTGAAGCCATTGTGTCACCGCAACCGCCGCCCGCAAAGCGCCTCTTTGCGTCGAGCGCCACCGCCGGAGGTTGCGTCCGGCGGCCGAGCCGGGCGAGCAACGGGTAAAACGGGGATAAGTCGCGGCCGCGGTATGCGTCGAACATCGGGGAAAAGCGCGCGCACGCGTGCACTGCACACCGTGCGTGTGCTCGCACAAGCGATTGCCGAGCCAACGATTTCCAACGCGGCGTGCGGTGTGATGCAGAGATGCGACGCCGATATTTGAAATGACGCAACGCGCCAACAACGCACAGCTAATTTCTCATCAGACCTTACGCACCGCGAATCTTTGGCGTAGCAATTTCACACACCACCTCGGAAGCGATGGACCCCATGCCCCCTCGGTTGTCGGATGAAGATGTCGGCCGTCAAATCCTTGGCATTTTCATGCGCTACAGGATCGTTGCGGGCGGCACGCTGCGGCGGAACAATTTTTTCGACGTGCGCGACGCCGATTTCCAGCGCGGGCTGAACTTCGCGATCGACAGCCGCTGGATCAAACAGCACCTGCGCGACCGTTACACCTATCAGCTCACCGAAGTCGGCTTCGCGGCCGGCTGGAAGCCCGAGGTCAAGGTCGAGCAGAAGCCCGCCGAGCAGGCGGCCTCGCTGCAGCCCGAGCCGATGCAGCCGGAAGCCGTGACCATGGCGCCGGACGCACCGGATTCGTCCTCGGCCGATCAGGTTTCCACCGCGCCGGCCGATCCGTGGAAGTCTCCGGCCTGAGCGGGCGCTGATCAGCGTTTCACGAGCTCGACCCGGCGGTTCTTCGCCCGTCCCTCGCCCGAACCGTTGTCGGCAATCGGCTTCTCGGCGCCATATCCGCTCGACGCCAGCCGGTCCTTGCCGATCCCCTGCCCCGAGACTGCCGCCACCACCGCTGCCGCACGCGCGGCGGACAGCTTCTTGTTGTAGTCGTCGCCGCCGATGTTGTCGGTATGGCCTTCGATCGACAGCTTCAGCGCCGGATTGTCCTGTAGCAGCTTCACGACCTGGGCGATCACGGGCTGTGCATCGGGCAGCAGCGCCGCCTTGGCGGAATCGAAGTTGACGTAGAGCGCCACCCGGCCATCCTTGTCGAGCGCCGCCTTAAGCACGCTCGCCGCGGGCGTCTTGATGCTGGCCTCGAACGCCTTTTCCTCGATGACGTTGAGCTGGATTTCGTTTTCCTGGGTGTAGATGTGCAGCCAGATGGTCTGGCCCCTCACGTCCGCGCGCGCCGACAGGGTGCGATCCTCGCTGAACAGCACCTGGCCGCCGAGCGCCTCGATCGCGGAACGGTAGTTCTCGCGCACGTCGAGATCGCTGGAATGGGTGGCGTTGTCGCGCGGCAGGTACACCACCGCGTGGCGCCCGCCCTGCACCTCGATATCCTTGGTGTCGTCGCCGTCCTTGAAATTGAAGGTGAACTTGTCGAAGCTCCGCTTCTCCCCCTTCCCGGAGTAGTTCGGCATATGACCGAACAGCCGGTGATCGGCGCCGGATGGCGCGGTCAGCGTCGGCTTGAACGGTTGCACCTCGATGACGGTGACCTGGATCTCGTTTTCCTGACTGTAGAGATAGAGCCAAGTCTCCTTGCCCGGCGCGCCGCCGCGCACGAACAGATGGCGGTCGTCGGCATAGACCTGTCTGCCGCCGATCTTGGCGGCCTGGCTCAGGTAGTTCTTCTGGATTTCGAGGTCGCTCGCCTCGCGCGCGCCATCGCGGATCGTATAGACCTGCCGGCAGGCGCGGCCGGCCACGAACTGCACCTCGTAGTCGCCGCCCTTTTTGATCCGGACCTCGATGCCGTCATAGTTGCGCGGCAACGCGCCCTTATGCATCGGAACATAGTTCGGCATGCGCCCGAACGGCTGGCAGTCGTCGCCGCTCTGAGCCGGCGCCTGGGAGGGTTGCAGCAGAATGACGGCCGCCAACACGGCCAGCAGCGCGGCTCTCGAAAACATGGGATGCGGCCCCCGAAAACTTCAAGATTCGTCCAGGCTCGGGCCGATCCTAGCAAAGCTTGCGGCAACATTGTGCCGAGTGCGGCGCGCATCCACGGCGTTCTAGTGCAGGTCCCGGGTGTAGACGAACTTCGGCATCTCCCACTTGTAACGGATGGCGAGCAGCCGGAACGTCAGCCCCAGCACGAACGCCACCAGCGGCGCGGCATGAACACCGAGGCCCGCGTGCAGCGCACCGACATAGACTGCCCCGGTAACCACCGAAACGCTGGCATAGAGCTCGGCGCGGAACAGCAGCGGGATGTCGTTGCACAGCATGTCGCGGATCACGCCGCCGACGCAGCCGGTAATCAGTCCGGCAACGATCACGATCGGCAGCGGCTGGTTCATCTGCAACGCGACCTGACAGCCCGTGATGGTGAACACCACCAGGCCGATCGCGTCGAGGATGAGAAACACGACCCGCAAGTGGTGCACCACCCGCGCCAGCGCGATGGTGGCAAGCGCTGCCCCCGCGGTCAGCGCCAGCAGCCACGGGTTGGCCACCCAGGACAGCGGATAGTGACCCAGCAGGACGTCGCGAGCCGAGCCGCCGCCGAGCGCGGTGACGCAGCCGAGCAACGCAACGCCAACCCAATCCATGCTGCGCCGGCCCGCCGCCAGCGCCGCCGTCATGGCGATGGCGGCGTGCGCGACAAGCGACAGCACGCCGAGCAGAACGTCGGTCGGCACCAGGCGTGCCTACTTGATCGGATTAACCAGCGGCTTGCCCTTTTCGACCACATAGACGGCGATCAGCTTGGCCGGCACGGAGCCGAGCGCGCCTTCGTTGTGGATCGCCTGGTTCGGCACTTCCAGAGATTGTCCGGCCTTGAAGATTTTCTCCGGCTCGCCGTCGAACTGGATCATGAACTCGCCCTCCAGCACCTGGGCCTGCACCGTGCCGGGATGGTTGTGACGGCCGGCCTTGAAACCCGGCTGGATCGTCACCATTGCTGTAATGACTTCGTAGTTGGAGCCCGGCACCTCGGTCTTGCCGATCGGAGTGCGAGTCACCGGCGCGGGCTGCACCGGCGCCTGTTGGGCCGTGGCAGGAACGGCGAACGCGATGGCTGTGAAAGCGGCGCAAAGAACGAGTCTTTTCATGGTGATCCTCCCAATTCAGTGTTGAACTATCCTAACCCGCTGGCTTGGCCCGGAATACGGCCTTCGCAGCGCAACACGAGCGAACCATGAGCCGTCCCAAGCGTTGACTTGGTCCAACCAAAGAGCGGTGACCCATGCAAATCCCGATGGAAATTGCCTTCCACAACATCGACAAATCGGAGTGGGCCGAAAACGTTATCCGCGGGCATGTGGCCGAACTGGAGCGCATCTACGAACGGATGATCACCTGCCGGGTCCGGGTGGAGAAGCGCGCCAACAACACCCGCCACACCATTCCGCCGGTGGTTCGTATTGAGATCAGCCTGCCGGGCCACAAGGATATTGTGGTGTCGCATGAGCCCGATCATCTGCAGCGCAAGTTCCAGCAGCCCGACCTGCAGACCGCGATCAAGGAGGCGTTTCGTATCGCGGAGCGCCAGCTCACCGCATTCAAGGACCAGCGCAACGACCGCACCACAGTGGGCGGCCATGAGGCCAGTAACGAATTTCTCGGCCAGGTCGCCGAAATGACGCCGGAGCGCGATTTCGGGTTTCTCATGACCAAGGAGGGTGGCCTGCTCTATTTCCACCGCAACAGTATTCTGTCCGGCGATTTCGACAGTCTCAAGCGCGGTCGCGAGGTGCATTACATCGAGGCGGTGGGCGATACCGGCCCGATCGCCACCAAGGTGCGGGTGAAGGAATAGCGCGCTAGGCTCCTCCCAACGAACATGTGGGGAGGTCGCCGTGCCGAAGACGCCGGACTACTTTCAAGGCAAGACCATCGTCATCACCGGCGCCGCCAGCGGCATCGGCCGCGCCGCCGCGCTGATTTTCGCGCGCGAGGGCGCCAACGTGGTCTGCGCCGACCTCAACGAGGCGGGGGCCAAGGAAACCGCAGCTCTGGTCAACGCCAAGGGCAGCCAGGCGCTGGCGATTAAGCTGGATGTGACCAAGCGTGCGCAGGTGGACGATACAGTCAAGCGCGCGATCGGCGCGTTCGGCACCGTGCATTTTCTCTTCAATTCGGCGGGGGCCGCGATCCGCCGTTCCAAGTTTCTCGAGATCGACGACGACCTGGTCGAGAAGACCTTCGACCTCAACGTGAAGGGCACCCTGTACGGCATGCAGGCGGTCCTGCCACACATGCTGGAGAACAAATTCGGCGTGATCGTCAACGTCGGCAGCATGGCGCACCGGCGCGGCGGGCCGGGCTCGTCGATCCACTATGCAGCGGCAAAGGGCGCGGTCGTGACCATGACGATGGGCGTCGCCCGCGAGTTCGCCTCGCAGGGCATTCGCGCGCTGTCGATCTCGCCGGGGCCGGTGCGCACGCCGTTCCAGGATGCGGCCGCGACATCGCCGGAGCTTGCCAAGAAATTCCTCGAGGACGTGCCGATGGGGCGGTTCGGCGAAGCCGGCGAGATCGCCGAACTGGTGCTGTTCATGTGCTCGGACGCCTGCGAGTTTATGACAGCAGATACGGTGTACGTGAACGGCGGCGGCGGCTGGCGTTAGCCTGCTTCCGTCCGGTCAGGCCGGCGGGCCCGCGGGGCGATCCTCAATGCGGAAACCGCGGAACGCCCATCCGGCGGCAACGCCGAAAAACAGCAGCGCCACCGGCGGGCCGAACAACAGCACCGGGATTTCCAGGAAATCGCCCAGCGTGGCGATCTGGCCCTGCACGCCCTGCATGATCAGGTAGACCATCCAGCCCATCAGCCAGGCCACAGAGATCAGAACCCAGATCCGGAACAAGCCGCGGCGCCAATTGACCAGGGTCTTCTCGTTGTCGTTCACGCCGAAGGTCCGGCGGGGAATTCCAAATCGCGCCATCGCGGCTGAGCCCGTATATCGGTGAAATTTCATTGTAGCGCTTTGCGCCGGGCTTACACAACGCGGCCAGGGCGGCGAATGTTCGGCAACTTCGTGCCGCCCCACGGGTGGATTCCAGATGACAGCCGCACGACCTCGGCCGGTAACCCGGTAGGCGCCCAGGCTAATCTTTCCGGCGCGGGGGGCCTGACTTTGCCGGACCTTTGCCCTTACCTTGATGTGTCCGGCCACCTCACCAACGGGAGATTTTGCATGAGCATTTTCGGCACCATCATGAGCGCCATTTTCGGCAAAGCAAAAGCGGAAGGCGCCGCACCGGCCGCGGGCACCACGGCGTCGCCCCCGACCGCACCGGCGGCAGGCGCGCCCGCAGGGCCGCCCGTCGATGTCGAAGCCGTGGTGGCCGGCATCGCCGCCACCAAGAAAGAAAAGCTCGATTGGCGCAAATCGATCGTCGATCTGATGAAGGTGCTCGATCTCGATAGCAGTCTTACCGCGCGCAAGCAGCTCGCCCAGGAACTCGGCTATAAGGGCGAACTCAACGGCTCGGCCGAGATGAACATCTGGCTGCACAAGGCGGTGATGAAGAAGCTCGCCGAGAACGGCGGCAAGGTGCCCGCCGATCTGAAGGACTGAGCGAACCATATCCATCCAGCCGGCGGGACGCCTTGCGCATCCCGCCGGCTTTTCTTTGCGCTATAAGATTCTGCGTGACGACATCGACTTCGATAAGAGCGCGCGCGTCGCTCTGTGCGCTGGTGCTCAGCGCGATGCCAGCCGCAGCGGCTTCGGAATGCGACGGCGCGCTGGCCCGGCTTGAGAGCGCCGACAAGCGCACACTCGTCGTCAGCGCATACGGCTCCGGCCGATGGATGGAGCGCACCGATCGCGGCCGGCTCCCGTATGTCGTGCATGTCTGGAAGGGCGAGGAAGGCGCCGCCGCCCGTCACCTGACGTTTACGGAAATTCCCGGCACGTCCGGCCCGAACTGGGGATCGGTGAGCGATTTGCGCGAACTGAAGGCCAAGATCGTGTGGCAGCGCGTCGGCCAGATGGCGCTGCCGGATGTCCTGCGCAGCACCGGCGGCCCGCTCGAGGGCGAATGGACGCTGGCCTGCCGGGGCAAGCCGCCGGCGCCGCCCTACACCGGCAAGCTTCCGCGGTTTGACGAATATCCGGCCGGCATTCCCTATCACGATCACGGCCGCGTCGCGCGGATGAAGGCGCCCCGGGGGCTGCACGAGGAAATACGACTGCGCCTCACCGACTCGTTCTCACACGGCGCCAAGCCGGATGCGGCGGGCCGCTACATCCGCCTGACGTGGCCGTGCGGCACCACATGCATCGGTAGCGCGCTGATGAACGCTGCGACCGGCCGCGTGATCATGCTGCCCTACATGTCGGGCTGGGACGACGTGCCGGATGGCTTCGAGCCGGTTGACGTGCGGCTTAACAGCAGGCTGGTCGTGCTCTCCGGCGCGCGCAACGAGCGCGGCATCCTCGGAAGGCACTTCTACGTGTTGCAGAACGGCCGGCTGAGGCATCTGCGCAGCGTTGAAACGGACCGCGATTTTCCAAACAAGACGGAGTAGCGGTCCCGCTACTTCACGCCGAGCAGCTCGACATCGAACATCAGCGTCGCGTTCGGCGGGATGACGCCGCCCGCGCCGCGCGCGCCATAGCCGAGTTCGGCCGGGATGATGAGCGTGCGCTTGCCGCCGACCTTCATGGAGGCGACGCCCTCGTCCCAGCCCTTGATGACGCGCCCCGCGCCGATCGGAAACTCGAACGGCTGGCCGCGATCGACCGATGAGTCGAACTTCTTGCCCTTGGCGCCATTCTCGTAAAGCCAGCCGGTGTAGTGCATGACGCAAATCTGGCCGCTCTGCGGCGATGCGCCGGTGCCGGCTTGGGTGTCGATGATCTGGAGGCCTGATGCGGTTGTCATGGGTTTTCGTCCGGCGGTTTGGGCTCTTGCTGTGGTGGGTTGAATGACGGCGCCGCTGGCCGCAGCGATCGCCAGCCCGGCCAATGTATCCCGGCGTGTGAAATTCCGCATCTCTCGCCCTCCTAGTGGGTTTGGATGATACCAAATGGCGCGGGGACTGCATTACACGATTCCGCCGGTCTTGCACCCGCCTGCTGGCATTCTGGAAGCGGCCGGGTTCCGGCTTGTCGGCGGGCGTCCCCGCGCCATAATGGCGTTCATCGCCGTGGGATCGAGCGTGTGACAAGCGACCTAGTCATTATTGCTGGCGGCGGCATCGGCGGACTCGCAACCGCCCTGACCCTTCACCAGATCGGTGTGCCCTGCATCGTGTTCGAGTCCGCACGCGAGATGCGCCCGCTCGGGGTCGGCATCAATCTGCAGCCCAACGCGGTGCGCGAGCTTTACGATCTCGGCATCACGCAAAGCGACCTCGACGCCATCGGCCTGCCCGCCAAAGAATGGGCGCTGGTCGGACTGAACGGCAACGACATCTATTCCGAGCCGCGCGGCCTGCTCGCCGGTTACAACTGGCCGCAATACGCGGTCCATCGCGGCCAACTCCACATGATGCTGCACGACAACGTGGTAGAGCGGATCGGGCCCCATGCGGTGCGTCTCGGCTGCCGCGTCACCGGCTACCGCAAGAACGCCACCGGCGTCAGCGTGCTGGTCGCGCACGCCGGCGGCTCCACATCCGAGCACAACGGCAGGCTGCTGATCGGCGCCGACGGCATCCACTCGGCGGTGCGCGCGCAGATGCACCCCGCGCAGCCGCCGATCCACTGGGGCGGCGCGATCATGTGGCGCGGCACCACTTGGCAGAAGCCGATCCGCACCGGCGCCTCGTTCGTCGGCCTCGGCACCCATCGCCACCGCATGGTGTTCTACCCGATCTCGCAGCCCGATCCGCGCACCGGCCTCTCCATGATCAACTGGATCGCCGAGGTGACGGCGGACAACACCGAAGGCTGGAAGCAGAGCGGCTGGTTCCGCCAAGTGCCGATTTCGGAGTTCGCGCACCACTTCGACGGCTGGGTCTGGGACTGGCTCGATGTGCCGGCGCTGATCGGCCAAGCCGACAGCGTGTTCGAAAATCCGATGATCGACCGCGATCCCATCCCGACCTGGCAGGACGGCCCGGTGACGCTGCTCGGCGATGCCGCGCACCCGATGTATCCGACCGGCTCCAACGGCGGCAGCCAGGCGATCGTCGATGCGCGCATTCTCGGCGCCTGCATGGTCGAGCATGGCGTGACGCCGCAGGCGCTGGCCGCCTACGACGCCAAGCTGTGCGTGCCGATCTCGCAGGTGGTGCTGCGCAACCGCGGCGCGGGGCCGTTCGGGCTGCTCAATCTGGTCGATGAGCGTTGCGGCGGCACCTTCGACAACATCGACGACGTGATCCCGGAGACGGAGCGCATGGCGTTCATGGCGGGCTACAAGGCCGCCGCGGGATTTGCGATCGAGGCGCTGAACACGGCGGAGCGGACGATTGAGGAAGGAGCAACGGCGCGGGCGGTGAGCGAGCCGGTGCCGGGTTTGTAGGGTGGGTTGAGCGCAGCGAAACCCGCCGAGTCTCGTCTCGCACCGAGATGATGGGTTTCGCTGCGCTCAACCCATCCTACGACGCCTTGAAACCCCGGCCAGACAATGATATCGTGATGATATCATTTGGAGTCGCGACATGGTCAACATCCTGGTCCGCAACGTCGATGAACAAACCGCCGAGTGGTTGAAGCTGAAGGCCAAGGCCGCAGGCAAGTCCGTGAACGAAATTGCCCGCGAAGCGCTCGCCGCGGCCACCAAGCCCGGCAAAGAGGAAATCTGGGCGGAGGCCGACCGCATCAGAGCGAAGATCGGCAAGGTATCCGGCGACTCGACTGCCGACATTCGAGAGTTTCGGGATAACAAAGGGCGCTATCGGTGACGCTCGTCATCGACGCCAGCGTCGCGGCCAAGTGGATCTTACCGGAAGCTCAGTCCGACAAGGCTGTCGCCCTTCGCGTTCAAGACCCCGACCTCATTGCGCCGTCGCTGATCGTCGCGGAAATCGGAAACGCTCTCTGGAAAAGCGCTGGGCGCGGCGACTTTGCGAAGCCGGACACGCGGCGCATGCTCGAGGTGGCGACGACGCATTTTTCGCGGCTCATCCCGCTGCAAGACCTCGCCGGGGATGCGCTGCAGCTTTCCATCGACCTCAAGCATCCGATCTACGACTGCTTCTACTTGGCGCTTGCCCAGCGTGAGCGCGCGCCGCTGGTTAGCGCCGACAAGCGGCTGATCGCGATCGGAAAGCGGGTGAAGGGGATTGAGATCAGGGCGCTGTGAGTTGGCGGGGCCGCATACCTAGTTCTCCGCCGTAGGGCGCAATCGCGAAGTGCGCTGCGCCAAACAAAACTGGCGGATTACGCTACGCTAATCCGCTCTACTGGCTACGCTTTCGAAGCCGCACTTCATGATACCTTCTGAAAAAAGAAAGCGCGCGTAATTTCTTCGACGGCCGCCAAATGTCTGGTGACCACACTGTCATATAGTTCGTTCATGACCCTTAAAAGTTCTTCGGGGTCACTGACTTGTTCATCCTTGAGCTTTTGGTACACACTGTAAACTCGTGTGTAGGTAGGATAAATTTTTGTGTTGGTCTTAAAATGCTTTAGTAGCATCTTGACGAGCGTTTCGCGGCTGAACGCAGGGCTTAACAAAGGGCCGACCTCCAGAACGAGGCCAAGCTTGCCGGGCTGCAGATTGAACCAATAAAGGACTGGGCGAGATTGCCCCTGCCAATTTGTCCCCTCAATTTCCGGTATGGCATCTAACAAAGTGAGCGGCAGAAAGGTTGCTCGACTATTGCTGCTAGACAGCCGCTTAAGCTCACTGTGCCTATCGAAAAATTGATTTGTCGCCGCGCCAAATGCGTTCACCTCTCCATATCTGAATACAAGGTCAAGTGCGCTCTTGTGCTTGAGATATAGCTTTCGACATTGCTCGACCAACGCTTCGTCCGGCACGATATTCCTCCTAATCAAAGCTATGTAGTGATCGACCAACACTTTAGCTTCATTAGTTATGTTCGACTGCGGGTAGAACTTGGCTTCTTGTAACGATTCCACCACGTCGGAATAGTCTATTGCCGACCACAATAAATTCGATGGTGGGTCGCCACCCTTAGTGAGAAAAACAAATAGCTTTTGCGCGTCTGGAAATTCGGAATTGACTATCGCCTCGTATTTCGAAAGTTGATTTTCACTCTCAGACGACTCAATCTTGTTTTCGATCACAACAACTATGTTATTCCCCTTAGATTCAATAAGTATGTCGATGTTGCGGTGTTCCCTCGAAACCAAGACATCGGAAAAATCTGCCAACGCCGCAGTTATGGGCTTAACAGGTGGCGGATCAAGCGAACTTGCGTCTATTGCCTTCAGTACTAAGCGCCTGAAAAACTCAGCACCTAAGCCATGTGCTTCCTGCGGGCGCAGGAGGAACGCCAAGAAATTTGAGTGTCGAATCTCTTGTAGATGCATTCCCGCAGCCTCAAAAATGTTGATGCCAGACGGAAAATTGACCTCGCGAGAAAACCTTTCGAGATCAACCATTAGATCGAGAAGTTTTTGTTCTTGATCAGAACTTGGCATCCCAAAATGCCCTCGATGACTGTTCAGAAATCCGACAAACCGCTACTTGGCTAAAATAAAAGTGTCCAATTGTTCTAGGCTCACACCGGCAAATTGTCATGCTTCCGGGCCGGCATCTCGACCTTCTTCCCCTTCAACATCCCCAGCGCCCTCGCAATCCGCTTGCGCGTCGAGCGCGGCATGATCACGTCGTCGATGTAGCCGCGCTCCGCTGCGACGAACGGAGATAGAAACCGGTCCTCGTATTCCTTGGTGCGCGCCGCGATCTTGTCCTTGTCGCCGATGTCGGCGCGGAAAATGATCTCGACCGCGCCCTTCGCCCCCATCACCGCGATCTGCGCGGTCGGCCAGGCGTAGTTGAGATCGCCGCCGACGTGCTTTGACGCCATCACGTCATAGGCGCCGCCGAACGCCTTGCGGGTGATGACGGTGACGAGCGGCACCGTGGCCTGCGAATAGGCGAACAACAGCTTGGCGCCGTGCTTGATCAGGCCGCCCTGCTCTTGCGCGGTGCCCGGCAAAAATCCCGGCACGTCCACGAAGGTCACAATCGGGATTTCGAACGCATCGCAGAAGCGCACGAAGCGCGCGGCCTTGCGCGAGGCGTCGCTGTCGAGCACGCCGGCCAGCGCCATCGGCTGGTTGGCGACGAAGCCCACGGTGCGGCCGGCGACGCGGCCGAAGCCGGTGACGATGTTGCGCGCGAAGGTCTCGGCGATCTCGAAGAAATCGCCCTCGTCCACCACCTTCCGGATCAGTTCCTTGATGTCGTAGGGCTTGTTCGGGTTGTCGGGGATCAGCGTGTCGAGCGAGGCATCCTCGCGCTCGATGTCGTCGTGCGAAGGCCACTCCGGCACGCCGCTCGAGTTGCTCGACGGCAGGAAGTCGATCAGCCGGCGCATCTGCAGCAGGCACTGCACGTCGTCGTCGTAGGCGCCGTCGGCGATCGAGGACTTGGTGGCGTGCACCGACGCGCCGCCAAGCTCCTCCGCGGTCACCACCTCGTTGGTCACGGTCTTCACCACGTCGGGGCCGGTGACGAACATGTAGCTGGTGTCCTTCACCATGAAGATGAAGTCGGTCATGGCCGGCGAATAGACGTCGCCGCCGGCGCACGGGCCCATGATGACGCTGATCTGCGGGATCACGCCCGAGGCCAGCACGTTGCGCTTGAACACCTCGCCGTAGCCGCCGAGCGAAGCGACGCCCTCCTGGATGCGGGCACCGCCGGCGTCGAACAGGCCGATGATCGGCGCGCGCGCCTTCATCGCCATGTCCTGCACCTTGATGATCTTCTGGGCGTGCGTCTCGGAGAGCGAGCCGCCGAACACTGTGAAGTCCTTGGAGAACAGGTAGACGGTGCGCCCGTTCACGGTGCCCCAGCCGGTCACCACGCCGTCGCCGGGGATTTTCGTTTTCTCCATGCCGAAGTCGGACGAGCGATGCTCGACGAACATGTCGAACTCCTCGAACGAGCCCTTGTCGAGCAGGAGTTCGACGCGCTCGCGGGCGGTCAGCTTGCCGCGCTTGTGCTGCGCCTCGATGCGCGCCTGGCCGCCGCCGAGGCGGGCCTGGTCGCGCCGCTGTTCGAGCCGTTCGAGCATGTCTTTCATGGACCGCAGCCCCGGTGAATCCCAGCCAATCCCTGGCAAAAGCCATACCACGGCGGGGGCCTCTCCGCTCCTCTCCTGGCCTGCACGCTCTCTCCGCTCCCTCTCCCCGCATTAGCGGGGAGAGGGTCGGGGTGAGGGGCTGTCTCCAAGCATCAGTTCTGCCGATAGTCCCCCTCACCCGCCCGCCTTCGCTGCGCTCGGCAGGCGACCTCTCCCCGCTTGCGGGGAGAGGTAAAGGGAGAGCGGTGCTGGAATGACGGCGGAACGAACGGGGCTTACGGCTCGCCCGGCTTGAACGGCAGTTCCTTGCCCTCCGGCGGCATCGCGTCGGCCACCGACAGCAGCATCGCGGTCATGACGTAGGCCCCGCTCACCGCCACCAGATCGACCACCTGCTGCTCGCCGAGGATGCTCTTGGCGCGGGCGAACGTCTCGTCGGAGACCTTGTGGTTGGCGGCAAGCTCCGTGCAAAGGTCATAGACGATCGCCTCGTCGTCCTTCATGCCCTCCGGGCGTTTCTTCTGCTTGAGGTCGGCGATGATCGTCTCCGACAGCCCGGCCTTGATCGCGATCGGGACGTGGGCATACCACTCCACCTGCGAGCGCCAGCGCCGCCCGACGATCAGGATGGCGAACTCGTTGAGGTGCAGCGGCAGCGAGGTGTGCCAGCGCAGATAATTCCACAGGTCCAGCATGCGCCGCAGCAGCACGGGGCTGCGCATCAGGATGTTGTAGGGGCCGCCGATCCCGACGCTGGAGAATTTCACAATCTCGTCGGCGAGCTTGCGCTGGTCGGGGTTGAGTTCCTCAAGCGTCAATTGCGGAAAGCGCGGCGGCTTGGCGTTCATCGGTTTCTCTCCCTGCTATTTCAAGACGGACAGCACTCGCGCCGCCGCCTGCATTTCGGCAAAACGGAAGGCACGGCGCTCGAGTTCCTGCTCGTCGCGTCCCCACTTCTCGATGTTCCAGTCTTCATCGACATGCGCCGCGGCCCACGCCGCATCGACATCGAGACGGCCGTTCGCGAGCGCCAGCGCAATCAGCGCCGAACCGGTCATCGACGTTGCCGCGTTCACCGCGCCGAGCCGCCACGGATCGCGCGGCACCGCCTGAATCGCGGCGGCCACCGCCTCCGGCGGCTGCGCCACGAAGCTCAATCCGTCGATCAGCAGGAAGCGCGCGCCAAGCTCTTCCCTCGCCCACGCGACCACCGGATCCCAGTGCCGCGCCTGGTTGGCCACCAGGCCCTCCGGCTCGCTGGCGCGATAGAGCACCAGGTCCGACCCGAGATATTTCTCGATCTCGGCTGCCACCGGCCCTGGCCGCGGCACCACGCCATCGATGATCGAGTTCGCGAGCCGCGTCAGCGGCATCCGCGCCGGGTCGATCAGATCGCTCTGCTCCTGCCATTCGTCCGCGATCGCCTGCGCCAATTCCTTCGACGGCGCGGCGAGCGGTTCGCGTACCGGCGTGCGGATCGGCCTGCCGTCGAGCAGCACGGCGTGGCTTTCCGTGCCTTCGGCCGGCGCATCGCTGACGTGTGCGCGCTGGTAGAACCGCGCGCGCAGCTTCTTCGGCCGCAGCGAGCGGCGCGCCGCCTCGATGGGGTCCACAGGCTCGCTGGCAAAGATCTCGGTGAAGATATCGCGCATCACGGTTTATTGTGCGCCGCACAATCCAGCGCCCAGGCGGCGCAAGCTTGCCATACCACAGCTTTCGGGGCTGGCGGCGCCTTCACAAGACGGTGTCAGGCCCCCTGACGCGGGTAGAATTCGGAAGCCGTCTAAACTAACATCCGGCCGTCGGAATCGGTGTCTTAAAGGCCGGGCCGCTGGGGATGAAATTCGCAAAGGCTGTGTGACCGCCACTCGACAGAGCTCCGAGGGGATGCACGCAGAACAGGAGTAAATGAAACCGACCGATATCGCGGCACCGGACTACTTTCATAAAGTCGTCGATTGCCAATGGGCTTGTCCGGCACACACGCCGGTCCCCGAATACATCCGATTGATCGCCGAGGGTCGCTACAGCGACGCCTACATGGTCAATTGGAAATCCAACGTGTTTCCGGGAATTCTCGGACGCACCTGCGACCGTCCGTGCGAACCGGCGTGCCGGCGCGGCCGCGTCGAGAAGGATCCGGTCGCGATCTGCCGGCTCAAGCGCGTCACCGCCGACTACAAGGACGATGTCAGCGGCCGGATGCCGAAGCCGATGACGAAGAACGCGCAAAACGGCAAGCGCGTCGCGCTGGTCGGCGGCGGCCCCGCTTCGCTCACCGTGGCGCGCGATCTCGCGCCGCTTGGCTACGCCTGCACCGTGTTCGACCAGGACCCGCGGTCCGGCGGCATGATGCGCTCGCAAATTCCGAAGTTTCGCCTGCCCGACGCGGTGATCGACGAGGAGACCGGCTACATCCTCGACATGGGCATCGAGTTCATCGGCGGAAAACGCATCGACAGCCTGAAGGCGCTTCTTGCCGAAGGTTATGACGCGGTATTCGTCGGCTCCGGCGCGCCGCGCGGCCGCGAGCTCGACATTCCGGGCCGCAAGGAAGCGGCCAAGAACATCCACATCGGCATCGACTGGCTGTCCTCGGTGTCGTTCGGCCACACCACCAAGATCGGCAAGCGCGTCATCGTGCTGGGCGGCGGCAACACCGCCATGGACTGCTGCCGCTCCTCGCGCCGGCTCGGCGGCGAAGACGTCAAGGTGGTCGTGCGCTCCGGCTTCGAGGAGATGAAGGCCTCCCCCTGGGAAAAGGAGGACGCGATGCACGAAGACATCCCGATCCTCAATTTCCTGGTGCCCAAGGAATTCACCCACGATAACGGCAAGCTGACCGGCGTGGTGTTCGAGAAGGTGAAGGCGGAGTACGACGCCAAGGGCCGCCGCAACCTGGTGAACGCCGGCGAGCCGGACCAGCACATTCCCTGCGATGACGTGCTGGTGGCGGTCGGCCAGGAGAACGCGTTCCCCTGGATCGAGCGCGACATCGGCATCGAGTTCGACAAGTGGGACATGCCCCAGGTCGATGCCAAGACCATGGCCTCGACCCACCCCGGCGTGTTCTTCGGCGGCGACAGCGCGTTCGGCCCCAAGAACATCATCTGGGCGGTGGCGCACGGCCATGACGCCGCGCTTTCCATCCATAAACTGCTGTCCGGCGAGGACATCACCGAACGTCCCCTGCCCGATGTCCAAGTCAGCAGCCAGAAGATGGGCATCCACGAGTGGAGCTACGACAACGACATTTCCGGCGACAAGCGGTTCCGTGTGCCGATGCGCGACAAGGTGATCGCGTTGAAGGACATCCGAGCCGAGGTGGAGCTTGGCTTCGACCCGCAACTGGCCTTCGCCGAGGCGCAACGATGCCTGAACTGTGATGTGCAGACCGTCTTCACGTCATCGCTGTGCATCGAGTGCGATGCCTGCGTCGATATCTGCCCGATGGACTGCATCACCTTCACCGCCAACGGCGAAGAAACGGATTTGCGGACCAGACTCAAGGCGCCGGCGGTCAACCTGACCCAGGACCTTTACGTGGCCGACGGCCTGAAGACCGGCGCCGTGATGGTGAAGGACGAGGACGTCTGCCTGCACTGCGGCCTCTGCGCCGAGCGTTGCCCCACCGGTGCGTGGGACATGCAGAAATATCTCATCGACATGACCCACGCGAACTCATCATGCCAGCAAACCCGATCAGCAGCGTAAACGACTTCGTCATCCGCTTCGCCAACGTCAACGGCTCCGGCTCGGCGAGCGCAAACGAACTGTTCGCACGGTCTATCCTGCGAATGGGCATCCCGGTGTCGCCGCGCAACATCTTCCCGTCCAACATCCAGGGCCTGCCGACCTGGTACGAGGTGCGCGTGACGGAAGCGGGCTATCTCGGCGCGCGCGGCGGCGTCGATATGATGGTCGCGATGAACCCCCAGACCTGGGACAAGGACATCGCCTCGATCGAGCCCGGTGGCTACCTGTTCTACGACAGCACGAAGCCGATGCCGGCGTCGAAGTTCCGCGAGGACATCACGGTGCTGGGCGTGCCGCTCACCGCCATCACCAACTCGACCTATACCGATCCGCGCCAGCGCCAACTGTTCAAGAACATCATCTATCTCGGCGCGCTGTCGGCCATGCTCGACATGGACGCCAAGGCGATCGAGGCTCTGATCGGCGAGCAGTACAAGGGCAAGGAAAAGCTGCTGTCGTCGAACGTCCACGCGCTGCATCTTGGCCGCGACTGGGCGCTGTCCAACCTCAAGGTTCCGATCGGGCTGCGGGTGCAGAAGGCCGACAAAGTCGGCGACCGCATCTTCGTCGAAGGCAACAGCGCAGCGGCGCTGGGGGCCGTCTATGGCGGCGCAACGGTTTGCGCCTGGTACCCGATCACGCCATCGTCCTCGCTCGCCGAGGCCTTCACCAACCACTGCAAGCGGCTGCGCCACGACGCGGAAACCAAGAAGGCGAAATACGCCATCGTCCAGGGCGAGGATGAACTGGCTTCGATCGGCATCGTGGTCGGCGCCGGCTGGAACGGCGCCCGCGCCTTCACCACAACGTCAGGCCCCGGCGTCTCGCTGATGACGGAGTTCATCGGGCTGTCGTATTTCGCCGAAATCCCGGCGGTGATCTTCAATGTGCAGCGCGCCGGTCCTTCAACCGGCATGCCGACCCGCACCCAGCAGTGCGACCTGATCTCCTGCGCCTATGCCTCGCACGGCGACACCAAGCATGTGCTGCTGTTTCCCGAAGATCCCGCCGAGGGCTTCGAAATGGCGGCGCAGTGCTTCGACCTTGCCGAGCGGCTTCAGACCATGATCTTCCTGATGCTCGATCTCGACATCGGCATGAACCACAGGCTCTGCCGCCCGTTCAAGTGGGACGAGAGCAAGGCGTATGACCGCGGCAAGGTGATGACCGCCGAGATGCTCGACGATGGCCGCGACTTCGGCCGCTATCTCGACGTCGATGGCGACGGCATCCCGTTCCGCACCTACCCCGGCACGCATCCGACCAAGGGCTCGTTCTTCACCCGCGGCACGTCGCGCGACCGCTACGCGCGCTACACCGAGGAAGGCCCGGCCTACCAGGACAACATGCAGCGCCTGCTGCGCAAGTTCGAGACCGCCAAGGACATGGTGCCGCGGCCATTGCAGGCCAACGCCGCCAAGCAGACCAAGTACGGCGTGATCTACTATGGCTCGACCTCGCCTGCGATGGACGAGGCGATCGGCATGCTGGAAGCGCACGGCCACCAGCTTGACCGGCTACGGATACGCGCCTTCCCGTTTCATTCCAGCGTGGCCAGCTTCATCGCCAATCACGACTTCGTCTACGTGGTCGAGCAGAACCGCGACGCGCAGCTTCGCTCCATGATCGTCAACGAGAACGACATCGATCCGATCCGACTCGTGCCGATCCTGCATTACGACGGCACACCGATCACGGCGCGCTTCATCGCCAAGGCGATCGGCGACCATCAAGATCAGCTCAAAGTCACTCCGCTCCGGAAAGTGGTGTCATGACCTACATCGCCAAGCCGAAATTCCATCACCCGGGCCTGCCGAAGAACGAACTGGGCTTCACCCATCGCGATTACGAGGGCAAGGTCTCGACGCTGTGCGCCGGCTGCGGCCACGACTCCATCACCGGCGCGATCATCGAGGCCTGCTTCCAGCTCTCGATCGAGCCGCACCGGGTGGCGAAGATCTCGGGCATCGGCTGCTCGTCGAAGACGCCGGACTATTTCCTCGGCAATTCGCATGGCTTCAACACCGTGCACGGCCGCATGCCGTCGGTGCTGACCGGCGCCAACCTCGCCAACCGCGACCTGATCTATCTTGGCGTGTCGGGCGATGGCGACTCGGCCTCGATCGGATTCGGCCAGTTCGCCCATTCGATCCGCCGCGGCGTCAACATGACCTACATCGTCGAGAACAACGGCGTGTACGGACTGACCAAAGGCCAGTTCTCCGCCACCGCCGACCGCGGCTCCAAGAGCAAGCGCGGCGTGGTGAACTCCGACAGTTCGATCGATCTCGCCGCTATCGCGCTGCAACTCGGCGCGAGCTTCGTCGCCCGCTCGTTCTCCGGCGACAAGACCCAACTCGTGCCGCTGATCGAAGCCGCGATCCGCCACCGCGGCGCGGCCTTCATCGACGTCATCAGCCCGTGCGTCGCCTTCAACAACCACACAGGCTCGACCAAGAGCTTCGACTACGTGCGCGAGCATAACGAGGCGGTGAACCGGCTCGACGTCATCACCAGCCGCGCGCCGATCCAGATCGAATACAAGCCGGGCTCGGTTCAGATGGTCGAGCAGCACGACGGCACCACGCTGGCGCTGCGCAAGCTCGATGCCGACTACGACGTGCACGACCGGCTGGCCGCACAGGGATTCCTGGCCAAACATACGGCAAAAGGTCAGGTGGTGACGGGGCTGCTGTACGTCGATCCGGAGGCGGAGGACCTGCACGCCCATCTCAACACGGTGAACACGCCGCTCAACTCGCTCGGCACCGAACAGCTTTGCCCGGGCAGCGCCGCGCTGGACAAGATCAACGCCAGCCTGCGTTAGGCCTCGTTCGCCGCCGCGCAAAAATCAATTCGCGCACTGCCGGACGTAGGAGCTGCGGTCGGTCGGGTTGTTGCCGATCCCGGCGTTGAGCGGGAACGAGTGGTTGCAGTTGTTCACCCGGTCGCTGAAGCTGTTGACCGGCGGCGGCACGTACACCCCGGGCGGCTGCGGCGCGACAATCGCCTCGGTCCGCGGCAGGCCGGTCGGCGGCACATAGCTGCTGCCGCGCGGGCGGCTTCTGGGCTCGGTGTTCTGCTTCGGCTTGGCATCGGGCGCGATTTCGGGCTCCGGCGCCTTGCGCTTGTTCGGCCGCTTGCCGCCCTCCTCCACCATGATGTCGTAGGAGCGGTCCTGGGCCATGACGGGCTGCAGCGCGGCGGCCGCGTACAGGACGGCCAGAGCGAGCGAGACGGCTTTGATCGGCGACATCGGCATACCCCTCAGATAAGGAGCGGAAGCCCCGGCAACCAGCCCTTTCGACACCGCCCTATTCTTCCTCCGGGGCATCGAGGATCGGATCGTAGCGCTTGGCGTCGAAGCCGAGCAGGTTCCATGACTGCAGCATGTGCGGCGGCAGCGGCGCGGTGACGTCGATCGTGCCGCCGCGCGGATGCGGAATAGCGATCCTCCGGGCCACCAAGTGCAGCTTCTTCTGCAGTCCTCCGGGCAATTCCCAGTTTTCCTTGTTGAAGTACTTCGGGTCGCCGATGATCGGGTGGCCGATGTGCTCCATGTGGGCACGCAACTGGTGGGTGCGGCCGGTGACCGGCTTGAGCGACACCCAGGTCAGCTTCTGGCCCGCCGTCTCCACCATCGCGTAGTAGGTCACGGCGTGGCTTGCGCCTTCGTCGCCATGCTTGGCGATCACCATCACGCTGTCCTCCTCGCGCTCTTCCTTGGCGAGGAACGTGGAGATGCGGCCCTGCTTGGGCTTCGGCACGCCGACCACCAGCGCCCAGTAGATCTTGCGCGCCGAGCGCGAGCGGAAATTCTTGGCGAGTGCCGATGCCGCAAACCGGGTCTTGGCCACCAGCAGGCAGCCCGCGGTGTCCTTGTCGAGCCGGTGAACCAGACGCGGACGCTGGCCCGACTTGTCGCGCATCGAACCCAGCATGCCGTCGACGTGCTTGTAGGTGCCGGAGCCGCCCTGCACCGCCAGCCCCATCGGCTTGTTGAGCACCAGCACGTCGTCGTCTTCGTAAAGCGTGATCGATTTGAGGAAGGTGCGGTCCTTCTGCTCGACCGGCGCGTCGGGACCCGGCTTCGGCGCGTCGATCTTGAGCGGCGGAATACGGATCGCCTGGCCGGACTGCAACCGGTCCTTCGGCTCCGCGCGCTTGCCATTCACCCGCACCTCGCCTTTTCGGATGATGCGCTGGATGTGGGAGAACGACAGGCCCGGGAACCGGCCCTCGAAGAAGCGGTCAAGCCGCATGCCGTCCTCGTCGCCGGTCACGGTGACGGTCTGCACCCCGCCCGGCGGCTTGGTTTGTGGTTTTTCCTTGAGTTCGGTCATTGGCAGCGCTGCATCTCGATGGGGCTTCCGCCGTCCCACCGTACCACGAGGCGCTCGCCTTTTATCTGCAATACGATGGGCATCGGGCCCCGGATACCCTCAGTCGAACAGCGCGCATTGAGGTGCCAACGGTCGCCGCGCCGGGTGGCCGAACTGTAGGTGCAGCGCGCCACGAACCACTCCAGCGTCCGGGCTTTGACGATCAGCGGCATCGTCTCCGACGTGTCGCCCTGCTCGGTGCAGAACTTCGGATCGACGATCCAGCGCCCGAGCCAAGGTTCCGCTGCGGAGGCCCCGGCGGGCGAGACAATGACGGCCGCCGCCAGCGCAGCGGCCGCAAGCTTCATCGCCCGACCAGCGGCGGCGGCTTCTTGTCGGCCTTGGTCTCGTATTTCGGCAACTCGCCCTTCGGGCACTCCTTGGCCTCTTCCCAGAGATACAATTCGGCCTTGTCGCCCTGCAAACGCCATTGCGCGGCAACGGCGCAGACCCCGGGCCGGTCGTCCGGCGCCCAGGCGCCGACCAGCCACGGCGTCTGCCTGTTGATGTTCCGGTTGGGCTGCGGATCGCCGTCCTTGGTGAAGGCCTCGCGCGCCGGCGTCACCGAGTACAGCATCTCGAGCTTATCCGAAGTGCCGTCGGCTTTCAGGCCTTCGAACGTCACGGCCTTGGCGCCGGTGCCCTTGGCGTCCTTCGCGACGTAAACCGCGAACGGCGTCAAGCCGCCACGCGCGGCGGTGCAGGACACGAAGAACACCGTCGACTGGGCATATCGCTCGGAGTCGAGCTCGACCTTTGCATTCGGCATCGCGCAGATGTGCGCCGTCTTGAGCGATCCCGGCAGCTTGTCCACCGTGGTGGTCTTGGGGTCGTCGGGCGTCGCTTTGGCCAGCGCCTTCTCGGCTTTGTCCTTGGCCGCCCCCTGCTTTGCAGCTTTGGATTTTTTGCCGTCAGCCTTGTTGCCATCAGCCTTGGCGGGCCGGTCGGCCGCCGCAGCCGACTTGTCCGCCGGCTCTTCGTTTTGCGCAGGCGCTGAAACGGCGGCGGTGGCGAGAAGGCACAAACCCAGGGTCAGACCGCGAAAGAACATCGCATACTCCTTCCGGCCCCTCACTTACATCGCTGTAAGTCCTCGGCCTTGCCGCGATTCCATGTGACGCGAATCCGATCGCCGCGCGGATCGAGTGTCACCGGAACATCGCTGTCCGAGCAGCGCGCCTGGATGTAGGCCGTCTGCCCCAGCTTGTACATTTTCCCAATTCGGCAGTGTCCCGAATACCAATTCAACGAGGTATCGTTAACGACGAGAGCCGCGGTCGCCGGCGTGCTGCCGCCGAACCCGCATGCACCTTGGTTAACGGCCCAGCGGCCGACCCACGGCTCAGCGGCGAGCGCGAATGTCCCCCATGACGCGGCGATGGCGCAGGCTGCGCCGGCCATGCCCCATCCCAACCGCATCATTCCCCGCCTTTTTCCTTCCGCAGCTTCGCCCAGTATTCCAGCCGCTTCCTGATCTCGCGCTCGAACCCGCGCTCCGGCGGATCGTAGAACTGCTTGCGGCCCAGCGCCTCCGGGAAATAGTTCTGGCCGGAGAACCCATCTTCCTGGTCGTGATCGTAGGCGTAGCCGCGGCCGTAGCCCTCCGACTTCATCAGCTTGGTCGGCGAATTGAGGATGTGCTTCGGCGGCAGCAGCGAGCCCGCCTGTTTCGCCACAGCCATCGCGGCGCCAAACGCCGTGTAGGCAGCGTTCGATTTCGGTGCGGTGGCGAGATAGATCACGGCCTGCGCGATCGCCAGTTCGCCCTCGGGCGAGCCCAGGAAGTCGTAGGCGTCCTTCGCGGCATTGCAGACCGCCAGCGCCTGCGGATCGGCCAGCCCGATGTCCTCGACCGCCATGCGCACCACGCGGCGCGCCAGAAACAGCGGGTCCTCACCGGCATCGAGCATGCGGCAGAGGTAATAGAGCGCGGCGTCGGGATCGGAACCGCGCACTGACTTATGCAATGCCGAGATCAGGTTGTAGTGGCCGTCCTGGCTCTTGTCGTAGATCGGCGCGCGCCGCTGCACCACGTTCTGCAGGCCTTCGATGTCGAAGGTCTCGCCGGGCCTTGCCGCGCGCCAGACCTCCTCGACCAGCGTGAGAGCCGCGCGTCCGTCGCCATCGGCCATGCGCGCCACCGCCCGCCGCGCATCGGCATCGAGCGGCAGGTGCTTGCCTTCGATCGCCTCCGCCCGCGCCAGCAGCTTCTCCACGGCGTCGGCATCGAGCGACCGAAACACCAGCACCCGCGCCCGCGACAGCAAGGCCGCGTTGAGCTCGAACGAAGGGTTCTCGGTGGTGGCGCCGACCAGCACGATGGTGCCGTCCTCCATCACCGGCAGAAAACTGTCCTGCTGCGCGCGATTGAAGCGATGCACCTCATCGACGAACAGCAGCGTGCCCTGGCCGGTCTCGCGGCGGGCGCGCGCGGTATCGAACACCTTCTTCAGATCGGCGACGCCGGAGAACACCGCCGAGATCTGCTCGAATTGCAGTTCGGTTTCCTTGGCGAGCAGCCGCGCCACCGTGGTCTTGCCGGTGCCGGGCGGGCCCCAGAACACAAGCGAGCCGAGCGAGCGCGTCGCCAGCATGCGGGCGAGCGCGCCATCCGGTCCGAGCAGATGATCCTGCCCGACCACCTCAGCCAACGTTTGAGGCCTGAGCTTGTCGGCAAGCGGCCTCGGAGCGTCAGCATCCAGCCCCGCGGCCGCAAACAGATTCGGCGCCGAGGGGTTGGCGCGAGGGCTCATCCGTTGAACACAGCCGAAATCTCCCGGCCGCCGCGCATGATGGTGACGCGCCAGACCCGGCCGCCCGACTTCGCCAGGCGATCGAGATCGCGGGTCTTGCCGACCTTCTCGTTGTTGATGGTCAGCACCAGATCGCCGCGCCGCAGTCCGACGCTTTGCGCCGGCGAGCCGTCGGCCACTTCAACGATCACAACGCCTTCGGTCGAGGTGTCGATGCGAAGCTCATCGGCGAGCGATGGCCCGAGGTTGGCGACTTTGGCGCCGACGAATGGCGAGCGGGCGCGGATCACCAGTTCGTCGCGCGGCGAATCCGGCGCCGTCTCCAGCGCAACCGCGACCTTGGTTTCCTTGCCGGCGCGCATCACGCCGAGTTCCGCACGGCCACCGAGCGGCCGCGTCGCAAAGCGATAGTCGAACGCATTCGGATCGTCGACCGCGTGACCATCGACCGCGACGATCACGTCACCGGTCTTGAGGCCCGCCCGCGCCGCGGGGCTTTTCTCCATCAGGTTGGTGATGACCGCGCCTGCCGGCCGCTTGAGATCGAACCGCTCTGCCAGATCTGGCGTCACCGCCTGCAGCCTGGCGCCAAGCCAGGGCCGCTGCACCGCGCCGCCTCCGGTGCGTGCCGAAGCCACCACGACCTGCACCATGTTGGCCGGGACCGCGAAGCCGATGCCCTGAGAGCCGCCGGAACGCGAGAAGATCGCGGTGTTGATGCCGACCAGCCGCCCCGCCATATCGACCAGCGGCCCGCCGGAGTTTCCGGGATTGATCGCGGCGTCGGTCTGAATAAAGAACTGATAATCGGTGATACCGACCTGCGTGCGCGCCAGCGCCGACACGATACCGTGCGTCACGGTCTGGCCGACGCTGAACGGATTGCCGATCGCCAGCACCAGATCGCCAACCTGCAATTCGTCGGAGTTGCCGAAATCGAGGAACGGGAATTTCTCCTTGGCTTCCTTGATGCGCAGCACCGCGAGATCGGTGCGGGGGTCTTTCAGCACCACCTCGACGTCGAACTCGCGCCGGTCGCCCAGCGTGACCTTGACCTGGTCTGCGCCCTCGATGACGTGGTTGTTGGTCACCACCAGCCCGGCCGCATCGACCATGACGCCGGAGCCGAGCGAACTCTGCTGGCGCGGACCCTGCTGGCCCTGATTGGGGCCGAAGAAACGCCGGAAGAACGGATCCTCCAGCAGCGGATTGCGGTTCTCGACCGTCTTGGCGGCGGACACCGTCACCACCGCGGGCGCGGCGCGCTTCACAACCGGCGCAAACGACATCCGCATCTCGGAGGGCGAGCCCGGAACCGCGCGGGCCTGGGCCAGGGCTTGCCGGACCGACGGACCTGCAAAAGCGACCGCGGCAAGCGCCGCAACGCAGAGCAGACGGGTCACTCGAAATCCAACGAACATGCGGCGAATCCTTGGGGTCAGGCGCGTTCAGATATAGGCCGCCAACGGGGCCAAATGAAGGGCCCGCACGCCTTCGCAGCGGCCCTGCCAAGGCCCTTTCTGGTGAAAACGGGCCGGTGTAGCGTGCGCCGGGGCGGCCGGGATCAACCGAGGACACGATGAAGCTTGACGCGTCAGGCGTTCGCACAGCGTTCAAGCCGCTTGCCGCCCTCCTCACTTATGGTCTTCTGGCACTCCTCGCCGCACTTCCCGGCCCCGCAGCCGCCGAAGAACTGATCGATACTGCGGCAGTCACCGAAGTGCTGGGCAAGCCGGACGGCCTGATCGCCCACATCGAGAGCGAGTACAACGACATCTTCGTGACCAAGGAGCGGCACTATCTGTCAATGTCGTTCCGGCGCCAGAGCAACATGTTTCTGGAATCGACCAACAACCTGCGCGACACCGCCGATCTGCCGGTTCCCTACATCCAGATGATGACGGTCGGCGTGGTGTACCCGGCCGAGAGCCGCCGCATGCTGATGATCGGGCTTGGCGCCGGCTCCGCCACCACCTACCTCGCTCGCTTCATGCCGGAACTGGCGATCGACAGCGTCGAACTCGATCCGGCGGTGATCGGGGCCGCCAAGAAATACTTCGGGCTGCGCGAGACCGAGCGCATGCGCTACGTCGCCAACGACGGCCGGGTCTTTCTGGTGCGCAACAAGGAGCCGTATGACCTGATCATGCTCGATGCGTTCCGCGGCGGCTACGTCCCGTTCCATCTGCTGACGCGCGAGTTCTATACGATCGTCAAGGACCGGCTGACGCCAAGCGGCGTCGCCGTGTTCAACGTCAACGTCGGCACCCAGCTGGCCGCCAGCACGGTCGCCACGCTGCGCGCCGTGTTCGCCAATGTGGACCTCTACACCAACGGCGGCGGCAACGTCATCGCGGTGGCGACCGCGCAGCCCAAGCCGGAGGACCGCGTGCTAATGCAGAAGGCGGTGGCGCTGCAGGCCAGGCACAATTTCCGCTATTCGCTGATCCGCCTGCTGCACGCCCGCCTCGACAAGCAGGCGCCAGGAAACGCCCAGGTGCTGACCGACGATTTCGCGCCCGTCCATCTTTACGACGCGGTCAAAGAGCAGAACAAGAAGCGCTGGTAGGCGACGGCGCGTCGGGAAAATAACCTTCACCGGCGCCTGAATGTCCCATCGCAGTGGAGTATCGCGTGCCCGCCATCGAGACCGGACCTGCGCCCCACGCCTCGAAAGCCGAGGCGCTGATGATCTACACCATCGCGTTCGTGACCGGCGCCATCGTCATGAGCTTCGAGATGCTGGGCTCGCGCTACCTCAATCCGTATTTCGGCAGCGGCATCTACACCTGGGCCTCGCTGATCTCGACGGTTTTGGGGGCGCTGACCATCGGCTATTTCATCGGCGGATGGCTGGCCGACCGCAATCCCTCGCTCACCGTGCTCGGCGTCACCGTGCTGATCGGCTCGGTCTATATGCTGGCGCTGCCGTTGTTCGCGCAGAAGATGCTGGAGCTGGTGCTGGCGGGCGTGGATGACCTGAAGGCCGCGAGCTTGCTGGCCTCGATCGCGATTCTATTCTTCCCGGTGACGTTCTTTGGAATGTACTCGCCGTTCGCGATCCGGCTGATGCTGCGCTCGGCTTCCAGCTCCGGCACGGTGTCTGGCGCGGTGTACGGCATCTCCACGATCGGCAGCATCCTGGGCACGCTCGGCACCACGTTCTTCCTGCTGCCGTCGATGGGTTCGCGCGCGCTGACGCTGATGCTGGGCGGGCTCGGTACCGCCGCGGCGCTGATCCTGATCGCATGGTCGATGCGGCGGCGGCCTGCCGCCGCGGGACTCGTTGTGATGATCTTCACAGCCCTCGCCGTTGCGCCGCAGGCGGTCGCGCAGGGGCTGGTGGACGATCAAGCGCGGGCCGCGCTGCTGAAGCGGCCCGACGGACAGCTCGCCCGCATCGAGACCGAGTACAACGACATCTTCATCACCAAGCGCCGTCACGAACTGACCATGTCGTTCCAGCTCAAGGGCTGGAACTACACCGAGTCCGTCACCAACTTGCGCGACCCGGACGATCTGCCGGTGCACTACACGCGGTTCATGACCACGGCGCTGCCCTACCCCGAGAAGCCCGCCAAAATCCTGATGATCGGCCTCGGCGGCGGATCGATCTCGACCTATCTCGGCCGCGCCATGCCGGAGCTGACGATCGACACGGTGGAGATCGATCCCGGCGTCATCAACGCGGCCAAGCAATACTTCGGCATCCGTGAGAACGAGCGCGTGAAGTATCTGGCCGGTGACGGCCGCGTGTTCCTCAACCGCAACAAGCAGCTTTACGACTTGATCCTGGTCGATGCCTATCACGGCGGCTACGTGCCGTTTCACCTGCTGACCAAAGAGTTCTACACCCTGGTCAAGCAGCGGCTGGCGCCGGGCGGCGCCGCCGCCTTCAACGTGCATGACGGCACCAAGCTTTACGTCTCGACGATCAGGACGCTGAAGGACGTGTTTCCGGCATTGCACCTTTACCCGACCGGGGAAGGCGAAGTGATCATGGTGGCGACGGCGCAGGACGCGCCATCCGATGCGGCCCTGAAAGAGCGAACCGCGTCGCTCCAGCAGCGCCACCAGTTCCGCTATCCGCTTGCGCCGATGATGGCGCGGCGCACGGCGGACCCCGCGCTCGACCAGGCCGAAATGCTGACCGACGATTTCGCCCCGGTCGATCTCTACAACGCGATCGGCCGCGATCAGCGCAAGAAGAAATAGCCAACATCAGGGCCGCCATCCTTCGAGACGCGGTCCTTTGGACCGCTCCTCAGGATGAGGCGGAGCGCGCAGCTATTCCTTCGGCGGCACGGTGCGCAGATAGGCCACCATCGCCGTCAGGTCGGCGTCAGTCATCGTCGCATACAGGCCGTAGCCCATCGGCGGCTTGAGCTGTGTGCCATCGCGGCGCTTGCCCTGCGTGATCGCGGTCTTGATCTCGGCGTCGGTCCAGGCGCCGATGCCCTTTTCCTTGTGCGAGGTGATGTTGCGCGCCACCGCAACGCCCCAAGGCCCCTTGAACTCCTCGCCACCCTTGCCGAGCGCGTTCTTGAAATCGGCCGGCGCGCCGCCGACCTTGGTATGGCACTCCATGCAATGGCCGATGGTGACGAGATAGAACCCGCGCTTCACCGGATCGGCCATGTCAGCGTCGCTGAACGGCCGCTCCGCGCCCGGCGGCACATCGACATGCATCGCGGCCTTGTAGACCGGCGGCGGCACCTCGTTGCGGGTCGCAGGCACCGTCTTGAGGAAGGCGACCACCGCATTGAGATCGCCCGGCGTGAAAATCTTGTAGAAGCCGAACGGCATCTGCGGCGACAGCGGCACGCCGCTGGGGCGCACGCCGTCCTGCAGCGACTTCTTGATCTGGTCGTCGGTCCAGGTGCCAATGCCGGTGTCGCGGTCCTGGGTGATGTTGGAGCCTTTGACGCGATACTGCGGCGTATCCCAGGTCTGCGGCCCGCCGGACAACTGCTTGCCCATGTCGAACACGCCACCCGGTCCGCGCGGGGTGTGACAATTGCCGCAAGTCAGGACGCCGTTGACGAGATAGGCGCCGCGCTCGACCGGCGTCTGCGCGATTGCCACGCCGCCGAGCGTCGCAGCCGCAATGCAAGCAAGCACCCAACGGGTCATGGTTCCCTCCGTCTGGCTGTCTCGAATCCTTCCAAAGTCTAGCCAAACCGGGGGAACCAGGCCACGACCGATGAGCCTTAGGTGCCTGCCGGCTGCGGCGACCGGGCCGCCGACCGGCGCGACGCCAGCGCCTTGAAGCCGTAGGCGAGCCCAAACCCGATGACGAGCGCCGCGATCGAAACCAGCGGCCGGTACCAGAGCCAGGCAACGGCGATGATGACCGGCGCGAGCACCGCGGTCAGCACCAGTGACACCAACCCCGCGCCGGCGCCGAGAATGTCGCCGATCAGCGGCACCACGTCGGCGACCACAACGAGCGGCCGCAGCACCATCGAGAAGCCGGCGAACATCATGGCCGCGCCGACCAACCTCAGGATCCAGGTCAGGATGCGGTTCTCGTCCACGGCGGCCTTGAACATTTCCGCGGCCGACCGCGTTCCGGGCCGCACCATCAACAGCTTGTCGCCGGCTTGGGTCTGATACTCGGAGAAGTCCGTGCCGGACTGACGCCCGACGATGCTCACAGGGCCGGCCGGGGCCATGGTGAAGCTCACGCGCAGATCGCCGATGCGGGGCGCCGCCGGATCGGCCCCGAGATAAAGCTTGCCGTCCACGGCATGCGCGCCACCCGGAACGCGCTTGGCGACCGCGCCCGCCAGCGCGGCATCGACACGCACGTCCTCGGAGGCCGGAAGCTGCTGCAACACCGGCGCGCCGGGACGGAACGCGCCGAGCGAGGCGTCGCGCGCGGCGACGCCGAAACGCCGGTAGCGCATCTCCGGGTTGGCGTGGCCGTCCGGCCTGCGGAAGCGGCCGGAATCGTTGCGCGTGTCGGACCAGACGCGCACATAGGAATACGTCGTAACAGTCTCCTCCGAGCCGCCGAGATTCTTGCGCGTCTCGGTCTTGCTCTCCTCTTTCCACTGATACATTTCCACGCTGCGGACCAGGCGCAACCCGTTCGCCGACACGCCGAACTCCGGATCGCTCAGCCGGGCACCCGCCTTCAACTCGCCGCTCAGGTGGACGAGCTTGCCCTCGCTGGCCGGATCGACCCGCGCGGCATCGATGCCGGCCACCAGGCCTGCGCCCTCATCGAGCGAGCGAGCGGTCTGCACCGCCCGCCCCTCATTCCAGAACAGCAGCACCGAAGCGGCCGCGACCAGCAACAGGCCGAACAGCACGCCCTTGATCGAGTCGCCGATGCGCGAAATCCACGACCGGCTGGAGGTTTCCGTGAACGTGTCGGAAAAATCAGGTCCGCTGCTGTCTGACATGGTGACCCCCAATGCCGCGCGGCTGCAACGCCGCACCGGCGCTCAGCATGACTTCGGCAAAAGCGGCAGACAAGGCCCGCTGTTGACGGCTCAGCGCGAGGCAGCGGACAGGATACGGACCATCTCGGCGAAGCCGCGCTTCTTGGCGTGCTCCAATGGCGTGATGCGGTCGCGATCCGGAATGCCGATGTCGGCGCCGGCCGCGACCAGCAGGCGGACGATCTCGGTGTGCGCCGCGCCGCCGTCGCCCAGGACCACCGCCTCCATCAGCGCGGTCCAGCCGAGATTGTTGACGTGGTTCTTGTCGATCTTGGTGGTGAGCAGAAACTTCACCGCCTCGACGTGACCGCGATGCGCCGCCGGAATGAGGGCGGTGCCGCCGAACCGGTTGATGTCCTTCAGATCGGCGCCGGCCGGCACCATCAAGCGCAGCAGCTCGACGCGGCCCTCGGCCCCGGCCAGCAGGAAGGGCGTGTCCTGAATGAGGTCCTTGGCGTTGACGTCGGCGCCCTCTTGGATGAGGAAGCGCGCGACCTCGACTTGATTGCGCTGGGTGGCCGCGAGAAGCGCGGTGCGCCCGCGATGGTCGCGCCAGTTGATGCGCGCGCCCTTCGCCACCAGATCCCGCACCGCGACGATCTCGCCGCGCTCGGCGGCGAACACCAGATCGCGCTCGCGCTCCGGGTTGCCTTGCGCCTGCAAATGCGAGACCGGCATCAGGATCGCAGCTCCGATCAGCAAAAAGGCGGCCGAAGCCGCCTTGATGACATGTCGCATGGCCGGCAACCTTACGCTGCGGCGTTGGCTTCCTCGTCGGCGCGGCGCTCCTGCACCGGCCCGGAATCCAGCCCCTTGGCAGCCTCGTCACGATCGACGAATTCGATCACCGCGACGGCGGCGTTATCGCCGTAGCGGAAGCCCGCCTTCAGGATGCGGGTGTAACCGCCCTTGCGC
Source organism: Hyphomicrobiales bacterium (assembly GCA_021730985.1). GTDB lineage: Bacteria > Pseudomonadota > Alphaproteobacteria > Rhizobiales > Xanthobacteraceae > Z2-YC6860. Next base: position 60,515 of record JAKFYI010000014.1, on the reverse strand, counting down.
TCCTGGTAGCGCGGGCCCAGCACGTCGAACAGCTTCTTGACCATCGCAACGTCGCGGATCTGCGAGATCGCCTGACGGCGCGAATGCAGGCCGCCGCGCTTGCCGAGGGTGACCAGCTTCTCGACGATCGGGCGGAGCTCCTTGGCCTTCGGCAGCGTGGTGGTGATCTGCTCGTGCTTGATCAGCGCAGCGCACATGTTGGCGAACATCGCCTTGCGGTGTTCGGGCTTCTTGTTGAGCTTGCGGTGAACCTTGCCGTGACGCATCGAATTAGTCCTTCATCTCTCTGGTCACGACGGTTCGTCGGACGCTGCGCTCAGGTGGGCATCCTGCGTTCGCCCAAAAGTCGTGGCGGGACAAGCCTGCCACGACGCGGAATCAAGCCTAGTAGTGATCCTCGAAGCGCTTCGCGAGCTCTTCGATGTTCTCGGGCGGCCAGCCCGGCACTTCCATGCCGAGATGCAGGCCCATCTGCGCCAGCACTTCCTTGATCTCGTTGAGCGACTTGCGGCCGAAGTTCGGGGTGCGGAGCATTTCCGCCTCCGTCTTCTGCACCAGATCGCCGATGTAGACGATGTTGTCGTTCTTGAGACAGTTAGCGGAGCGCACCGACAACTCGAGCTCGTCCACCTTCTTGAGGAAGGCCGGGTTGAAGGCCAGATCCGGGATGGTGACCTCGGTCTGCTCCTTCTTCGGCTCTTCGAAGTTCACGAACACGTTGAGCTGGTCCTGCAGGATGCGCGCGGCGTAAGCCAGCGCATCCTCGGGCGTCACCGCGCCGTTGGTCTCGATCTGTAGCGTGAGCTTGTCGTAGTCGAGGATCTGGCCCTCGCGGGTGTTCTCGACCTTGTAGGAGACCTTGCGCACCGGCGAGTACAGGCTATCAACCGGGATCAATCCGATCGGCGCGTCCTCGGGACGGTTGCGCTCGGACGGCACGTAGCCCTTGCCGGTGTTGACCGTGAACTCCATGCGGATCTCGGCGCCCTCGTCGAGGGTGCACAGCACGAGATCGGGATTGAGCACCACGACGTCGCCGACGGTCTGGATGTCGCCTGCGGTGACGGTGCCCGGACCGGATTTCTTCACCACCATGCGCTTGGGGCCTTCGCCCTGCATCTTGATGGCGATGTCCTTGATGTTGAGGACCATGTCGGTCACGTCCTCGCGCACGCCGGCGATCGAGGAGAATTCGTGCAGCACGCCGTCGATGTGGACCGACTGCACCGCAGCGCCCTGCAGCGACGACAGCAGCACGCGCCGCAGCGCGTTGCCGAGCGTGACGCCGAAGCCGCGCTCCAGCGGCTCAGCGATCAACGTCGCCGAACGCTTGCCGTCCTGTCCCAGCGCGACCTGGAGCTTGTTGGGCCTGATCAGTTCCTGCCAGTTCTTCTGGATCACGTTTGCACCCATCGCGTTTGGGGCCGACCGCTGCGTATCCCATCCCTGGGACGGGGCCGCCGACGAAGGATCCGACGGCCGGCTGAATGATGTGTCGCTCATACGCGCCGACGCTTTCTCGGCCTGCAGCCGTTGTGCGGGATCGGCGTGACGTCCCGGATTGATGTGACGGTGAAGCCCGCGGCCTGCAGCGCACGCAGCGCCGACTCGCGGCCGGAGCCCGGTCCCGCGACCTCGACTTCGAGCGTGCGCATGCCATGCTCGGACGCCTTCTTGGCGGCGTCTTCGGCGGCGACCTGCGCGGCATACGGCGTCGACTTGCGCGAGCCCTTGAAGCCCATGGTCCCGGCCGACGACCAGGCAATGGTATTGCCCTGCGCGTCGGTGATGGTGATCATGGTATTGTTGAACGACGCATTGACGTGAGCGACGCCCGACGCAATGTTCTTGCGTTCGCGGCGGCGCACGCGGGCGGCAACTTCCTTACCCATTCATGATCCTTTCGCATCCCGGCGCAGCGCGCCGGGCAAAATTGAAATCGGCCCGGGCCTTACGTGGTCTTCTTCTTGCCGGCGATGGCCTTGGCGGGTCCCTTGCGGGTGCGGGCATTGGTGTGGGTGCGCTGGCCGCGGACCGGAAGTCCGCGGCGATGACGCAGCCCGCGATAGCAGCCGAGATCCATCAGCCGCTTGATGTTCACCGAGGTCTCGCGGCGCAGATCGCCCTCGACGACGTAGTCGTGGTCGATCACTTCGCGGATCTGCAGCACCTCTTGATCGGTCAGTTGCGACACGCGCCGCTCCGGCACGATCCGCACCTTGTCCATGATCTCCTGGGCCTTCGCCTGGCCGATGCCATGGATGTACTGCAGCGCGATGACGACGCGCTTGTTGGTCGGAAGATTGACGCCGGCGATACGGGCCACGGCCTTACTCCTGTTGCAGCCGGCGCAAAGCCGGGCGGTGCTGTTTCACCGTTGCAAGAGGGCCTGCAAGCGGTAACGCGACGCCATGCCCCCTCCTACAGGGGCGGCATCGTTCGAACTGTGTCCGACAGAATGTGCAAGTTATTAGGGGATTCCCGGTCACCTCGTCAACCTCTGCGAGCGCGCCTTCCCGTCAGCTTTTTTGCGGCTTGCCGGCTTGTTTCGGGCCTTGCCGGCGGGCGCCTTGGCGCGGGGCTTCTTGGCGGCCTTGGCGGACGCCGTGGAGCGCCCCTTGGCGGGCTTGGCGGCGGCTTTAGAGCGGGTTTTGGCTTTGGCCGTCTTGGCCCGGCCCGGCTTGGATTTGCCCTTGGCGGCTGCCGCAGCCCGCTTGGGGGCTGTCTTGACGGACTTCGGCGCTCCGAACGCGGCCGCGTCGGCCAGCGCGCGTCCGATGGCAGCCGTCACGTCCGAAATCGGGGCCATGCCGTCAATCGACCGCAGGGCACCCTTTTTGCCGTAATGGGCGACCAGCGGGGCGGTCTGGCTCCGGTAGGCACCCAGGCGCTGCTTGAGCACCTCCGGGCTGTCGTCCGGGCGGATCGGCTGGCCCATCGAGCGCATCTCGAACACCCGCGTCTCGATCCGGCGGATCAGCATCTCCTCATCGACCTTGAGCTCGATTACGGCATCGAGCTTGAGGCCCTTCTCGGCCAGCATCCGCTCGAGCGCCTCGGCTTGCGGCACGGTGCGGGGAAAGCCATCGAGGATGAAGCCGCGCTTGGCGTCCGGCTGTTCGATCCGGTCGGCGACGATGCCGACCACGACATCGTCCGGCACCAGCGCGCCGCTCGCCATCAAATCCCTGGCCTTCAATCCAATGGGCGTTCCCGCGGCGACCGCTGCCCGCAACATGTCGCCCGTGGAGAGCTGCACGATGCCGTAGCGTTCAACCAGCGTTTTCGACTGCGTGCCCTTGCCGGCCCCCGGCGGACCAAGCAGCACAACCCTCATCTACGCTTCCCCCTGAGCTTCGATCGCTTGATCAAGCCCTCATATTGGTGCGCGAGAAGATAGCCCTGGATCTGCGCCACGGTGTCCATCGTGACGCTGACCACGATCAGAAGCGAGGTGCCGCCGAAGTAGAACGGCACCGCCGCGTAAGAGATCAGGATTTCCGGGATCAGGCAGACGATCGAAAGATAGGCTGCGCCGACCACCGTGATGCGCGTGAGCACGTAGTCGATGTACTCGGCGGTGCGCTCACCCGGCCGGATGCCCGGGATGAAGCCGCCGTGCTTCTTGAGATTTTCCGCGGTCTCGGTCGGGTTGAACACGATCGCCGTATAGAAGAAGGCGAAGAAGATGATCATGCCGATGTAGAGGATCAGGAACAGTGGGCGGCCGTGACCGAGCTGCGTGGTCAGCGTGACGAACCACTCCGGCCCCTGCCCCGCGTTGAAGTTCGCGACCGTGGTCGGCAGCAGCAGCAGCGAGGACGCGAAGATCGGCGGGATCACGCCCGAGGTGTTCAGCTTCAGCGGCAGATGCGAGGCTTGGCCCTCGAACATCCGGTTGCCGACCTGGCGCTTGGGATACTGGATCAGCAGCCGCCGCTGCGCGCGCTCCATGAAGACGATGAAGGCGATCACCACCACCGACATCACGATGACGATGAGAATCAGGCCGGTGGACAGCGCGCCCTGGCGGCCGAGTTCGAGCATGCCCGCGATCGCCGACGGCAGTTCGGCCACGATGCCGGCCATGATGATCAGCGAAATGCCGTTGCCGATGCCGCGCGCGGTGATCTGCTCGCCGAGCCACATCAGGAACATGGTGCCGCCGGTCAGCGTGATCACGGTGGCGATACGGAAGAACCAGCCGGCGTCGGTGACGACGTTGCCCGCGCCTTCCAGTCCGAGCGAGATGCCGTAGGCCTGGAACACCGCAAGCACCACGGTGAGATAGCGGGTGTACTGGTTGATGACCTTGCGGCCAGACTCGCCCTCTTTCTTCAACGCCTCGAGCGTCGGGGAGACCGTCGTCATCAGCTGAATGATGATCGATGCCGAAATGTACGGCATGATGTTCAGCGCAAAGATTGCCATGCGGTGGATGCCGCCGCCGGCGAACATGTTGAACATGCCGAGAATGCCGCCGGCTTGCGACTTGAAGATCTGATCCCAGGCGGCCGGGTCGATGCCGGGCAGCGGGATGTAAGTGCCGAACCGGTAGACCAGCAGCGCGCCGAGCGTGAACCAGATTCGCTTCTTGAGCTCTTCGGCCTTGGCGAGCGCCGAGAAGTTGAGGTTGGCCGCCAGTTGTTCCGCTGCAGAGACCATCGAGAGCTCCCGTTACCGCCCCGCCGAGATATAGGCGTCAGGCGGCTTTTTCGCCCTCTGGTTCCTTGGCCGGCGCCAGAATTTTCACCGAGCCTCCGGCCTTCTCCACCGCGGCCTGGGCGGACTTGGACGCTCCGAACACGGCGAAGTTGGCCTTCGCCTTGAACTCGCCGGTGCCGAGCAGGCGCACGCCGTCCTTGGCGCGGCGCATCAGGCCGGCCTTGATCAGGGCGGCGGAGTCGATCAGCGCGCCGGCATCGAGCAGCTTGGCGTCGATGGCAGCCTGCACCTTGCCGAGATTGACCTCGTTGAGGCGGAGTTGGAACTTGGTGTTGCGAAATCCGCGCTTCGGTAGACGCCGATGCAGCGGCATCTGGCCGCCCTCGAAGCCCTTGATGCGCACGCCCGAGCGCGCGGTCTGGCCCTTGCCGCCGCGGCCGCCGGTCTTGCCCATGCCCGAGCCGATGCCGCGGCCGATGCGCATGCGCTTCTTGGTCGAGCCGTGCTTGGGGGCGATCTGGTTGAGCTTCATGGCCGTATCCTTACTTGCCTTCGACCACGCGGACGAGGTGCTTGACCTTGGCGATCATGCCGCGCGTCATCGGCGTGTCCGGCAGGTCCTTGACCCGCCCGATCTTGTTCAAACCCAGACCGATCAGCGTCTCGCGCTGCGAGTGTTCACGCCGCATCGCGCTGCCGGTCTGCATGACCTTCACTGTCTTGCCGCTTTTCGCCATGCCGATTGTCCTTACTCGGTCGCCTCGGCGTCGGCGCCTTCACGGCGGCGCGACTGCAGGGCGGAAACCTTGATGTTGCGGCGCGCAGCGACCGAACGCGGCGAGTCGACGGTCTTGAGCGCGTCGAAGGTGGCGCGAACCATGTTGTAGGGGTTCGACGAACCGATCGACTTCGCCACCACGTCCTGCATGCCCAGCGCGTCGAACACCGCGCGCATCGGGCCGCCGGCGATGATGCCGGTGCCGGGAGGCGCCGCGCGCAGGAACACCTTGCCGGCGCCGTGCCGGCCGTGAACGTCATGATGCAGCGTGCGGCCCTCGCGCAGCGGCACGCGCGTCACGTTGCGCCGCGCAGCGTCAGTCGCCTTGCGGATCGCTTCCGGCACCTCGCGCGCCTTGCCGTGGCCGAACCCGACCCGGCCCTTCTGGTCGCCGACGATCACAAGCGCGGCGAAGCCGAAGCGGCGGCCGCCCTTCACCACCTTGGCGACGCGGTTGATGTGAACGAGCTTGTCGATGAACTCGCTCTCTTCGCGCTCTCGTCTCGGTTCCCGTGCCATAGCGATCTTCTTTCCTTGTCGGGTGTTCGCCCGTCAAAATCCGTTCAGAACTTGAGGCCGCCCTCGCGAGCGGCGTCGCCCAGCGCCTTGATGCGCCCGTGATAGAGATAGCCGCCGCGGTCGAACACGACCGTGGTCACGCCCTTCTGCATCGCACGCTCGGCGACCAGCTTGCCGACCGCCTTCGCCGCATCGACGTTGGCGCCGGTCTTCAGGCTGCCGCGCATGTCCTTCTCGATCGAAGAAGCCGACGCCACGGTCTGACCCTTCGAGTCGTCGATGACCTGCGCGTAGATGTGCTTCGACGAGCGGAACACAGTCAGGCGTGCGCGGCCGGTGGCCGCCTTCTTGATCGCGCGCCGCACCGTCGCCTTGCGCCGCACGGTTCTCGCTTTGACAGTTGCCATAATCTTCTCCGTGACCCGTCGGCGCTCGTTACTTCTTCTTGCCTTCCTTACGGAAGATGTATTCGCCGGCGTACTTCACGCCCTTGCCCTTGTAGGGCTCGGGCGGCCGGTAGTCGCGAATCTCAGCCGCCACCTGCCCGACCTTCTGACGGTCCATGCCGGTGATGACAATCTCGGTCGGCTTCGGCGTCACGATCGCGATGCCTTCCGGGATCGGATAAACCACATCGTGGCTGTAGCCGAGTTGCAGCTGCAGGTTTTTGCCCTGCACCGCGGCGCGGAAACCGACGCCCGTGATCTCGAGCTTGCGCTCGAAGCCCTTGGTGACACCCGCCACCAGGTTCGCCACCAGAGTGCGGGCCGTGCCCCACTGCGAGCGCGCGCGCTTGGTCTCCGAGCGCGGGTCGATCTTGACGCCGCCCGACTCCATCTTGGCGACGATGTCGTCGTGCAAGACGAGCTGCAACGCGCCCTTCGGGCCCTTCACCTTGACGGTCTGGCCTTCGACGTTCGCGGTAACCCCCGATGGGATCGGAACCGCCTTTTTGCCGATACGAGACATGGTCGTTTCTCTTGTTCTCTTGGCTTCGTTCTTGGCCGTTGTCCGATGCGCCTTAGAACACCGTGCAGAGCACTTCGCCGCCGACATTGGCGTCGCGGGCGTCGTGGTCGGCCATCACGCCCTTCGGCGTAGACAGGATCGCGACACCCAGACCGTTGTTGATGCGCGGCAGATTGCGCACGGCGACATAGACACGGCGGCCCGGCTTGGAAACCCGCGACATTTCGCGGATCACCGGCTCGCCCTCGTGATACTTCAGCTCGACCTCGACTTCGCTGCGGCCGTCGGTGTGCTCGACGGTCGAGTAGCCGCGGATGTAGCCCTCGCTCTTGAGCACATCGAGAACGCTGACGCGCAGGCGCGAGTTCGGCGTGGAAACCTTCGGCTTCTTCCGCATCTGCGCGTTGTTGATTCGCGCGATCAGATCGCCGAGCGGATCGGTCATTGACATGCGATCCTCCCTACCAGCTCGACTTCAAGAGGCCCGGAATCAGGCCCTTGGAACCAAGTTCACGCAGCGCGATACGGCTCAGCTTGTGCTTGCGGTAGTAGGCGCGCGGACGGCCGGTCAGTTCGCAGCGATTGCGGATGCGAACCTTCGCCGAGTTGCGAGGCAATTCGGCAAGCTTGAGCACAGCGGCGAAGCGCTCTTCGATGGGCTTGTTCTTGTCCATCGTGATCGCCTTCAAACGCGAACGACGGCCGGCATACTGCTTGGCCATCCTCCGTCGCCGGTTGTTCTTCTCTATCGAACTCTTCTTCGCCATCCGTCTCTCCTGCTGATCCGCGTTTGAAGGCCTTCAGCCCTCACTGCCGGAACGGGAAGTTGAATGCGGTCAGCAACGCGCGCGCCTCGTCGTCGGTTTTCGCGCTCGTGCAGACCGTAATGTCCATGCCCCAGACGTCCTGCGCTTTGTCGTAGTCGATCTCGGGGAAAATGATGTGTTCCTTGATGCCGAGCGAGTAGTTGCCGCGGCCGTCAAAGCTCTTCGGGTTGAGGCCGCGGAAGTCGCGAACGCGCGGCAGCGCGATGTTGACCAGGCGGTCGAGGAATTCGTACATGCGCGACTTGCGCAGCGTGACCTTGCATCCGATCGCCTGGCCGTCGCGCAGCTTGTAGGTCGCGATCGACTTGCGCGACTTGGTGATGACCGGCTTCTGGCCGGCGATCGCCGCCATCGCTTCGGCAGCCTGCTCGACCTTCTTGCGGTCGGCGACGGCTTCGCCCACGCCCATGTTGAGGACGATCTTCTGGACCGTCGGCACCTGCATGGGATTGGTGTAGCCGAACTGCTCGGTCAGCTTCTTGCGGACCACGTCCTCGAACTGCGTGCGCAGACGCGGCGTCACGCGCTCTTCCGGCTCGCGCGGCTTCTTCTCCGCGGAAGCCGCTTTCGCGGCCGCAGCCTTGTCCTTTGCCTTTTGAGCCTTTTCGGCCCGCGCCAGCGCCTCGGGGGACTGATCCACCCGCGCCGGCTTGGCGTCTTGCTTGTCAGCCATCGATCTCAACTCCCGAGCGCTTGGCGACGCGGACCTTGCGGCGGTCTTCGCCATCGCCGACGAATTTGAAGCCAACACGCGTGGGCTTGCCGTCCTTCGGATCGGCCAGCGCCAGGTTGGACAGGTGGATCGTCGCCTCCTTGGCGATGATGCCGCCTTCCTGCTGCGCGGTCTGCTTCTGGTGCCGCTTGACCATGTTGATGCCGCGAACGAGCGCACGCGCATCGTCCGGACGCACCTCGATCACTTCCCCGGAACGGCCCCTGTCGCGGCCGGCCAGGACGATGACCTTGTCGCCTTTCTTGATCTTGGCCGCCATCACAGCACCTCCGGCGCAAGCGAGATGATCTTCATGTGGTTCTTGGCGCGCAGCTCGCGGGGCACCGGCCCGAAGATGCGGGTGCCGACCGGCTCCATCTGCGGGTTGATCAGCACCGCGGCGTTGCGGTCGAAACGGATGACCGAGCCGTCGGGGCGATGGATGTCCTTGCGGACGCGCACCACCACGGCCTTCATCACTTCGCCCTTCTTGACGCGGCCGCGCGGGATCGCCTCCTTGATCGACACGACGATGACGTCGCCGATCGTGGCGTACTTGCGCTTGGAGCCGCCGAGCACCTTGATGCACATGACACGGCGCGCGCCGGAATTGTCCGCCACGTCAAGGTTGGTTTGCATCTGGATCATAAGGCGCCTCGCATTCCGTTCCGCTGTCCGCGCTTACTGCGCTTTGGCCTTGGATCTGGATTTCGGTTTCTTCTCGGAGTCGGACTCGATCGGAGCTTCCGTGATGGCCCGCTTCTCGCCGGAGATCACGAGCCAGTGCTTGAGCTTGGAGATCGGCTTGTGCTCTTCGATCTGGACCAGGTCGCCGATCTTGAACTCGTTTTTCTCATCGTGGGCGTGAAAGGTCTTCGAACGCCGGATCGTCTTCTTCATCACGGGATGCGTGAAGCGACGTTCGACGCGGACGACCACGGTCTTGTCCTGCTTGTCGCTCACCACCACGCCCTGGAGCATACGCTTCGGCATCTCGACCTCTTATTTCTTCGGCTTGGCTTTTGATTTCGTCTTCGACTTGGACTTCGCCTTGGTCTGCGGCTTCGCCGGAGGCTTCGGGCGCGTCGTCCGCTTCGGCTTGGCGCGCGCAGGTGCCGCGGCCGCAGCCGGCATCGGCTCGCCGGAGCGCTTCTGGCGGGCAATGGTCTTCAGCACCGCGATGTCGCGGCGCACGACGCGCACCCGCGCGGTGTTCTCCAACTGGCCCGTCGCGCGCTGGAAGCGCAGATTGAACTGCTCTTTCTTGAGCTTGAGCACTTCATCGTCGATCTGATCGACGGTCATGGCCCGGGCGTCCGAAGCTTTCATGGGATGTCCTCGACCTAGCCTTGAATGCGCGCGATGAAGCGCGTTTTGATCGGCAGCTTGGCCGCGGCGAGCGTCAGCGCCTCCTTGGCGAGTTCGACCGAAATGCCATCGACTTCGAACAGGATGCGGCCGGGCTTCACCCGAGCGACCCACAGTTCGACGTTGCCCTTGCCGGAGCCCATTCGCACTTCGAGCGGCTTCTTGCTGACCGGCACGTCCGGATAGACGCGTATCCACACCTGGCCGGCACGCTTCATGTGACGCGTGAGCGCGCGGCGCGCGGCTTCGATCTGGCGCGCGGTCAGACGCTCCGGCTCCATCGCCTTGAGGCCGAACTGGCCGAACGCCAGATTCACGCCACTCGTGGCGATGCCGTGGATGCGGCCTTTGTGCGCCTTGCGGAACTTGGTGCGCGACGGTTGCAACATGACGAGTGACCTTTGTTATCCCTTCTCGCGCGCTTTAAGCCTGGTCGCGACGCGGACGGCCCGCTTCGGCTTCGGCGAGGCGCTTATCCTGCGCCATGGAGTCGTGCTCCATGATCTCGCCCTTGAAGATCCAGACCTTGACGCCGCAAGTGCCGTAGGTGGTGAACGCGGTGGAGACGCCGTAATCGACGTCGGCGCGCAGCGTATGCAGCGGCACGCGGCCTTCGCGGTACCACTCCATGCGCGCGATCTCGGCGCCGCCGAGACGGCCCGAGCAGTTGATGCGGATGCCGCCGGCGCCGAGACGCATGGCCGACTGCACGGCGCGCTTCATGGCGCGGCGGAACGCCACGCGGCGCTCGAGCTGCTGGCCGATCGACTCCGACACGAGCTGGGCGTCGAGCTCCGGCTTGCGGATTTCGACGATGTTGATGACCACGTCGCTGTCGGTGAGCTTGGCGACCTGCTTGCGCAGCTTCTCGATGTCCGCGCCCTTCTTGCCGATCACGACGCCGGGACGCGCAGAGTGGATCGTCACCCGGCACTTCTTGTGCGGGCGCTCAATCACGATCTTGGACACGGCGGCCTGCTTGAGCTCCTTCATCAAGGCCTTGCGGATCTTGATGTCCTCATGCAGCAGCGTGCCGTACTCGGTCTTGCCCGCGTACCAGCGCGAATCCCAGGTGCGGTTGATACCGAGCCGCAAACCGATGGGATTGACCTTTTGACCCATAGCCGTCTCCTTAAGCCGCCGCTTCGACCTGACGAACGATGATCGTCAGGTTGGCGAACGGCTTCATGATTTTTCCCATCCGGCCGCGCCCGCGCGGCGTGAACCGCTTGATGACGAGCGCCTTGCCGACATGCGCCTCGGCGACGATCAGATCGTCCACGTCGAGGTCGTGATTGTTTTCCGCATTCGCAATCGCCGACTCCAGGCACTTCTTCACGTCGCGAGCGATGCGCTTGCTCGAGAACTGCAGGTCCGCGAGCGCAATATCGACCTTCTTGCCGCGGATCAGTTGCGCGACAAGATTGAGCTTCTGCGGCGACACGCGAAGCATGCGGGCGACCGCCTTGGCTTCGTTGTCCGGGAGCACTCGTTCGCGGCTCGGTTTACCCATGATCGTCCCTCGTGCGCCTTAACCTGCCGACGGCGCGGATGGCGCCGACGTGCGCTTCGCCTTGCGGTCCGCGCTGTGGCCGTAGAACGTCCGCGTCGGAGCGAACTCGCCGAACTTGTGGCCGACCATCTCCTCGGTGACCATCACCGGGATGTGCTTCTGCCCGTTGTAGACGCCGAACGTGACGCCGACGAACTGCGGCAGGATGGTGGAGCGGCGGCTCCAAATCCTGACCATCTCGTGGCGGCCCGACGAACGCGCCTTCTCTGCCTTCTTGAGCAGATAGCCGTCGACGAACGGGCCCTTCCAAACAGAACGCGCCATGATCCGTTTCCTTAGCTCTGCTTCTTCCGCTTGTGGCGGCTCAACATGATGAATTTGGTGGTCGACTTGTTCTTGCGGGTCTTCTTGCCCTTGGTCGGGAAGCCCCACGGTGTCACGGGATGGCGGCCGCCCGAGGTGCGGCCTTCGCCGCCGCCGTGCGGATGGTCGATCGGGTTCATCGTCACGCCGCGGTTGTGCGGCATGCGGCCGAGCCAGCGCTTGCGCCCAGCCTTGCCGATCGAGATGTTCATCTTGTCCGGGTTCGACACCGCGCCGACCGTCGCCATGCAGCGGCCGTGAACCAATCGCTGCTCGGCAGAACTGAGGCGCAGGATGACGTAGTCCTGGTCGCGGCCGACGATCTGGGCGTAGGTGCCGGCCGAGCGCGCGATCTGTCCGCCCTTGCCGATCTTGAGCTCGACGTTATGGACGATGGTGCCGACCGGCATGGTGCCGACCGGCATCGCGTTGCCCGGCTTGATATCGACGTTCGCACCCGACACGATCGTGTCACCGGCCGCCAGACGCTGCGGCGCCAAGATGTAGGCCAGCTCGCCATCGGAATACTTGATCAGCGCGATGAACGCGGTGCGGTTCGGATCGTACTCGATCCGCTCGACCGTCGCCGGCTCGGTCTTGGCGCGCCGGAAGTCGATCTTGCGATAGGCCTGCTTGTGACCGCCGCCGCGGAATCGCGTGGTGATGCGGCCGAGATTGTTGCGGCCGCCGCTCGAATGCTGACCTTCGACCAGACTCTTGACCGGCTTGCCGCTGTAGAGCGCGGAGCGATCGACGAGCACCAGCTGACGCTGGCTCGGTGTGGTCGGTTTGTATGATTTCAGTGCCATGCCACGCCTCTCACAAGCCCGTCGTCACGTCGATGCGCTGACCGTCTTCAAGCGTCACGATGGCGCGCTTGGTGGACTGCTGCTCGCCGCGCATGCCCTTGAAGACCTTCTGCTTGCCCTTGCGGATCAGCGTGTTGACGCTTTTTACCTTGACGTCGAACAGCTTCTCCACCGCTTCCTTGATCTGCGGCTTGGTAGCGGTGCGGGCGACCTTGAACACAACTTTGCTGTGCTCGGAGGCCATCGTCGCCTTTTCGGTGATGACGGGCGAGATCAGCACGTCATAGTGGCGCGGATCGCTGGTGCTCATTTGAAGCGCGCCTCCAACGCATCGACCGCGGCCTTGGTCAGGACCAGTTTGCCGCGACGCAGGATGTCGTAGACGTTGATGCCCTGAACCGGCAGCACGTCGATGTTCGGGATGTTGCGGGCGGCGTTACGGAAGCCGATATCGACCTCCGCGCCGTCGATGATCAGCGCGTTGTTGAAGCCGAGCTTCTCGAAGTGCGCCGCCAGCGCCTTGGTCTTGGGGTCTTTCAACGTGGCCGATTCGATCACGATGAGGCCGCCGTCCTTCGCCTTGGACGACAGCGCGTGACGCAGCGCCAAGGCGCGCACCTTCTTCGGCAGGCCATGCTCATGACTGCGCACGACCGGGCCGAACGAACGGCCGCCGCCGCGGAACAGATTGACGCGGGCCGAGCCGTGACGGGCCTGGCCGGTGCCCTTCTGCGCGTACATCTTCTTGCCGGTGCGCCAGATTTCGGCGCGGCCCTTCACCTTGTGGGTGCCGGCGCGGCGCTTGGCGAGCTGCCAGCGCACGCAGCGTTGAATAAGATCGGGACGCGGCTGCAGCCCGAAAATCTCGTCGGAAAGCTGGAGCGAGCCCGCTGCCTTACCGTCGAGGCTGGTGACTTTGATTTCCATGTCACGCACCTTCCTTGACGGCTTCCGGAGCATCCGCAGCGGCCGGAGTCTCGGCAGCCGCGGGCGCCTTGAACTTGCCCGGCTTCGGCAGATCCTTCGGCGCGACCTTCTTCACGGCGTCGCGCACCGTGATCCAGCCGCCCCTGACGCCCGGCACCGCACCCTCGACCAGAATGAGGCCGCGCTCGACGTCGGTCTGCACAACCTTGAGATTGAGCGTGGTGACGCGGTCGACGCCCATGTGACCGGGCATCTTCTTGTTCTTGAACGTCTTGCCCGGATCCTGACGGCCGCCGGTCGAACCGATCGAACGGTGCGAGACCGAGACGCCGTGCGAGGCGCGCAGGCCGCCGAAGTTCCAGCGCTTCATGCCGCCGGCGAAACCCTTGCCCGTCGAGGTGCCCGTCACATCGACGAACTGGCCGATGACGAAATGGTCCGCGGTGATCTCGGCGCCGACCGGCAACACGGAGTCTTCGGTGACGCGGAATTCCACGATCTTGCGCTTGGGCTCGACCTTGGCGACGGCAAAGCGGCCGCGCTCGGCCTTGCTCACGTTCTTCACCTTGCGGGTGCCGGAGCCGAGCTGCAGCGCGACGTAGCCGTTCTTGTCCTTGCTGCGGTGCGCGATCACCTGGCACTGCGCAAGGCGGAGCACCGTGACAGGCACATGCTCGCCCGCGTCCGTAAAGAGACGGGTCATTCCGACCTTCTGTGCGATCACACCGGTTCGCATTGTCCTAAACCCTTTTGTCCCGCCCGGATCAGAGCTTGATCTCGACATCCACGCCGGCGGCGAGGTCGAGCTTCATCAGCGCGTCCACCGTCTGCGGAGTCGGATCGACGATGTCGAGCAGGCGCTTGTGAGTGCGCATCTCGAACTGCTCGCGGCTCTTCTTGTCGACGTGCGGCGAACGATTGACCGTGAACTTCTCGATCTTGGTCGGCAGCGGAATCGGACCACGAACCTGCGCACCCGTGCGCTTGGCCGTGTTCACGATCTCGCGGGTCGACGCATCGAGAATGCGGTGATCGAACGCCTTGAGCCGGATCCGGATATTCTGGCCGTTCATGAATTGCTCCTAAGGCTTGGGGCGCGGCGAGCCGCGCCCCAAGACCTCGATCCCATTTACTCGATGATGCTGGCGACCACTCCGGCGCCAACCGTGCGGCCGCCCTCGCGGATGGCGAAGCGGAGTTTCTCTTCCATCGCAATCGGCACGATCAGCGTGACCTCCATGGCGATGTTGTCGCCAGGCATCACCATCTCGGTGCCCTCCGGAAGCGTCACCACACCCGTCACGTCCGTGGTGCGGAAGTAGAACTGCGGACGGTAGTTGGTGAAGAACGGCGTGTGACGGCCACCCTCCTCCTTGGTCAGGATGTACGCCTCGGCCTTGAACTTGGTGTGCGGCTTGACCGAGCCCGGCTTGCAAAGAACCTGGCCGCGCTCGACCTCCTCGCGCTTGGTGCCGCGCAGCAGCGCGCCGATGTTGTCGCCGGCCTGGCCCTGGTCCAGCAGCTTGCGGAACATCTCGACGCCCGTCACCACCGTCTTGGTGGTCGGCTTGATGCCAACGATCTCGACTTCCTCGCCGACCTTGACGATGCCGCGCTCGACGCGGCCCGTGCACACCGTGCCGCGGCCCGAGATCGAGAACACGTCCTCGACCGGCATCAGGAACGGCAGATCGATCGGGCGCTCCGGCTGCGGAATGAAATCGTCCACCGCCTTCATCAGTTCCAGGATCGCGTCGTGGCCGAGCTTCTTGTCCTTGTCCTCCAGCGCCATCAGCGCCGAGCCCCGGATCACCGGGATCTTGTCGCCCGGGAACTGGTACTTCGACAGCAGCTCGCGAACCTCGAGCTCGACCAGGTCGAGCAGCTCCGGATCGTCGACCATGTCGACCTTGTTCATGAACACCACCAGCGCCGGAACACCAACTTGCCGCGCCAGCAGGATGTGCTCCCGCGTCTGCGGCATCGGGCCGTCGGCCGCCGACACCACCAGGATCGCGCCGTCCATCTGCGCCGCACCCGTGATCATGTTCTTCACGTAGTCGGCATGCCCCGGGCAGTCGACGTGCGCGTAGTGGCGCTTCTCGGTCTGGTACTCGACGTGCGCCGTCGCAATCGTGATGCCGCGCGCCTTCTCCTCCGGAGCCTTGTCGATCTGGTCGTACGCCGTAAACGTCGCCCCGCCCGTCTCCGCCAGAACCTTCGTAATGGCAGCCGTCAAGGACGTCTTGCCGTGGTCAACGTGACCGATCGTCCCCACGTTGCAGTGCGGCTTGTTGCGGTTGAATTTCTCTTTGGCCATGGGTGTCTCCCGGTCTGTCTCTCTTCGCGATCGGTCAGGCGTACTTCGCCTGAACCTCTTGCGCGACGTTCTGCGGAACTTGCTCGTAGTGGTCGAATTGCATCGTGAAGGTGGCGCGGCCCTGGCTCATGGAGCGCAGGTTGTTGACGTAAGAGAACATGTTGGCGAGCGGCACCATCGCGGTGATGACGTTGGCATTGCCGCGCATGTCCTGGCCCTGGATCTGGCCACGGCGTGAATTGAGATCGCCGATGACGGAGCCGGTGTAATCTTCCGGCGTCACCACCTCGACCTTCATGATCGGCTCGAGCAGCACCGAGCCGCCCTTCTGCAAGGCATCGCGCAGCGCCATACGGGACGCGATTTCGAAGGCAAGCGCCGACGAATCGACGTCGTGGTAGCGGCCGTCGATCAGCGTCACCTTGAGGTCCACAACCGGGAAGCCCGCGAGCACGCCGGAGCCGAGCACCGACTCCAGGCCCTTCTCGACGCCCGGGATGTATTCCTTCGGCACCGCGCCGCCGATGATCTCGTTCTCGAACACGAAACCGGACGCGGGCGGCAGAGGCTCGACGACGATCTTGACCTGGGCGAACTGGCCCGTGCCGCCGGTCTGCTTCTTGTGCTGGTAATCGACCGTGACCGACCTGGTGATCTTCTCGCGATAGGCCACCTGCGGCGCGCCGATGTTGGCTTCCACCTTGTAGGTGCGCTTGAGGATATCGACCTTGATGTCGAGATGGAGTTCGCCCATGCCGCGAATGATGGTCTGGCCGGACTCCGGATCGGTGTTGACGCGGAACGAAGGATCCTCGGCCACCAGCTTCGCCAGCGCGACGCCGAGTTTTTCCTGGTCCGCCTTCGACTTCGGCTCGATCGCGATCTCGATCACCGGCTCCGGGAATTCCATCTTCTCCAGGATCACCTCGTGCTGCGGATCGCAGAGCGTATCGCCGGTCCGCGTCTCCTTCAGGCCGGCCAGCGCGACGATGTCGCCGGCATAGGCTTCCTTGATGTCTTCGCGGTTGTTGGCGTGCATCAGCAACATACGGCCGATGCGCTCTTTGCGCTCTTTGGTCGAGTTGATGACGCCGGTGCCGCTGGAGAGCGTGCCGGAATAGATGCGGCAGAACGTGATGGTGCCGACGAACGGATCGTCCATGATCTTGAACGCGAGCAGCGACATCGGCGCCTTGTCGTCCGGCTTGCGCTCGATTTCGTTGCCCTTCCCGTCGATGCCCTTGATCGCGGGAACGTCGAGCGGCGACGGCAGGTAATCGACCACCGCGTCGAGCAGCGGCTGCACGCCCTTGTTCTTGAAGGCCGAGCCGCACAGCACCGGATAGAACGCGCCGGAAATCACCGCCTTGCGGATCAGCCGCTTGAGGGTGTCCTCGTCGGGCATCTTGCCTTCGAGCCAGTCGGTCATGGCTGCGTCGTCGAGTTCGACGGCGGCTTCGACCAGCTTCTCGCGGTATTCGTTCGCCTGGTCGACCATGTCGGCCGGAATGTCGACGTCCTCGTACTTCGCGCCGAGCGACTCGTCGTTCCAAATCACGCCCTTCATGCGGACGAGATCGACAAGGCCCTTGAACTGGCTCTCGGCGCCGATCGGCAGCTGGATCGCAACGGGCTTTGCGCCGAGACGATCGACGATGTCCTTCAGGCACTGGAAGAAGTCCGCGCCGATCTTGTCCATCTTGTTGGCGAAGACGATGCGCGGAACTTTGTACTTGTCGCCCTGGCGCCAGACCGTCTCGGTCTGCGGCTCGACGCCCTGGTTGGAGTCGAGAACCACGACCGCGCCGTCGAGGACGCGCAGCGAACGCTCCACTTCGATGGTGAAATCGACGTGGCCGGGAGTGTCGATGATGTTCAGACGCTTGCCGTTCCAAAACGCGGTGGTCGCAGCCGACGTAATGGTGATGCCGCGCTCTTGCTCCTGCTCCATCCAATCCATCGTCGCGGCGCCTTCGTGCACCTCGCCGATCTTATGGTTCTTGCCGGTGTAGTAGAGGATCCGCTCGGTCGTCGTCGTCTTGCCGGCATCGATGTGCGCCATGATGCCGAAGTTGCGGTAGTCCTCGATCGGGTGGGCGCGGGGCATGGGAGAACGTGTCCTTGGGTTTTGCTGACTGGGCCGTTACCAGCGGTAGTGCGAGAAGGCACGATTGGCTTCCGCCATTTTGTGCACGTCCTCGCGCTTCTTGACGGCGTTCCCCCTGTTATTGGATGCGTCGAGCAACTCCGCGGAGAGCCGCTCCGTCATCGTCTTTTCGTTGCGGTCGCGGGCCGCGGCAATGATCCAGCGAATGCCGAGCGCCTGACGGCGGACGGTGCGGACTTCGACCGGCACCTGGTAGGTGGCGCCGCCGACGCGCCGCGAGCGCACCTCGATCGAAGGCATCACGTTGTCGAGCGCCTGCTCGAACACCGAAACGGGATTCTGCTTGGTCTTGCTCTCGATGGTGTCGAGCGCGCCATAGACGATCGCCTCGGCGACCGACTTCTTGCCGGCGTACATCACGGCATTCATGAACTTGGACACGACCAGATTCCCGAACTTCGGGTCCGGGTTGATTTCGCGCTTCTCGGCACTGTGTCGGCGAGACATCGGTCGCTCCGCTATTTCGGACGTTTCGCGCCGTACTTCGAACGGCGCTGCTTGCGGTTCTTGACGCCCTGGGTGTCGAGGACGCCGCGCAGGATGTGGTAGCGCACGCCGGGCAGATCCTTGACGCGGCCGCCACGGATCATGACCACCGAGTGCTCTTGAAGGTTGTGACCCTCACCCGGGATGTAGCCGATCACCTCGAAGCCGTTGGTGAGGCGGACCTTGGCGACCTTGCGGAGCGCCGAGTTCGGCTTCTTCGGGGTCGTGGTGTAGACGCGCGTGCAGACGCCTCGCTTCTGCGGCGACTGCTGCAGAGCAGGCACCTTCTTCTTGGCCTTCTGCACCACCCGCGGTTTGCGGATCAGTTGATTGATCGTCGGCATGCTCGCTTTGACCTCGTGCGCAGGGCGCCATTGTCCCGGCGTGAGATGCGGCCCGGACCCGCGCAAAACGAAATCGCGCCAACCCTGCCCCGGCGGCGGGATGACGCTAGTCGGCCAGAGGACCACGGCGTAAAGCGGCCGCGGTCATGGACCAGTCGTCTGACAATCGTTCGACGTCAGTAGCAGCGTTTGAGCTTCATTCGTCGAGGCGCGGAGCGCTTCATCCGCAGCCATATAAGATTAAGTGATCTCAATGGTTTAGCGGGTTTCGAAGGCAGGCCGTTCCGACTGGCGATGCTCACCGCCTGCCGTAAGTGCGGGTATCTATCGGCGGTTGACCCGGGTGTCAAGGCAGAAAGGGCCGGAATTGCTGACGTTTTCGGGGTTTGCGCCTCTGAGCGCCAAGATGGTGAGCGCCCTCGCCTCCCGCCCTGGCACAAAAGAGAAAAGGCCGCCGAAATGGCGGCCTTTTCGGAACAATTCGGATCGCTGACCGCTATTCGGCAGCCGGCAAGGCGGCAGGCGCCTCGGCGGCCGCTGCGGCTTGCGCCGCTTCGGCTGCCTCCGCGGCCTTGGCCGCTTCCTTCTCGCGCTCGTCGAGAATCAGCTTGTCGCGCTTCACGGCGACTTCGCGCAGCGAGTTCATCATGGCGCCAGTGCCGGCCGGGATCAGGCGGCCGACGATGACGTTCTCCTTGAGCCCGTCGAGTGTGTCCGCCTTGCCGTTGACTGCGGCCTCGGTGAGCACGCGCGTGGTCTCCTGGAACGACGCCGCCGAGATGAAGGAGCGGGTCTGCAGCGAGGCCTTGGTGATGCCGAGCAGCACGGGGAAGCCGGTGGCCTCCTTCTTGCCCTCGTCCTTCGCCTTGGCGTTGATCTCGAGCAACTCCAGCTTGTCGATCTGATCGCCCTTGATCAGGTCGGTCTCGCCGGCATCGCCGATCTCGACCTTCTGCAGCATCTGGCGAACGATCACCTCGATGTGCTTGTCGTTGATCAACACGCCCTGCAGCCGGTAGACGTCCTGGATCTCGTTGACCAGATAGGCCGCGAGTTCCTCGATGCCCTTGATGGCCAGGATGTCGTGCGGCGCGGGGTTGCCGTCGACGATGTAGTCGCCCTTCTCGATGACGTCGCCATCCTGCAGATGGATGTGCTTGCCCTTCGCGACCAGGTACTCCACCGGCTCCGCGTCCTTGTCGTTCGGAACGATCGCGATCCGCCGCTTGTTCTTGTAGTCGCGGCCGAATTGAACCGTTCCGCCGATTTCAGCGATGACGGCTGCTTCCTTCGGCCGGCGTGCCTCGAACAGCTCCGCCACCCGCGGCAGACCGCCGGTGATGTCGCGCGTCTTGGCGCTCTCGGTCGGGATACGGGCGATGACGTCGCCCGGCTTCACCTTGGCGCCGGGATCGGCCGAGATGATGGCGTCGACCGCCAGCATGTAGCGGGCATCGCCGCCACGGGCGAGCTTCACCACCTTGCCGTCCTTGCCCTTGATCACCATGGCGGGACGCAAGTCGGCCGCGCGGGTCGACGTGCGCCAGTCGGTGACCACGCGCTTGGCGATACCGGTCGACTCATCGACCGATTCCGAAATCGACTGGCCTTCGACCAGGTCCTCGAACCCAATCGTGCCTTCCGCCTCGGTGAGGATCGGCCGGGTGTACGGATCCCATTCGGCGATCCGCTGGCCATGCTTGATCTTCTCGCCGTCTTCGACCCGCATGCGCGCGCCGTTTTGGATGCGATGCACGGCCAGTTCGTTGTCGTCGGCGTCGAGCACAGCAACCACAATGCTGCGGCCCATGGCGATCCAATCGCCATCGGTATTCTTGACGACGGCGTTCTTGCCCTTGGCCCTGAACTTCACCGTGCCGTCGAAGTTCGACTCGATGAACGACTGCTCGGAGATCTGAGCGGCGCCGCCGATGTGGAACGTGCGCATGGTGAGCTGGGTGCCCGGCTCGCCGATCGACTGTGCGGCGATCACGCCGACCGCCTCGCCCATGTTCACGGGGGTGCCGCGGGCGAGATCGCGCCCGTAGCAAGCGCCACAGATGCCGTTGGTGAGTTCGCAGGTCAGCGCCGACCGGATGCGCAGTTCCTGCACGCCCGATGCGACCACCTGCTCGACTTCACGCTCGCCAAGCAACGTGCCCTTCTTGAGCACGACCTTGCCGGTCGCGATGTCCTTGATGTCCTCGCCGATGGTGCGGCCGAGGATGCGGCTCGCGAGCGAGGCGACCACGGTGCCCGAGTCGATGATGGCGCGGACCTTGATGCCGGCGTTGGTGCCGCAATCGAACTGCGTGATGATGCAGTCCTGCGCCACGTCCACCAGACGGCGCGTCAGATAGCCGGAGTTGGCCGTCTTCAGCGCCGTGTCGGCGAGACCCTTGCGGGCGCCGTGCGTCGAGTTGAAGTATTCGAGAACCGACAGCCCCTCCTTGAAGTTGGAGATGATCGGCGTCTCGATGATTTCACCCGACGGCTTGGCCATCAGGCCGCGCATGCCGGCGAGCTGGCGCATCTGCGCGGGCGAGCCGCGCGCGCCGGAGTGGGCCATCATATAGATCGAGTTGACCTGCGCCGCGCGCCCGCCATCGACCTTCTTGACCGCCGAGATTTCCTTCATCATCTCTTCGGCGATCTGGTCGGTGGACTTCGACCAGGCGTCAACCACCTTGTTGTACTTCTCGCCCTGGGTGATGAGGCCGTCGTTGTACTGCTGCTCGAATTCCTTGGCGAGCGTGCGGGTCTGTTCGACGATCTTCCACTTCTTCTCCGGCACCACCATGTCATCCTTGCCGAACGAGATGCCTGCCTTGAAGGCGTGGTAGAAGCCGAGCGCCATGATCCGGTCGCAGAAGATCACGGTCTCCTTCTGACCGCAGTGGCGGTAGACCTGATCGATCATCCCGGAGATTTCACGCTTGGTCATCAGCTTGTTGACCACGTCGAAGCTCACCTTGGACGAACGCGGCAGCACCTGGCCGAGCAGAACGCGGCCCGGCGTGGTCTCATACCGCTTCAGATAGGTCTTGCCGTCCGCGCCGATGCCTTCCCAGCGGTACTGAATCTTGCTGTGGACGTCGACGACGCGCTCCTGCAATGCGTGCTCGATCTCGGCGATGTCGCCGAACACCTTGACCTTCTCACTGCCGCCGTCGCGGAGAACGGTGAGGTAGTACAGGCCGAGCACGATGTCCTGCGACGGCACGATGATCGGCTGGCCGTTGGCAGGGTGCAGGATGTTGTTGGTCGACATCATCAGCACGCGCGCCTCGAGCTGCGCTTCAAGCGACAGCGGAACGTGCACGGCCATCTGGTCGCCGTCGAAGTCGGCGTTGAACGCGGCGCAGACCAGCGGATGCAGTTGGATCGCCTTGCCCTCGATCAGCACCGGCTCGAACGCCTGGATGCCCAGGCGATGCAGCGTCGGCGCGCGGTTGAGCAGCACCGGATGTTCGCGGATCACCTCGTCGAGGATGTCCCAGACCTCCGGCTTCTCCTTCTCAACCAGCTTCTTGGCCTGCTTCACCGTGGTGGAGAGGCCCTTGGCGTCGAGCCGCGAATAGATGAACGGCTTGAACAGTTCGAGCGCCATCTTCTTCGGCAGGCCGCACTGATGCAGCTTGAGCTCGGGACCGACCACGATCACCGAACGGCCCGAATAATCGACGCGCTTGCCGAGCAGGTTCTGGCGGAACCGGCCCTGCTTGCCCTTGAGCATGTCGGCGAGCGACTTCAGCGGGCGCTTGTTCGCGCCGGTGATGACGCGGCCGCGGCGGCCGTTGTCGAACAGCGCATCCACCGCTTCCTGAAGCATGCGCTTCTCGTTGCGGATGATGATGTCCGGCGCGCGCAACTCGATCAGCCGCTTCAAGCGGTTGTTGCGGTTGATAACGCGGCGGTAGAGATCGTTGAGGTCGGAGGTCGCAAAACGTCCGCCATCGAGCGGCACCAGCGGACGCAGATCCGGCGGAATGACCGGCACCTGCGTGAGGATCATCCACTCCGGCTTGTTGCCGGACTGGGTGAAGGCCTCGATCAGCTTGAGCCGCTTGGCGAGCTTCTTCGGCTTCAGCTCGGACTTCGATTCCGCGATCTCGACGCGCAGATCGGCCGCGAGCTTCGCGAGGTCGAGCGCCTTGAGCATCTCGCGGATCGCTTCCGCACCGATCTGGGCGGTGAAGCTGTCCGGGCCGTATTCTTCCTGCGCCTTGAGGTACTCCTCTTCGGACAGCAGTTGGCGGTCCTGCAACGGGGTCAGGCCCGGCTCCAGAACGACGTAGTATTCGAAGTACAGGATGCGCTCGAGATCCTTGAGCGTCATATCCATCAGCAGGCCGATGCGGCTCGGCAGCGACTTCAGGAACCAGATGTGCGCAACCGGCGCCGCGAGCTCGATGTGGCCCATGCGCTCGCGCCGGACGCGGCTCAGCGTCACTTCGACCGAGCACTTCTCGCAGATGATGCCCTTGTACTTCATGCGCTTGTACTTGCCGCACAAGCACTCGTAATCCTTGATCGGCCCGAAGATGCGCGCGCAGAACAGGCCGTCGCGCTCGGGCTTGAAGGTGCGGTAGTTGATGGTCTCCGGCTTTTTGATCTCGCCGTACGACCAGGACAGGATCTTCTCCGGGCTCGCGATCGAAATGCGGATCTGGTCGAAGACCTGAGCCGGCACCTGCGGGCTGAAGAGATTCATAATTTCTTGGTTCATCATCTTCTCCTCGACCTGGGGCGGGGCCTAACCCCGCCGGTCGTCAAACTGTCCACGGGACGGCGCCCTCGCCGTCCCGCAACTGTTGAAACTACTCGGCCGCCTCGGCTGTGCCGCCAGCGCCCTGCTTCGAATTGTGCAGATCGACGTTGAGGCCGAGCGAACGCATCTCCTTGACCAGCACGTTGAACGATTCCGGAATACCGGCCTCGAACGTGTCGTCGCCGCGAACGATGGCCTCGTACACCTTGGTACGGCCGGCCACGTCGTCCG
Source organism: Hyphomicrobiales bacterium (assembly GCA_021730985.1). Taxonomy (GTDB): domain Bacteria; phylum Pseudomonadota; class Alphaproteobacteria; order Rhizobiales; family Xanthobacteraceae; genus Z2-YC6860. The sequence continues at coordinate 36,746 of JAKFYI010000014.1, read as the reverse complement.
ACTTGACGGTCAGCATCTCCTGGAGCGTGTACGCGGCGCCGTAAGCCTCGAGCGCCCACACCTCCATTTCGCCGAACCGCTGTCCACCGAACTGGGCCTTGCCGCCCAGCGGCTGCTGGGTGACCAGCGAGTACGGGCCGATCGAGCGCGCGTGGATCTTGTCGTCCACGAGATGGTGGAGCTTGAGCATGTAGATATAGCCCACCGTCACCTTGCGATCGAATTGCTCGCCGGTCCGGCCGTCGAACACGTTGACCTGGCCGGAATGGTCGAGGCCGGCGAGATCGAGCATGTGCTCAATGTCGGCTTCCTTGGCGCCATCGAACACCGGAGTGGCAATGGGCACACCGGGACGAAGATTCTCGCCAAGCTCGACCAGCGCATCCTCGCCGAGCGACTTGATGGTCTCGTCGTCGCCATACACCTTCTTCAGCGTGTCCTTGAGCTGCTTGGTGTCGCGCTTGTTGTTGGCGTAGTAGGCATCGACCGCCTGGCCGATGCGCTTGCCAAGGCCCGCGCACGCCCAGCCCAGATGGGTCTCAAGGATCTGACCGACGTTCATACGCGACGGCACACCGAGCGGATTCAGCACGATATCGACCTGCGTGCCGTCCTCAAGGAACGGCATGTCCTCGAGCGGTACTATCTTCGACACCACGCCCTTGTTGCCGTGGCGGCCGGCCATCTTGTCGCCGGGCTGGATCTTGCGCTTCACCGCGACGAAGACCTTGACCATCTTCATCACACCGGGCGGCAACTCGTCGCCGCGCTGCAGCTTCTCGACCTTGTCGAGGAAGCGCTGTTCAAGGCGCTTCTTGGACTCGTCGTACTGCTTCCGGATCGCCTCGATCTCGGCCATCAGCTTGTCGTTCGGAGAGGCGAACTGCCACCACTGCGAACGCGGATATTCCTCGAGCACCGCGCGGGTGATCTTGGAGTCCTTTTTGAAGCCCTTCGGTCCGGCGATGCCCTGGCGGCCTTCCAGCAACTCGGCCAGACGGCCGAACACGTTGCGGTCGAGGATCGCCTGCTCGTCGTCGCGGTCCTTGGCGAGACGCTCGATTTCCTCGCGTTCGATCGCCAGCGCACGCTCGTCTTTCTCGACGCCGTGACGGTTGAACACGCGCACTTCGACGACCGTGCCCTGCACGCCCGGCGGCACCCGCAGCGAGGTGTCGCGAACGTCCGAGGCCTTTTCGCCGAAGATGGCGCGCAGCAGCTTTTCTTCCGGCGTCATCGGGCTTTCACCCTTCGGCGTGATCTTGCCGCACAGGATGTCGCCCGCGCGCACTTCAGCGCCGATGTAGACGATGCCGGCTTCGTCGAGGTTCTTCAGCGCCTCTTCCGAGACGTTCGGAATGTCGCGGGTGATTTCTTCCGGACCCAGCTTGGTGTCGCGGGCCATCACCTCGAATTCCTCGATGTGGATCGAGGTGAAGACGTCGTCCTTCACGATGCGCTCGGAGAGAAGGATCGAGTCCTCGAAGTTGTAGCCGTTCCACGGCATGAACGCGACGAGCACGTTCCTGCCGAGCGCGAGTTCGCCCAACTCCGTGGACGGGCCATCGGCGATGATGTCGCCCTTTCGAACGTGATCGCCCACCTTCACCAGCGGACGCTGGTTGATGCAGGTGTTCTGGTTCGAGCGCTGGAATTTCATCAAGCGGTAGATGTCGACGCCCGACTTCGACGGATCGGATTCTTGCGTCGCGCGGATAACGATACGGGTCGCGTCCACCTGGTCGATCACCCCGGTGCGGCGCGCCGCGATCGCAGCGCCCGAGTCACGAGCCACCACGCCTTCCATGCCGGTGCCGACGAACGGCGCCTCGGCGCGAACCAGCGGCACCGCCTGGCGCTGCATGTTCGAGCCCATCAGCGCGCGGTTGGCGTCGTCGTTCTCGAGGAACGGAATGAGCGCCGCGGCGACCGAAACGAGTTGTTTCGGCGACACGTCCATGTAATCGACCTTCTCGCGCGGCACCATCAGCACGTCGCCCGCGTGACGGCACACGATCAGGTCCTCGGTGAACTTGCCCTTGCCGTCGATAACGGCATTGGCCTGCGCCACCGTGTAACGCGCCTCTTCCATCGCCGAGAGGTAGAAAACCTCGTCGGTAACACGGCCGTCCTTGACCTTGCGGTACGGCGTCTCGACGAAGCCGTACTTGTTGACGCGCGCGTAGGTCGCGAGCGAGTTGATCAGGCCGATGTTCGGGCCTTCCGGCGTCTCAATCGGGCAGATGCGGCCGTAGTGGGTCGGATGCACGTCGCGCACCTCGAAGCCGGCGCGCTCGCGCGTCAGGCCGCCCGGTCCAAGCGCCGAGAGACGGCGCTTGTGGGTGATTTCCGACAGCGGGTTGGTCTGGTCCATGAACTGCGAGAGTTGCGAGGAGCCGAAGAACTCGCGAACGGCGGCAGCCGCAGGCTTCGCGTTGATCAGATCCTGCGGCATGACGGTGTCGATATCGACCGACGACATGCGCTCCTTGATCGCGCGCTCCATGCGAAGCAGGCCGATGCGGTACTGGTTCTCCATCAACTCGCCGACCGAACGCACCCGGCGGTTGCCGAGGTTGTCGATGTCGTCGATCTCGCCCTTGCCGTCGCGCAGATCGACCAGTGTCTTGACCACCGAGAGGATGTCGTCCTTGCGCAGCACGCGCACGGTGTCGGCGGCATCGAGGTCGAGACGCATGTTCATCTTGACGCGGCCGACCGCGGACAGGTCGTAGCGCTCGCTGTCGAAGAACAGCGACTGGAACATCGATTGCGCGGTGTCGAGCGTCGGCGGCTCGCCGGGGCGCATCACGCGGTAGATGTCGAACAGCGCGTCTTCACGCGTCATGTTCTTGTCGACCGACAGCGTGTTGCGGATGTACGCGCCAACGTTGACGTGGTCGATGTCGAGAATCGGGATTTCCTTGTAGCCCGCCTCGTTGAGCAGCTTGAGGGTCTTCTCGGTGATCTCGTCGCCGGCCTCGGCATAGATCTCGCCGGTCTTGGCGTTGACGAGGTCTTCCGCGATGTAGTGACCGATCAACTCCTCGTCGGTCATGCGCAGCGCCTTCAGCCCCTTTTCGGTGAGCTGGCGCGCCTGACGCACGGTGATCTTCTGGCCGGCTTCGACCACGACGCGGCCGCTGTCGGCGTCGACCAAATCGTTGATCGCCTTGTAGCCCTTGAGACGGTTGCCATCGAACGGCACGCGCCAGCCGTCCTTCTGCCGCTTGTAGGGAACCTTCTTGTAGAAGGTGTCGAGGATGGCTTCGCCGTCGAGGCCAAGCGCGAACAGCAGCGACGTCACCGGAATCTTGCGGCGGCGGTCGATGCGCGCATGCACAATGTCCTTGGCGTCGAACTCGATATCGAGCCAGGAGCCGCGATACGGGATGATGCGAGCCGCGAACAGCAGCTTGCCCGAGGAATGCGTCTTGCCCTTGTCATGGTCGAAGAATACGCCGGGCGAACGATGCATCTGCGAGACAATGACGCGCTCGGTGCCGTTGACGATAAAGGTGCCGTTGTTGGTCATGAGCGGAATGTCGCCCATGTAGACATCCTGCTCCTTGATGTCCTTGACCGATCGCGCGCCGGTTTCCTCGTCCACGTCGAACACGATCAGCCGCAGCTTTACTTTAAGCGGGGCTGCGAAGGTCATGCCGCGCTGGCGGCACTCGTCGACGTCATACTTCGGCGGATCGAATTCGTAGCCGACAAAGTCGAGCTGCGACGTGTTGGAAAAATCCTTGATCGGGAAGACCGACTTGAAGACGGCCTGAAGACCCTCGTCGGCGCGACCGCCCGGAGGATCCTTCACCATCAGGAATTGGTCATAGGACGCCTTCTGAACCTCGATGAGGTTCGGCATCTCTGCGACTTCCTGGATTTTCCCGAAAAATTTCCTTACGCGCTTGCGACCCGTGAACGTCTGCGCCATCGATCTCTCTTTCGCTGTCTACCGGCCGGGTACCGGGACGACTCTCCGGAAAGCCGCCATCATCGCGACCATCTGGACAGGCGTACGGGCGCCTCGAATTCTTAAAACGATTCGGCCTGTACCGAACCGCCGCCTTACCACTGTCAACGCCTGGAAGTGGGACTTATCCCGGTCATCCAAGCCTTATTGTTGATTGCCCCGGGCGGCGAGCAGGCGCGCCCGGGGATAGTCCTTAGATAAGCAGGAGTTACTTGAGCTCAACCTTGGCACCCACCTTTTCGAGGGTGGCCTTGATCTTCTCAGCTTCTTCCTTGTTCACGCCTTCCTTGACCGCCTTGGGCGCGCCTTCGACCAGGTCCTTGGCTTCCTTCAGCCCGAGGCCCGTCAGCGCACGGACCTCCTTGATGACCTCGATCTTCTTGTCGCCGACAGCCATCAGCATCGGAGTGAATTCAGTCTTCTCCTCGGCCGCGGCAGCACCTGCCCCGGCGCCAGGCGCAGCAGCCACCGCAACGGCGGCAGCGGCTGTCACGCCCCACTTTTCCTCGAGCAATTTGGCGAGCTCGGCGGCCTCCAGGACCGTCAGCTTCGACAGATCATCGACGATTTTAGACAACTCAGCCATTTCTACAGTTCCTTTTTCGGTTCGAACCAGTCGAGTTGGTCAGAGCCTCACGCTGGGCTCTTGTTGGCATAGGCCTGGATCACACGGGCAACCTTCGCCGCGGGGGCGTTGATGACCTGAGCGATCTTGGTCGCCGGCGCTTGAATCAAGCCGACGATCTTGGCCCGAAGCTCGTCGAGTGACGGCAAGGACGCGAGCGCCTTGACACCATTCGGATCGAGCGTGGTCTTGCCCATGACGCCGCCGAGGATGACGAACTTCTCGTTCGCCTTGGCGAAGTCGGTGGAGACCTTGGACGCCGCTACCGGATCGTTCGAATAAGCGATCACGGTCGGACCCTTCAGCAAGGGGCCGATGGAAGCAGCATCCGTGCCTTCAAGAGCGATTTTGGCGAGGCGGTTTTTCGCCACCTTGACGCTGGCACCTGCCTGCCGGGCCTGCTTTCGCAGGCTCTGCATCTGGGCCACCGTAAGGCCGGCGTAGTGAGCGACGACGACGGTGTTCGCGGCCTTAAATACCCCGTTCAACTCCGCCACTGCCGCTGCTTTTTCCGCTCGGTCCACTGCGAGCTCTCTCCGGTTTGGCGGCAACATGACCTTCGGTCATGAGGCCGCCGGTTGCGACCTGCCGTCCTTGCTCACGCGACGCGGGGACAGGGACGACGCTCATTCCTGCCCCCTGAAGCGGTTGAGCCGCCGCAGGTCCAAAGGTTCGAACCGAAAATGGACCCGGAACACGAGCCCGAAATCGGCCTTACCCGTCTGTGCAGGCTTTGCGGATTAAGCCGGGTCTTCCAACGCGGAATTCCTGGCGCCTGCAGTCTTGGACAGGATGCGTGTTTCCCGTTCAAAGCGAACTTTCCCCATCCCTCAGAAGACCCCGCAGGATATTCAAAAGGAAAAGGTTCCTGATCACCTGTGATTTCGAGAAGCGCACAAAGGCGCGCCGACAACTGGGCCGGCACGCCCGTGGGGCTATATCTAGCGGAACTTGGGGATAATGCAAGCGTCGAGAAAGGCCCGGAAAACCGGCCTGGGCGCTAACGTATCCAACCGCCGACGCGTCAACCGGGCACTCGCACGAAGCGCGACTGCTGCGGCGCGACCTAGCCAAACGGCAAGTGGCGTGCATGGATGCTGGCGGAAGGTGTTGCTTTGATGATGCGGGCGTATGTCAGGCGCGGCTGTCGGGGTGCGGTGGGGATTCTTGCCGCCTACGCGCTCGTGCTGCAGGCATTCCTGGCCTACGGGATCGCGGCGCAGGCGGCCGCCCACGGCAGCAGCACCGGGTCGTTCTTCGTCATCTGCTTCGTCAGCGACGATGGCGCCACGGCCCCGGTGAAGCCGACCACCCACTGCCCGATCTGCATCGACAACGCGCAGCCGATGGCGGCCACGCCCGATGCGGTGGAACTCCCCCTCCCGCACCAGCGCCTGACCGGCGGGACGCCGTTCGTCTCCGTCCAGGCCTGCGTTTCATTCCATGAGGCCCGCGCGGGCCTCACTCGAGCGCCTCCGCAGAACGTCTGATTCGAATTCGGCCATTCGGCCGATCCGCTTCATTCGTTTTTGCCGAGGAGAGAAGTCATGTCACGCCTGTTGCGCGCGTCGTGCGCGGCCGTAGCCCTGATGGCCGGCTGCCCGAGCGCATTGGCCCAGTCCACCAGTCAACTCCCCCAGATCGAGGTGCGCGCCGAGGGCGGCAGCCTCACGGTCCCCAACACCGAACAGGCGCGCCGCGCCATCGAGCGCACACCGGGCGCCGTCGAGGTCGTCCCCGACACGGCGTTCAAGAACAGTCCCGCCGCCACCATCAAGGACATCGTCGATTACGTGCCCGGCGTGTGGGCACAGCCCAAGTGGGGCGACGACACCCGGCTGTCGATCCGCGGCTCCGGCCTGTCGCGCAATTTCCACTTGCGCGGCGTGCAGTTGTTCATGGACGGCATCCCGATGAACACCGCCGATGGCTATGGCGATTTCCAGGAGATCGATCCGACCGCCTACCGCTACGTCGAGATATACAAGGGTGCCAACGCACTGCGGTTCGGCGCCAACGCGCTCGGCGGCGCGATCAATTTCGTGATGCCGACCGGCCGCGACGCGCGGACGTTCGACGGCAGGATCGACGCAGGCAGCTTCGGCTTCGTGCGCGGTCAGGCCAGCACCGGCGGCGCGCGCGGGCCGGCCGACTGGTTCGTCACCGGATCGGCGCAGCGCTTCGACGGCTTCCGCGATCACAGCGACGGCCACGCCGAGCGCGGCAGCGCCAATGTCGGCTACCGGATTTCTCCGGACGCCGAGACACGGTTCTATTTCAACGGCAACACCGTGCGGCAGCGGATTCCCGGCACGGTGACCAAGAACTCGGCGCTGAATTCGCCCCGCACCGCGGCCGCCGGCAACCTGCTGCTCGACCAGCAGCGCAACATCGACACCGTCCGGCTCGCCAACAAGACCGCGCTGCGGGTCGGATCGGCCCTGGTCGAGTTCGGCGTGTTCGGCGTCGACCGGCACCTGATGCATCCGATCTTCCAGTGGCTGGACTATCGCTATCAGGACTACGGCGCGTTCAGCCGCGTCACCGACGACCGCCAGATCGGCGCATTTCGCAACCGCGTGATAGCCGGCATCAACGTGCACAACGGTTCGATCGACAACCGGCAGTTCGCCAACCTGCCCGGCGCGGTGAAGGGTGCGCTGCTGTCGTCCTCGATCGACAAGTCGGACAATATCTCAGCCTACCTGGAGGACTCGTTCTTCTTCCTGCCCAACGTGGCGCTGGTGGCGGGAACGCAATTCCTTCACGCCACGCGCGACCGCGACGACCGCTTCCTCACCAACGGCGACCAGTCCGGCCGCCGCACCTTCGACATCTGGAGCCCGAAGGTAGGGTTGCTGTGGGATGTCGATCCGGCATGGCAGGTGTTCGGCAACATCTCGCGCAGCGCCGAGGTGCCGAGTTTCGGCGAGAACAGCTTCGTCAGCGCCGCATTCTCGAACATCAAGGCGCAGACCGCGACGACGTACGAGGTGGGCACGCGCGGCCGACGCCCGGATTATTCCTGGGACTTCGCGCTCTATCGCGCCGACATCAGCAACGAACTGCAATGCCTGACCACGGCGGCAACACCAGGCTCCTGCACGGTGACCAACGCCAACCGCACCGTGCATCAGGGCGTCGAGGCGGGCTTCGGCGTATCGGTGTTCCGCGGCATGGCTGCAACGGACGACCGCATCTGGGTGAATGCCGCCTACACCTACAACGACTTCTTCTTCGACCGCGATGCGCTGTTCGGCAACAACCGCCTGCCCGGGGCGCCGCCGCACTACTTCCGCGGCGAGGTGCTCTACAAGCATCCCAACGGCTTCTACGCCGGGCCCAACATCGAGTGGGTGCCGCAGTCGTACTTCGTCGACAACACCAACACGACGACGACCAAGCCGTATGCGCTGCTGAACTTCAGGGTCGGCTATGATCGCGGCGACGGCCTGTCGGCCTATCTGGAAGGCCGCAACCTGACTGACGAGCGCTATATCGCCAGCGCCAGCATCGCCCAAACCGCGAACGCGGCGTCGGCGCTGTTCGAGCCGGGCAGCGGGATCGGCGTGTTCGGCGGCCTGCGATACCGAAGGTAACGAATGCAAGGCCGCAACTTACGCCCCATCACAAGTAAGATCGTCCCTATCGAAAGGACATTGCCATGCGGACCCGTATTCTGATTCAGGCTGTAGCGGTGGGCGTCGCTGTCCTGGTGGCAAGCGCCGCATCCGCGCATGTCACCCTCGAACAAAGAGAGGCGCCGATCGCTGCGTCTTACAAGGCGACGTTCAAGGTTCCGCACGGTTGCGGGGATTCGCCGACCTTGAAACTACGCGTTCGGATTTCCGACGGGGTCGTGGGCGTCAAACCGATGCCGAAGCCGGGCTGGCAGATCGAAGTGGTGAAAGCCAAGTACGGCAAGTCGTACAAGATGTTCCACGGCAGCGTCACCGAAGGCGCGCGCGAGGTGACTTGGACCGGCCGGCTCGCCGACGAGAACTACGACGAGTTCGTCCTGTCGGTCTTTCTCACCGACGATCTCGTGCCGGGCCGCACGCTGTATTTCCCGGCCGTGCAGGAGTGCGAGAAAGGCACCAATCGGTGGATCGAGATTCCGGAAACGGGAAAACCCGCATCCGACCTGCGTGCGCCCGGATTGAAGCTCTTGCCTGCGAGGGGACATTGATCTCAATACATCCATGCTGACGGCGCACGGTCTCGCGCACATACTGACGGCCTGCGCGGCGCTGGCATTCGCGCCGGCGGCCTGGGGCCATGCCTCGCTCGTGGGCAGCGAGCCGGTCGATCGCGCCGTGGTCGCGCAACCGCCCGCCACGATCAAGCTCATATTCAACGAGCCGGTGTCGCCGCTCACGCTTCGGCTGGTGGGACCAGACGGCCTGTCTATCGAACTCAAGGACACGGCCGCCGCCGACCATGCGCTGACGATCGCGATTCCTGTTTCGCTTCCGCGCGGCACCCACCTTCTGAGCTGGCGCGTGATATCGGCCGACGGCCATCCGGTGGGCGGGGCGCTCGTCTTCTCGGTCGTCGAGCCCAGCGCAGAGCCCCCGATGCGTCCCCAATTCGCAGCCGACCGCAGGCTGCTGATTGCGATCTGGCTCGGCAAGATCGCGCTCTACTTCGGACTGCTGGCCGGCGTTGGCGGGGTCTTCTATGCGATGTGGATTGCAAATGCTCCATTGCAGCAGCGCGTGCGGAAAACGATCTCCGTCGTTCTGCAATGCGGCATTGCGGCAGCCATCGTCTCGATCGGCGTACAGGGCGTCGATGTGATGAACCTGCCGCTGTCCGAACTTCGCCAGACGCAACTCTGGGCCAAGGGCTTCGCCACGTCCTTCGGAGCATCGGCGGGCATTGCCGCAGCGACGATGGCGCTCGCCCTTGCCGCGCTTCATGCGAAATCGCGACGGCGCCTGCTGGCGGCACTTGCACTCATCGGTGTTGGAACAGCGTTCGCCGCCAGCGGTCATGCGGCATCCGCAACGCCGCAACTCCTGACACGGCCTGCGGTCTTTCTGCATGGGGTGGCGGCCGCATTCTGGGTCGGCGCGCTGATCCCCCTCGTGGCCGCGATGTCAGATGCCCAGAGACGGATCGAAGAGCTGACGCGATTTTCGCGCGCCATCCCCGTCTTTGTCGCCGGTCTTGTTGCGAGCGGGCTCTGTCTTTCCATCATCCAGCTTGGAACTCTCGACGCGATTTGGACGACCGGCTACGGGCTCGTACTGCTCGGCAAGCTTGCGGCCGTGACGTTGCTGCTCGCGCTCGGTGCCTGGAATCGCACCGCGCTGACGCGGCGGATCGCGGGCGGCAATGCCGTTGCAGCCCGCCGCCTCGCGGCATCGATCAAGCTTGAATTGGCAATCGTTGTCGTCATTCTCGGACTGGTGGCTGGATGGCGATTCACGCCGCCGCCACGGGCGGCTCAGGCCGCGGCGGCGAGCCCGATCCAGGTCCACATCCACACCGACAGGGCCATGGCGGATGTGCGGTTCGAACCGATGCGAGCGGGAAGCCGGATCGTCACCGTGGCGCTATGGGACGGCAGCTTTGCGCCGCTTCCAGCCAAGGAGGTCACGCTGGTTCTTGCGAGGCCTCACGCCGGCATCGAGCCGCTGCGCGCCGCAGCCACCCACGTCGGCGACTCTTCCTGGCGCATCGAAGGCTTGACGGTGCCAATGTCGGGCCGCTGGCGCGTGCGGGTTGAAATCCTGATCGACGATTTCGAGAAACTCTCAATCGATGACGACGCCGATTTTCCAAACTGATCGATGTCGGGAAAGCGCGAGGCAAACCGCTCAGTATTCCTTGCCGTCGAACTCACTGAACTCGATCACGTTGCGGTCGGGATCGCGGATGTAAAACTGCCGGCCCGGAAACACGCCGGTCTTGCGGTCTTCCTCGTCGAAAATCTCGACGCCGTTCTTCTGCAGGAACGCCTTGGCCTCGTCGTAGGCCGCGCCCGGATGCACCGCGAAGGCATGATGCACCCGGCGCTTGCCCTCGGGGTTTGGATTGATCGGCGTCTCGCTCTTGGCAAGGATCAGGTAGTCCTTGCCGGCTGTCAGGAAGATCAGTTGATACGCCGGCGAGAAGTTGACGAAATTCAAACCGAGCAACTCAGTGTAGAACTTCTTGCTCGCTTCGAGGTCGCTCACCGGAATGCAGGCGTGCACCATCCCGCGCGGCTTGATTGCAGACATCGATCACCTCGGCCTTCGACGACGATCCGGGGCCGAATATAGCACCGCCGCCTGCGGTGTCATGCCGCGATAAAGACAGGTCTCCTGACTTTCCAGGTGACAGGATCGGGAAAGTCGCCATACAGTGCCCTACCCTTTTCGAACGCCGGGCCACCATGAACGACCTGTCGCCCCCGTCCGGGCAGGACTACCTGCGGCGTGCGCGCGCCATCGCCCCCCTGATTGAAGATTCAGCCGGCGAGACCGAGCGCAACCGCAGGCTTGCGCCGGCCGTGGTCAAGGCGCTGATCTCAGGCGGCTTCTACCGTATGCTTCAGCCGCGCTTCCTCGGCGGCAGCGAAGTGTCGCTCGCCGCGTTCGCCGAAGTGATCGAGGAAATCGCGGCCGCCGATGCCAGCACCGCGTGGTGCCTGTCGCAATGCTGCGCTTGCGCGATGGCTTCGGCCTATCTGGATCGCGACACCGCGGTCGAACTGTTCGGCCCGCCGGAAGGGATCGTTGCTTGGGGGCCGGTCGCGCCCTCGCAGGCGCGGGTGACGGACGGCGGCTATCGGGTCAGCGGCACCTGGCAATTCGCGAGCGGCGGCCATCAGGCGACCTGGCTCGGCGGCCAGTGCTATGTGCTCGACCGCGACGGCCAGCCGGTGCGACGGCCGAACGGCACCCCGCTCGTCCGCATGATGCTGTTTCCCTCCAAGGATGCGCAGATCACAGACGTGTGGAACGTGATGGGGCTGAACGGCACCGGCAGCGACACCTACGGCGTGAAGGATTATTTCGTGCCGGATCGCCTCTCATTCGCCCGCGATGAGGAGAGCGATCGGCGCGAGAACGGGCTGCTGTTCAAGTTCAGCACCAGCAACGTCTATTCGTTCGGCTTCGCGGCCGTCGCACTCGGCATCGCCCGACGCATGCTCGACGACGCGACCCGGATCGCAGCCGACAAGACGCCCGGCGGATCGAAACGCGCGATGCGCGACAACAACGTGGTGCAGTCGCAGATCGGCCGCTCGGAGGCGATGTGGCGGTCCGCGCGCGCCTACCTGCACGGCACCGCGCGCGACCTCTGGCAGGCTGTCGCCGACGACCCGGTGCAGACCGCGGCTCAGAAGGTCGAGATCAGGCTCGCCGCGACTTGGGCGATCCATCAGTGCGCCGAGATTGCGGATACCGCCTACCACATGGTCGGATCGACCGCGGTGTTCAAGAATCAAGCGTTCGAGCGGCGTTTCCGCGACATCCACACAGTCACGCAGCAACTGCAGGGCCGCCAGAACCACTACGAAAATGTCGGCCAGGTGCTGCTCGGGCTCGATCCCGATGCCCTGCTATTCACGACCTGAAGCAACGACGATGCGACCGAACCACTCAAGCCGTTCGCCGTTGACCCCGCATTCGCGCGGCGGGCACATTCACCTTGGATTCGATGTCGGCGCGGCAATACGCCGTCAGCGCATCGCGCAGCGCCGCCACGGCGCGGCCGCCGATCCGCGCCGCCAGATCGCGCTCGCAGGCCGCCACCGCCATGCGAATGGTGTGAAGCAGCTTGAGGCCGTCGGTGGTGAACGTCACGATCTTGGCCCGCTTGTCGCCGGCGTCCGCAGCCCGTGCCACGAAGCCCATCGTCTCAAGCTGATCGATCATTTCGCCCATCGACTGCTTGGTCACCCCCGCGCGCGAGGCGACGTCGGCAATCCGCGTGCCGGCCAGATCGATGTGCCGCGTCACCGCCAGGTGCGCGATCCGCATGTCCGGATAGCCCTTGCGGTTGACCAGCGCGAGCACGCGCTCCTGGAATCGCCGCGTCGAGTCGAACAGCAAGCGTCCGGTGTTGTCGTGTCGCCAATCCATGCGGCGCGAAGCCATGCGGCGCGAAGCCATTGCCGTTCCTCGCAAGCGTGCAAGAGTGTCAGCGAGATGTCGCACGCGCCACCGACGTTGTCGAGCGGCGGCGCGAACCCGCAAAACCAATAAGCCGAAAGCACAGGGAGGACAAAGATGCGAGCACTTCAAGCAGCGGCGGCCGTGGCGATCATGGCAATGGCCGCGTCGGCACAGGCACAGGACTTCCCGAACAAGCCAATCACGCTGATGCACGGCTTCGGCGCCGGCGGCAACGCCGACACGATGGCGCGCATCCTCGGCGAAGCGATGGGCAAGGGTCTCGGCCAGCGCGTCATCGTCGAGCCGAGGCCCGGCGCCAGCGGCGTGCTCGCCTCCGAAATGCTGACGCGCGCCACGCCGGACGGCTACACGCTGCTGATGATGACGGCGGCGCACGCCACCACCGCGAACCTCTCCAAGATCAAGTACGACCCGGTCAACGACTTCGCCATGCTGAGCACGATCGCGTTCTTTCCTTATGTCGTCGCGGTGCGCAAGGAGCACCCATTCCAGAATCTCACCGACCTGATCGCGGCCGCCAAGGCGAACCCCGGAACCGTTACCTACACCTCGGTCGGGGCCGGCAGCGTGCCGCACCTCACCGGCGAGCTGATGGCCTCGCAAGCCAACGTGAAGATGACGCACATTCCCTACCGCGGCGGCACCGCTCCCACCACCGACGTGCTGGGCGGCCGGGTGGACGTGCTGATCGACACCCAGACCGTGAGCATGCCGCACATCACCGGCGGCACGCTGCGCGGCATCGGAGTCACCAGCAAGGCGCCGTGGCCCGGCACGCCGGGCGTACCGACCGTGGCCGCGACGCTCCCAGGCTTCGAGGTGGAAACCTGGATCGGCCTCGTCACCGTGAAGGACACGCCGGCTCCCGTGCTGGCACGGCTGCATAAGGAGGCACTCGCCGCGCTCAACTCGCCGGAGGTCGCGGAAAAGCTGCGCGGACTTGGCGCCGACGTGCGCTCCGGCACGCCCGAGGCGATGCGCACCCTGGTGCAGGGCGAGATCGCGCGCTGGGGTAAGGCGATCGAGGGCGCGGGCATCAAGCCCGCGCCTTAGCCGGGCGGGCTATTTCGGAAAAACCGCTCCGCGTTACTCCGGGGCTCGTGCCGTCACTTGCCCCAGAGTTGCTTGCTGGCGAGGCGCGAGCCATCGAGCAGCGACTTGAATTTCGCCCACACGATCGACGGATGCACCTCGTTCGATCCCGCGAACGAGGCGAACCCGCAATCGGCGCCGGCGATGACGCGCTCGCGGCCGACCACATCCGCAAACCGGACCAACCGCTGCGCGACCAGTTCGGGATGCTCGACCAGCACGGTCGATTGGGTGATGACGCCCGGGATCAGCACCTTGTCGTCCGCGATCTTGGCGCGTCCCCACTCCTCCCACTCGTGCTCGTGGCGCGGGTTCGCCGCCTCGAACGTGTAGGCGCCGGCATTCACCTTGAGGATGATATCGGCGATATCCTTGAGCTGCATGTCGTGGACGCGCGGGCCCATGTTGATGCTGTAGCAGGTGTGGAAGCGCACGCGGTCGGCGGGAATTCCCTTCAGTGCGGTGTTGAGCGCCTCGACCCGCACCTCGGCCCACTTGCGGCATTCGGCGATGCTGAGATCCGGCCGCATGATGTAATAGGTGACCAGGAAAGGATCGTCGATCTGCAGCAGGAAGCCGGCATCGACGATCGCCTTGTATTCCTCACGCATCGCGTCGGCGATCGCGAACACGTACTCCTCGGCGCTCTTGTAGTGCTCGTTTGGCGTAGTCGTCTCGATGTTCGATGGCGCAATCGCGGGGACGAACGCTTCGGTTGCGCCGGAGCCCGCCATCGCCGCCTTCAGGTTGTCGAGTTCGATCTTGAGCGCCTCCTGCCCCTTGTACTTGATCGGCCCGGCACAGACCATCAAGGCGCGGCGGCGCCGCGCGCTGACCTGCTCGGCAAGAGCCGACTGGTAATAGTCAGGGAAGTCGCGCGTCTCTCGCGTGTTAGCGAACGGGCTCGGCCGGTTGCCCTCGCGCTTCTCCAGACCGGACAGCCGCGACGCGGCATACGTGATGAAGCTCGGCTTGCCCATCTCGCCGTCGTTGACGACGTCGAGGCCGGCCGCCACCTGCTCGCGCACGGTGTCGCGCACCGCCTTCTGCACGCGCTCGGCATAGGCCTTCTCGTCCACCGGCTTGCCGTCCATCCGGGCCAGCATCATTTCAAACAGGTCGTCCGGACGCGGCAGGCTGCCGACGTGCGTGGTCAGGATGCGGTCAGTGCTGAGCTTCATGCGTTCATTCCAGGTTGGGGAGATTGCGGGACCGGGTCCGGGCGCTACTTCGCGCGCAGGCTCGCGGCCTTTTCGATGAAGGAGTTGTCGAACGTGCGGGCGACATCGACCTTGGCGTCCTTCAGGGTTTCCTCGAACGCCACCAGGTTGCGGAGCACGCGGCCCGCGCCTTCCAGCGGAATGCGGCCGTCGGGCGAGACGCGGCCGCGGTTGCGCTCCACCATGAGGCGATAGAGCGCGCGGTCGCCGCCGTAATATTCCTCGGGCACGGCCGCCACGATCTCGTCGGTCGAGGCCTTGTGCATCCAGTCGAGCGCCGCGCTGATCGCGTTGACGAACGCCTGAGCGGTCTTCGGGCTGCGCTCGGCAAAGCTTGCATTGACGTAGAACGCGGACGCCGGAAACGGGCCGCCATAGAGATAGTCGAGATCTTTCTCCTGGCGCGTGTCGATCAGCGTCTTAATCGCGCCGTCGCGCTCCAAGATGGAGATCATGGGGTCGAAATTCGCCACCGCATCGACCTTGTTGGACTTCACCGCCACCACCGACGACGCGCCGCCGCCGATGCCGATGATCGAGACATCGTTTTCGGTGAGGCCGGCCTTGCTGAGCAGCATGCGCAGCCCGATGGCGCTGGCCGAGCCCGGCGCGGTCACGCCGAATTTCAAGCCCTTCAGATCGCGCAGCGATTGGTACGACGCGGCCTTCTCCTTGCCGACGCCGACCACCAGCCCGAACGAATTGGCCTGCAGCGCGATCGCCTTGATGGCGACGCCCTTGTTGGCCATGAACAGTGTGTGCTCATAAGCGCCGCACGCGATGTCGGCGCTGCCGCCGACCAGCGCCTGCAGCGCCTTCGCGCCACCCTGGAAATCGCTGATCTCGACTTTGAGGCCTTCCTTCTGGAAGTAACCACGGCGCTCCGCGATGGTGAGCGGCAGGTAGGCGATCAGTGTCTTGCCGCCGACCGCAAGCTGCACGGCCGGCTTCTCCAGTTCCTGAGCGCGAGAAGGGGACCATCCGGTTGCCCCGACGATCACGGCCAATGCAGCCGCGAGCGATCCCATGAGCCGCATCCGATGCCTCCCCGCTGTTGCGCGCGCCGGGCGCGTCCGCTGCTCAAGTATGGCACCAGCGGCGCGCGGCCAGCAACACAAGCGCCGTCCTGCCCACCCGGAGCCGTCCCACTTTCTCGCACAGCAGGCGTGCAGCACGAGGCGGATACTCTCGCGTAGCGGCCTAGCGGCTCAGATGACGAGCACCTCGTCCAGCCACGCCGCGAACGTGTCCAGCATTTCGCGCATGACGTCTGCGTCCTTGCGCCCGCTGCGTGCCGGCACATGGAAGGAATGGTCGGCATCGGCGAACAGTTTGAGCGTGGCGCGCGGGCCGAGCGCCGCGCAAACCGGCTCGACCTGGTCGAGCATCGCCAACGCATCGCGGGTGCCCTGGAGAAACAGCATCGGTACATTCACATCCGAGAGATGCTTGCCGCGTTCCTGCGACGGCTGCTTGGCCGGATGCAACGGAAAGCCGAAGAACGCCAGACCGCGCACGCCGGGCAGCGGCGCGAGCGATTGCGCCTGCGAGGTCATACGTCCACCGAACGACTTGCCGCCCGCGACCAGCGGAAGCTTCGGCAATCGCTTCGCCGCCGTGACAACGGCGGCGCGCACGGTGGCGTGCGCCAGTTTCGGCGGGTCGGGGCGCTTGCCGCCGCGCTCCATGTAAGGGAACTGATAGCGCAACGTGGCGATCTGCCGTTCGCTCAGGCCTTCCGCCACATTGGCCATGAACGGATGCTGCATCCCGGCCCCGGCTCCATGGGCCAGCACCATGCAGGCGAGCGGCTTCGGCGGCACCAACAGCAGCCCGGAAACGGTCTCCCCGCCTTCCAGCGGGATGATGATGGGTTTCGCACTCAATTCGGCCTCCCTATATTTCCCGAAACGATGGGCCGCCGCGCCCGCATTCAACGGGAGCGAACGATGTGCCGCAACATCCGCACGCTGTTCAACTTCGAGCCGCCCGCGACCGATGACGAGGTTCGCGCCGCGGCTCTCCAGTTCGTCCGCAAGCTGAGCGGCTTCAATGGCCCCTCCAAGGCCAACGAAAAGGCGTTCCACCGCGCGGTGGATGACGTGGCGAAGGTGGCGAACCGATTGTTGCAGTCCCTTGAAACCAACCGTCCGCCGCGCGACCGCGACGATGAAGCGCGCAAGGCCAAGGCCCGCGCCAAGGAGCGGTACGCGCTGTTCTAGCCGCTCGACAAGGCTTTCGGCGCGCCTCACACTCCCGGTCAAAAGGGAGGGACCGTCATGCGCGCATTCGTTGTTGCGCTTTCGCTCATTTGCGCGCCCGGAACAGCGCTCGCGCAAGCCGACTATCCGAACCGCGCCATCACCATCCTGGTGCCGTTCCCGCCCGGCGGCTCGTCCGACGTGATGACGCGCGCGGTCGCGCAGAAGGTCGGCGAGAGCCTCAAGGTCAACATCGTGATCGACAACCGCGGCGGCGGGGGCGGCGTGCCGGCTGCGATCGCCGCCAAGCAGGCCGCGGCCGACGGCTACACGCTATTCCTCGCCAACAACGGGCTGTTCGCCATCATGCCGGCGATGGGCGCCGATGTGCGCTTCGATCCGCTCAAGGACTTCGCGCCGATCACGCCGATCGTGTCGTTTCCAAGCGTGCTGATGGTGCCGGCCGGGCTGCCGGCGAATTCCGTCAAGGAACTGGTGGAGCTCTCCAAGAGCAAGGCCGGCGGGCTCAACTTCGCCTCGCAAGGCGTCGGCTCCGGCGGCCATGTGCTGGGTGAGATGCTGCGGCTGCGGTCGAAGGCGGCGATGGTGCATGTGCCCTATCGCGGCGCAGGTCCCGCGGTCACCGACATCGCGGCGGGCAACATCGATATGCTGTTCGGCTCGTATGTTTCGGTGGCTGGCCAGGTGCAGGCCGGCAGGGTCCGCCTGCTCGGCTGGACCGCGGTGAAACGCTCGCCCGCGATCCCCGATGTGCCGACCATGGCGGAAGCCGGCTATCCCGGAACCGAACTCGAAATCTGGCATGGCATGGTCGCGCCTGCGGGCACGCCCGTGGCGATCCTGCGCAAGCTCAATGAAGAGTTCGTGAAGGCGCTACGCTCGCCCGACATCGTCAAGATGTTCGGGCAGCAGGCGGCCGACGCCCTGCCGATGACTCAAGAAGAGTTCGCCAAGCTGAATGCCGACGACATCGCCCGCCTGGGCAAGGTGGTGCGCGACGCCGGCATCAAGATGCAATGACCTTTCCCAGACCAACGGCCGGCAAATAAAAAAGTCCCGGGCGCGAGCCCGGGACTTGGCCGTTGTCGCGAATGCCCGCGAGTTATTTTTCCGAAGCGGTCGGCGCGAACGTCGCCGTATCGATCTTCACGCCGGGGCCCATGGTCGAGGACAGCGACACGCGGTTGATGTAGGTGCCCTTGGCGCCCTGCGGCCTGGCCTTGTTCACCGCATCGACGAACGCGCGGACGTTTTCGGCGAGCTTCTCCGCCGAGAACGACGCCTTGCCGACGCCGGCCTGCACGATGCCGGCCTTCTCGACGCGGAACTCGACCGAGCCGCCCTTGGCGCCCTTCACAGCGTTGGCGACGTCCATGGTCACCGTGCCGACGCGCGGGTTCGGCATCATGCCGCGCGGCCCGAGCACCTTACCGAGCCGGCCGACCAGACCCATCATGTCGGGCGTCGCGATGCAGCGGTCGAAGTCGATCTGACCGCTGTTGACCTTCTCGACCAGGTCCTCCGCGCCGACCACGTCGGCGCCGGCGGCCTTGGCTTCGTCGGCCTTGGCGCCGCGCGCGAACACGCCGACGCGCTGGCTGCGGCCGGTGCCGTTCGGCAGGCTGACCACGCCGCGAACCATCTGATCGGCGTGCTTGGGATCGACGCCGAGGTTCATCGCGATCTCGATGGTCTCGTCAAACTTCGCCTTGGCGCGTTCCTTGACCATCTTCACCGCCTCGTCGACCGAGTAGGCCTTGGCGGGATCGACGCCTTCACGGATCTTGGCCGTGCGTTTTCCGAGATTTGCCATGACGATTACTCCTTCACCTGAAGGCCCATCGAACGGGCGGAGCCCTCGACCATTTTCATGGCGGCTTCGATGGTGCTGCAGTTCAGGTCCTTCATCTTGGCTTCCGCGATCTCCTTGACCTGCGACTTGGTCACCGTGCCCGCGCTGTCGCGGCCCGGAGTCTTGGAGCCGCTTTCGACCTTGGCCGCCTTCTTGAGGAAGAACGACATCGGCGGGGTGCGCATCTCGAAGGTGAACGAGCGGTCCGCGTAGATCGTGATGATGACCGGGATCGGCGTGCCCTTCTCCATCTTCTGGGTCTGGGCGTTGAACGCCTTGCAGAACTCCATGATGTTGAGGCCGCGCTGGCCGAGCGCGGGACCGATCGGCGGCGCCGGATTGGCGCTGCCGGCGGGCACCTGCAATTTGAGGAAGCCGGTAACTTTCTTTGCCATGACTTACTTCTCCTAACGCTGGGGCCATGCCTGGCCGGTTAGAGACCGTGGTGCGGATCTGGGCGGTTGGCTGCCGCCGTCACCTTCCACGACTTGCCGTCATCGCCGGGACAGATCCGGCATGACGAACTCCTAGAGCTTTTCGACCTGTCCGAATTCCAATTCCACCGGTGTGGCGCGGCCGAAAATCGAGACCGCGACCTTGACGCGCGAGCGGCCTTCGTCGACCTCTTCGACGGTGCCGTTGAACGATGCAAACGGGCCGTCCGAGACGCGAACCTGCTCGCCGACCTCGAACGAGATCGAGGGCTTCGGACGATCCACGCCCTCCTGCACCTGCTGCAGGATGCGCTGCGCCTCGGCCTCGGTGATCGGCTGCGGCTTCTTGTCGGTGCCGAGGAAGCCCGTGACCTTCGGCGTGTTCTTGATGAGGTGATAGGCCTCGTCGGTGAGGTCCATCTTCACCAGTACGTAGCCCGGGAAGAACTTGCGCTCGGCATCGACCTTGCGGCCGCGGCGCACCTCGACGACCTTTTCCTTCGGAACCATGATCTCGTCGAACAACTCGCCAAGACCGCGCTGCTTGGCCTGCTCGCGGATCGAATCCGCGACCTTGTTCTCGAAGTTCGAATAGGCGTGAACGATGTACCAGCGCTTGGGCATGGATCTTATCCGGCGATGCCGAGGACAAAGGTGATGGCCATGCGGATGATCTGATCCGCAATCAGAAAGAAGATCGAGGACACGGCCACCATCACGAACACCATGATGGTGGTGATCATGGTCTCGCGGCGAGTCGGCCATGTGACCTTGTCGGTCTCGGCGCGCACCTCTTGCAGAAACCTGAACGGGCTGACCTTTGCCATTATCCGTATCCAAATAGTTTTTCGCCGGCCCACCTGAAAGGATGAGACCGGCGCGGCGGACCCTTGTTCGGGATGACGCTCGTCCGAGGAAGTCCGTTACCGGGCCGCAGACGATGCCGGTTTCTATTGCCGGCGGGGCCCGCCGTCAAGGCAAAGCGGAGTTCTTTCGGCTAGACAACGGCTTGGCTCGGTTTCTGGGGCCGCTCGGGGCTGCGCGCCAGCCGGTCCTATCGGTCTTGCTCCCTGCGAAAGGCCAAACGAGCGGCCGCCAGATGAGGGCCCAGAATGCCCGCAACCACCCGGCGCTTGTCGATCGCCAGCTCGTCGCGACCCACCTGCCCCACTTCGTGCAACCAAGAACCCGCCCATTGTAGCGGACCTTCAGAAGCGTCGATGCCATCCCGATAAGGCACAAATTGTGTCGGATGAAACTCCAATGCGCCGAAATTCATGTGGCTGTAGAGCGGCCGCCAATTGCCGCCACCGGTGTCGAGCCCGATGAACCAGTCCTGACCGAAATCAAGTTCGAGATCGCGCACCGCATCGAACCGCATCATGGTGAAGCCGGCCCAAAGGAACCAGCGGTCGCCCGCATGGCGCGCCACGCCGAACACGTCCTGCCGCTTAAGCGGTTCGAACGGGTCATGCGGCGCGGTCGGAAACAGATCGTCGTCCAGCAATCCGAATGCTGAAGGCGCTCCGGGGCGAACAACGTTGTGCCAGAGCCAATTGAGCACAATTCCATGCGAGCGGCTGGACGCCGGCCAGGGATTCGGCGGCGCACGCAGATACGTCACGCCGAGGTTCGCCGCGACCCTCTCAATGGCTGCAGCATCGGAATCCTGCGGAGTGTTATCGACGACGACGTAGACAACGTCCGGCACAAAGTGGCGCACCAGCATCGCCTGCCATTCGATCGCCTCAGGATCCCCGAAGCCCACGGTAAACAGGACTCTGCGTCCATGGATGGTGCGAGCAACGGACGCAGCATCGCCGACCGCGGCTTTTTGCGCACGGTAGCGCCGATCGACGCGGCGGTACCGCGCGGACTTCAAAAAATGCGTGAGTGGACGCAGGTGCGCCCAGTCCGTCAGCGTGTATTCGTTCGCGGGCTTGCTCAAGTGCTGTCAGCGGTCAGCCGCTACGGCGTGATTGCCGGTTGTGATTTGGTCTACAATAAAAAATTGGAATATCTATATCCGGCCCGGTTTGACCGGCCGGATATCCCCGGTTTTGCCATTTCGGTCAAGGCTGGCGGATCCGCGTCTTGGACATGCGACATGGAACTGTCTGCGCTTGAGCTACCGGGAGCGTTCTTGCTTCGACCCAAGCGATGGCACGACGCACGAGGCTATTTTGTAGAGCAACACAACAAGAAGACGCTCGCGCGGCTCGGGCTGGATTTCGACTTCGTGCAGGACAACCTGTCCTATTCCGCGACCTCCGGTGTTGTTCGGGGATTGCATTTCCAGCCGCCTCCATCGGCGCAGACCAAGCTCGTATCGGTGGTGCGGGGGGCGGCGCTCGATGTCCTGGTCGATATTCGGGCCGGTTCGCCCACCTACGGCCGGCACGTCGCCATCAACCTATCGGAGGACAACGCGACCCAGATTTTGGTGCCGCGGGGATTTGCACATGGGTTCTGCACCCTCGCCGATGATACCGTCGTCCAATACAAGGTGGACGCACATTACGATCCGGAGCGCGATTTCGGCTTGTCCTGGAACGATCCCGCGCTCCAGATCAATTGGCCGGTGGACGAACGCATGGCCATCCTCAGCGAAAAGGATCGCAAGTTTCCCCGTCTTGCCGATTTGCCGCGATACTTTGAATGGACAGGGCATTGAATGCGCGTGATGGTGACCGGCGGCGCAGGCTTTATCGGTTCGGCGGTTGTGCGCGCACTGCTGGCCCGAAGCGGCGTCACCGTCTGCGTCTACGACTGCATGACCTACGCCGCACATCCGGAAACGCTTGCGCAATATCGCGGCACCGGGAACTTCCTCTTTTATCAGCGCAGCATCTGCGACGCCGCAGGCGTGAAGGCGGCGCTGGCCGAGTTTCAGCCCGATGCGATCCTCAACCTGGCGGCGGAATCCCACGTCGACCGCTCGATCGACCGTCCTGCACCGTTCATCGACACCAACGTCGTCGGCACGCAGACCATGCTCGATGCGGCACTGGCGTACTGGAAGGCATTGTCTCCCCCCCGCGCGCGCGACTTTCGCTTCGTTCAAGTTTCGACCGACGAGGTGTACGGCTCGCTTGGCGAAACCGGCAGCTTTAGCGAGTCGACGCCGTATGCGCCGCGCTCGCCGTACTCAGCATCGAAGGCCGCCGCCGACCATCTGGCCCACGCATGGCATCACACCTACGGTCTTCCGACCATCGTGACGAACTGCTCGAACAATTACGGGCCTTATCAATTTCCCGAGAAGCTCGTTCCTCTGATGATCCTTCGCGGCCTTTTGGGACAGCCCATGCCGGTCTATGGCAAGGGACACAACGTCCGCGACTGGTTGTACGTCGACGATCACGCCGAGGCGCTGTGCCTTGTCGCCACGCATGGCAAACCCGGCGAGACGTACCTGATCGGCGGCGAGTGCGAGCGCCGGAATGTCGATTTGGTCCGCGCGATCACGGCGGAGCTCGACGCCCGCGCGCCACAGGGGGCGCCGCATTCACGGCTGATCTCGTTCGTCGATGACCGGCCCGGTCATGATTTCCGATACGCGATCGACTCAAGCAAATTAAAACGCGAGCTGGGATGGAGTGCGAAAACCTCCCTCACGGATGGTTTGCGGCAGACCGTCGCCTGGTACATCGACAACAAGAGCTGGTGGGAAACGATCCTCGCCGACAACTATCGGCTTGAGCGTCTTGGCATCGCGACATGACTGCACCGTATCGCGTTCTGGTGATCGGCCTGCACGGCCAGCTCGCTCGCGAACTGGCGCGGGCGCGGTGGCCCGGTTCTTGGACTGTGACGTTCGCGGGGCGCCCGGAGCTCGATCTGCAATGCCCCGACAAGGCGGCAGCGTTCGTCGCTGCGGCGAAGGCGGATGTCGTCATAAACACCGCCGCATACACCGATGTGGAGAAGGCGGAGAGCGAGCCCGGTCTCGCCGCACTGATCAATGCCGATGCCCCCGGCGCAATGGCCGCGGTTTGCGCTCAAACCGGCAGCGCGTTTGTCACGATCTCGACCGACTATGTATTCGACGGTGCCAAGGGCTCGCCCTACATCGAAGACGATGGGATCAATCCGCTGAATGTCTACGGACGCAGCAAGGCGCGGGGCGAGACTTTGGTCCGCGAGAATGCGGCCCGCCACGTCATTCTGCGCACATCGTGGGTGTTCAGCCCGTTCGGAACGAATTTCGTCAAGACCATGACGCGGCTGGGTCGAGAGCGCCGTGAATTACGGATCGTCGGCGACCAGCAAAGCTGTCCGACCGCCGCTGGCGATCTGGCGGGATCGGTTGTCGCGATCTGCCAGGCAATCGAGCGCGGCCAGCATCGCTTCGGCACTTATCACGTCAGCAACACCGAATCCGCCACTTGGCACGAATTCGCGATGGCGATCTTCAAGCACACCGCGGCCCGCGGCGAGACGACCCCGGAGCATGTGGCGAAAATCACGACAGCCGAGTATCCAACCAAGGCGGTGCGCCCGGCAAACTCCATCCTTGACTGCAGCCGCATACGAACCGCCTACGGTGTAGTTATGCGTCCGTGGCGCGATGCGCTCGCGGATTGCCTTGACGAGATGGCCGCTGAATCGGCGAAGGCGTGACACCGGAGAACCGAATGGCGACCACCAAGGGCATCGTGCTGGCGGGCGGAACCGGAACGCGGCTGTACCCCATCACTCTCGGGGCCAGCAAGCAGCTACTGCCGGTCTACAACAAGCCGATGATCTATTATCCGCTGTCCGTGCTGATGCTGGCGGACATTCGCGACATCCTGATCATCACCACGCCGGAGGATCAGGCGCAGTTCATGCGCCTGCTGGGTAACGGGTCGCAATGGGGGGTGCGATTTCAATACGTCGTGCAGCCAAAGCCCGATGGTCTGGCGCAAGCCTTCATTCTCGGCAGGCATTTTCTGCAGGACGGCCCAGCCGCCTTGGTGCTGGGAGACAATCTGTTCTTCGGCCACAGCCTTCCGGAGATGCTGCACGCAGCCAGCCGGCGCACCAGGGGGGCGACCATCTTCGCTCACCACGTCGAAGATCCCGCCCGCTATGGCGTCGTCACCCTCGATGACGCGGGACGTCCGACTGAGATCGAGGAAAAGCCCGCGCAGCCAAAATCATCATGGGCGGTCACCGGCCTCTATTTCTACGACGAACGCATCTGCGACATCGCATCCAAGGTCAAAAAGTCGGCGCGTGGCGAACTGGAGATCACCTCGCTCAATCAGGCCTATCTCGAAATGGGAGAACTCCACGTCGAGCGCATGGGCCGCGGTTTTGCTTGGCTTGACGCCGGCACCTATGACGCGCTGCTGGACGCCGCCAACCTGATCCAGGTGATGGAGCGGCGGCAAGGGGTGAGCATCGCTGCGCTTGAGGAGATCGCGTACCGGAAGGGCTGGATCGACCGGGCGGCCTTGCTCGACCTCGCGGCCAAGCTCGGCAACACCTCTTACTCTGCCTATCTCAAGCGAGTGGCTTCAGAACCGTAGGCCATTTGGCAACGAGGGCGTTGGGGTCTGCTGCCTCGTTCGAGATGGCAATCGTTCGAGCTGGCAGGAGTGGCAGGGCTCGAACCTGCAACCCCCGGTTTTGGAGACCGGTGCTCTACCAGTTGAGCTACACTCCTAGCAGCAGCCGTCTCTATAGCCGGGCCGGCCCCGCCCGTCACCTGTGACCATCATCCAAGTTTTCCCCCTTGCCCCATCACGGGCTGGGGAGTCCCCCCGCTTTCGCGGGGGACGTCAGGCTGGTTATTCAATGATCGAAGCGACCACTCCGGCGCCAACCGTGCGTCCGCCCTCGCGGATGGCGAAGCGGAGTTTCTCTTCCATCGCGATCGGCACGATCAGCGTGACCTCCATGGCGATGTTGTCGCCCGGCATCACCATCTCGGTGCCCTCCGGAAGCGTCACCACACCCGTCACGTCCGTGGTGCGGAAGTAGAACTGCGGACGGTAGTTGGTGAAGAACGGCGTGTGACGGCCACCCTCCTCCTTGGTCAGGATGTACGCCTCGGCCTTGAACTTGGTGTGCGGCTTGACCGAGCCCGGCTTGCAAAGAACCTGGCCGCGCTCGACCTCCTCGCGCTTGGTGCCGCGCAGCAGCGCGCCGATGTTGTCGCCGGCCTGGCCCTGGTCCAGCAGCTTGCGGAACATCTCGACGCCCGTCACCACCGTCTTGGTGGTCGGCTTGATGCCAACGATCTCGACTTCCTCGCCGACCTTGACGATGCCGCGCTCGACGCGGCCCGTGCACACCGTGCCGCGGCCCGAGATCGAGAACACGTCCTCGACCGGCATCAGGAACGGCAGATCGATCGGGCGCTCCGGCTGCGGAATGAAATCGTCCACCGCCTTCATCAGTTCCAGGATCGCGTCGTGGCCGAGCTTCTTGTCCTTGTCCTCCAGCGCCATCAGCGCCGAGCCCCGGATCACCGGGATCTTGTCGCCCGGGAACTGGTACTTCGACAGCAGCTCGCGAACCTCGAGCTCGACCAGGTCGAGCAGCTCCGGATCGTCGACCATGTCGACCTTGTTCATGAACACCACCAGCGCCGGAACACCAACTTGCCGCGCCAGCAGGATGTGCTCCCGCGTCTGCGGCATCGGGCCGTCGGCCGCCGACACCACCAGGATCGCGCCGTCCATCTGCGCCGCACCCGTGATCATGTTCTTCACGTAGTCGGCATGCCCCGGGCAATCGACGTGCGCGTAGTGGCGCTTCTCGGTCTGGTACTCGACGTGCGCCGTCGCAATCGTGATGCCGCGCGCCTTCTCCTCCGGAGCCTTGTCGATCTGGTCGTACGCCGTAAACGTCGCACCGCCCGTCTCCGCCAGAACCTTGGTAATGGCAGCCGTCAAGGACGTCTTGCCGTGGTCAACGTGACCGATCGTCCCCACGTTGCAGTGCGGCTTGTTGCGGTTGAATTTCTCTTTGGCCATCTGGCATCTCTCAAAAGTTTCTTGGGTGGATTTTCGCGAGTCTTCGCTCGCGGCTCATATGCGCCGGGAGCGCCGGTTTTTCAATCGGTTTGCGCGTGGGGACTGGAGAATTGCAGGCGTTTCGAGACCGTTGCAGGGAC
The DNA here is from genome assembly GCA_021730985.1 of Hyphomicrobiales bacterium. Lineage (GTDB taxonomy): Bacteria > Pseudomonadota > Alphaproteobacteria > Rhizobiales > Xanthobacteraceae > Z2-YC6860. The sequence goes on along the minus strand of JAKFYI010000014.1, from coordinate 10,079 downwards.
CGGCCGATCCGCTATACGACGATAAGAATGGACCAGCCCACCGACACCCCCAAAATCCCCGCCTTCGACCCCGCCTCAGCAGGCTGGGAGGCCTACGGCGACGAGGACGAGGGCTTCATTGGGCTGATCGGCCCGTGGTGGATGCGCAAGGCGGGCGACAGCTACCTGTACGCGTTCCTGGCCGAACGGAAGCACCACAACCGCCGCGGCGTGGTCCAAGGCGGCATGCTGATGACCTTCGCGGATCGCTCGATGGGCATGACCTGCTGGTACGCCAACGAGCGCCAGCCGCAGGCGACCGTGCAGCTCGACATGCACTTCGTCGATGCGGTTCAGGTCGGTGAATTCGTCGAATGTAAATGCCACGTCGTGCGGCGCACCCGCTCGCTGATCTTCATGAGCGGCGAGCTTGTGGTCGGCTCGCGCGTGGTCGCGACCGCGAACGGCGTCTGGAAGACGCTCGGCAAGCGGTGACGACGGGCCGTCAAGCTATGAGGTTGGAGCGGGTGAAGGGAATCGAACCCTCGTCGTAAGCTTGGAAGGCTTCTGCTCTACCATTGAGCTACACCCGCGAAACCGATCACTGAATACCGCAAAAGGATAACAGATTCAGCCTGCCTGCGTTGCCCTGCCCCCTGGCGGAGCGGCCTTCGCGTGCCTGCCCTCCGCGGTCGAGGCTGGCTTGCCAACCGCAGCGCCGCAGGCGCGAAGGCTGGTGGGAGAGGCAGGACTCGAACCTGCGAAGGCGTAAGCCAGCGGATTTACAGTCCGCCCCCTTTGCCACTCGGGACACTCTCCCAAACCCGCATCGCATTGATCTCGAACGACAAACGGGATCGGTCCCGACGCCGCCGGGATTTGCGGCTTTATGGTGAGCCGAGGGGGTGAAGTCAATGGAGCGCGATTTCCGCCGCGGCGGCGGTCAATCCTGTAAACATTGAGGCCGAATGGAACCTCCAGCAATGCCAGATCGCGACCGCCAACGGCCCAGGCCACCCGCCAAACCCGGAGCCAAACCCGGAGCCAAGCCCGGTACCACGCGCGAGCAGAGCGAGCGCCGCGAGCGCTTCGAGCGTGCGCGCCGCGACACGCTGAAGCCGGACGACGACGTCGCCATTCTTTACGGCTGGCACACCGTGCAGGCCGCACTGGAGAATCCGGCGCGCCGGATCCGCAAGCTGCTGGCGACCGAAAACGCCGCACGGCGCCTCACCGAGGAGAAGGTGCCGCTCAAGACCGCGCCGGAGATCGTGCGGCCGGGTCAGATCGCCGAACGGCTGCCGCCGGACGCGGTGCACCAGGGGCTCTATCTCGAAGCCGATCCCCTGCCCTCGCCGCCGATCGAAAAGATCGTGGCGCAAGGCGTGGTGCTGGTGCTCGACCAGATCACCGATCCGCACAACGTCGGCGCGATCTTCCGCTCCGCCGCGGCGTTCGCGGCGAGCGCGATTGTCACCACCGCGCGACACAGCCCGGAGGCGACCGGGGTGCTGGCGAAGGCGGCGTCAGGCGCGCTGGAGCATGTGCCGTTCATCATGGTGCAGAACCTTGCGCGCGGACTGGCCGCGCTCAAAGACCAAGGATTTTTCGTGATCGGGCTCGATTCAAGCGGCGACAGCGAACTCGGCAGCCTGCCGCTGCGCGAGCCGCTTGCGCTGGTGCTCGGCGCCGAAGGCCGCGGCCTGCGGCAACTGACCAAGGACACTTGCGACCATGTCGCGCGGCTTGCGCTGCCCGGCGCGATCAAAAGCCTCAACGTGTCGAATGCCGCGGCGCTCGCACTTCACATCGCCAAGGAAAAACTCGGCCAACCGCGACACTAGTCGCCAATCGTCACGATCTTCGCATCGGGAATGTAGACGTAGGCAGGCGCCGAGCGCTGCACGCGGTACGCGCCCAGCGGCCGATAACCGTGTTCGCCGTAGGCGTGATACTGATACGGGCTGCACGTATCGTCGCGGCGGCTGCGTTCGGTCTGGCACAGCTTCCACGACGGATCGTTGCGCTTGTGCGCCATCACCACGCCATCGTCGCCGTACGAATAGCCGGGCGTCACCACGATCACGTTGGCGCTGGGCTGCACGTATGAAGGTGCCGCATACGCCTGCTCCGTCGAGTATGCGCGGTTCGCCACTTCGACCGGCTCCTGCGGCGCGTCGGCCTGACGCACCTTCGGGGTCTCGGCCTGACGAGTAGGCTGGCGCTTGGCCTGACGCACCGGCTCGTGCGGCGCAAACGGCAGCGGCTTCAGCGCGGGGGGCGGAAACTGATCGACCACCATCTGCGGACGGATCGGAGCCGGCGGCGGCACGGACGCCGCCGCATGTGCCGGAACCGGGGATGCAGGCGGAGGTGCGGCCGTGCGCGTCGCATCGGTGATGACGGCCTGCTCGGCCGCTACCGCCGGAGCATCGGGCGTTTCGATCACCTCCGGCATGCGGCAGGTGTTTTCGAAACATTCGCGGTCGGCGGAAGCCGGGACGACGAACAGGGCGCAACCGGCGATGGCGAAAACATAAGCGATGCGGCGGGACATGAAACTTCCCCTTGGTACCTCCGCATCTTGTTTGGTGCTCGCCCGCGGTGGCCGCGCGGGCATATGATTATTGTCTGCGTCCCCGGTGTGGAACGACAACGATCGGCGGCGCGAACGGCGGCTGGCCATCGTCGATGGTGGCCGGGAGGTTGTCGCTTTCGCCCTGGTACTGCTGCGAACGCTGGCGCGGAGTTTCGCTGTAGCGCGGCGCGGGCTGCTGCGGCTCCGAACTGGTGGACCATGAGCGCGAGTAATTCTCGGCCGGCTCCGGCATCGGACGATCCGGTCCCGGATCGACTTCGTTGCGGCCGCGCGCCGGCATGGTGCCATAGCGCGGGTAATACGGATTGCGGTCGTACGACGTGCGCTTCGGCAGCGGCCGGCCGCCGCCGATGATCACCGGCGTAAGATGTCCGGGACGCGCGAGACCGATGTCGCCTTCGACCACCGACCACGACGCGTCGCGCCCGTTGATCGCGATCGGAACGCCGGGCCTGCTCGGCACGACGAACACCGGGCCGCCATCCGCGCGCACAGGAGCAGCACTCGCCGTGATGGCGAAGCCGATCGCGAATGCTGCAATGTGACGCGCCGAGAAACCCGACATGATCGATCCGGTTCGATTTCCGGATTCATTTTAGTCGAATTCTGCGAGGCAGCCGTTTATCCCGCGCCTGATTTGCGCGTTAGCATTAACTGGACGCTACTTTGCCGCCGCGAGCTGCTGGATCAAGGCCGGAGCCTCGATTCGTTTGGTTAATTCATCGTGCACGTTGACCAGCGTGACGCGCAGGTAGGCCCGCGTCGTCATCTCATCGCGAGTGCGCATCTTTTCGTGGATCGGCATCAGGTCGAAATAGCGCTGCCAAAACGGCTCTGGAATATCCTTCGCCCATTTCGGCGGGTGCAGCGACATCTGCACGAGATGCCGGTCGAGCTCGACGCGCAACCGTGCCCACGTCTGCGCGTCGAACGCCTGCGGCGCCGGATAACGGTCGAACACCCCAAGCGTCAGCTTGCGAACCGCATCGGTCAGGTCCACGCGGTCGCCGCGCCAGGACGGCAACAGCACGCCTTCGGTCATTTCGCCGACCATCGCCAACGCAATCGGAAAGGTCTGCCAGCGCGCGACGTCGCAGGCGGCAAGAAACTCCGGCTCCTTCATCAGCACCTTCGCGTAGTGCCCCGCCCGGGCGCGGGCGTATTCGAAGATCCCCTTCTGGGCCACGAAGGCGGCGTGACGATCGATGAACTCGGCAAGCTCCGCCGTATCGCGAACCGGCGGCGGGCGGCGGAAAAAATCAAGGAAACCCATGACCTAGCCGTGCCGTAAAAGCCCGTATGGGCGCAAGTGCAATCCGCAAAGCCCGATTTGCTGCGTTGCGGAAAAATCACCGAGCGTTCTGCACACCAGCCGCTCCCTGCGCCAAAAGTCGTATAGGGCCGAAGTTTACGCAATGTTAATGCTTATGGCGCGGACCCGCGTCGTTAGACACGCGGGCATGCATTCGTTGCGGGGGCAACGCTCCAGTTCGGTTACCGGGTGTCCCCCGCGTTCAAGCCGCTACCGCAATCGCGGGACGGTTCAACGCAGGGAGGGGGAACCACCCATGGCTCAGCCCGACAGTAAAGCGAACGAAGAAGCGCACTGGAACAAGACCACCCGCCTGATGTTCACGCATCTCGGCGTCTGGTTCTTCTTCGGCTACGTGGTCCACATGTTCGTGGTGCCGCTCAACAAAATCGTCATCCCCGTGCTCGGCTTCCCGCTCGGCTTCTACATGGCCGCGCAGGGTTCGCTGATCGCGTTCGTCGTCATGCTGTTCATGTTCGCAAAGCAGCAAGACAAGATCGACCGCGACCACGGCTACGCCGAAGACGAATAAGGGGAATCAGATCATGGCCACTCAATCCAGCTCCGACGGAGCCGACGCCTTCTATAAGCAGCTCGGCCGGATGTACGGCGTCTACACGGGCGGCTTTGTTGCCTTCATCATTCTGCTCGCAATCCTGGAGCAAGTCGGCGTACCGAATAAGGTGCTCGGCTATCTCTTCGTGTTCTTCACGCTGGCGGTTTACGCCGTCATCGGCGTGATGACGCGGACAGCGCAACTGTCCGAATACTACGTCGCAGGCCGGCGCGTGCCCGCATTCTACAACGGCATGGCGACCGGCGCCGACTGGATGTCGGCGGCTTCGTTCGTCGGCATGGCCGGGACGCTGTTCCTGTTCGGCTACGACGGCATCGCCTGGGTGCTGGGATGGACCGGCGGCTTCGTTCTGGTCTCGATCCTGGTCGGTCCGTATCTGCGCAAATTCGGCGCCTACACGGTGCCGGACTTCATGGCGTTCCGCTTCGGCGGCAACGTCGCGCGCTTCCTCGCGGTGATCGTCCTGGTGTGCTGCTCCTTCACTTATGTGACGGCGCAGATCTACGGCACCGGCCTGATCGCCTCGCGCTTCCTGGGCATGCAGTTCGAGGTCGCAGTGTTCGCGGGCCTCGTCGGCATTCTGCTGTGCGCGATGCTGGGCGGCATGCGGGCGGTGACCTGGACGCAGATCGCCCAGTACATCGTGCTGATCATCGCCTACCTCACGCCGATCGTGATCCTATCGACCAAAAAGTTCGGCATTCCGATCCCGGAACTGACCTACGGCGTGGCGATTGCGGAAATCACGGCGCGTGAAGGCCAGATGATCAAGGATGGCCTAGCCACGCTTTGTACCGCCGCGAGCTGCCCGGCCGGCGCGCTCAAGCCGCACATCGAGCCGTTCATCAACTACACGCCGCTGAACTTCTTCGGCATCATCTTCTGCATGATGGTCGGCACCGCTTCGCTGCCGCACATCCTGATGCGCTACTTCACCACCCCGTCGGTGCGTGAGGCGCGACAGTCGGTGGCCTGGTCGCTGCTGTTCATCTTCCTGCTGTACTTCTCGGCGCCGGCCTACGCGGCGTTCTCGAAGCTGGAGGTGTACACCAACATCATCGGCAGGGATGTGACCGCGCTTCGCCCGTGGCTGTTCACTTGGGGCGAACTCGGGCTGATCCAGATCTGCGGCAAGAACGCAGCAAGTCTCGACGCCGCGATCGCGGCCTGTAAGGCGATTGCGGGACATCCGGGCGTCGTCCGGTTTGCGGACTTCGTCATCAATCCGGACGTGATCGTGCTGTCCACACCGGAGATCGCGGGCCTTCCCTACGTGATCTCGGGCCTCGTTGCCGCCGGCGGTCTCGCCGCCGCGCTCTCCACCGCCGACGGCCTGCTGCTGGCCATCGCCAACGCGCTCAGCCACGACATCTACTACAAGATGATCGATCCGAACGCGCCGACGATCCGCCGGCTCACCGTTGCCCGCGTGCTGCTGTTCTTCGTGGCCGTGGCTTCGGCGGCGCTCGCTGCGACCAAACCGGGCGACATCCTGGCCATGGTGGGCTGGGCGTTCTCGCTCGCAATGGCCGGCAACTTCCCGGTGCTCGTCATGGGCATCTGGTGGAAGCGGGCGACCACGCAGGGAGCCATCGCCGGCATGATCGCCGGGTTCGGCCTCTGCCTGTTCTACCTGGTGGTGAGCCGCTATTACCCGGGCTTCGGTGTGAAGTATGCGGGTATGACGTCTCTGCTCAATCCGGTGACCGGCAATCCGATCATCCCGGATCTCGCCAAGGCAATGGCTCTGCCCAACGCCATGGAGTCCTGGCCGACGCTGGCGCACCCGCTGGCCAACAAGGTGGGCTGGTTCAACCTCAACAACATCAACTGCGGTCTGTTGGGGATGCCGCTCGGCTTCCTGGTGATCTACGTGGTCAGCCTGATGACCCCGGAGCCCTCCAAGGAGATGCAGGCCTTCGTGGACGAAATCCGCAAGCCGCGTGGCCGGACGGTTCTCGAAGAAAAATCCTGATCGAACTCAGGGCGTTGCGAAATCGGCGGGGCCCTCCGGGGCCCCGCTTCTTTTTGCACAATCCACGATCCCGCGTGACCGGACCGCGGCCAGGCACTATCCTCGTGGCATGCTCGGCATCAGTAGACCTAACGAAAGGCGCAAGCGTCCGTGACCGGTTCAGGACTCCTCACCTACTGGTACTTCCACCTGCCGAATTTCATCTTGGCGGCGCTGATGTACACTCTGCTCGGGCGCGCCCTGCTGGGACTGATCGTTAGCGCCGATTCGCCCAACTACATTTGGCGGTTCTTCGTCTGGACCACCGATCCGATCGTGGCGGCCGTCACGGCCGTGACGCCCAAAGCCACGGCGCAGGTGGTCATTTGGCTGTTCGGCGTGGTGTGGCTGTTCTGGCTGCGGGTCGGCCTGTTGCTGCTGTTCGCAGCGACCGGCACCGCACCCAAGGTGATGTGAGCCGCACGATGGATCGCACCTGGTATTACATCGGCATCGCCGCGTTCGGCATGATCAACGGGCTGTTCAATCAGGCCGCTCTGCCTCCCGCCTATGTGTTCGTCAAAGTGCTGGCACCGGCGCTTCTGTTCGGCAGCGAATCGCTGACGCTGATGTTTGCGTCGCTCATGGTTTCCACGGCAACGATCATCGTCGCGGGCATTCCGGCCGCGCTCTATGAACGCTTTACCGGCGCCACCACCGACTCCACCGAGGCCTCGCTGTGGGTTTGGCTGGCCGGTACCGGACTGCTGACGCTTCCGGCAGTCGGCAATTTCCTGGAAATCAAGCTCTAAGCCGCCAACATGAAATTGTGAGCCGTGGCGCCTCGGGGTAAGCTGCTTTTGTCGGCCAATCTGCGGACGAGGCAAGCCCGTGGAACACATGCGACGCGTCGCCTACGAAACCGTGCTGCGAGCCTGCGGTTTCGGTTCTCTTGCGATCTTCTGCATCATGATCGGCATGTCCTTCCTGCCGCGGCTCGCCTTCCAGGCCGGGGGCTTCCTCACCACGATGATGGCGCTGATCCTGATCTACAAAGCCTACGAGGCGCGGACCAAGCCCTATCGCCACACCGAGATGTGGCTCTACCTGGAGCCCGGCGACCGTCCACCCGCCGCCTACGCCCAATGGGCCAGCGCCACGGTGCTGCGCGAGACCTACCTCACCTTCGCGCTCTGGACCTCCATGATCGCGATCGCGCTGTGGGTAATTGCCCTGGTGTTCGGCCTGGCCGGCAAGTAGCGCGGCCTTGGCGGCGGCGTCTTGTCCGGGTCCGGCCGGGCTGATAGCTCTCGGAACGCGGTGCCGGATTAGCTCAGCGGTAGAGCAGCGGTTTTGTAATTCGATTTAAGGCCGTTCGCTTTTGTTCTGAAAACGCACGGAAGCCCCGTCGCATATGGGCTATCGCGCATGTGATCGATTGCACCACAACGACACTAAAGCGAACAAAACCGGTGTGAGTGGCTACCAAAATGGCTACCAGCATTTCCGCTGAATCCCATTTTGTTCACGGCCCGCCACCTCGCGCCGTCTACAGCAACACTGCCGAGTGTGGTAACATCTTAGGTGTGGTCGCGTGCCCTCAGGCCCGGTCACAATGCACCACCAACGTTTTGGGCGATGCCAGCTAAACGTTCGGCCCGGTGCCCTTTGCCGCCTCTGTCAGCACGATGTGGCAGGGCAGGCAATCGAATGAATTGACTGGCCTGAATACCGTCGAGCCCGGAATCAGACGCCCGAACGTCATTGGCTTGATGCAGTTGGGGCATAGCGGGAATTGGATTTCCATCCCGCAGCGTACCACTAAGGCCTAACGAAACGTGTTCAGCCAAGACGTATTCCACCGCCTGTTTTGGGCCGTGGCACCGCGCGCCCTCAGGCCCGGCCATTTGAATCCCGCCGTTTGGCGGTGAACGACCCGCTGCCGCTGGCAGCTTTTCAGCACAACACAAAATGGATTTGAAAATGAGCGACCCCGATACGCATATTGACTTGATTGCCGACAAGCTAACCCACACCGCGATTTGGCGGCGCAACCTTGCCGAAACATACGCGGACCCGCGCAACGTTACCGCCGCCGTGCAACTCGATGCGATTGCCGAAGATCGCAGCGTGATCGATGACGACACGATTGCCGCGCTTGCGCCCTACTTCAACACCCACACGTTGCACGTTGTCACCAGTGAGTGCGCCCGCGATGTTGGCTTTCGCTGCCGCGTCAAAGGAATGCAGGAGTTCTTAGCTCTGGCCGTTGCAAGGCTCGCGGCGAAGGGTGAGAAGTAATGAGCGCCGCAGCGAAACGCACCGGGCGGGCCAGCACCCCCGAGGAAAAGACCGCATTCGTGCGGATGCTGTCCGAAAAGTCAGCGGAAGCCCAAGCCGCCAATGATAACCAACAGGGCAAGCCGATCACTGCGACGCCCTACGTCTGGCGGGCTGCCGCCGATACGCCGCGCCGTGAGTTTCTGTACGGCAAGCACCTTTGCCGCAGCTACATCACAACCGACGCTGCCCCTGGTGGTGTGGGCAAGTCATCCCAAGTGATTGTTGACGCACTGGCCATGGTGACGGGGCGAACGTTGCTAGGCGACGAACCGGACGGCAAGTTGCGTGTCTGGCTGTGGAACGGCGAAGACCCCCGCGATGAAATCGAGCGGCGCATTGCGGCAGCTTGCGGGTATTTCAAGATCAGCGCCGCTGATATCGGAGGCCGGTTGTTCGTGGACACGGGCCGCGAGCAAGGGCTGGTGATTGTCACGCAAGACCGGAATAAATCAGTTGTCGCAGCGCCTGTTGTTGAGGCGATCAAGGCGACCATTCGAGGCAACCGGATCGACGTTTTCATTGTCGATCCTTTTGTCACGACCCATGGCGTGCCTGAAAACGACAACACGCAAATCGCAGCCGTTGCTAAACTATGGGGGCGCATTGCGGACGAATGCCGGTGTGCCGTTCAGTTGGTGCATCATGTGCGAAAGGGTGACAGCCGCGAGTTGACGGTCGAAGACATGCGTGGCGGCGGGGCGTTGGGTAATGCCGCGCGGGCCGTTCGATTGTTGTCGCCAATGTCTGCGGACGAAGAGTCGGCGGCTGGCATTAAGCCAGGCGGACGGTTTCAGTTTTTCAAGGTGACCAACGGCAAGAGTAATCTAACGTTGCGATCAGATCATGCCGACTGGCGTGAACTGCACTCATACCCCATGGGCAATACTACAGGGCTGACGAAGCCACAGGACCACGTAGGCGTCGTCAGGCGCTGGGAATGGCCCTCGGCGGCGTCAATGGTCGAAGGCTTACCAGCGGGTGCGCTAGATGCCATCAAAGCCCGTCTACGCGGTGGCGACTACAAAGAACATGCGCTGGCCAACGATTGGGCTGGCCATGTGGTGGCGGATATTCTTCAACTCGATTGCGATGAAAAGCCGACGCGCCAACGCATCAAGCGAATGCTAGCCGCATGGATCAAGGCCGGGCACTTCAAGATTGAAACCCGCCGCGATCCCGTCAAACGCGAGTTTAAAAAGTACATTGCGGTTGCAGGACCAACCACCGCCCCAGTCTGATTCAACTGGGGCGGGGCAAACTGGGGCACTGGTGCTGCTCCGCCCGCCCCACTACCCCCACTTAAGGGGTGTGGGGT
>JAKFYI010000030.1 GCA_021730985.1 Hyphomicrobiales bacterium | reverse complement strand
GTCTGGGTGGGCGACGGAGCCTGGGCGTGCGCCTGCGGTGCCAGGGCAAGCACCAGCACAACGGCGACGGCTATGGCCCGCAGCGGGCGCGTCATCGATGTCTCCCTGGCACTGCGCCCCGACTCGGCGCGACGGATATCTAGCATTTCCGCAACATTGCGATATGGCTGAAATGGCTGTGTGCCGTGCCCGGCGCAAGCCGCCTCTGGTCTTGGCTCGGCGTTTCCCCATATAAACCCCGCGCATTGAGGGCTTCATGAGCGCGCTGTCCAACCGCCCGTTCGTCAAGATGAACGGTCTCGGCAACGAGATCGTCGTCGTGGACATGCGCGCCCAGCCGCTGGCGATCGAAGCCGCCGCCGCCCGCGCCGCCGCGTCGGCGGATGGCGGCGCGCCCTACGATCAGATGATGGCGCTCTACCCGCCGCGCACGGCGGGGACGGAATCGCTGGTCCGCGTCTTCAACAACGATGGCTCGGAGGCCGGCGCCTGCGGCAACGGCATGCGCTGTGTCGCCTCGCTGGTGGCCCAGGCGACCGGCCGGGACAAGCTGGCGTTCGAGATCGACGGCCGCGTGCTGCAGGCCTGGAAGAATGCCGACGGCCGCTTCACCGTGGACATGGGCGAGCCGCAGTTCGGCTGGAAGGACATTCCGCTCGCCGAGGAGTTCCGCGACACCCGCGCCATCGAATTGCAGATCGGCCCGATCGACAAGCCGATCCTGCACTCGCCTTCGGCGGTGAGCATGGGAAATCCGCACGCCATCTTCTGGGTCGATGACGTCGGCATCTACGATCTCGCCAAGTTCGGCCCGCTGCTCGAGAACCATCCGATCTTTCCGGAGCGCGCGAATATCACGCTCGCCCATGTGACGTCGCGCGAGCACATCGCGATCCGCACCTGGGAGCGCGGCGCGGGACTGACCAAGGCGTGCGGCTCGGCCGCCTGCGCCGCGGCCGTGGCGGCGGCGCGGCTCAAGCGCACCGGGCGCAAGGTGCGGATCACGCTGCCGGGCGGCGATCTCGACATCGAATGGCGCGAGGCCGACAACCATGTGCTGATGACAGGCCCGGTGCAGTTCGAATACGAGGGCCGGTTTCCCGCGTCGCTGTTCGCGGGTCTGGCATGAGCATCGATGTCCTGACGTTCGGCTGCCGGCTCAACATTTCCGAGTCCGAAGTGATCCGCCGTCATGCCGCCGCGCTGGGCGATGCGGTGGTGGTGAACACCTGCGCGGTCACGTCCGAAGCCGAACGCCAGGCGCGTCAGGCGATCCGTAAGGCGCGGCGCGAGCGGCCCGGCGCGCGCATCGTCGTCACCGGCTGCGCGGCGCAGATCGCGCCGGCCCGCTTTGCCGCGATGCCGGAGGTCGATCATGTTCTCGGCAATGAGGAAAAGCTCGACGGAAAAATCTGGGCCGCGCTCGATGCCGGTCCACGCGTCGCTGTGGGCGATATCATGGCGGCGCGCGATCTGGCGCCGCATCCGGTCGATACGCTGGACGGCCACACCCGCGGCTTTGTCCAGGTGCAGAACGGCTGCGATCACCGCTGCACCTTCTGCGTGATCCCGTTCGGCCGCGGCAATTCGCGCTCGCTGCCGCCGGCCGATGTGCTGGCGCAAGTGCGAAGGCTCGCCGACAACGGCTATCGCGAGGTGGTGCTGACCGGCGTCGACATCACCAGCTATCGCGCGGTTGGCGCGCCGACGCTCGGCGCGCTGGTGAAGCGCGTGCTGCGAGAAGCGCCCGGCATCGAGCGGCTGCGGTTGTCCTCGATCGATTCGGTCGAATGCGATGCCGATCTGCTCGATGCGCTGGCGAACGAGCCAAGGCTGATGCCGCACCTGCATCTGTCGCTGCAGTCCGGCGACGACCTCATCCTCAAGCGCATGAAGCGGCGTCACGCCCGCGCCGGCGCCATCGCGTTCTGCGATCAGGTGCGGCGGCTGCGCCCCGGCGTCGTGTTCGGTGGCGATATCATCGCTGGCTTCCCGACCGAGACCGATGACATGTTCGCCCGCTCGCTCGATCTGGTGGACGAATGCGGGCTAACGCACCTGCATGTCTTTCCGTACTCGCCGCGGCCCGGCACGCCGGCGGCACGGATGCCGCAGGTGTCAGGCGATGTCATCAAGCAGCGCGCGGCAAGGCTGCGCGGCAAGGGCGCCGTGGCGCTGGCGCGTCACCTCGACGGAGAAGTAGGCGCCCATCGCCGCGTGCTGACCGAGCAGGGTGGCATCGGCCGCACCGAGCAGTTCACCGCCGTGCGGCTGGGCGCGCCGGTGGCGCGTGGACTGATGCTCGATGTGGCGATTGCCGGCCACGACGGACGGCAGTTGCTGGCGGCCTAGTCCGTCGCCAGGCCGATGTCCTTGGCGATCTTCGCCCACTTCACGATCTCTTTGTTGAGGGTGGCCGCGAGTTCGCCCGGCGTGCCGGGTGACAGCTCGGCGCCGAGCTTGCCGTAGAATTCCTTTGTCTCCGGCATCGCCGCGACCCGATGCACCGCCGCGTTCAGCTTCGCGACCAGCGCGGGCGGCGTGCCGGTCGGCGCGAACACGCCCTGCCAGAACGTCGATTCCGCCTGTACCCCGGACTCGATGAAGGTCGGCACGTCCGGATAGACCGCCGCGCGTTTGTTGCTCGCCACCGCAAGCGCACGCACCTTGCCGGATTGCACATGCGGCAGCGTGCTCGGCATCGACGCGATCCAGAACTGGACGCGGTTCTCCATCAGGTCGGTGTAGGCCTGGGTGGTCTGCTTGTAGGGCACCTGCTGCGCCTTCACGCCGGCGGCGGTGAGGAACAACTCGGCGGAGAGGTGCGGCGTCGAGCCGGGACCGAGCGACACGTAATTCAGCGCGCCCGGGTTCTGCTTCGCCATCGCGACCAGGTCGGCGACGGTCTTGGCGGGTGAGGTGGCCGGCACGACCAGCACGTTCTGCACCTCGACGAAATTCGACACCGGGACGAATTCGCGGATCGGGTCATAGCCGAGCTTCGGTTTAAGCACGGCATTGATGGCGAGCGAGGAGGTGGCGTAGCCCAGCGTGTAGCCGTCGGGCTGAGCCTTCGCCACGGCGATGTAGGCGGCGGTGCCCGCGGCGCCCGCCTGGTTCTCCACCACGATTGTCTGGCCGAGAACTTCGCCGAGCTTCTGGCCGAGATAGCGGGCCATCACGTCGGAGGCGCCGCCGGCGCCGTAAGGCACGATCAGCCGCACCGGCCGGTTCGGGTAGTCCTGGGCGGCGGCCGCGCCCATTGCCATCGCGAAGGCCAGAAAAACCGTGCATGCACGAGCAGCGAGCCGGCCCATCGCGTTCCTCCATTCGATCGTTGTTGCGCCATGATGCCAAACCGTTCGCATTGGCGTAAGATGGCATGACGGAATCGGGAGACCTGCGATGACGGCTGCGAACGGCAACGGACATGCCATCACGACCATGGCCCAGCTTGAGGAACTTTACTCGGAGGGCGTCTATCCGCCGGCCAAGTTCAAGGAGGTCGAGCGGGTCACGGTGGCGTACCGCAAGCTGATCGAGGCGTCGCCGTTCTTCGCGCTCGCGACCATCGGGCCCGACGGCCTCGACTGCTCGCCGCGCGGCGATCCCAATGGCTTCGTGCGCGTCGTCGATGACAAGACCATCGTGGTGCCGGATCGCCGCGGCAACAACCGCATCGACAGCCTGCGAAATCTCATCGCCGATCCGCGCGTCGCGCTGCTGTTTCTCATTCCGGGCGTGAGCGAGACGCTGCGCGTTATGGGCCGCGCCACCATCTCGACCGATCCCGCGCTGTGCGAGAGTTTCATCATGCAGGGCAAGGCGCCGCGCAGTGTGTTCGTCGTGGCGGTGGACAAGGTTTTCTTCCAGTGCGCCAAGGCGATCGTGCGCTCCAAGCTGTGGGATCCGGCAACCAAGGTCGAGCGATCGTCCTTGCCGACGCCGGGCGCGATCCTCGCCGAGATCACCGACGGCAAGTTGGGCGGACCCGAGCACGACCGCATCGCGCCGGAGCGCATGAAGGCGACGATTTACTAGGTTGCGCTTTGGGCGCTGAAGATCGGCCAAAATCCCGGCCAGACTTGGCGGGTGAGTGCTTTTACGCGTTGAATCCCAGCCGCTTGCTGGCTCTTGAGATCGGCCTGGATGCGGCGATTGGTGGCCGTAAAAGATCGGCCAATACATCGGCCAAATATCTTGGCCGTGACAGTTTTTTCATTTATACTCAATAACTTATATCGCTGTAAGATCGGCCAAATATGGTTGAGGAAACGCCGCAACGGATCGAGTCGGCTCTCCTGGATGAGCCGAGCGCCGCTGTTATCGACGCTGTCGCCGAGTTGTCGGCGGCGGCGGCCACGCTTGGCAAAGCGCTGCATCCCAAAACGGCCGCCAACCTCGCGGGTCTCGTCCGGGTGATGAACACCTACTACAGCAATCTCATTGAAGGGCATCATACGCGCCCGCGCGACATCCAGCGCGCGCTTGCGGGCGAGTTCGACAAGGACAAAGACCGCCGCAATTTTCAGATCGAAGCGGCTGCGCATGTTCGCGTTCAGGGTGAGATCGAGCGGCAGGCCGCGGAGGGCAGCCTGCCCGAGCCGGCTTCAGCGGACTTCATTCGCTGGCTGCATCGCGAATTTTACAAGGGTGCCCCAGACGAGATGTTGCGCGTCAAAGGCAAGGATCGCGAGTTTGTCATGCAGCCCGGCGAATGGCGTTCCAAACCGGAGCATGACAATGCAGTGGGCCGCCATGTGCCGCCTTCCAGTGAGCGCATCGGCGATTTCATGAAATATTTCGAGGAGCGCTATCGCATTGCAGGGCTGGGCACAGCCGGCCGTATCATGGCGATCGGCGCGGCGCATCATCGCTTCAACTACATTCATCCATTCCCGGACGGCAACGGTCGCGTCAGCCGCCTTATGAGCCACGCCATGGGCATGAGTGTGGGCATCGGCGCAAATGGGCTCTGGTCAATTTCGCGTGGTTTGTCCCGTGGATTGGTTGAAGGGCCTGAGGGCCGCGCCGAATACAAGACAATGATGGACGCTGCCGACTCGCCCCGGCAAGGCGATATCGATGGACGTGGCAATCTTTCGCTGCGTGCGTTGAACGAGTTTGTTTTGTGGTTCCTGCGTGTGTCGCTCGATCAAGTTACGTTCATGTCTGAGCTATTCGATATCGACAGGCTTGCCATGCGGCTGCGTGCTTATGTCGAACGCAGCGAAACCTTGAAGCCGGATGCTGCGCGGCTGCTGGAAGAGGCGTTGATGCGCGGCGAAGTCGAGCGGGGTGAGGTCTCTCGAATTACCGGGCTGCCTGAACGAACTGCACGACGCATTCTCGGCTCGGTCATCGATGCCGGATTGCTCGGGTCGGACACGGAGAAGGGGTCGGTCTCATTGCGCTTTTCCGACGAAGCGCTGGAGTTTTTGTTTCCACGTCTGTATCCGGCGACGGCGACCAATTAAGCCGGCTCGCCGTTCCAGCCGCATGCCTTCAGCCGCTCCACCATGTGCGCGGGCACCGGCGCTATGGCGCGCACCGGATCGCGGTTCTTGTAGAGCGGCACCGTGACCTCGCGCGCATGAAGCTGCATCGGCGCGCCTCCGGTGCGCGGCGCGGTGCCGTAGATGTTGTCGCCGACGATCGGCCATTTCATCGCCGCGCAATGCACGCGCAACTGGTGGGTCCGCCCGGTGAGCGGCTCGAGCGCGAGCCAGGTCAGGCCGCCGCCGCCGCGCCCCATTACTTTCCACGTCGTCGATGACGGCAATCCGCTGGGGTCGGGCTTCATCCACCAGCCGCGATTGTCGTCGAGCTTGCCGAGCGGGATGTCGATGCGGCCTTCCGGTTCGTCCGGGCCGCCTTCCACCACCGCCCAATAGGTCTTGCCGACCTTGCCGTGCCGGAACAGGTCGCTGAGGTTCGCCAGCGCCTTGCGGTGGCGGCCGAGCACCAGGCAGCCCGAGGTTTCGCGGTCGAGCCGGTGCGCCAGCGACGGCGGCTTCGGCAGGCCGAATTGCAACGCCGGGAAATCGTCCTCCAGGCAGGCGCCGCCTTTCGGGCCCTTGTGCACGGCGACGCCGGCGGGCTTGTCGATTATCAGCATCAGCCCGTCGCGATAGAGCAGGCGGTTCACCATCTCTTCCGGTGTCATAGGGAAACGCGTATCACGGCAATCGGCATGAGCGACAGCACCAACGATAACGAGATGGACGGCGCGGAACAGCGTGGTTGGCTGGGCCGGCTCGCGGGCGGGCTGAAACGCAGCTCGTCGGCGCTGGGCTCCGCCATCGTCGGAATCGTCACCAAGGGTCCGATGGATCCCGCCAAGCTCGACGAGATCGAGGAGGCGCTGATCCGCTCCGATCTGGGCCTGGAGGCGGCGGCGAAGGTCACCGAAACCATCAGCACCGGCTGGTACAACCAGGCGATCACCGAGAAGGAAGTCCGCGGCGTGATCGCCGATCACGTCGCCAAGGTGCTCGGGCCGGTGGCGAAGCCGCTGACCATCGGCGCCGCCAAGCCGTTCGTGATCCTGGTGGTCGGCGTCAACGGCTCCGGGAAGACAACCTTGATCGGCAAGCTCGCTTCGAAGTTCGCATCTGAAAAGCGCAAGGTGGTGCTCGCCGCCGGCGACACGTTCCGCGCCGCCGCGATCGAGCAGCTCAAGATCTGGGGCACGCGCACTGGCGCCAAGGTGGTGTCGGGTGAGCCCGGCGCTGACGCCGCCGGATTGGCGTTCGACGCGCTGTCGCAGGCCAAGAGCGAGAACGCCGATGTCGTGATCGTCGATACCGCGGGCCGGCTGCAGAACCGCACGGAGCTGATGGACGAACTGGAAAAGATGGTCCGGGTGATGAAGAAGGTCGATGCGCAGGCGCCGCACGCCGTCATCCTGGTGCTCGACGCCACGGTCGGCCAGAACGCGCTGTCGCAGGTCGAGATTTTCCAGAAGGTCGCGGGCGTCACCGGGCTGGTGATGACCAAGCTCGACGGCACCGCGCGCGGCGGCATCCTGGTCGCCATCGCACAGAAATTTGCGCTGCCGATCCATTTCATCGGCGTCGGCGAAGGCATGCACGACCTCGCGCCGTTCTCGGCAAAGGATTTCGGCAAGGCGCTGGCGGGGATCGATGCGTAGTATAGCGGTTGCACCCCCATCGCTCATTGGGATGAGGCCGGGGGAGTAAGCAGTCTTGGACCCGCGCACCCGCACGCTGCTTGAGGCTCCGATCCTGCCGACGCTGCTGCGGCTTGCGATCCCCAATCTCATCATGACGGTGGTTCAGGGTTCGATCGGTCTGATCGACATCTACTATCTGGCCCAGCTCGGCACCGAAGTGGTGGCCGGCGTTTCGCTGGTGTTTCCCGGCCTGATGCTCATGCAGATGATGTCGGGAGGTGCGATGGGCGGCGGCATCTCGTCGGCGGTTGCGCGCGCGCTCGGGTCCGGCCGCCGCGACGACGCGGATGCCATCGTGCTGCATGCGCTGGTGATCGGCGCGCTGTTCGCGGCATTCTTCTCCGCTGCCATGCTCGCGGGCGGACCGTGGCTCTACGCTACGATGGGCGGCAGCGGCGCCGCGCTCGCCATCGCGGTGACGTACTCGAATATCGTTTTCGCCGGCGTGATCCTGATCTGGATCTTCAACGTGTTGGCCAACATCATTCGCGGCACCGGCAACACGCTGGTGCCCGCGGTGGTGACGATCGCGGGCGCGGCGATGCTGGTCGTGTTCTCGCCGTGCCTGATTTTCGGCTTGGGCCCGTTTCCGAAGCTCGGCGTTACCGGCGGCGCCATTGCGCTGCTGACCTACTACGGCTTCGGCTGCGTGATCTTCGCAGCCTATCTGTGGTCGGGGCGCAGCGTGGTGCAGCCGAAGCTGTTGCAGACGCGGCTGCGCCGGCCGCTGTTCATCGACATCTTCCGGGTCGGCGCGGTCGCCTCGGTGATCTCGCTGATGACCAACATCACCATCGCGATGGCGACGGGCCTGGTGGGTGCATTCGGTGCCGCCGCCATCGCGGGCTACGGCATCGGCACGCGGCTGGAGTACATGCTGGTGCCGCTGTCGTTCGGCTTTGGCGGCGCGCTGGTGGCGCTGGTCGGCACCAATATTGGGGCAGGTCAGCGTGAACGAGCACTGCGCGCCGCATGGATCGGCGGCTGGGTCTCGTTCGCGCTGGCCGAGAGCGTCGGCATTGCCGCGGCGTTGTTTCCCGAAGCCTGGCTGTCGCTGTTCAGCAGCGAGCCTGCGGTGATCGAGGCCGGCACGACGTACCTGCGCGTGGTCGGGCCGTTCTACGGCTTCTTCGGGCTCGGCATGGCGCTGTATTTCGCCTCGCAGGGCGCGGGAGCCCTGACTTGGCCGCTGATCGCAGGTGGCCTGCGGCTGGTCACCGCAGTCGGTGGCGGCTGGCTGATGCTGCGAGCGACCGGCAATCTCGCGCTGGTGTTCGCGGCGCTGGCCTTCGCGCTCGCCGTGTTCGGAACGCTGATCGCGCTTTCGGTGGCGCGCGGCGTGTGGTTTTCCGGCAGGAATGCTACACAGCGCCCATGACCGAAAAAGCCCAGCCCAATCCGCTCATCAAGCTTGCGCTCGACCTCGGGCCGCTGCTGCTGTTCTTCTTCGCCAATTCGAGGCCGGCGCTGTTCGAGCCGCTGTTCCGGCCGATCATTCCCGCGGCGGTCGCGACCGGCGAGCGGTCCGGCATCTTCGTCGCCACGGCTGTATTCATGGTGGCGATCGTCGCAGCCCTGATCGCGTCCTACGTGCTGACGCGGCGGCTGCCGATGATGGCGATGGTGTCGGCCGTGGTTGTGGTGCTGTTCGGCGGGCTGACGCTGATCCTGCAGGACGAGCTTTTCATCAAGCTCAAGCCGACCATCATTTACATGTTGTTCGCGGTGATTTTGCTGGGCGGTATCGTGTTCCGCAAGCCGCTGCTGGCGATGGTGTTCGACCAGATGTTCAACCTCACCCAGGAGGGCTGGCACAAGCTCACCGTGCGCTGGGCTTTGTTCTTCCTGGTATTGGCTGCGCTCAACGAGGTGGTGTGGCGAACACAATCGACCGACGTGTGGGTCACATTCAAGGTGTTCGGCGTGCTGCCGCTCACCTTTGTGTTCGCGATGCTGCAATACCCGCTGCTGACCAAGTATGATTCGGGCAAGAAGTAATTATCTGCGCGTGATCTTTTCCGAAAACCGGTTCCCACTTTTCGGGATCACGCGCTAATTGCAGTTCCGCAGCAGCCGGTTGTCGGTGAAAAGCAGATAGCCGCGCCGCGAGATCGATTGCTTCGCCGCCTCGAAATTCCTGACACCGAACACCGCCGCGTGCAGCGCGTTCTGCAATTCCGCGTAGTAGTGCCAGCGTGAGTGAGCCTGTGCGGTCGGCAGCCGGTGGCCGGATCGCGTGTCGGTGGCGCAATATTCGATCGGATTGTCGCCGTTGCGGAACAGGAAGATTGTCATCCGGCCCGTCTCCGCTGGAACGCGCCTACAATTCCAGCGGATTGAACCTATGCGATCCCGTGCGCGCCGCGCGGCGGGCGGCGGCTTATCGACAGCTTTATTGGCTGACGAGCGCCTTCTCAATCGCCGGCTTGAGTACGGCCTGCAGATTGGCCTGCGTGATCGGGCCGACCAGCTTGTAGGCGACGCGGCCGTCGCGTCCGATCAGGAACGTCTCCGGCACGCCATAGACGCCCCAGTCGATCGAGGCGCGTCCGTTCGGATCGGACCCGACGGCGATGAACGGGTTGCCGTAGCGGCCGATGAAGCGCCGCGCGTTCTCCGCCTGGTCCTTGTAGTTGATGCCGATCAGCCGGATCCGGTTGTCCTCGGCGAGCTTCATCAGCAGCGGCGCCTCGTCGTGGCACGGCACGCACCACGACGCCCAGACGTTGATCAGCGTCACCGCGCCGCTGAAGTCGGCGCTGGCGATGCCCGGCACGGCGGCGCCGTTGGCGGTCAGGCCGGGCAGCGCGGGCAGATTGGTGGCCGGCGCCGGGCGGCCGATCAGCGCCGACGGCAGCTTGGAGGGATCGCCGCTG
Source organism: Hyphomicrobiales bacterium (assembly GCA_021730985.1). Taxonomy (GTDB): domain Bacteria; phylum Pseudomonadota; class Alphaproteobacteria; order Rhizobiales; family Xanthobacteraceae; genus Z2-YC6860. The sequence continues at coordinate 140,811 of JAKFYI010000030.1, read as the reverse complement.
CCGAGCCGGTACAGGAACAGCCCGGCCAGCGCCAAAAACGCAGCCAGCGGGATATAGACGAGCAGGCGGCGCCGCGCCGGCGTAGCCCGGGTTTCCGTGGCGGTCATGCCGGCCTCCCGGAGCGCCGCGTCACGCCGCGCTTCTCCAGTTCGCCGAGCGCGCGCTGCTGGGCGCGATGATCCAGCACGATCCACGCGATCAGCGCGGCAAGGATCACCACCGCCGCGCCATAGGCGGCGACGATGAAGGTGGCGTGCGGTCCGAGGCTGGCCATGACGTTCATCCGCGCCCCGGCGCGGCCTGCGCCTCGATCATCATCAGCGTGCGCACCCGCCGCCGCAGGATTTCGTTGCGCATGGCGGCGAGATGCAGCGTGACGAATATCAGCACGAACGCCAGCGCCATCACCAGCAGCGGCACCAGGATGGTCGGATGGATCGCAGGCCCTGCGATCCGCACCACCGACGCCGGCTGATGCAGCGTGTTCCACCAGTCGACCGAGAACTTGATGATCGGCAGGTTGATCGCGCCCACCAGGGTGAGGATCGCGGCGGCGCGTCCGGCGCGCGAGGGATCGTCCACGCTGCGCCACAGCGCCATCACGCCGAGATACATCAGGAACAGAATCAGCACTGAGGTGAGCCTGGCGTCCCACACCCAGTAGGTGCCCCACATCGGCCGGCCCCACAGCGAGCCGGTGAGCAGGCAGATCAGCGTGAAGGCCGCGCCGATCGGCGTCGCCGCCTTGGCGGCGACATCGGCCAGCGGATGGCGCCAGACCAGGGTGCCGAGGGCTGCCAAGCTCATCATTCCCCAGATCGCCATGGCGAGCCACGCCGAGGGTACGTGGATGAACATGATCTTCACCGTCGCGCCCTGCTGGTAATCGTCGGGTGCGTTGCCGGCGAGATAAAGCCCCACAGCGAGCGCGATTGTCGCCGCGCCCGCGAGCCACGGCAGCAGCAGGCCGCTCAGCTTCAGGAAACGGGTGGGATTGGCGAGGTCGATCAGCGGCATGGCAGCGGGTCAATGTGTTCGGGATTGCGGGCGCAGTGTGGCGAACGATGGCGCGGAAGAACAGGGGATCATGCGACGGGCGTTACTCCATTCCGTGCCGCAGCGATGCGGCGGCGGCGAATGTACCGATCACCAGGCTCGCCAGCGTCAGCGCGCACAGGATTGTGAACGGCATGGCGAAGGGCACCGAGCCGGTGACTGCGGCGTTCGATGCCGCGACGCCGAAGATCAGCACCGGGACGGTGAGCGGAAGGATCAGCACGGTGAGCAGCAGGCCGCCGCGCCGCAGCGTCACCGCCAGCGCAGCGCCAAGCAGGCCGAGGAAGGTGAGCGCCGGCGTTCCCGCCAGCAGCGTCAGCGCCACCGCGAAGCTCGCCTGCATGTCGAGGTTCATCAACAGGCCGAACAGCGGCGTCGCGATGGCGAGCGGCAGGCCGGTGGTGAGCCAGTGCGCCAACGCTTTCGCCGCGACCGCGAGCTCAAGCGGCGTGCGTCCGGTCAGGATCAGGTCGAGCGAGCCGTCCTCGGCATCGGCGGCGATCAGGCGATCGAGGGTGAGCAGGCTGGCGAGCAGGGCGCCGAGCCAGAGGATGGCAGGGCCGATGCGCGCCAGCAGTGCCAGATCGGGCCCGATCGCAAACGGCGCCAGCACCACAACGATCAGAAAGAACAGCACGCCGATGCCGGCGCCGCCGCCGACCCGCACCGCGAGCCGCAGGTCGCGCATGAAAATGGCGGTCAGGGCGCTCACGGGGTGTCCCCCAGACGCAACTCCTTCGCCTGCTGCAACCCGATCGGCCCGTGGGTGGCGGCGACGATCATGCCGCCGCCTGCGAGGTGCCGGCCCATCAGTCCGGCAAACTGCTCCTGGGCGTCGCGGTCGAGCGCCGAGGTCGGCTCATCGAGCAGCCAGATGGGACGCTGGATTGCGATCAGCCGTGCGATCGACAGCCGCCGCCGCTGGCCGGCGGACAGATAGCCGGCCGGCAGCTTCGCGACCGCATCGAGCCCGACCGCCGAAAGCGCGCCGGGAGCGCCGCCGCCGAGATATTGCACCCAGAAGGCGAGGTTTTCTTCGACCGTCAGCGAAGGCTTCAGCGCGTCCTGGTGGCCGAGGTAATGGGCCTGTTCGGCGGGGGTCAGCTCCGGGTCGCCGCCGGTGAGGTTCAGGCTGCCCGCGGCCATCCGCACCAGACCCGCGATGGTCCGCAGCAGGGAGGATTTTCCGGCGCCATTGCGGCCGGTGACCACCAGGGCCTCACCCGCCGCCACCGCAAATCCGAGCCCGGAGAACACCTCCCGGCCGCCCCGGACACAGGCCAGGTCGTGGGCTTCAAGCCTCAACACGGGCCGCCTGCCGGCTGCAAAAGCCCCCTGAAACCAGCAACGCAGCCCCCTTTGTAGCTATTCTGGTGTGTCTAGCAGAGCGCCGAAAAAGACCCTATAAACCCCTTGGCCGCGCGAATTGCACCCGGCTCGCGGCCCGGGGGCGAAAGACCTGTTCTGGCAAGGCCTTAGGTTGGGTCGCTCGGCCGCTCCGCGCCTGGGATGGAAACAATTGTCATGACGTCTCTCGATAGCTTCAAGTGCGCACGGACCCTCAAGGTCGGAACCAAAACCTACGCATATTTCAGTCTGCCGGTGGCGGAGAAAAACGGCCTCAAGGGAACCTCCCGGTTGCCGTTCTCGCTGAAGGTTCTCCTGGAAAATCTGCTGCGCAACGAAGATGGCCGCGGTGTCAGCAAGGATGACATTCTTGCGTTCGCCAATTGGCTCAAGACCAAGACGTCGGATCGCGACGTCGCGTTCCGTCCGGCACGCGTGTTGATGCAGGACTTCACTGGCGTCCCCGCGGTGGTCGATCTCGCCGCGATGCGCGATGCGATGAAGCATCTCGGCGGCGACGCCAAGAAGATCAACCCGCTGGTGCCGGTCGATCTCGTCATCGACCACTCCGTCGGCGTCAACTTCTTCGGCCATGCCGACTCGTACAAGAAGAACGTCGAGGAGGAGTACAAGCAGAATCAGGAGCGCTACAAATTCCTCAAGTGGGCGCAGCGCTCGTTCGAGAATTTCCGCGTCGTCCCGCCCGGCACCGGCATCTGCCACCAGGTCAACCTCGAATATCTGTCGCAGACCGTCTGGCACGCGCCGGGCAAGATCAAGCTCGACGGCAAGGAGGTCGATGCCGAGATCGCCTATCCGGACACCGTGGTCGGAACGGATTCGCATACCACCATGGTCAACGGCCTCGCCGTGCTCGGCTGGGGCGTCGGCGGCATCGAGGCGGAAGCCGCGATGCTCGGCCAGCCTTATTCGATGGTTCTGCCGGAAGTGATCGGCGTGAAGCTCACGGGCAAGCTGAAGGAAGGCATCACCGCGACCGACCTCGTGCTCACCGTGACGCAGATTCTGCGCAAGCGCGGCGTGGTCGGCAAGTTCGTCGAGTTCTTCGGCCCCGGCCTCGCCGGCCTCACCGTCGCGGACCGCGCGACGCTCGGCAACATGGCGCCGGAATATGGCGCGACCTGCGGCTTCTTCCCGGTCGATGACGACACGATGGAGTATCTCGACGTCACCAACCGCAGCAAGGAAACGCTGGATCTGGTGAAGGCCTACGCGACGGCGCAGGGCATGTACCGCACCAAGACGACGCCCGACCCAATTTTCACCGACGTCCTCAAGCTCGAACTCGGCTCGATCGAGCCGTCGCTCGCCGGACCGAAGCGTCCGCAGGATCGCGTGGCGCTGAAAGAGGTGAAGTCGGGCTTTGCCGGCTCGATGGACAAGGAATTCAACAAGGCGTCCGAGGCGGGCAAACGCGTTCCGGTCGCCGGCCGCGGCCACGATCTCGGCCACGGCGACGTGGTGATTGCCGCGATCACGTCCTGCACCAACACCTCGAATCCGAGCGTGATGGTCGCCGCCGGCCTGGTCGCCAGGAAGGCTGTGGCCAAGGGCCTCAAGGTCAAGCCCTGGGTCAAGACCTCGCTGGCGCCGGGCTCGCAAGTGGTGGCGGATTATTACGAAAAGTCGGGACTGCAGAAGGATCTCGACGCGCTCGGCTTCAACCTGGTCGGCTTCGGCTGCACCACCTGCATCGGCAACTCCGGGCCGCTGCCGGAGGAGATTTCCGAAGCGATCAACCAGAACGATCTGGTCGCCGCCGCGGTGCTGTCGGGCAATCGCAACTTCGAAGGCCGCGTCAACGCCGACGTGCGGGCGAACTATCTCGCCTCGCCGCCGCTGGTCGTCGCCTACGCCATCGCCGGCTCGATGAACATCGACGTCGCGCGCGGTGCCATCGGCGTCGATAAGAAGGGCAAGAAGGTTTTCCTGAAGGACATCTGGCCGACCAGCCGCGAGATCAACGCGGTGATCCGCAAGTGCGTCACCAAGGATGTCTTCAAGCGCAAGTACGCCAACGTGTTCAAGGGCGACGCCCAGTGGGGCAAGGTCTCCGTCAAGGGCGGCCTGACCTTCGACTGGGATGACCGTTCGACCTACGTGCAGAACCCGCCGTATTTCGACGGCATGGAAAAGCGGTCGCGTCCGATCGATGACATCATCGACGCGCGCATCCTCGGTCTGTTCCTCGACTCGATCACGACCGACCATATCTCGCCGGCCGGTTCGATCAAGGAAGCGAGCCCGGCGGGCGAATACCTGCGCGACCATCAGGTTCGTCCCAAGGACTTCAACCAGTACGGCACGCGCCGCGGCAATCACCAGGTGATGATGCGCGGCACCTTCGCCAACATCCGCATCAAGAACCAGATGGTGCCGGGCGTCGAAGGCGGCGTGACGGTCCACTATCCGTCGAAGCAGCGCCTGCCGATGTACGACGCGGCCATGAAGTACAAGGCCGAGGGCGTGCCGCTGGTGATCTTCGCCGGCCGCGAGTACGGCACCGGCTCGTCGCGCGACTGGGCCGCCAAGGGCACGACCTTGCTGAACGTGCGCGCGGTGGTCACGCAGTCGTTCGAGCGCATTCACCGCTCCAACCTGATCGGCATGGGCGTGATCCCGCTCTGCTTCGAGGGCGAGACCTCGTGGCAGGCGCTCGGGCTCAAGGGCGACGAGACGGTCACGATCCGCGGCCTGCACGGCGACCTGAAGCCGCGCCAGAAGATGATGTGCGAGATCGTAGGCTCCGACGGCAAGCTCACCCGCGTGCCGCTGCTGTGCCGCATCGATACCTACGACGAGCTCGACTACTTCAAGAACGGCGGCATCCTGCAGTACGTGCTGCGCCACCTCGCTGCCTAAGGTTTGGCGATCCGATGTTGGCTGCTTGGCTTGGCCGCGGCGACGCGGCCGGGCCGCCCTGCGGCCCGGCGCGCCGCACTCACCGCGAAGTGAGTGGCGGGTGAACGCTGGTCCGACTATGACTCCGGGCATGGCTGCGTGGGCACAGATGGCAAGGACATCGCCATGATTTCGGTCCGCATCGCGTCCACGCTCGCGCTGGGTTGCCTCGCCTTTGCCGGGCCTGCCCAAGATCAGGCCCAGGCCGAGCCGCGCGCCGTCCTGGAGTTGTTTACCAGCCAGGGCTGTTCGTCATGCCCCGCCGCCGACAAGCTGCTCGGCGAGCTCAGCAAGGATCCGTCACTGGTGACGATCACGCTGCCGGTCGATTACTGGGATTATCTCGGCTGGAAGGACACGCTGGCGCTCAAGGGCCATGCCACCCGTCAGCGCGCCTATGCCGGCACGCGGGGCGACCGCGAGGTCTACACGCCGCAACTCGTGGTCAACGGCGTGGCGCACGTTAACGGCGGCGACAAGCCGGCGATCGAACGCGCCATCGTGCAGAGCCAGAAGCAGCCTGCCACGCTCGGTCTTGCGGTGACCGCCTCGATCGCGGACGACAAGCTCACGATCAGCGTGCCGTCGAAGGACAATCACACGCCGGGCGAAATCTGGCTGTGCCCGGTCACCAAGACGGTCCCCGTCAAGATCGGCCGCGGCGAGAACCGCGGCCACACCGTCACCTACACCAACGTGGCGCGGCGCTGGGTCAAGCTCGGCGAATGGACCGGCAAGGCGCAGACGTTCAATGTGCCACTCGGCGAATTGCAGACCGGCGAGATCGATTCGGTCACGGTGCTGGTGCAAGGCGGCGTAGCCGGTGCGCCGAAGGTGATGCTCGGCGCGGCGCAACTCGCCGTCCGCTGACGCTTCCTCCATCGCGAAACAAAAAAAGGGCCTGCGGTGAAGCAGGCCCTCAAGCGTTGGGGATTGAACCGTAACGCGAAAACAAACGGGCCCGATCCGTCGATGCCCCGGGGGGCTGGGGGGCTGAGGAATCCGGAACACCAAGCGAACCGGGCCGTTTGGCTACTGTCGCTATATTAGCGGCCGGTGGGGCTTCCGATGGGCCGAAATAGGGCAGCTTTATGATTTGCCTAACGAATCCGTGAACACGAAGCGGCGCGAGCGCCGACAATTCGGGCACCGCTAAGCCCTTGCCGCCGTTGATTTCCGAGGCGATCATAACAGCCGCACGACAGAAGGAGGCGCCGCATGACGTTCGGCGAAGCCGACCCAAGCCAGCGTTTCGGGGGCGGGACCGCGCCATCCACCGCCCCCGGCAACCAAGTCACTTTCGACCGGCGCGAATTGGATCGAATCCTCAGTCTGTACGGCCGCATGGTCGCCGCCGGCGAATGGCGCGATTACGCCATCGACTTCCTCAAAGACCGCGCGGTGTTCTCGGTGTTCCGCCGCTCCTCCGAAGTGCCGATCTACCGTATTGAAAAAAATCCGCGCCTGGCGCGCCGCCAGGGCGCCTACAGCGTGGTTTCAGCAACCGGACTGATCGTGCGCCGCGGCCCCGAGCTCGACCGCGTGCTGCGCGCGATCGACAAGTCGGTGAGCCTGGTCGCGGTGTGACGCCAGGCTACGGCTTGCTCGCTGAGCCTTGGCCCAGCGCGCGCTGCATCATCACGCTGTCGAGCCAGCGATCGAATTTGTAGCCGACGTTCTCGAAGGCGCCGATCATCCGGAAGCCTGCGGCGCGATGCAGCTCGATCGAGGCGGTCTGCGCCGAGTCTCCGATCACCGCGACCATCTGACGGAAGCCGCGAGTTTCCGACTCGACGATCAGCCGTTCCAGCAGCGCACGCCCGGCGCCGCGGCGCTGCGCCGTGGGGTCGATGTAGACCGAATCCTCCACGGTGAAGCGGTAGGCCGGCCGTGTGCGGTAGTGGTTGGCGTAGGCGTAACCCAGCAGCACGCCGTCCGCCTCCGCCGCCAGATAGGCAAAGCCGCCGTCCAGAATCGCGCGCATGCGCTTGGCCATCTCGGCCTCGTCCGGCGCTTCGAGTTCGAACGATGCGGTGCCGTGCATCACGGCATGGGCGTAGATGCGGGTGATGGCCGGAATGTCGGCGGGCGTGGCGGGCCGGATCGAGAGCGGGGACATGGCCAATTCTAGCAAAGAAAAACGCCCCGGCGAGTTGCCGGGGCGTTCCGCATTTGAAGCCTGACCCGTTAGCGGCGGTCGCCCACCAGGCGCAGCAGCATCAGGAACAGGTTGATGAAGTCGAGGTAGAGCGACAGCGCGCCCATCACGGCCTTGCGGCCGGCGGAGTTGGTGTCGTCACCCGAGTCGAACATCTCCTTGATCTTCTGGGTGTCCCACGCCGTGAGGCCCGCGAAGATCAGCACGCCGGCAGCCGAGATGATGAAGTCCAGGCCGCTCGACTTGAGGAAGATGTTGACCACCATCGCAATCAACAGGCCGATCAGTCCCATCATCAGGAACGTGCCCATGCCCGTCAGATCGCGTTGCGTGGTGTAGCCCCACAACGACAGCGCGCCGAACGACGCCGCCGAGATGAAGAACACCCGGGTGATCGACGCTCCGGTGTAGACCAGGAAGATCGACGACAGCGTCACGCCGAGCAGCGCCGCGTAGACCATGAACACCGTCAGCGCGGTGGTGTACTGCAGGCGGTCGATGCGGAAACTGAGGAAGAACACCAGCCCCAGCGTCGCCAGCATCAAGACGATCATAACCGGGCCGCTGAAGACGGCCTGGCCGAACGCGGTGAGCGCGCCGGTCGAGGTCACAGCGGCATTGTAGGTGAACCATGCGACGACGCCGGTCAGCGCCACCGCCGCCGCCATGTAGTTGTAGACGCGGATCATATGGGCGCGCAGGCCCGCGTCGATTGCAACCGCACGGTCGGACAAGCTGCCGCGGGCGGCTACGTTCCGATCGAAGTCAGACATTGAGTTTCCCTCTCTCAGGTCCCGGACGGAGCCGGGGGCTCAATTGCGCCCTCAACCTGTGCAGGCCGGGCGCTTTCGACACGGAATCTATGGTGCCCGGGGGGTCTGCGCCAGATGGCGGGGTCTCCCGGCAAGGCCTTGGAAACCGATTTTTCGGATGGGTTCCGGGCAATAAAAAAGGCCCCGGCCGAGGCCGGGGCCCTGTTGTGGCGCGGCGCCGCCTATTCTTCGCGGGTGCCGAGCAGCTGCATCAGCAGCGTGAACAGGTTGATGAAGTTGAGGTAGAGCGACAGCGCGCCGGAGATCGCCGAACGCTCCATCGTCTCGCCGTCCATCGCGCCGTAGAGGTACTCGCTCTTCAGCCGCTGCGTGTCGTAGGCGGTGAGGCCCGAGAACACCAGCACGCCGACGACCGAGATGATGAACTGCATCATCGAACTCTGCATGAACAGGTTCACCAGGCTCGCCAGGATGATGCCGAACAGGCCCATGATCAGGAACGAGCCCATGCCGGACAGATCGCGCTGCGTGGTGTAGCCCCACACGCTAAGCGCCCCGAACGAAGCCGCGGTGATGAAGAACACGCGGGTGATCGAGGTGTGCGTATAGACCATGAAGATCGAGCCCAGCGACAGGCCGATCAGCGCCGCGAAAATCCAGAACATCACATGCGCCGTGGCGGGGCGCACGCGATTCATGCCGTAGCTCAGTGCGAACACCATCACGAGCGGGGCGAGGATGACCGCCCACTTCACCGGGCTGACGAACAGCGTGTAGCCAAGCGGAGTGAGGTAGGTGTTGGCGGCGATACGGACCGGAACCTCGGCGCCGTTGCGCACCATCTTGGCGGCGGCGGCCATGTCGCCGGTAATGGACAGCATGTAGATGCCGAGCGCGGCAAGGCCGGTGATCGCAAGGCCGATCACCATATAGTTGTAGATGCTAAGCATGTAGGCGCGCAGACCCGCATCGACTGCGACGGCCTGACCGGCGGTCGTGCCGTACTGCGCGGAAGTGACGTTGCGATTAAAGTCCGACATCGTCGAACCCCCGTGGTTGTCGAACCCAGTTGGCCTCTCGGGCCGTGCTCTCGCGCGGCTTGGCTACAGCTATGTTAGCACATCCTTTGACACAAGCGTGTCAACGGCTAAGTTATTGTTTCTATTTGACGAATACGCGACGGTTTGTCGCGACGGCTATAAATTCCTGAGCACCGTCGCGGGCTTATGGCCAAGCGCGCTGAACGTGCCGATCAAACCGAAACAGATCGTCACAGCCAGCGCACCGAGCGCCGCCGCCGCCGCGGGCCCCGGCAGCCAGGCGAACGACAGGTTCATCAACTCGGTGACGACAAGCCACGCGGCGGCCGATCCCGCGGCCACACCGAACACGGCGGTGGCCGATCCCAGCAGCAGATACTCAAGCGCGTAGGCGCCGATCAGCCGGCCGCGCGTCGCGCCGAGCGTCTTCAGCACGACGGCGTCGTACACCCGGTGGCGATGTCCGGCGGCGAGCGCGCCGCCCAGCACCAGCACCGCAGCGATCAGCGCGAGCACGCTCGCGCCGCGCACCGCCAGCGCCAGGTTGCGCACGATGCCGCCGACCGCGTCGAGCGCATCCTTGACGCGCACCGTGGTGACGGCGGGGAAGGCGTCGGCGACCGCTTTGATCAGCGAGATTTCCTGCTCCAGCGTACCCCCGCCCGGCCAGGTCAGGGTGGCGATATGCGTGTGCGGGGCGCCGGCAAAGGTGCCGGGCGAGAACACCAGCACGAAGTTGATGCCGAGCCCCTGCCAGTCGACGCTGCGCAGGTTGGCGACTTTGGCGGTGATGTTGCGGCCCAGCACGTTGACGGTGACGGGCTCGCCGAGTTTCAGGCGGAGCGCTTCGGCGATCTTGCGCTCCATCGAGACCAGCGGCGGCCCTTGATAGTGAGGGCCCCACCATTCGCCGCTCGCCAGCCGCGAGCCGGCAGGAAGTTCGCCGGCGTAGGTGATGCCGCGATCGCTTTGCATCACCCAGGCGGCGCTGGCTGGAATCTTGAGATCTTCGGCCTTGATGTCGTTCGCGGCAACGATCCGGCCGCGCAGCATCGGCACCCGCTCAAGCTTGGCCTGCGGCACGCGTTCGCGCAGGAAGGCATCGAACCGGTCGGCGTCGGCGGACTGGATATCGACGAAGTAGAACGACGGCGCCTTGTCCGGCAGCGCGGCCATGAACTGCCGGCTCAGGTTGCCATCGATTTGAATGACGGTGACAAGCAGGGCGAGGCCGAGTCCGAGCGACAGCACGATGGTCGGCGTCAAAGCGCCGGGGCGGTGAATGTTGGCGACGGCAAGCCGCACCGCGGTGATGCGCGAGTGCGGGGCGCGGCGCGCCAGCGCCATCAGCGCCAGACCGACCAGTTGCAGCGCCAGGAACACGGCTGCCGCTGCGCCGACGAACACCGCGGCGATGCGCCGGTCGTAGGATTCGAACACCGCGAAGCCGGCCAATGTCGCGACCACCAGCGTTGCCGCGGCCACGTAGCGCCGTCGCGGCCAGCGCCGCTCGTGCGATACCGCGTCCCGAAATAGTGCCGACACCGGCACATCCTGCGCGCGGCCCAGCGGCCAGACCGCGAACGCCAGCGCTGTCAGCAGCCCATAGAGCAGCGCCAGCGCGAGTTCGTCCCAGTACAGCGCGGGCGCGATCGGCAGCGGAATGATCGCCCCAAATGCGGCGGATATGGCGAACGGCAGGGCTGCGCCCAGCGCGAGCCCGATCACGGAGCCGACGGTCGAGAGCACCAGCACCTGTAGGAGATAGATGGCGAACACCCGGCCGCCGCTGGCGCCGAGCGACTTGAGCGTTGCGATCACGTCGCGCTTACGGTCGAGGTGGCTTTTCACCGCGTTGGCGACGCCGACGCCGCCGACCAGAAGGGCGGTCAGTCCGACCAGGGTGAGGAACTGGGTGAACCGCTCGATGTTGCGCTCCAGCGCCGGCGAAGCGTTGTTGCGGCTGCGCACCTCCCAGCCGGCGTCCGGCAATTGCGCCGCCGCAGCGGCGACGACGGCGTCCGCGGTGCGGTCGCTGCCGCCGGGCACCGCGAGCCGGTACAGGTTCCGCACCAGGCTGCCGGGCTGCACCAGGCCGGTGGCTTTCAGCGCGGCCTCGCTGAGGATGACGCGCGGCCCGAACGCGATGCCGCTCGCGAATTTGTCCGGCTCGTTCGTCAGCACGGCGGCGATTTCGAGCGTGGCCGCGCCGATGGTCAGACGCGCGCCGGGCTGCAGTCCCAGGCGCGCCAGCAGCGTCGGATCGGCCACCGCGCCGAATGTGTTGCCGCGCGGCGCCAGCGCCGCGGCCAGCGTCATGTCGCGATCGAGCGTCAGCATGCCGTAAAGCGGATACGCACTGTCCACCGCCTTGAGTTCGACCAGCGCAAATTCGCCCGAGGCGCTGCGTGCCATCGCTCGCATGGTGGCGGCGGCGGACAATTTACCGCGCGCTTCGAGGAAGGCGCGCTCGGCCGGGGTGGCTTCGCGATGAATCAGCGAGAACGACAGGTCGCCGCCCAGGATCACGCGGCCTTCGCGGGCAAATCCGTCGCCGAGGCTGCGCGCAAACGAGCCGACGCCCGAGATCGCCATCACGCCGAGGGCAACGCAGGCGATGAACACGTAGAAGCCGCGCAAGCCGCCGCGCATTTCACGCAGCGCGAAACGCAACGGGATCGCGGACATGATGGGAGAGGCGAGACTCATGCGGCCCTCGGCATGAGACGCATCAGCAGGAGATGCACCGGCGCGGATAGCAGCAGCGGCAGACCGACCATCAGTCCGGCGAGCCATGCATACGGGTGCACCCACGTTTGCGCGACGTTGTCGCTCGGTCCCCAGACGTAGTTGATGTTCACCGGCGTGAGGCCGGGATTGGGATGCGGCGGCGGCATGAGGAAGAAGCAGACCAGGATCAGCGCCCATGCGATCAGGGTCCAGCCGAGCAGCGCGCGGCGGTCGTAGCCGATTTTCCAGACCAGATAGAGCAGCAGAAACGGAATCCAGCCGTGAAACAGCGACAGTCCGCGCAGGAACACCGAGTTCTCATGCTTGAACATGTAGTCGGTCATGCCGACCAGCGGGACGCCGAACATGTTGGAGAGGAAATCGGCGTTCCAGAGAATCTGCGGCGCGACGAGGCCGGCGGCGCAGATCGAAATCAACAGCGGACTCTCCAGCCAGATGCCGGCGAGGGTGAGAAACAGCGCGACGTCGCAGAAGTAGAGGAAGTTGGTCGGCCCGTAATAGTACCAATAGACCGGCACCAGCACCGCCATGAACGCTGTGTACGCCAGCTTCAGCGGGAGCGGCACGCGCGTTGCCGTCTGCGTCATGTCGATGCCCGCGTGGTGACGCCTTCAATCCGCCCTGAGCGTAGCCGCACGATGCGGTCGCACTTCTGCGCCAGCGCGTTGTCGTGCGTCACCAGGATCAGCGTGGTGCCGCGCTCGACATGGCCCTTGAACAGCAATTCGATGATCTGCTTGCCGGTGGTCTCGTCGAGATTGCCGGTCGGCTCGTCGGCCACCAGGATCGCCGGATTGGGCGCCAGCGCGCGGGCGAGCGCGACGCGCTGCTGTTCGCCGCCGGACAGTTGCGCCGGATAGTGGTTGAGCCGTTCTCCCAGCCCGACCGCGGCCAGTTCCTCGCGGGCGCGGTCGAACGCGGTGGCGTCGCCGGCCAGTTCCAGTGGCACCGCGACGTTCTCCAGCGCGGTCATGGTCGGGATCAGATGAAAGGACTGAAAGACGATTCCGATATTGCGGCCGCGAAAGCGCGCCAGCGCGTCCTCGTTGAGGTGGGTGAGATCCTCGCCAGCCACCACGATCGAGCCGGTGTCCGAGCGCTCCAGCCCGGCCAGGACCATCAGCAGCGTGGTTTTGCCGGAGCCCGACGGCCCCACTAGGCCGATCGCCTCGCCGCTCCTTATATGGAGGCCGACGTCTTTGAGGATATGAACCCGGGCCGCACCATGGCCGAGCGACAGGTTGATGCCGGTGAGCGCAATGGCCGGCCGTCCCGCCCCTGAGGAATCATTCATGAATTCTGGCGCCCAAACCGTTATTGCCCCCCGCTCATATGGGAACTGGGGCGGCTTGGTCCAGCGCCTCGCGGCCGCGTTCGGATTTGCCGCGTTGTTGTGCAATCCGGCCGCCGCTGCCGAGCGGCCGGTCAAAATCGTGGCTTTCGGCGATTCGCTGATGGCCGGCTACCAGTTGCCGCTGACCGAGGCGTTCCCGGCACAGCTCCAGAAGGTGCTCAAGGCGAAAGGGCTCAACGTCGAGGTCGCCAACGCCGGCGTGTCCGGAGATACCGCGTCCGGCGGGCTGGCCCGGCTCGACTGGTCGGTTCCGGATGGCACCGATGCGGTCGTGGTCGAGCTTGGCGCCAACGACATGTTGCGCGGGATCGATCCCAAGGTGACGCGCGCGGCGCTGGACCAAATCGTGACAAGGCTGAAGCAGCGCGGCATCGAGGTGTTGCTGTGCGGCATGCGGGCCGCGCCCAATCTCGGCGCGGACTACGAGGGCGCGTTCAACGCGATCTATCCCGAACTTGCCCTGGCCCATAACGTCGTCTTCTATCCGTTCTATCTCGATGGTGTCGCCGCCGACGCGAAGCTCAATCAGCGCGACGGCCTGCATCCCACCGCGGAGGGCATCCAAACGATTGTCACAAGAATCACGCCCAAGGTTGAGGAACTGATTGCCCGCGTCCGTGCGAAGCGCGGCTCCTGACAATGCGAGAACCCGAATGCCCCGCCTCTTCACCGCTCTCGAAATCCCCGACGACATCCGCGAGCCTTTGTCGATGCTGCGCGGCGGCCTGCCCGGCGCGCGCTGGATCGATGCGGAGAATTACCATCTGACGCTGCGGTTCATCGGCGACGTCGATGACATCATCGCGCGCGAAGTCACCACCATGCTGGGCCAGATCAGGCGCGGCGGCTTCGAGCTGCGGCTCGACGGCGTCACGGCGTTCGGCGGCCGCAAGCCGCGCGCGGTGGTCGCGACGGTGGCGCCGTCTCCGGCGGTGATGGAGTTGCAGGCGGAGCACGAGCGGCTGATGCAGCGCATCGGCATCGAGCCGGAGGGCCGCAAGTTCACGCCGCACGTCACGCTGGCGCGGCTGCGCGACACGTCGAGCCAGTCGGTCGCGGATTATCTCGGCGCGCGCGGCGCGTTTCGCTCCGCGCCGTTCACGGTGTCGAACTTCGTGCTGTTTTCGTCGCGCGACTCGGTGGGCGGCGGGCCGTATCTCGTCGAGGCGGATTACCCGCTGGCGCGCGATCAGGAAAAGCGGGAGCCGGTTTCCCGTCCGCTCGCGCGCTAGCTTAATGCGTGGCGCATAATCTGTTCGGCGAACCGGTATCCGCTTCGCGGATCATGCGCTGTAGGCGTGGAGCTGGAACACCGGGACGCGGTAGCTGCGCGTCGCGTTCTGCTCCTGGATGCGCAGGTGATTGAGATGATGGCGCTGCGCCTCGTCGATGACGCGCGCGGTCAGTTCACGTTCCAGTCCGCGATCCGCAAACGCTTCTTCGACGGTGATGGCCGCCTCGGCGCGCCGCGCGGTGCGGTCGGGCACGATCTCGGCGCCGCCGCGCATCACGCCGTCCACGAATGCGCCGACCAGAATGGCGCCTGCCGCGACCAGCCCAAGGCAGTGAACGTCGATGGCGCGGTCGTCCTCTCCCGGGAAGCGGCTGAACCGGTCGAGCCGGACCAGGTGGGCGTGAAAATCCTCGATCGAGCCCGGGCTCAAGACGCGAATTTCGGTTCCGCGGTGTGCCGATTTGCCCATGGGAGATCCTCAAAAGCGCTACTGCCCGAGGATAAGCTTCAATCCCAGCCAACTCGTTAACGCGGCGTTTTCCGTGATTTGGTGGAGGGAAACCGGCGCCCGGAAGCATCAGCCAGCTTGAGCGGGCGGGGGTTTCGGGCGACTTTGCCCCGATGTCCGTCCGTGAGCTTTACGAAGCGCTGATCGTCACCAAGAAGGTCGAGCGCGACCCGGCGCAGGAAAAGCTGCTGGCGCTGCTGGACGATCTTGAGCGGCGCATCGTGACGCATCGGCAAGCGCGCCGCACCACGCCGATAGGCTGGCTGTTCGGCTCACAGGAAAGCACGGGCTCCGCCAAGGGCCTCTACATTCACGGCGATGTCGGCCGCGGCAAGACCATGCTGATGGACCTGTTCTTCGAGGCCTCGCCGGTGGTGCGAAAGCGCCGCGCGCATTTCCACGAGTTCATGGCGGACGTGCACGAGCGGGTGAGGGTGTTCCGCCAGCACATCAAGAACGGTGAGGTCACCGACGAGGATCCGATCCGGCTCGTCGCCGCGGAGATCGCCGAGGAAAGCTGGCTGCTCTGCTTCGACGAATTCCACGTCACCGACATCGCCGACGCGATGATCCTGGGCCGGCTGTTCACGCGGATGTTCGAATTGGGCGTCGTCGTGGTGGCGACCTCGAACGTGGCGCCGGACAATCTCTACAAGGGCGGGCTCAACCGTTCGCTGTTCCTGCCGTTCATCGCAACCCTGCAACGGCAGATGGACGTGGTGCGGCTGGATTCACGCACCGACTTCCGGCTGGAGAAGCTCGAAGGCCAGAAGGTCTGGTACGTGCCGGCGGACGACGATGCTTCCGAGGCGCTCGACGGAGCGTGGCGCAAGCTGGTCGGCAGCGCCAGCGGCGTGCCGCAGGAGTTGTCGGTCAAGGGCCGCAGGCTGCGCGTCCCCCGCGCGGCCATGGGCGTGGCGCGGTTCTTCTTCCATGACCTGTGCGAACAGCCGCTCGGTGCGTCGGATTACCTGCGTGTCGCGCACGAGTTTCACACGCTGATCATCGACCGCATCCCGGTGATGGGGTTCGACCAGCGCAACGCCGCCAAGCGCTTCATCATTCTGGTCGATACGCTCTACGATCACGCGGTGAAGCTCGTCGCGTCGGCTGCGGCGGAGCCGGACGGACTCTACCAGGCAAGCGACGGCTACGAGGCTGCTGAATTCCGGCGCACCGCCTCCCGCCTGATCGAGATGCGCTCACGATCGTACCTCGCGCTGCCGCACGGCCGCAGTTCCAACGCCAGCGGATCGTCCGAAGGCATCGTCGAGACTTGAGCTACAAAAGTCCGGGTTGAACCAAGCCGAAGCTTGGGCCCATGATGGGCCAGTCGGTTTGCTGACTTGGAGGCGTGTCTCACGCGTGCCTCGGAGGCCTTTGATGATTTTCAATTCCGTTCGCGGTCTGCGCTTCGCGTTCCCCGCTGTCCTCGCCCTGTTGGCCGGATGCGGCGATGGCAAACAGGCGGCTCAAGCGCCCGCGCCGCCACCTCCGGCCGTCACCGTGGTCCAGGCGATTGCCGAAGACATCCGCCCGACCTTCCGCTTCACCGGCCGGATCGAGGCGGTGTCCAAGGTGGATCTGCGCGCCCGCGTCGACGGCTTCCTGGAGAAGCGTCTGTTCACCGAAGGCGCCGACGTCAAGGAAGGCGACCTGCTGTTCGTGATCGAGAAGGGCCTCTATCAGGCCGCGGTCGATGAGGCCAAGGCCGGCGTCGCCACCGCCGACGCCTCACTCAAGCTGGCTGACGTCGATTTCGACCGCCAGAAGGAGCTGGTTCAGAAAAGCGTCGGCGCACAGGCGCGCCTTGACGAGGCCACCGCCAAGCAGGGCGAGGCGCGCGGCAACGTGCTGGCGCAGAAGGCCACCCTGGACAAGGCGCAGCTCAATCTTGGCTACACCGATATCCGCGCGCCGATCGCCGGACGCATCGGCCGCGCCAACATCGCGGTCGGAAACTTCGTCGGACCCTCGACCGGCGCGTTGGCGACCATCGTCAGCCAGGATCCGATCTACGTCGGTTTCCCGGTGACGCAGCGCGAGATCCTCGCCTACCGCAAGGAGAGGAATAATCCCGCCGAGGTCGTGGTCTATCTGCAACTCGCCGACGGCAGCCGCTATTCGCAGCCGGGCAAGCTCAACTTCCTCGACGTCACCGTCAACCAGGGCACCGACACCGTGCTGGTGCGTGCGACATTCCCCAATCTGGAGCGCACGCTCGTTGACGGACAGTTGGTCGCAATCGTGCTCGAAGGCGGCAACGTCGAATCCGCGCTGGTGGTGCCGGGGCAGGCCTTGCAGCTCGACCAGTCGGGCTCGTTCGTTCTCGTCGTCGACAAGGAAAACAAGGTGCAGGTCCGCCGTGTCGAGCTTGGCGGTCCGCGCGGCACCAACATGATTCTGAAGAAGGGGCTTGCCGCCGGCGAGCGGGTCGTCACCGAAGGCATTCAGCGAATTCGTCCCGGCCAGGTCGTCAGTCCGACCGAAGTGAAGCCGGGGGCTTAAACAATGATCTCCGCGGTCTTCATCGCGCGGCCACGGCTCGCGGCCGTCATTTCGATCGTCATCACGCTCGCCGGACTGGTCGCGCTCAGCCAGATTCCGATCGCGCAATTCCCCGAGATCGTGCCGCCGCAGATCGAAGTAAAGGGCACCTACGCCGGCGCCAGTGCGGAGGTGGTGGAGGCGACCGTCGCGCAGCCGATCGAAGCGCAGGTGATCGGCGTCGATCGCGCGCTTTACATGAAATCGACCAGTGGCAGCGACGGCAGCTACACCCTGACCGTCACCTTCGCGGTCGGGACCAATCCCGACATCAACAACGTGCTGGTGCAGAATCGGGTGAGCCTTGCCGAGCCGCGATTGCCCGCCGAGGTCAAGGCCCAAGGCGTCAGCATCAAGAAAAAGTCGTCGGCGCTGCTCCAGGTGATCGCGCTGTATTCGCCGGATGGTCGCTACGACCAGCTTTTTCTGTCAAATTACGCCACCATCAACATCATCGACCAGCTCAAGCGAATCAATGGCATCGGTGACGTCACGCTGTTCACGCCGTCCGACTACAGCATGACGGTGTGGCTCAACACCGACCGCCTGACGAGCTTCGGGCTGACGCCGAAGGACATTGCCAACGCCATCGGCCGGCAGAACATCCAGGCCGCCATCGGACGCATCGGCGCGCAACCGGCGCTGCCCGACCAGCAGTTCCAGCTCAACATCCAGACCAAGGGCCGCCTCTCGTCCGTCGAGGAATTCGGCGGCATCGTCGTGCGCGCCAATCCGGATGGATCGTTCGTCAAGGTCAGCGACGTGGCGCGGGTCGAGCTCGCCGCCCGGCTGTCGGAATCGCGCGGGCGGCAGGACGGCAGCCCTGCCGTGGTGATGGGCCTGTTCCAGTCGCCCGGCGGCAACGCACTCTCCACCGCCGAGGCCGTGAAGGCAAAGCTGGCCGAGCTCAAGGGCTCGTTCCCGGACGGGGTCCAATACAAGATCACCTACGACACCACGGTCTTCGTCAGCGAAAGCATCAAGGGCGTGCTGCACACGCTGTTCGAGGCATTCGCTCTGGTGGTGGTCGTCGTGTTCCTGTTCCTCGGCAACGTGCGGGCCACGATCATTCCGCTGGTGGCCGTCCCGGTTTCGCTGATCGGCACCTTCGCGGTGATGTTGGCGCTGGGCTATTCGGCCAACACGGTGTCGCTGCTGGCACTTGTGCTGGCGATCGGCATTGTCGTGGACGACGCCATCGTTGTGGTCGAGGCGGTCGAGGCGGAGCTTGAGAAAGACCCGACGCTGTCGCCCTCGGAAGCAGCGAACCGCGCCATGCAACTGATCACCGCGCCGATCATCGCCATCACGCTGGTGCTGCTCTCGGTGTTCGTGCCGGTGGCATTCATTCCCGGCATTTCCGGCGAGCTGTTCCGCCAGTTCGCCGTTGCGGTGTCGGTGTCCATGATCATCTCGGCGCTCAACGCGCTGACGCTTTCGCCCGCACTTTGCGCTGTGTTCCTGCGGGCGCATCCCGGACCCAAGCGCGGTGTCTTGGGCTACATTTTGCGCGGCATCGACAAGGCGCGTGACGGCTACACCCTCGTGGTCCGCAAGACGGTGCGCCTTGCCATGTTCAGTCTGCTGGTGCTCGTCGCGGTGATGGCCGGCGCCGGCTGGCTCTTCAAGGTCACGCCGACCGGCTTCCTGCCGTCCGAGGACCAGGGCGCCGTGTTTGCCGAGGTGCAATTGCCGGAGGGTGCTTCGGTCGGGCGTACCGAGACGGTGGTCAAGCGGGTCGAGGAAATCGCGCGCAACACGCCGGGGGTTGAAAGTGTTACCTCGGTTGTCGGCTTCAGCCTGATCGACGGCCTCACCAAGTCCAACAGCGCACTGATCATCATGCTGCTCAAGCCGTTCGATGAGCGCAAAGACCCGGCGCAAGGCGTCAACGGCATTATCGGCCGGCTGATGGGTCAGTTTCAGACGATCCAGGAAGCGATCGTGTTCGCTTACAACCTGCCGCCGATCATCGGTCTCGGCACCGGCTCAGGCTTCGAATATCAACTCCAGAGTCTCACCGGCGCGCCGCCCGCCGAAATCGCGGCGGTCGCGCGCGGCATGATGTTCGCGGCCAACCAGAATCCGGCGCTGGCCCGCGTGTTCACGACCTACAGTGCCAGCACGCCGCAGCTCTATCTCGATATCGACCGCGAGAAGGTTCAGACGCTCGGCATCGACCTGTCCGAAGTCTTCAATGCGCTGCAATCGGTTCTGGGCAGCGCCTATGTCAACGACTTCAACCTGTTCGGCCGCACTTGGCAGGTGGTGATTCAGGGCGAGGCCATCGAGCGCGCGCGCATAGCCGACATCTATCGCATCAACGTGCGCAACGCGAAGGGCGAGATGGTGCCGGTGCGCGCCTTCGCCGACGTGCGGCTGGTGCTCGGACCGCAGTCGGTGGTGCGTTACAACAACTTCCGCAGCGTCACGCTGATGGGCGGTTCGGGGCCGGGTTATTCGTCCGGCGATGCGATCGCGGCGATGGAGCGCGTTTCCGCGGCGACGCTGCCGCGCGGCTACGGCTTCGAGTGGACCGGTACGGCGCTGCAGGAGAAGGAAGCGGCCGGCAAGACCACGGTCATCCTCGGGCTGGCCATCGTGTTCGCCTACCTGTTCTTGGTCGGCTTGTACGAGAGCACGGCGATCCCGGTGCCAGTGCTGCTCTCGGTGTCGGTCGGCGTCGCCGGATCGATGACCGCGCTGCTGCTGTTTGGGCTGCCCAACGACGTCTATGCGCAGATCGGTCTTGTGGTGCTGATCGCGCTCGCCGCCAAGAACGGCATTCTGATCGTGGAGTATGCCAAGGAGCGGCGTGAGCACGGGCTCAGCATCGAGGACGCCGCGATCGAGGGCGCCCGCGAGCGTTTCCGCGCGGTGATGATGACGAGCTTTGCCTTCATCGCCGGACTCATTCCGCTGGTGATCGCGACCGGCGCCGGAATGCTCAGCCGGCGCGGCGTCGGCACCGCGGTGTTCGGCGGCATGATCGCTGCCTCGTTCCTCGGCATATTCCTGATCCCGCTGCTGTACGTCGTTTTCCAGCGCGCCCGCGAAAAGCTGAAGCCCAAGGCCAAACCCATTCCGCAACCCGGCCACGCCGCACCGACCATCCCGCACTGAGGATTTTGAAATCTCGCACTGCAACAAGCCGACTTGGGCCTTGCTCTCTGGAATAATGTATTAATAATAGCAGGAAGGGAGAGACGCGGACAAAACCCGCGTGGCGTCTAAGATCGAGCCGACTTGAACGCTTGGGCTGAAACCGATAACCACCGCGCGACCCGCCATTTGCGGCGGCAATTTCCAAAAGGGTTATTCCCAATGGCGCGTAGCAAGATTGCATTGGTCGGCGCCGGCCAGATCGGCGGCACGCTCGCCCATCTTGTCGGGCTCAAGGAACTCGGCGATGTGGTGATGTTCGACATCGCCGAAGGCATTCCGCAGGGCAAGTCGCTCGATCTCGCCCAGTCGTCCCCGGTCGAAGGCTTCGACTGCAAGCTCGCCGGGACGAACTCCTATGAATCGCTGGACGGCGCGGATGTGGTGATCGTCACCGCCGGCGTGCCGCGCAAGCCCGGCATGAGCCGCGACGATCTGCTCGGCATCAATTTGAAGGTGATGGATCAGGTTGGCGCGGGCATCAAGAAATACGCCCCGAATGCGTTCGTGATCTGCATCACCAATCCGCTCGACGCGATGGTGTGGGCGCTGCAGAAGGCATCCGGACTGCCGAAGAACATGGTGGTCGGCATGGCCGGCGTGCTCGACTCGGCGCGTCTGCGCTATTTCCTGGCCGATGAGTTCAACGTTTCGGTTGAGGACGTCAGCGCGTTCGTACTCGGCGGCCACGGCGACACCATGGTGCCGATGGCGCGCTACTCGACAGTCGCCGGCATTCCGCTGCCCGACCTCGTCAAGATGGGCTGGACCACGCAGAAGCGTATCGATGAGATTATGGAGCGCACCAAGAACGGCGGCGCCGAAATCGTCAACCTGCTGAAGACCGGCTCGGCGTTCTATGCGCCGGCATCGTCCGCCATTGCGATGGCCGAAAGCTATCTGCGCGACAAGAAGCGGGTGCTGCCTTGCGCCGTTTGGCTGAACGGCGAATACGGCATCAAAAATCTTTACGTCGGTGTTCCAGTTGTCATCGGGGCGAAAGGCGTCGAGCGTATCGTCGAGCTGGAGCTGTCCGGCAGCGAGCGCGAGATGTTCGAGAAGTCGGCCAACGCGGTGAAGGGCCTGGTCGATGCCTGCCAGAAGATCGCTCCGGACTTAGGGAAGAAATAAATTCGGTCCCGGGCCGATTTGCTTGCCCGGGCTGCAAAGTGGGATTGGGGGACGCGGCATGAACATCCACGAGTACCAGGGGAAAGACGTGCTGCGTGGGTTCGGAGTCCCCGTGGCCAAGGGGATCCCCGCCTTCTCGGTCGATGAGGCGGTGAAGGCCGCGACCACGCTCGGTGGCCCGGTGTGGGTGGTCAAAGCACAGATCCACGCCGGCGGCCGCGGCAAGGCCGGCGGCGTCAAGGTCGTCAAATCGATCGACGACGTGAAGAAGGAAGCGACCCGCATCCTGGGCTCGACGCTGGTCACGCATCAGACCGGGCCGAAGGGCAAGCAGGTCAACCGGCTCTACGTCGAAGAAGGCTCCGCCATCGACCGCGAGTTCTACCTCTCCATGCTGGTCGATCGCGGCACGGCGCGGATCGCAATCGTGGTGTCCACCGAAGGCGGCATGGACATCGAGAAGGTCGCGCACGACACGCCGGACAAGATCGTCACGATTTCGATCGACCCGACCGCCAACATCTGCCCGCATCATGTGCGCCGCGTTTCCAAGGCGCTCGGCCTCGACGCCGATCTGCAAAAGCAGATGGGTCCGATGCTAACCGGCCTCTACAGGGCGTTCACCGAGACCGACATGAGCCTGCTCGAGATCAATCCGCTGGTCGTGACCAAGGACAGGAAGCTGCTCTGCCTCGACGCCAAGGTCGGCTTCGACGATAACGCGCTGTTCCGCCATCCCGAGATCGCCAAGCTGCGCGACGAGACGGAGGAGGACGAGAAGGAAATCGAGGCGTCGAAGTACGATCTCAACTACGTCGCGCTCGACGGCTCGATCGGCTGCATGGTCAACGGCGCCGGCCTCGCGATGGCGACGATGGACATCATCAAGCTGTACGGCATGGAGCCGGCCAACTTCCTTGACGTCGGCGGCAGCGCCAGCAAGGAAAAGGTCGCGGCCGCCTTCAACATCATCACCTCCGATCCGAAGGTGAAGGGCATCCTGGTCAACATCTTCGGCGGCATCATGAAGTGCGACGTGATCGCCGAGGGCGTGGTCGCAGCGGTGAAGGAAACCGGGTTGAAGGTTCCGCTGGTGGTGCGGCTCGAAGGCACCAACGTCGCTCTCGGCAAGAAGATTATCGCGGAGTCCAAATTGAACGTCGTCTCCGCCGACGATCTGGACGACGCCGCGCAGAAGATCGTCGCTGCAGTCAAGAAGGCGGCGTGACATGGGCATCCTCGTCGATCAGAACACCAAGGTCATCTGCCAGGGCTTCACCGGCAAGAACGGCACCTTCCATTCCGAGCAGGCGATCGCCTACGGGACCAAGATGGTCGGCGGGACATCGCCGGGCAAAGGCGGCTCGACGCATCTCGGCCTGCCGGTGTTCGACACCGTGCAGGAGGCGAAGGAAAAAACCGGCGCCGACGCATCGGTGATCTATGTGCCGCCGCCGGGCGCGGCCGACGCCATCGCCGAGGCGATCGAGGCGGAGATCGCGCTGATCGTCTGCATCACGGAAGGCATTCCGGTTGCCGATATGGTCAAGATCAAGCGCTCGTTGTGCGGGTCGAAGTCGCGGCTGATCGGCCCGAACTGTCCCGGCGTGATGACGGCCGGCGCCTGCAAGATCGGGATTATGCCAGCGTCAATCTTCAAGCCCGGCAAAGTCGGCATCGTGTCGCGCTCCGGCACGCTGACCTACGAGGCGGTGTTCCAGACATCAGCAGAGGGGCTGGGCCAGACCACCGCGCTCGGCATCGGCGGCGATCCGGTCAAGGGCATGGATTTCATCGACGGGCTGGAGCTGTTCCTGGCCGACAAGCAGACCGAAGCCATTGTGATGATCGGGGAAATCGGCGGCGCCTCCGAGGAGGACGCGGCCCAGTTCCTGAAAGACGAGGCCAAGAAGGGCCGCAAGAAGCCGATGGTGGGCTTCATTGCCGGCCGCACCGCCCCTCCCGGACGGCGGATGGGCCACGCCGGCGCGATTATCGCCGGTGGTAAGGGCGATGCGGGGTCCAAGACCGAAGCGATGGAATCCGCCGGGATCAGGGTTTCGCCGTCGCCGGCCCGGATCGGCAAGACGCTGATGGAAGTCCTGAGGGGCTGACCCGGACTGCCGGCCGGGGCCGGTGGCCCCGGTCAAAATTGCGGCAATGGATTCGGCGGGAATCAAGCTATCACCGTCCCCGACCCGGATCGGTAGCCGCTGGCGAAAGCCCTGAAGTTCGAAATCAGCGCTTTTGGTCTTTCGCAGCCTTTCAAGCGTCATAGATCTGAGTCATAGATTCCCAGTCGGAGGTTGCGGGCTCTCTTGCCTATGCGCCGCCGGCCCGAGGTCAGTGCCTCGCCGAAGGATTCAACATGTCTCGCCAAGACGCGAACGCTGCGTTCGCACACACGTCGTTTCTTTATGGCGGCAACGCCACCTATATCGAAAATCTTCAGGCCCGCTATGCCACCGACCCGCGCTCGGTCGATGCCGAGTGGCAGGCGTTCTTCCAGAGTCTCAAGGACTCCGGCTCGGACGCCCCCTCGAACGGCAGTGGCCCATCCTGGCAGCGGCCCAACCTTCCCCATGCCGATAGCGAGCTGATTGCCGCGCTGACCGGCGACTGGGGTGCGGTCGAGAAAAAGGTCGGCGACACGCTCAAGGCCAAGGCGCAGGCCAAGGGCGTCGAGCTCACATCGCCCGACGCGTTGCGCGCGACGCGCGACGCCATCCACGCGCTGATGCTGATCCGCGCCTACCGCGTGCGCGGCCATTTCCACGCCAAGCTCGACCCGCTGGAGATCGAGCCGGAGAAGAACGAGGAGGAGCTCGATCCGCGCTCCTACGGCTTCACCGACGCGGACATGGACCGCAAGATCTTCCTCGATAAGGTGCTCGGCCTGGAGTTTGCCTCGATCCGCGAGATCGTCGCGATCCTGCGCCGCACCTACTGCCAGACGCTCGGCGTCGAGTTCATGCACATGTCCGACCCGGCCCAGAAGGCCTGGTTGCAGGAGCGCATCGAGGGCCGCGACAAGGAGATTACCTTCACCCGCGAGGGCAAGCGCGCGATCCTCAACAAGCTGGTCGAGGCCGAAGGCTTCGAGCGGTTCTGCGACCTGAAGTTCACCGGCACCAAGCGGTTCGGCCTCGACGGCGGCGAGTCGATGATCCCGGCGCTGGAACAGATCATCAAGCGCGGTGGCGCGCTCGGCGTCAAAGAGATCATCGTCGGCATGGCGCATCGCGGCCGGCTCAACGTGCTGTCGCAGGTGATGAGCAAGCCGCACCGCGCCATCTTCCATGAGTTCAAGGGCGGATCGGCGTCGCCTGACGAGATCGAAGGCTCTGGCGACGTGAAGTATCACCTCGGCGCATCTTCGGACCGCGAGTTCGACGGTAACCAGGTGCATCTGTCGCTCACCGCCAACCCGTCGCATCTCGAAATCGTCAATCCGGTGGTGCTCGGCAAGGTGCGCGCGAAGCAGGACCAGCATGGCGCGACGCGCGAAGACCGCACCATGGTGATGCCGCTGCTGATCTCCGGCGATGCTGCGTTTGCCGGTCAGGGCGTCATCGCGGAGTGCTTCGGCCTGTCCGATCTGCGCGGTCACCGCACCGGCGGCTCGGTGCATTTCATCGTCAACAACCAGATCGGCTTTACGACGTACCCGCGCTACTCGCGCTCGTCGCCGTATCCGACCGACATCGCCAAGATGATCGAGGCGCCGATCTTCCACGCCAACGGCGACGATCCCGAGGCGGTGGTGTACGCGGCCAAGGTCGCGACCGAGTTCCGGCAGAAATTCCAGAAGCCGGTCGTCATCGACATGTTCTGCTACCGGCGGTTCGGTCACAACGAGGGCGACGAGCCGTCGTTCACCCAGCCGCTGATGTACAAGAAAATCCGCGCGCACGCTTCGACGCTGGAGATCTACTCCAAGCGCCTGATCGGCGAGGGTGTCGTCACCGAAGGCGAAGTCGAGAAGATGAAAGCCGACTGGCGCGCCCGGCTCGACGCCGAACAGGAGGCGTCGAACGGCTACAAGCCGAACAGCGCCGACTGGCTCGACGGCCGCTGGGCCGGCATGAAGAGCGCCGGCGCGGTGGACGATCCGCGCCGCGGCAACACGGGCGTGGCCGTCGATACGATCAAGGACATCGGCAAGAAGATCGCCTCGGTGCCGCCGGACTTCCGTGTCCATCGCACGATTCAGCGGTTCCTCGACGCGCGCGCCAAGTCGATCGAGACCGGCGAGGGCATCGACTGGTCCACCGCCGAGGCTTTGGCGCTGGGCTCGCTGCTGCTCGAAGGCCATCCGGTGCGGTTCTCCGGCCAGGACGTCGAGCGCGGCACGTTCTCGCAGCGCCATGCGGTGCTGATCGACCAGGAGAGCGAGGCCCGCCACACCTCGCTCAATCACCTCTCCGCGACACAAGGCCGTTTCGAGGTCATCAACTCGATGCTCTCGGAAGAGGCGGTGCTCGGTTTCGAGTACGGCTATTCGCTGGCCGAGCCGAACGCGCTGACCTTGTGGGAGGCGCAGTTCGGCGACTTCGCCAACGGCGCGCAGGTGCTGTTCGACCAGTTCATCTCCTCGGGCGAGCGCAAGTGGCTTCGCATGTCGGGCCTCGTGTGCCTGTTGCCGCACGGCTACGAAGGGCAGGGTCCGGAGCATTCCTCCGCGCGGCTCGAGCGCTTCCTGCAGATGTGCGCCGAGGACAACATGCAGGTTGCCAACTGCTCGACGCCTGCGAACTACTTCCACATCCTGCGCCGGCAGCTACGCCGCGAAATCCGCAAGCCGCTGATCCTGATGACGCCGAAGTCGCTGCTGCGCCACAAGCGCGCGGTGTCGCGACTCGACGAAATGACGGACGGCACGTCGTTCCATCGCGTGCTGTGGGACGACGCGCAGTTGCTGCCGAACGAGAAGATCAAGCTTGTTCCCGACGACAAGATCCGCCGCGTCATCCTGTGCAGCGGCAAGGTCTATTACGACCTGTACGAAGAACGCGAGAAGCGCGGCCTCGACAACATGTACATCCTGCGCGTCGAGCAGCTCTATCCGTTCCCGACCAAGGCGCTGGTGACCGAGTTGTCGCGCTTCAAGCAGGCCGAGATCGTGTGGTGCCAGGAAGAGCCGCGCAACATGGGCGCGTGGCACTTCGTCGAGCACTATCTCGAATGGGTGCTCAACCAGATCGAAGCGAAGAACAAGCGGCCGCGCTACGCGACCCGGCCTGCTTCCGCTTCGACCGCGGTCGGGCAGATGTCGAAGCATCTCCAGCAGTTGAAGCAATTGCTCGACGAGGCATTGGGGTAGTCACGACTGTCGTCCCCGCGAAAGCGGGGACCCAGCAATCGCAGGTGGTTACTGGATCGTCCGCTTTCGCGGACGATGACGGTGAGTGAAAACGATAAGGCGATTGTCATGGCTGAAATTCGCGTTCCCACGCTCGGCGAATCCGTCACCGAGGCCACCATCGGAAAATGGTTCAAGAAGCCCGGCGAAGCCGTCGCAGTGGACGAGCCGCTGGTCGAACTGGAAACTGACAAGGTGACCATCGAGGTGCCGGCCCCCGCCGCCGGCGTGCTCTCGGAGATCGCTGCGAAGGACGGCGAAACGGTCGGGGTCGGCGCGCTGCTCGGCCAGATCAAGGAAGGCGCGGGCGCGCCCGCCAAGCCGGCCGCTGTCGCGACGGCTGCGACGCCGGTAAAGCTCGCCGCACCCGCTCCAACAGCGGACACGCCGGTGGCGCCGTCGGTGCGCCGCATCGCCACGGAAACCGGCGTCGATCCCGGCGCTGTCGCAGGCTCCGGCAAGGACGGCCGCGTCACCAAGGGCGACATGATGGCGGCGATCGAGCGGGCCGCGTCCGCGCCGACGCCCGTTGCGGCTCCGGCCGCCGCGGTGGCGGTCCGCGCGCCATCGCCGGCCGACGATGCCTCGCGCGAGGAGCGCGTGAAGATGAGCCGGCTGCGCCAGACTATCGCGCGGCGGCTGAAGGATGCGCAGAACACCGCCGCCATGCTCACGACCTTCAACGAGGTCGACATGAGCGCCGTGATGGCGATGCGCAACCAGTACAAGGATCTGTTTGAGAAAAAGCACGGCAACAAGCTGGGCTTCATGGGTTTCTTCGTGAAGGCCTGTGTGCAGGCTTTGAAGGACATCCCCGCGGTCAACGCCGAGATCGACGGCACGGACCTCATCTACAAGAACTACTATCACGTTGGCATCGCGGTCGGCACCGAGAAGGGCCTGGTCGTGCCGGTGGTGCGCGACGCCGACCATCTCTCGCTCTCGCAGATCGAGAAGGCGATTTCCGATTTCGGCCGGAGAGCCCGTGACGGCGCGCTCAAGATCGACGAGATGCAGGGCGGCACCTTCACGATCACCAACGGTGGCGTGTACGGCTCGCTGATGTCGACGCCGATCCTCAACGCGCCGCAGTCCGGCATTCTCGGCATGCACAAGATCCAGGAGCGGCCGGTGGCGATCGGCGGCAAGATCGAAATCCGGCCGATGATGTATCTCGCGCTGTCCTACGATCACCGCATCGTCGATGGCCGCGAGGCGGTGACGTTCCTGGTGCGGGTCAAGGAATTGCTGGAAGACCCGGCGCGGATTGTTTTGGATTTGTGATTCTTTCTTCACCTCTCCCCTTTGGGGAGAGGTCGCGAGCGAAGCGAGCGGGTGAGGGGGCTCATCTCTCGGCGATTTGTTCCCCCTCACCCGATCCTCAGGCTTCGCCTTCGGATCGACCTCTCCCCAACGGGGAGAGGTGAAGAAGCAGCGAGCGTAAACACATGTCCTACGATCTCATCGTCATCGGCACCGGTCCCGGCGGTTACGTCTGCGCGATCCGCGCGGCGCAACTCGGCTTGAAGGTCGCCGTGGTGGAAAAGCGCGGCGCCCACGGCGGCACCTGCCTCAACGTCGGCTGCATTCCTTCAAAGGCTCTGCTGCACGCCTCCGAAATGTTCGAGGAGGCCGGGCACTCGTTCGCCAAGATGGGCATCGGCGTCAGCACACCCAAGCTCGATCTGCCGACCATGCTGAAGTTCAAGGACGAGGCGGTCGACGGCAACGTGAAGGGCGTCGATTACCTGCTCAAAAAGAACAAGATCGACTCGGTGTTCGGCGTGGGCCGCATTACGGCTCCCGGCAAGGTCGAGGTGACGTCGGCCGATGGCAAGACTCAGACGCTGGAGACCAAGAGCATTGTCATCGCCACGGGTTCGGCGGTGGCGCCGCTCAAAGGCATCGAGATCGACGGCAAGCGCGTCGTCACCTCGGATCAGGCGATCGCCTTGCCACAGGTGCCGGGCCATCTGCTCGTGGTCGGCGCCGGCGTGATCGGTCTCGAGCTCGGCTCGGTGTGGCGGCGCCTTGGAGCCAAGGTGACGGTGGTGGAATTCCTCGACCGCATTCTGCCCGGTCTCGACAGCGAGGTCGGCCGCCAGTCGCAGCGCCTGCTGGAGAAACAGGGGCTCGTCTTCAAGCTCGGCAGCAAGGTCACCGGCGTCGATTCGGCCGGCAAGACGCTGAAGGCCAAGATCGAGCCGGCCAAGGGCGGCGCGGCGGAAACGATCGAGGCCGACGTGGTGCTGGTGGCAATCGGCCGCGTGCCGTTCACCGAGGGGCTCGGGCTTGAGGCCGCCGGCGTGACCAAGGACAACCGCGGCCGCGTCACGGTTGACGCGCATTACGCCACCAGCGTGCCGGGCATCTACGCGATCGGCGACGTGATCGCGGGCCCCATGCTGGCGCACAAGGCCGAGGACGAGGGCATGGCCGCCGCCGAGCTGATCGCGGGTCACGCCGGTCATGTGAACTACGACGTGATTCCGAACGTGGTCTACACGTTCCCGGAGATCGCTTCGGTCGGCAAGACCGAGGACGAGTTGAAGGAGGCGGGCATTGCCTACAATGCCGGAAAGTTTCCGTTCACCGCGAACGGCCGCGCCAAGGCCAATCAGCAGACCGATGGCTTCGTGAAAATCCTGGCGGACGCCAAGACCGACCGCGTGCTCGGCGTCCACATCGTCGGCTCCGATGCCGGCAACATGATTGCGGAGGCCGCGGTGGCGATGGAGTTCGGTGCCTCGTCTGAGGATATCGCGCGCACCTGCCACGCCCATCCGACGCTGCCCGAGGCGGTGAAGGAAGCGGCGCTCGCGGTGGCGAAGCGCGCGATTCATATGTAGGGCTCGAACGCGTCTCCGCTGTCATGCCCGCGAAAGCGGGCATCCAGTAACCACAGACGTATCGGTGTGTACTGGATCGCCCGCTTTCGCGGGCGATGACACCGAGTATTTTGCAAACACGTTGGCTATGATCGAGGCAACCACCGGCTGGCAACCGCACGCGAGAAGAGGGGACGAGCATATGGCCAAGGGACACAAGGACAAAGTCGCAGTCATCACCGGCGCCGCCAACGGCCTCGGGCAGGCGTTTGCCAAACGTCTCGCCGAGGAGGGCGTCCACATCGCCATTGCCGACATCGGTGCGGCGGATGCGACGGTGAAGCTGGTCCAGCAGGCCGGGCGCGATGCCTTCGTTTCGAAGTGCGATGTGTCCTCGCCTGACTCGGTGGCCGCGATGGCCGCCGACGTACAGAAGCACTTCGGCCGCGCCGATATTCTGATCAACTGCGCCGGCATCTTCCCGCAGCAATCGTTCGACGACATGACCTACGCGGACTGGAAGCGTCTGCTCGGCATCAACCTCGACAGCGTGTTCCTGTGCAGCTCGGCGTTCGTCCCCGGCATGAAGAAGCGCGGCTGGGGCCGCATCGTCAGCATGTCGTCGAGCACGGTCGGCTCGGTGGTGACCGGGTTCGTGCACTATGTGTCGAGCAAGGCCGGCATCATCGGCTTCACGCGGGCGCTGGCGTCGGAGCTTGGTCCGCACGGCATCACCGTGAACGCGATCGCGCCGGGACTGACGAAAACGCCGGGCGCGATGAGCCGCGCCCCGCGCCCCGGCTTCGCCACGATGGATGACGAATTCGAGAGCGTCGCGCAGTTCCAGGCGATCAAGCGGGCCGAAGTGCCGGACGATCTGGCGGGCACGATCTCGTACCTCACCAGCGACGATGCGGCGTTCATCACCGGGCAAACGCTGAACGTCGATGGTGGCCGGGTGAGGAGCTAGACACCGCACCCCGACGCCGTCACGGAAGTGCTAAAGCAGAACCATGCGTCGCCTGCTTCGCCCGCTCTGGATCCTGCTCGCGCTCATCTTCCTGTTCGAGGCGTGGCTGTGGGAGCGCCTCAAGCCGGTCGTCGGCAGGTTCGTCGACTGGGTTCCCTGGGATGCATTCAAGGCGCGGCTGACGGCCGGGATCGAGCGGCTGCCGCCGCTGGCGACGCTGCTGGTGTTTCTCGTTCCGGTCGTGCTGCTGTTCCCCATCAAGCTGCTCGGCCTGTGGCTGCTCGCGCGAGGCATCTGGCTCGGCGCGATGACGACGCTGGCGCTCGCCAAGATCGTCAGCATGGGCGTCACCGCCTTCATCTTCGATCTGACGCGGCCGAAGCTGCTTCAGCTCGGCTGGTTCCGTTGGCTCTACGAGCACATGCTGGTGTGGCTCGCCTGGGCGCACGGGCTGATCGACCCGGTCAAGGAGAAGATGCGGCAATGGATGCGTCTGTTCGCGCCGAAGCGCGCGGGCCGCACCATGCGGCTGCTGCGGCGGATTCGCAAAAGGATGCGGATGCAGACCGCGGTGTAAGTTTCGGTCTTCCGGGTTCGCGCTACCGCGCGCCCCGGAATGACACCTTAAAACAAATGTATCGCGTGCGGCGCGAGCAACCCGATCGCAGTGAACGCGATGCCCAGAATCGCGAGGCCAATGGACAGGTAGCTCAGCACCACCATGCCGGTGATCACCGTCGCCGATGCCAGCACGATGCCGATCTGGAATGCGGCGGACGCAACCTCGTAGTGATGGTACTTGGCGAGCGCATCGTCGCGCTTCTTCTGTTCTTCAAGCGCGCGGCGCGCCAGTTCGACCGTGCCTTCGCCCTTGCCGCCGGCAGCCTCCGGCTCCGAGCGGTAGCGCGCGGCGGTCTTGGTCCATTCTTCCATCTGCTTGGCCATCGCCGCCTTGCGGGGCTCCTCGACGGTGCCGGTGGCGTGGACCTTCATTTCTTCGCCCGCGACCAGCGTGAAGGTGCGGCGGATGTTCTTGGCTTGGAAAAAATTCCAGAGGTTGGACGACTCGATCTGGTAGTTCAGCGCGTTGGTCTGCGCGCTCTTGCCGAGCGTTTCCGAAAACGCCAGGAACAGCGCGATCACCGCGATCAGCAGCGCCACCTTCTTGTTGCGTGAGGTGATGATGTCCTGGCCGCCGCCGCCGCCTTCACCGTGGCCATGTTCGTCATGTTTGATCTTGTGCTCGACCTCGTGCTGTACCGCGTGAACGCCGTGACTCATGGCCGATCCCTCTGTGATTCACCTGAATGACGAATTCAACGGCGGATCGTTGCAATGGAATGACAGTGCCGCCGTCGCCCCGGCGGTACTGTATCACGCTCGGGGATGGGCGCTGCGATAGACCTCAAGCAGGCGATCGGTATCCACCGCCGTATAAATCTGCGTGGTGGACAACGAAGCGTGGCCGAGCAGCTCCTGGATGGAGCGCAAATCGCCGCCACGCGTCAGCAGGTGGGTGGCGAACGAATGCCGCAAGGCGTGCGGCGTTGCCGAATCGGGCAGGCCCAGTGCGCCGCGCAGGCGCTCCATCGTCAGTTGCAGGATGCGCGGCAAAAGCGGTCCGCCCCTGGCGCCGACGAACAGCGGCCCGTCCGCCGGCAGGTCGTAGGGGCACAGAGCGATGTATTCGGCTACGAGCTGCGTGACCTGCGGCAGCACCGGCACCATGCGCTCCTTGTTGCCCTTTCCGGTGACGGTGATGGCGTCGCCCAGCCCGGGCGCCGGCATGTCCGATCGCTTGAGGCCGAGCGCCTCCGAGATTCGAAGGCCCGATCCGTAGAGGAGGGCGAGCGCCGCGGCGTCCCGCGCCAGCACCCAGGTCTCGCGATCTTCCCCGGCGCGCAGGTCGGCGTCGGCGATGCGCTTGGCGGCGCTCATCGAAAGCGGCTTGGGCAGCGTCTTGGGCACCTTCGGGGCGCGGACGGCGGCGAGCGCGCCGACTTTGCCCTTGCCGTTGCGTTCGAGGAATCGCGCAAAGGATCGCGCGCCGGCCAGCCCGCGCATCAGCGACCGGCCGCTGGTGCCGTCTGCGCGCCGCGCCGCCATAAAGGCGCGCACGTCCTGCGGGGCCAGCTTGGCCAGTTCGCGCAGCGAGGGCGCGCCGCCGAGGTGCTCCGCCAGGAATTGCAGAAACTGGCGAACGTCCCGCTCGTAGGCCTCGACCGTCTTCGCCGACATGCGGCGCTCGCTGGCAAGATGCTCGAGCCAGCGCGCGATTTCGGCGGCAACGTCGCGGGCGGCGTAAGGCTCCAGGGCTGATTTCATGGCCGGCATGGTGGCATCATCCCCCGGCTTCCTTCACCCTTCCTTAACCGCGCGGAATCGGCCAGACCTTTGGCATGGCGCAACGCATCGTCGATGTCCTGGTGCCGGTCGCACTCGATCAGGCCTATTCCTACCGCGTTCCGGCGGGGATGGAGCTCGCGCCCGGCGACATCGTCAGCGTGCCGCTCGGCGCACGCACGGCCACCGGCGTGGTGTGGGCTGATGGCGTTACGGTGCGCCCCGGCCTGCACAACCGCCTGAAGGACGTCGAGGACAAGCTCGACATCCCGCCGCTGAAGCCGGAACTGCGCAAGTTCGTCGATTGGGTGTCGGGCTACACGCTGTCGCCGCGCGGCATGGTGCTGCGGATGGCGCTGCGCATGGGTGAGCATCTCGGTCCGGCGCGGGAGAAGGTCGGCGTGCGGCTCGTCGGCCCGCACCCCAAGCGCATGACGGCGGCGCGCAACCGCGTGCTCGCGCTGCTCGCCGATGGCATGGTGCGGGCGAAGAGCGAGGCGGCTCACGAGGCCGGCGTGTCGGCGGGCGTCGTCAACGGCCTGATCGATGAAGGCGCGCTGGAAACGGTGGTCCTGCCACCGGAGCCGGTGGCGGTGCCGCCCGATCCCGACCATGCGGTGCCGGAGTTCACCGACGCGCAGCGCGCCGCCGCCGATACGTTGCGCGCCGGCACGACGAAAGGATTTTCCGTGTCGCTGATCGACGGCGTCACCGGCTCGGGAAAAACCGAAGTCTATTTCGAGGCGGTGGCCGAAACGGTGCGGCAGGGCCGCCAGGTGCTGATCCTGATGCCGGAGATCGCGTTGACCGCGCAGTTCCTCGGCCGGTTCGCGGAGCGTTTCGGCGTGCCGCCGGCGGAATGGCATTCGCAGCTTGCGCCGCGCAAGCGCGCGCGGACCTGGTCGGCGGTGGCGACGGACGAGGTTCAGGTGGTGGTCGGCGCGCGATCGGCGCTGTTCCTGCCTTATCGCGATCTCGGACTGATCATCGTCGACGAGGAGCACGACCCCGCCTACAAGCAGGAGGACGGCGTGCGCTATCACGCCCGCGACATGGCGGTGGTTCGCGCCAAGGAGCAGAATATCCCGATCGTGCTCGCTTCGGCGACACCCTCGGTCGAAAGCGAAGTGAACGCGCGGCGCGGCCGCTACACGGCGCTGCACCTGCCCGAGCGGTTCGGCGGCCAGCACATGCCCGCGGTCGAGGCGATCGATCTGCGCACCGAGCGTCCGCCGCGCGGCCGGTTCATCTCGTCACGGCTCGCCGAGGCGGTGAACGTCGCGCTCGAACGCGGCGAGCAGGCCTTGTTGTTTCTTAACCGGCGCGGCTTCGCTCCGCTGACGCTGTGCAATACATGCGGCCATCGCCTCGCCTGCCAGAACTGCGACGCCTGGCTGGTCGATCACCGCTTCAGGCGGCGGCTGGTGTGCCATCACTGCGGCTTCTCGATGCCGCAGCCGGAGAAATGTCCGAAGTGCTCGGCGGAGAACAGCTTCGTGCCGGTCGGTCCCGGCGTTGAGCGGCTGGAGCAGGAGGCCGCCGAACTGTTTCCCGACAAGCGCATCCTGGTGCTGTCCAGCGATCTCGTCGAGTCGATGGACCGGCTGCGCCAGGAACTCGACGACGTGGCGCAGGGCCGCTTCGACATCGTGATCGGCACGCAGCTTGTCGCCAAGGGCCATCACTTTCCCAAGCTGAACCTGGTGGGCATCGTCGACGCCGATCTCGGCTTGTCGAACGGCGACCCGCGCGCCGCCGAACGCACGTTCCAGCTTCTGCACCAGGTGGTCGGCCGCGCCGGACGCGAGGAAGGCCGCGGCTACGGCTATTTGCAGACTCACAATCCAGAGCATCCGGTGATGCGCGCGCTGATTGCGCAGGACCGCGAGGCGTTCTATTCCGCCGAGATCGAGGTGCGCGAGAAGACCGGCTATCCGCCGTTCGGGCGGCTCGCGAGCCTGCTCATCTCGGGTGGCGACAAGCACGCCACCGAGCAATACGCGCGCAAGCTCGCCGCCATCTCTCCGCTCGACGACAGCGTGCGCGTGCTGGGCCCCGCCGAGGCGCCGCTCGCCGTGGTGCGCGGGCGGTTTCGCTTCCGCCTGCTGGTGAAGGCGCCGCGCAACTACGACCTGTCGGCGTATCTGCGTGAATGGCTCGCCGAAGCGCCGAAGACCAAGGGCACCCTCAAGCTCGAGGTGGACGTCGACCCGCAGAGCTTTTTCTGAGCGGGCGGCGCCTTCGCCCCGCCGCTATTTTTTCTGCTGCGCGAGCTCCGCTTCGAGCAACGGCTTCCAACGCGCGATCTCGGTCGTGATGAAGGGACCGAACCACGACGGTGCGCGGTGCTCCGGTGGCGCAGGATCGATGCCGATCTTGGTGAGGCGCTCGCGCGTGTCGGGGTCGTCGAGCACCTTCGACAGTGCCGTGTTGACCTGTTTCACGATCGCATCGGGCGTCCCCTTGGGAAACTGCAGACCGTTCCACGCACCGAGGGTGAGCGAGGGCAGGCCGCCTTCCGCGGCCGTTGGCAGGTCGGGCAGCATCGGCGAACGCTTCTCGCTGGTGATGGCGTAGGCCTTGAGGACCTTGGTGTTGACGTGCTCCACCGTGAGCGGAGCCTGGTTGCAGCTATAGTCGACCTGGCCGCCGAGCAGCGCCTGCGTGGAATCGCCGAGGCCTTTGTAGGGCACGGAAACGGGCCTCACGCCGATCAGGCTCTGGAAATAGGCGCAGAAGATGTGGCTGATCGAGCCGACGCCCGAATGCGCGAGCGTCACGGTTTTTTCGTTCGCGCGCAGGTAGTCGATGAATTCCTTCAGCGAGTTCGGCGGCAGGTCCTTGCGGGCGATGATCGCAACGGGCGTCGAGCCGACGAGGCCGATGCTCTCGAAGCTATCCACCGGGTGGTAGCCGAGGTTCGGATAGAGCGCGAGCGCGCCGGCGTGGGTGCCGGTCGAGGCATAGGCGACGGTGTAGCCGTCGGGCGCCGCGCGCGCGGCCCGCGTCACGCCCGTGGTGCCGCCGGCGCCGCCGACGTTCTCCACGATCACCTGCTGACCGAGCTGCTTGGTCAGCCCCGGCGCGAGCAGCCGCGCGACCGTGTCGGCCACGGCGCCCGCGGTGAATGGCACGACGATCGTGATGTGGCGGTTGGGATAGGTTTGCGCCTGAAGCGGCGTAGACAGCAAAAGAAAGGCGGCCATCGGCAGGCCGCTCAGCAAGCACTTGGTCATTGAAGCCCCCTGGAACGCGTGCTTCTCGTATCAAAATTGTGGGCAGGATACCACCGGCAAGGCCATGACCGGCCTGTCGCGCGGTATTGTCCCGGTTCCTACCGGGTCCGGGATTGCTTACCATCCGGACTTCATACGGCGCGAAGAACGCCGGGCAGCCAACAGGGAGGGAAGTTCGATGCCGCTCCTTTCACGTATCGCCGCGCTGGCTTTTCTGGGGCTTGGCGCTGCACTTTCGGCTGTGCCGGCTGTGGCGCAGTCCACCGCGTCGAAGCCGCTCAAGTTCATCGTGCCGTTCGGCCCCGGCGGATCGGGCGACACCATCGCGCGGTTAATCGGGCAGCACCTGTCGGAGCGGATCGGCCAGACGGTGGTGGTGGAGAATCGCATGGGCGCCGGCGGCAACATCGGCGCGGACGCGGTGGCGAAGTCCGAGCCGGACGGCGCCACGCTGCTGATGGCTGCGAACTATCTCGCGATGTCGCCAAATCTCTACACCAAGATGAGCTACGACCCGATCAAGGATCTGGTGCCGGTTACGATGGTCGGCGACGTGCCGATGGTCGTGGTGGTCAATCTGGCGGTGCCGGCGCAGTCGATCGCCGAGCTGATCGCGCTGGCGAAGGCCAAGCCCGGCGAGCTTGCCTATGCGACGCCGGGTCACGGCACCTCCACGCATCTCGCCAGCGAGCTGTTCAAGCAGCAGGCGGGCATCGACATGCGTCATGTGCCCTATCGGGCCAATCCGCTGGCGATGAACGATGTGATCGGCGGCCAGGTTCCGGTGTTCATGGACTTGGTAACAACCGGCGCGCCGCATGTGCGCGGCGGCAAGGTGCGCGGGCTGGCGACGACGGGCGCCAAGCGCTCCGCTGTGCTGCCCGAGTTGCCGACCATGATCGAGGCCGGTGTGCCGGACTTCGACGTCACCACATGGATCGCGGTGTTCGCCTCTGGCGGCACGCCGCGCGATACAGCTGCGCGGCTTCACAAGGAGATCGCCGCCATCCTCGCTATTCCGGTGGTCAAGGAGCGGCTCGCCGCGTTCGGCGTCGAGATTTCGGGCGAAGGGCCGGAAAAGCTTGGCGCGATTCTGAAGTCGGACACCGAGAAATGGGGAGCAGTGGTCCGCAAGGCAGGGATCGGGCGGCTGGATTAGCCTCTGGCGCGCTCGCTACTGCGGCTTCAGACCCGATATCTTCACGACCTCCTGCCACATCACGCGCTCCTTGGCTGCGAAGGCTCGGGCTTCTTCCGGCGTGCTGGACAAGAGCCGCGCGCCGGCGGCGAGGAATCGCTTCTGCAGCGCCTGGTCGGCGGCGAACTCCTTCTGCGCGGCTGACAGCCGATCGACAACCGTGCGCGGCGTTCCGGTGCGGACCACGTAGGCCGACCAGGAGGTGACGACGAAATCCTTCACGCCGGCTTCGGTCATGGTCGGCACGTTCGGCATGGTCGGCCAGCGTTGCGCCGAGGTCACGGCGAGCGCGCGCATGTTTCCCGACTCGATTTGCGAAATGTACGACGCGAGATTGTCGACCGCGAAGGTGACATCGCCCGACAGCATCGCCGGAATGGTTTGCGCGGCGCCCTTGAACGGAACATGCACCGCGTTGACGCCGGTGCGCGCCTCGAACAGCACGCCGGACAGATGCGGCGTGGTGCCCGGTCCAGGACTGCCGATCGAAATGCCGTTCGGCCGCGCCTTGGCCCAGGCGATGAACTCGGGAAGCGACGTCGCCGGGCAGTGCTTGGCCGAGACCACCGCGACGTTCGGCAGCTCGTAGGTCAGCGCCGGTGCGATCAGGTCTTTCTCGGCGTCGAACGGCATGGTCGCGATTAGGAACTGGTTGATGGCGAAATGGCCGACCGTCGCACAGCCGATGGTGTAGCCGTCGGGCGGGCTCTTCACGACCTGGTCGATGCCGATGTTGCCGGACGCGCCGGGGCGGTTCTCCACCACGAAGGACTGGCCGAACTTTTCCTTGAGCTTCTCGGCAAGAATTCGGAACAGCACGTCGGTCGAGCCGCCGGCGGGATAGGGCACGATCATGCGCACGTTGTGATCGGGCCAGTTGCCGCCCTGCGCAAAGGCCGGTGCCGCCGAAAACGCGGCGCCCGCGGCTGCGCCGCGGAGCAGTGTGCGGCGGGTGATGCGGCTGCGTGTCGTCATTGCAGATCCTCCCAGAACTTTTCCGAAGCCTAACAAGGGGCACGAGGCCGCGCCATCGCCCGTGTCGTCATTGCCGGGCTTGACCCGGCAATCCATCATTTCGAGAGGTGGATGGACCCGCGGGTCAAGCCCGCGGGTGACGGAGGAGTCCGCTCGGGGCGACGGCTAAATCAGCAGCTCGATCAAAAACGGCCCGGGCCGCTTGAACGAGCCGGCCATCAAGTCGGCGCAACCTTCCAGCGTGTCGGCCTGCGCCGCCTCGACGCCGAGGCTTTCGGCGAGCTTGACCCAGCCGATGTCCGGGTTGCCGAGGTCGAGCATGTTCATGGCGGTGGGCCCGGGATTCGCGCCGACCGAAGCCAACTCGCCGATCAAAATCTGATACTTGCGGTTCGACAGGATCACGGTGGTCACCGGCAGTTTCTCGCGCGCCTGCGTCCACAGACCCTGCACGGTGTACATCGCAGAGCCGTCGGCCTGCAGCGCCAGCACGCGGCGGTCGCCGGCGCCTTTGGCGTGTAACCCGATAGCGCTTCCCACCGCCAAGGGAATGCCGGCGCCGATTGCGCCGCCCATGATCTGCAGCCAGTCATGCGGCGCCGCGGCGTGCGTGTTGCGGAAGAAGCCGCGGCCGTAGCTCACCGACTCGTCGACGATCACCGCGCCCTCCGGCAAAATGGCGGCGATAGTGGTGGCGAGGTCTTCCGGCGTTGGCTTGCCCTTCACGATCGACGGCTTCGGGCCGTTGCCCGGAATTTCGGCGGGTGGCGCGCCAAGCTCATCCACCAGCGCCTGCAGAGCCTGCTCGGCGTTCTGTTCGACGCGGCTCAGAACATGCAGGCCGGCGCCTTCCTTGTATTGGCGGCTCGGCTTGCCCGGATAGGCGAAGAAGCCGACCGGCGGCACGGCGTTGACCAGGATCAGATGGTCGTAAGGCGCCAGAGCCTTCACGGCGGCGTCGGCGGGATAGGGCACGCGCTCAAGCGGCAGGCTGCCCTGGCCGCGTTCGGTGCGCGCGTTGGAAAGCTCGGTCATCAGCTTGGCGCCGGTCATCGCGGCGATCCGCCACGCCAGGCGTTGCGATGCCGCGTGTACCGCATCGCCGCCGAGCAGCAGCAGCACGTTCTTCTTCTCGCGCAGGATGCGTGCGGCGTGACGCACCGCATGCGGATCGATCGATGGCGCGATGGCAACAGGAAGCGGCGTGCCGACAATGCCGCCGTCGTCCCATGAGGCGTCGCTCGGCAGGATCAGCGTCGCGATGCCGCCCGGCGGCACGCGCGCCGCCTGTACCGCGGCGGCGGCGTCCTCGCCGACGCGGTTCGATGACAGCACCGTGCGCACGAATGTCGAAACCGGCCGCGCCCAGCCTTCGGCATCGGCGGTGAGCGGCGCGTCGAGCGGGCGGTGGTAGGTCGCCTGGTCGCCGACCACGTTGACGATGCCGGAGCGGGCGCGCCGCGCGTTGTGCAGGTTGGCGAGTCCGTTGGCGAGACCTGGGCCGCAATGCAGCAGTGTCGCCGCCGGCTTGCCGGTGACGCGGTAGTAGGCGTCGGCCGCGCCGGTGACCACGTTCTCCTGCAGACAGAGCACGCTGCGCATGCCCGGAATCCGGTCGAGCGCCGCGACGAAATGCATCTCGCTGGTGCCCGGATTGACGAAACAGGTATCGACGCCGCACTTGAGCAGCGTGTGGACCAGGCTTTCGGCTCCGTTCATCGGCTGCTTTCCGGGTCTGGCGCGGGCTTTGGCGCCGCGGTTGCGCGTTCGCGCGGCTGGAGAATGACACTCATCGCCGCGGCAAAGATCAAGCCGAATCCGATCACGTCCATGGTGGTCGGATATTCGTCCAGGATGAACACCGAGATCACGACGCCGATCGCAGGCGACGCGAGCGAGCCCAGCGCCGCGGTCGCGGCCGGCAGGTGACTGACGATGTGGTACCAGAGCAGATAGGAGACGGCGGAGCCGACCAGGCCGTTGAAGATCGTGGCGATCAGCGCGTCGGTTGGAACCGGCTCGAACCTCGGCACGCCCTCGAACGCGAGCGTAAAGAGCAGCAGCACGAAGGCTGCGATGGCGACCTGCCAGGCCGTGTTGACCAGCATGTCGCCGGGGATGCGGAACAGCTTCAGGTAGATGGTCCCCACGGCCCAGGTGACGGCCGAGGCGAGCGCGAGCCCGAGTCCGACGAGTGCGGCCGAGCCGATCACCGGATAGACCAGGACAACCAGCCCGGCAATGCAAAGCGCCAGACCCAGCATGGCGCCGCCGCGCAGCTTTTCGCCCAGGATCAGCCACGCCAGCAGGCACGCCCACACCGGGAAAGAATAGGCCACCACCGCGACGCGGCCGGTTGATGCGGTCATCATCGCCAGCGCGCTGAACACGCCGAACGCCACCACGTTGAGCAGGCTCGACATGAAGAGGTGAACCCACGTCATGCCGCGCGGCACCGCGAGGCTGCGGCCGGTCAGTTTGACGACCGCCATCAGTGTCACGGCGGCGACGGTGAATCCGTACAGGCGGAAGGTCCACGGCGACAGACCGGAAAGTGCGATCTTGATCACCGGCCAGTTGATGCCCCAGGTGAAGCCGAGCACCACCAGCATCAGCCGGGCGCGGGTCGCTTCGTCCAGGCTTGCCGGTGCTGTCACGCGAGCGCCTTCATGCGCCGCCCACGGCCTGCGGCCGAGGCTGCAGCAGCACACAGGCCGCCGCGGCGAAGATCAGCGCGAAGCCGATGATGTCCGGTGCTGTCAGCTTTTCGCCCAGGACGATCACCGATCCGATCACGCCGATCACGGGGTTGGCGAGCGTGCCGAGCGAGGCCGTCGCGGTCGAGACTTTGCCGATGATGTTGTACCAGATGAAATACGCGAACGCGGTGCCGAAGAATCCGGAGTATGCGACGCCAAGCCATGTCCGGGCCTGCAACGGTTCGAGCACCGGCGGCCCCACGAAGATCAGGTAGCAGATGGCGAACACCACCGCACCGACCAGGATCTGCCACATGGTGATGGCAACCAGGTCGCCTTCGATGCGAAAGGCCTTCATGTAGATGGTTCCGGCCGCCCAGCTCAACGCGCACAGGAACGCCAGGATCAGTCCGGTCGGTTCCTGCATCGACGCCGCGGCGACCGGATAGACCAGCACGGTTAGTCCCGCGAGGCAGAGCGCCAGGCCTGCCGCGACCCACCGGTTCGGGCGCTCGCGAAAGAACATCCAGGCCATCATGCTGGCCCAGATAGGCATCGAATAGTTGATGATGATCACGCGCGTGGTCGCGGTCGAGAGCTGCGCGAACGTGCCGAACAGTCCGAACGCCACGACGTTGAGCATCCCGGCGATGAAGACGTGAATCCAGTTGCGGCCGAACGGGATGTGGAAGCTGCGGCCCTGAAGCTTGAGCAGCACGATCAAGGTCGCCGAGCCGATGCTGTAGCCGAGCAGCCGCGTGGCCCAGGGGGTGAGTTCGTCGAGCGCGACGCGGAGCGCCGGCCAGCTCAAGCCCCAGAAGAACGCCAGCAGGATGAGCAACAGCTTGCCCTTGGTGGCTTCGTCCAAGCCCGGCTTCGAAACCACCATTCCACCCTGTGACGTTTCTGGCAGCGTATGTCGTTGTATCGCGTGTAAGCGGCGCGCGAAACCTGCGGGCTACATGCCTGTCATGCGCCGTTCAGGACACCAGCTTCAACCCGACAATGCCCGCAACGATCAAGCCGATCGACGCGAGCCGCGCCGCGTTCGCTGGCTCGCCGAACAGGTAGATGCCGAGCGCTGCGGTGCCGACCGCGCCGATCCCGGTCCACACCGCATAGGCGGTGCCGACCGGCAAGGTCTTCAGCGCCAGTCCGAGCAATACGAGGCTGACCACCATCGCGCCGACCGTCAGGATGGTCGGCACCGGGCGCGAGAAGCCCTCGGTGTATTTCAGCCCGATCGCCCAACCGATCTCGAACAGGCCTGCGAAGAACAGATAAATCCACGCCATCATCGGTCTCCTTGGGCGGACGTTGGTTTCGTCGATGCCGCTCTCATGCTCAGGAAGTAGCCGAGCGCCGTCAATGCGACCCCGATCACTCCGATCGGCAGGAACACCATCCACGGCAGTCCGGTCAAATCCCACAGCGCGCCGCACAGGACCGGCACGATCACGCCAATGGTGTAGCTGATCGTGAACATGCCTCCCGCCATGCGATGAACCTGGTCGGGCGGGCTCAGCAGCGGCGGCAAGGCAAACGTCATGACAAATGTCACCGCGAGCGAGAAGCCCACCACCGTCGCACCGGCCACGATCCAGACCGCGCTGCCAAATATGATCGCGAGCACGCCTGCGAGCGGCAGCACACCAAACACCAGATAGGGCCATGTCTGGCGCTGCATGCGCTCCGCCGTCACGAGCAAAACGAATGACGCGATAAGCTGCATGCCGTTCATGCCGCCGAGCGCGGCGCCGATCAGCGCACCTTCGCCGCGGCTGTTCAGATAGTCCGGCAGGAAGGCGTTGATTGCGAAATAGAATGCGTTGTTGCTGCCTAACGTCAGCGCCAGGAGCCAGAGCAGCGGGTTCTTCCAGTCCGGCCACCAGCGCCGTGCGCCGGTGCCCATCGCATCACCCGGATTTTGACGATCGCGTGGCGCGATCGTCAGGAACAGCAGCGCCGCCACAACCACCGGTGCGGTCCACACCAGCAAGGCCATCCGCCAGCTCTGCCCGACGGCGGGCAGGATGAACGGAATGGTCAACACCGGTCCGGCCATGGCGCCGACCATCATGCCGTTGGTCGAAACCGCGGAGCCGAAGCCAACGCGCTCGGACGCCCAGTTGCGAACCAGGGTCGGCAGCGCGGGCTGCAGGATGGCAATGCCGGCGCCCATCAGCGCGGTCGCGGCATAGAGCAGCCAGATGTTGGACGCAGCGGCACGCGCGGCCGAGGCGCAGGCGATAATGAGCAACCCCGCAATGGCGATGCGGCTCGCGCCGGTTCGCGCAATCAGCAGCGAGCCGGGAATTGCGGCGAGTGCGAACATCAAGACCGGAAAGCTCATCAGCAGACCGACCTGGGTCTCGGTCATATGCAGGTCGCCGTGGATCAGCGGGATCACCGGCGGCACCGCCAGAATCGTGATGCGCGCGCTGACGCCTGCGAACCACAGGGGTGCGAGCGCGGTCAGCAGGCTCGGCGCGCTGGTGCCGGTGGAAGGAGGCGATTGCATTGGATTGAGACCCGGACTTGAGCCCCACCATAGCAAACTTCTCCGGAATGACGGGCGGGTGGTTGCGCCGTCCGCGCCCGCCTAGGACAATCGCGCACCCGAACAGGAGAACGCA
Organism: Hyphomicrobiales bacterium; assembly: GCA_021730985.1. Lineage (GTDB taxonomy): Bacteria > Pseudomonadota > Alphaproteobacteria > Rhizobiales > Xanthobacteraceae > Z2-YC6860. The sequence continues at coordinate 96,581 of JAKFYI010000030.1, read as the reverse complement.
CCGTGAGCCAAGCACCATCGACCCGCATGCTGCCGACCGACCGCATCGCCTATTCGGCGATCACGGATCGTCCGCCCATGAAGCTGCCGGGCAGCGCGCGCATGGCGGTGTGGGTCATCGTCAACGTCGAGGAATGGGACCCGAAGGACGTGATGCCGCGCACGGTGCTGACGCCCCCGGCTGGCGGCTCGCCGACGCCGGACATTCCGAACTGGTGCTGGCATGAGTACGGCAACCGGGTCGGCTTCTGGCGCTTCGTGAAGGTGTTCGACGAATTCCAGATTCCCGGCGTGCTGGCGATCAACGGCTGCGCCATCGAGGCGTTTCCGCCGATCGTGAAGGCGGCGTTGGACCGCAAGTGGGAATTCATCGGCCACGGCTTCACCCAGCGCAACATGCAGAAGGTGCCGGACGAGAAGGCCGACATCCAGATGACCACGAAGGCGATCACGAAGGCGACCGGTAAGCAACCGCGCGGTTGGCTCGGGCCCGGCCTCACCGAAACCTGGGAGACGCCGGACCTCTTGAAAGAGGACGGCTACGACTACGTCGCCGACTGGGTGCTCGACGATCAGCCGGTGTGGCTGAAGACCCGCACCAAGCCAATCGTCAACATTCCCTACACGCAGGAGTGCAATGACGTGGCGATGATGCTGATCCAGCATCACAAGGCGTCGGAGTACTACGACCGCGCGGTCGATCAGTTCGATCAGATCTATGCCGACGCCGAGGACAGCGCGCGTATCATGGCGATCGTGGTGCATCCCTACATCATGGGCGCGCCGCACCGGCTCAAGTATTTCCGTAACGCCATCGCCCACATTAAGAAGAAGCCGGACGTGGCGTTCATGACCGGAGAGCAGATTTTCGACTGGTACACCGCCAACGGTCCGAAGGCGCCGTAACCCGTTGTGTCAGCTTGCCGCAAAACACGAAAAGACGCAGACTTATCGCCGTCAGCTTGATGCGTGAGCTGGCCATCCCGTTGCGGTGGGGAGCCCGATGCACGTTCGTTTCTGGGGCACGCGCGGTTCGATACCGACGCCAGGACCGGGCACGGCGCGCTACGGCGGCAACACCTCGTGCATCGAAGTCCGCTCGTCACGCGGCACGCTCGTCATCATCGATAGCGGCACCGGCATCTACGCGCTTGGCCGCGCCCTTATGGCATCGGGCGCGAAGGGCCTGCGTGGCCACATCCTGATCAGTCACACGCATTGGGATCACATCCAGGGCTTCCCGTTCTTCGGGCCGCTGTTCGATGCCGGCAATGAGTGGCACATCTACGGGCCGAAGGGCCTCGACCAGTCGTTGCGCGAAACGCTGGCCGGGCAGATGCAGCACACTTATTTTCCGATCACGCCCGACCAGTTCGGCGCGACGATCCGCTATCACGATCTGCTCGAAGGCAACTTCGAGATCGGCGACATCAAGGTCGCCACGCAATATCTGAATCATCCTGCGCTGACGCTTGGCTATCGCCTGACGGCGGACGGCGCCTCGGTTGCGTACTGCTGCGATCACGAGCCCTATTCGCGCGGCTTGGGCAGCGGACTGGGGGAGATCGCTGGCCAGGACCTGCGCCACGCTGAGTTCATGAACGGGGCGGACCTCGTCATCCACGACGCGCAGTACACCGCGGCCGAGTACGAGTCCAAGGTTGGCTGGGGCCACAGCTCGGGTGAATACGTCGTCGGTCTCGCCCGGCACGCCAGCGTCAAGCGGGTCGCGTTGACCCACCACGATCCGGCGCGCGACGACGCCTCGATCGACCGCATCATCGAAGGGCTGCGCGCGGACGTTCGCGCCGCAGGTTCTGTGCTGGAGGTGGGTGCCGCCACCGAAGGCGAGATCGTCGAATTGAAGCCCTCTCAGGCCCGGCCTTCGGAGCCTCCGGTGGCGCAGTTTCAGGCCACCACCTCGCTGGAGCCGGCCCTTCCCGAACGCTCCGTGCTTCTCAACATTTCCAATTCCAGCACGGCCGCGGCGCTGTCGGAGGCAATTCGCGCCGAGGGCATTTGTCCGGTTTTCTTCTCCAACATCGAGGACGCGCGAAAGCTGATCGCCAAGGATCGGCCCTCGCTCGCCCTCCTCGAGCATGACGGAACGCACATCGACGGCGTGATGCTGTGCCGCGAGATACGCCAGACCGAGGACGATGAATCGCTCCCCGTCGTCATCGTGGCGGCGCAGGACGATGCGGGTGCGGGCGATGCGGCGGGTGTCTCCGACTGGCTGATCAAGCCGTTTTCCAGCAGCTACGCCAGGACCAAGATTCGCGCCTGGGTGCTGCGGACGGCGTGCCACTGGATTCGCGCCGCCATTCCCGATGACGAGGAGCAGCGGATTGCGTCGCTGCACGGCCTGAACATCCTGGACACCGCCTCCGAGGAGCGGTTCGATCGCGTTACGCGCCTCGCCACGGCGCTGTTCGACGTGCCGATGGCGATGATCAGCCTGGTCGATTCCAACCGGCAGTGGTTCAAGTCCTGCCTGGGTGTCAAGTCGAAGGAGACCTCGCGTGACGAGGCGTTCTGCGCCCACGTCGTCTATCACCGCGAGCCCATGATCATCCCGGACGCGCTCCAGGACGCGCGGTTCGCGGACAATCCGCTGGTGACCAACGACCCGCGTATCCGGTTCTATGCCGGCTATCCGCTGATCCTCGACAACGGAAGCTGCATCGGCACCCTGTGTCTGCTCGATACTCGCCCGCGTACATTGGTCGGGACGGAGCTGCAGCGGCTGCACGATCTGGCGGACATCACGCTGCAGGAAATCCGCAGACTGGCCTCGTGAATCCTGAGATTGCAGGGACGGATGGCGTCCTTGCCGGAACCGGAAAAGTTGCTGGGCGGCGAAATCCGGACCCTCGAAGAATCCAGCCGCCTTCTGTGTTCCCGCAGCCTTGCCCTTGTTGCGCCGCAAGCATCGATATGTTACGGAACCGCGCGATTTAGACGGGTTTCGTCGCCACTGTATGACGGCTCGCCAAATCAGATAAATCCCTTGAAATCCAAGGGTTTGTGCCGACCAGCCGGGTCGGCCGGATCCGCGGGTTGATCTCTCAAGAGCGCGTTCCAGTGGCAGGCGAAACATCAATCGTATCCGGCATGGCGGGTCGCTATGCGACGGCGCTGTTCGAGCTTGCTCGCGACCAGAAGGCCGTCGATGCAGTGAAGACCGATCTCGACACCTTCGCCGCGTTGCTGGCCGGCAATCCCGACATGCGCCGCCTGGTTCGCAGCCCGGTGTTCGGCGCGGAAGAGCAGTCCAAGGCGCTGGCCGCCGTGCTCGACAAGGTCGGCATCAAGGGCCTCACCGCCAATTTCCTTCTCCTGGTCGCTTCGAACCGCCGGCTGTTTGCGGTGGGCGACATGATCCGCGGGTTCCGCGGGCTGGTCGCCAAGCACAAGGGCGAGGTGACCGCCGAGATCGTGGTCGCCGAAAGGCTTTCTGACGCCCATCTCGAAGAGCTCAAGAGCGCGCTCAAGTCGGTCACCGGCGGCAAGGCGGTCGATCTCAACGTGAAGATCGATCCGGCGATCATCGGCGGGCTCACCGTCAAGCTCGGCTCCCGCATGGTGGACAGCTCGCTCCGCACCAAACTCAATTCGATCAAGAACGCGATGAAAGAGGCACGCTGATGGACATCCGCGCCGCGGAAATTTCCGCAATCCTCAAGGACCAGATCAAGAATTTCGGCCAGGAGGCCGAAGTCTCCGAAGTCGGTCAGGTGCTGTCGGTCGGCGACGGTATCGCGCGCGTTTACGGCCTCGACAACGTCCAGGCGGGCGAGATGGTCGAGTTCGAAAACGGCACACGCGGCATGGCGCTGAACCTCGAAACCGACAACGTCGGCATCGTGATTTTTGGCTCCGACCGCGAGATCAAGGAAGGCCAGACCGTCAAGCGCACCCGCGCCATCGTGGACGTGCCGGTTGGCAAGGGCCTGCTCGGCCGCGTGGTGGATGCGCTCGGCAATCCGATCGACGGCAAGGGCCCGATCAAGGCCGATAAGCGCGCCCGCGTGGACGTCAAGGCGCCGGGCATCATTCCGCGCAAGTCGGTGCATGAGCCGATGGCGACCGGCCTCAAGGCGGTCGATGCGCTGATCCCGATCGGCCGCGGTCAGCGCGAGTTGATCATCGGCGATCGTCAGACCGGCAAGACCGCGATCGCGCTCGACACCATCCTCAACCAGAAGCCGCTCAACGCGCAGACCGACGAGAAGATCAAGCTGTACTGCGTGTACGTCGCTGTCGGGCAGAAGCGCTCCACTGTCGCGCAGTTCGTGAAAGTTCTGGAGGAGCAGGGCGCGCTGGAATACTCCATCGTCGTTGCCGCCACCGCGTCCGATCCCGCGCCGATGCAGTTCCTGGCGCCGTTCGCCGGCTGCACCATGGGCGAGTACTTCCGCGACAACGGCATGCACGCCGTCATCATCTATGACGATCTGTCGAAACAGGCCGTCGCCTACCGCCAGATGTCGCTGCTGCTACGCCGCCCGCCGGGCCGCGAAGCGTATCCGGGCGACGTGTTCTATCTGCACTCCCGCCTGCTTGAGCGCGCCGCCAAGATGGGCGACGGCGCGGGCGCGGGCTCGCTGACCGCGCTGCCGATCATCGAGACACAGGCCAACGACGTGTCGGCCTACATTCCGACCAACGTGATTTCGATCACCGACGGCCAGATCTTCCTGGAGACCGACCTGTTCTATCAGGGCATCCGTCCGGCGGTGAACGTCGGTCTCTCGGTGTCGCGCGTCGGCTCCGCCGCGCAGACCAAGGCGATGAAGAAGGTCGCCGGCCGCATCAAGGGCGAACTCGCTCAGTATCGTGAGATGGCGGCGTTCGCGCAGTTCGGCTCCGACCTCGACGCCACCACGCAGCGCCTGCTCAACCGCGGTTCGCGCTTGACCGAGCTGCTCAAGCAGCAGCAGTTCTCGCCGCTCAAGATGGAAGAGCAGGTCGTTGTGATTTACGCCGGCGTGAACGGCTATCTCGATCCGATCCCGGTCAATCGCGTTCGCGCCTTCGAGGAAGGCCTGCTCACCTTGGTGCGCAGCAAGAACCCTGAGATTCTCGAGGACATCCGCAAGACCAGCGACTTGACCGACGCGACCGCCGGCAAGCTGAAAGCCGCAGTGGACGGTTACGCCAAGACGTTTGCCTGACCGCCGTCATGGCCGGGCTTGTCCCGGCCATCCACGCCTTCGAGATGAATTCGACGAGTTGATTGGAAGCGGCTGAGACGAAATGGCCTCCCTTAAAGACATGCGGGTCCGCATCGCCGCGACAAAGGCGACGCAGAAGATCACCAAGGCCATGCAGATGGTGGCGGCGTCCAAGCTGCGCCGCGCGCAGGCTGCGGCTGAGGCTGCGCGGCCCTACGCGGAGCGCATGGAGAGGGTGCTGAGCAACATCGCGGGCTCGGTCGCCGACATCAATTCCGCGCCGCGTCTGCTGGCCGGCACCGGCAAGGACCAGGTTCACCTGCTGGTCGTCTGCACCGCCGAGCGTGGCCTGTGCGGCGCGTTCAACTCCTCGATCGTCCGCCTCGCGCGCGAGAAGATCAATTTTCTGGTCGGGCACGGCAAGACCGTCAAGATCCTCTGCATCGGCCGCAAGGGCGCCGACCAGCTTCGCCGCCAGTACGGCTCGATGATCCTCGAAGTGGTCGAACTGCGGGTGAAGACGCTCGGTTTCGATCACGCCGAAAAGGCCAGCGAGAAGATCCAGTATCTCTACGAGAAGGGCGAGTTCGACATCGCGACGCTGTTCTTCTCGCGCTTCCGCTCGGTGGTTCAGCAAATTCCGACCGCGCTGCAGATCATCCCGCCGGTGTTCGAAGCCGCTGCTTCCGAAAGCGCGCCCACGATTTCCTACGAATACGAGCCGGACGAACTCGACATTCTGACCGAGCTGCTGCCGCGTAACATCGCGGTGCAGTTGTTCCGCGCTCTCCTGGAAAACGCCGCGTCGGAGCAGGGCGCGCGTATGTCGGCGATGGACAACGCGACCCGCAACGCCGGCGAAATGATCCGCAAGCAGACCATCACGTACAACCGCACCCGCCAGGGGATGATCACTAAGGAACTGATCGAGATCATCTCCGGGGCGGAAGCGCTTTAATTCAGGTAACGAGGACGATATGGCAACGCCCAACGCAGTCGGAAAAATCACCCAGGTCATCGGCGCGGTGGTCGACGTGCAGTTCGAGGATCACCTGCCGGCGATCCTGAACGCGCTGGAGACCAAAAACGGCGGCAATCGCCTGGTGCTCGAAGTCGCCCAGCATCTCGGCGAGAACACGGTTCGCACCGTTGCAATGGACATCTCCGAGGGCCTGGTGCGCGGCCAGGAGGTCACCGACACCGGCGAGCCGATCTCGGTGCCGGTGGGCGAGGAAACGCTCGGCCGCATCATCAACGTCATCGGCGAGCCGGTGGACGAAGCCGGCCCGGTGCCCACCAAGCTGCGCCGCGCGATCCATCAGGACGCCCCGGCCTACACCGAGCAATCCACCGAAGCCGAGATTCTTGTCACCGGCATCAAGGTCGTCGATCTGCTGGCGCCCTACGCCAAGGGCGGCAAGATCGGCCTGTTCGGCGGTGCCGGCGTCGGCAAGACCGTGCTGATTATGGAGCTGATCAACAACGTTGCGAAGGCGCACGGCGGCTATTCGGTGTTCGCCGGCGTCGGCGAGCGCACCCGCGAGGGCAACGATCTCTATCACGAGATGATCGAGTCCGGCGTCAACAAGGATCCGAAGAAGAACAACGGTTCGACCGCAGGCTCCAAGTGCGCGCTGGTGTACGGCCAGATGAACGAGCCGCCGGGCGCCCGCGCCCGCGTCGGACTTTCGGGGCTGACGGTCGCCGAGCATTTCCGTGACCAGGGCCAGGACGTGCTGTTCTTCGTGGATAACATCTTCCGCTTTACCCAGGCGGGCTCCGAGGTGTCGGCGCTGCTCGGCCGCATTCCCTCGGCGGTCGGCTATCAGCCGACGCTCGCGACCGACATGGGCGCGCTGCAAGAGCGCATCACCACCACGACCAAAGGCTCGGTCACGTCGGTGCAGGCGATCTACGTGCCGGCCGACGACTTGACCGACCCGGCGCCGGCCACCTCGTTCGCGCACTTGGATGCGACCACCGTGCTGTCTCGCGACATCGCCGCCAAGGGCATCTATCCGGCGGTGGACCCGCTCGATAGCACCTCGCGCATGCTCTCTCCGCTGATCGTCGGCGAGGAGCACTACGGTATCGCGCGTCAGGTGCAGCAGGTGTTGCAGCGTTACAAGGCGCTGCAGGACATCATCGCCATTCTGGGCATGGACGAGCTCTCGGAAGAGGACAAGACCGCGGTGTCGCGCGCCCGCAAGATCGAGCGCTTCCTGTCGCAACCGTTCTTCGTCGCCGAGGTGTTCACCGGTTCGCCGGGCAAGCTCGTCGATCTCGCCGATACGCTCAAGGGCTTCAAAGGTTTGGTCGAGGGCAAGTACGACCACCTGCCGGAAGCCGCCTTCTACATGGTTGGAACAATCGAAGAAGCCATCGAGAAGGGCAAGAAGCTCGCTGCGGAAGCGGCGTAGTAGCGCGAAGACCGCGAGGAAGGCTCCATGGCGAAGTTTCAATTCGACCTGGTCGGACCGGAGAAGCTGCTCTACTCCGGCATGGTGGATCAGGTCGATGTGCCTGGTTCCGAAGGCGATTTCGGCGTGCTCGCCGGGCACGCGCCGCTCGTCGCCATGCTGCGGCCGGGCATCGTGACGATCACCGAAAACGGCGCCCAGGTGCGCGCCATGGTCGGCGGCGGCTTCGCCGAAGTCGGGCCTAACGGCCTGACATTGCTGGCGGATTTCGCCATGCCGACCGATCAGGTCGATGGGGCCGTGCTGGCCGGCCAGATCAAGGATCTCGAAGAGGACGTCGCTGACGCCGCCGAAGGCGCGGCCCGCGACCGCGCCGCCCATCGTCTCGATCAACTCCGCGCGGTGCAGGCCGTGCTCGGGCGATGATCTCATGACTGGATCCGTCAGCTAGCAGGCAAGGCAGATGCGGCATCACGTCCTGGCGGCGCTTGCTGGCCTGCTGACGTTGATCGCCGCCGGTTTTGCCGTTCGTGCACCTGCGTGGCCGGTGGCTTTCATGCCGCCCGAATCGGCGCCGGAGTGCATAGGCCGTCCGGTCTTCGAAATCGACACCTTCCACGTCGGCCAGCGACATGCACATGCCATCAGCGCGGTGATGCTGCGTGACGGCCGCATCCGCGCTGTCTGGTACGAGGGCACCAACGAACTCAATCCGGACGTCCGAATCTGGAGCGCCACTTACGACGGCTCGCTATGGAGCAAGCCGCGGGTCATCGTCAGCCCGGCGGAAACCTCGGCGGGTACCGGACGCTTTGTCCGCAAGGTTGGAAATGCGGTGGTCTTCCGCGATCCGGGCGGCGCCCTGACGCTGGTGTTCGCGACCAGTCTCGCCGGCGGGTGGGATGGCGTGAATCTCAAGCTGACGCATTCGCAAGACGAGGGCGAGACGTGGTCGCCGCCGCGCAACCTCACCACGTCGCCGATATTCAACCTTGGCACCAATGTTCGCGGCCCTGCCGTTCCGGCTCGTGGCGACATGACGATCGTTCCGGCTTCCCGGGAGTTTCTGGGAACGTTTCCCGAGCTCATCCTGCTCGACAGCCGCGGGCGCGTCGTTGGCAAGCGCCGTATCGGCAGGAACTTCAAGGCGCGTCAGCCGTATGTCTCGGTTCGCGATGAGAAAAATGCGATCGCGCTGATGCGCACCCGGGAACCGCTCACGATGAACAGCAAGACGGCCGATGCGGGAAACAGCTGGACCGATCTCGTGCCGACGAACGTTCCGAATTTCGAAACGCCTGTGTCAGTTGTGCGGATCGGAAGGGACATCTTCGCGATAGCGAGCATAGCAGATCCTTCGACCAAGCTTTGGTCGCTCAGTTTTGCTGTTTCGAGCGATGAGGGACAAACCTGGCGCGATCTCTATTCGCAAAGGTTTGGCCGCACCTCGCGCGACGTACCAAAGTACCCCTGGATGATGGTTGGACCGGGCGGTGTGTATCACGCGCTGTTCACTCTCACGCGGATCGACGGCACCAGCGAGCTGCTGCACGCCCGAATTTCGCGTGACTGGATCGCAGAGCGCGGAGGACCACCGTGCCGATGAACGCGATCGAACTTCTCGGGCCAGCGCTGGTGTTGGCTGTGGTCGTGGTCCTGCCCGTCCGGCGGGCGAGCATCGGCGTCCGGATTGTAGCCACGATTGCCGGTGCTGCTTTGGCCTTTATCCCGTTGGGTCCGGCAAGTCTGGGCGCGGTTTTACTGGGCACGGTTGGGCCGCTGTCCGCTGCTGCGATCGTGATGCTCGCGACTCTGCTCGTTACGTTCATCTCGGACGGCAAAAGCCGCACCTCGTGTCCGATGCTGGTTTGCCTGATCGCTATTTCGATCGCGTACTATCCCTTCACAATCGGATTGACGCGCTTCGATCCTTATGAGTTCGGCTACGGCGGCATCGCCGTGCCAGCCCTCATGCTTGGCTTGGTGATGGTCGGCTGGATCGCGCGTGTCTATGACGTAGCGTGCTGGGTTGGGCTTGCTGCGCTGCTCTATATATGCGGCGCATACGACAGCACCAACCTGTGGGATTACCTGATCTTCCCGACCGATCCCTTCTATGCCGGGATCGTTCTTGCGATCCGGGCATTCCAGTCACGTCGGGATTCGCGTCACGACAATCGTGCGGCGAACTTCGAGAACTCGGCGACCACACGTTCGTAGGTCGCCCGCTTGAACGGCACGACCAAGCCGGGAAGGTTTTGCATCGGCTCCCATCGCCATTCGCAAAACTCGGGCGTGTGTCCACCGTCCGGATTGAGGATGTCGATTTCCTTGTCGCTGCCGGTGAATTGCAGGGCGTACCACTTCTGCTTCTGGCCGCGGTACTTGCCGCTCCACGCCGTGCCGGCGATTACGGGAGGGATGTCGTAGGTCAGCCAATCTTTGATCGAGCCGAGCCGTTTGACCGATCTGATGTTGGTTTCCTCACGAAGCTCGCGCAACGCAGCCGGATATGGTTTCTCGCCCTTGTCGATGCCGCCCTGCGGCATCTGCCAGACGTGCGTTGCATCGGTGTGCTCGGGGCCATCCTTCCGCCGCCCGACGAAGACGTGACCTGCGCGGTTGATCACGCAAAGACCGGCGCAGGGCCGGTAAGGCAGGTCTTCAAATCGAGGCATAAGCGATCTCGTCTTGGCTCGACGCTGCGCCAAGCCGCTCCTGGTTTGCGAGGTATAGATAAGACGAATCCCGGCGGGTCAAGTCCGGCGAGGGACACCGTTTGTCAGCTTGAGCTGGGCTTCGATGTTACGGCGCTGATCGGCACCAGCACGACGCCGCGGCTTCCTGCTGACTTGGCCCAATTCGCGATGCGATCAATCGAGGCAGGCAGCGCCGAGGCTACGCCAATCGCGAAGCCGCGCTCCTTCGCCAGCGCTTCGAGACGTGACAGCGCGCGGTCGATGTTCGGCGGCGTCGGCACGGCGTCTATGACGACCTCCGCCTTGGCGAAAGACAGATTGTCGATGCCGGAAATCTGGCCGGCCAGGCTGCGGTGCGAGGAGCCGTCATCGACATAGATCAGGCCGCGCTTGGCGGCTTCGCGCAGCACCGGCGCAAGCGCCGGTTCCGATGCGGTGAAGCGCGCGCCCATGAAGTTGGAGATGCCGACGTAGCCTTGAAACCGGCTCATCAGCCAATGCAAACGGTCGAGGTTTTGTTCGGCGCTAAGCGACACCAGCAGCGTCTGCGGCCCGGGATCGTTGTCCGGATAGTCGAACGGCTCCATCGGAATCTGCAGCAGCACCTCGTGGCCGTCGGCGCGCGCCTTCGCGACGGTGCGGTCGATCTCAAAGCCGTATGGGCCAAACGCAAACGTCACCGGACCCGGAAGCTTGCTCATCGCTGATTGCGTGACGTTGCCGCTAACGCCGAGTCCGGTGATCACGATGGCGATACGCGGAGCGTCCGGCTTGCCCTGCAGTTTGGCGGTGCGGGCGTAGGCCTCCGCGGGGCGCTTTCCGTCGGGCGCGATCTTCGGAATGGCGCCGTGGCGCGTGCCTTCGAGCAGGCTTTGCTCGGGCCGTCCGCGTCCTTCTTGGGGGGCCGCGATCGGCACTTCCTGGCGTTTGCCCGTGCTGCCGTCGATGATTGTGATGACGTTGGTTTGAGACGGAGTCTGGGGAGGCGCCGGGGTGGCGCTTGCGACGACACTTGGGGTGGCACCCGGGCCGTCGTACTTGCGCGGGCCAGATGCCACCAGGGGCATCTCGCCCTTGGTTGTGATGGCGGACGCCACGATCATGGGCTCGCCGCCCAGCGGATCGCTGGCGACCAGCGCCCAGCCCCCGAAGGTGGCGACGATCAGGCCAAGCATTCCGGCGATCACCTGCGTAACGGTGACCGGAATACGGAAGCGCCGACGCTTCTTTATGTCCTGGCCGAGCGGCGCGTCCAGATCATCGGTCGCCACAGCCGAAACCCCCGCGAATCATGAGAGCCAGCGTAGGCGAGCGATCGTTAACTGTTCGTTTACCGTGGGCGCCGGGATGGGTGCGCCAAAAAATGGGGCGGCCGACTGGCCGCCCCAAAGCAACCTTTATCGCGGATCGATCAGTTCGGCACGCCACCGCGCGGGTTCGGCGGGTAGGCCGCGTTGGTGGTTTTGCCGCGGATCAGCTCGAGCGCCATGTTGAGCGCCTTGTCGTTCTTCGGATCCGGCGGGATGTAGGACTGCGACCCGGTCTGCTCGTCGCCGTCGGCCTTCAGATGGCCGCGCAGCGAGGACTCGCCCTTGGTGTCGATCCGCGCCTTGAGCTCGTCCGGCACGTCCTGCAGCACTTCGATATCCGGCGTGATGCCCTTGGCCTGGATCGACTTGCCGGACGGCGTGTAGTAGCGCGCCGTGGTCAGCCGCAGTGCACCGTTCGAAGCGCCGAGCGGGATGATGGTCTGCACCGAACCCTTGCCGAACGAGCGCGTGCCGAGCACGGTCGCGCGCTTGTGGTCCTGCAGGGCGCCGGCGACGATCTCGGACGCCGAGGCCGAACCGCCGTTGATCAGCACGATCACCGGCTTGTTGCGGGTGAGGTCTCCCGGGCGCGCGTTGTGCCGCTGAGTTTCTTCGGCATTGCGGCCGCGGGTCGAGACGATTTCCCCTTTGTCGAGGAACGAGTCCGACACCGTGATCGCCTGGTCGAGCAAGCCGCCCGGATTGTTGCGCAGATCCAGAACGAAGCCCTTGAGCTTGTCGGCCGGGATCTGGGTCGCCAGCTCCTCGATCGCCTTCTTCAGGTTGTCGGTGGTCTGCTCGTTGAACTGGCTGACACGGATGTAGCCGATGTCGTCTTCGGCGCGGGAGCGCACCGCGCGCACGCGGATCACGGCGCGGACGATCGTCACTTCGGTCGGCTTGTCGATGCCCTTGCGGCTGATGCGGAGTCGGATCTTGGTGTTGACCGGGCCGCGCATCTTCTCGACCGCCTGGTTCAACGTGAGGCCCTGCACCGCTTCATCGTCGAGGTGGGTGATGATGTCGTTCGCCATCACGCCGGCCTTGGCGGCGGGTGTGTCGTCGATCGGGGTGACGACCTTGATCAGGCCTTCCTCCATCGTGACCTCGATGCCGAGGCCGCCGAATTCGCCGCGGGTCTGAACCTGCATGTCGCGGAAGCTCTTCGCGTCCATGTAGCTCGAATGCGGATCCAATCCGGCCAGCATGCCGTTGATCGCGGACTCGACCAGCTTTGCGTCGTTCGGCCTCTCGACGTAGTCGGAGCGAACCCGCTCAAACACATCGCCGAACAGGTTGAGCTGCCGGTAGGTGTCGGCGGCCGCAGCCTTCGCGCTGGAAAAGAATTGCGGCTGGGTGGCCAGCAACGACAGTGCCGCACCTGAAGCTGCACTGAGGAGAATGAGAGCTGTCTTGCGCATTATCCGCGAACCTTCTCGCCTTCGCTTGCTGCCCACCATGGGCTGGGATCGACGGGAGTCCCGTCCTTGCGAAATTCGACGTACAGAACCGGCTGATTGGAGCCCGACGCCAGGGTTGCCGCCACTTGCGCACCAGACCCCATTGTCGCAACGGGCTCTCCGGTCAGCACGAACTGGCCAACATCGACTGAAATCTGATCCATCCCGGCAAGCACCACATGATATCCGCCGCCCGCATTGAGGATCAAGACTTGGCCGTAATTGCGGAAGGAAGCAGCGTAAACAACCCACCCGTCGCAGGGCGCGGTGACCTGCGCTGCCGCCCTCGTGGCGAGGGAAAGGCCCTTTTCCAAGCCTCCGAGGCTGTCGGGGGCCCCGAATTCTCGAATCCGGACCCCGTTAACCGGCAGTGGTAAATGACCCCGTGCGGACGCAAAAGCAACGGCTGGAGCCAATCTTCCGGGGTCTTTTAGGGCCGCAAGGTCGATTCTGCCGCTGTTGGACTTTTCACCTTCAGTGCGGTCTGCGGCGCGGGCCGCGCGGGTGGCCCGGTCGAGACCCTGTTCGGATTTTCCGATCAATTCTTTGAGATCGTCGGCCTGGCGGGCGAGTTCCATCGCCTTCTGCCGTTCTGCGCCGATCTGCTTCTCGGTTTCTACCTGCTTCTTCTGGCGTTCTTCTACCAGTAATGCGATCCGCCGACGTTCTTCCGACAGCGCGGCCGCGTCGCGCTGCAGCCGCTCCTTCTCGTCGACGATCTCGCGGCGGATCCGCACCAGGTCGGACAGGTCGGCGGTGAGCGACTCGGCCTGCGCGCGCATGTCCGGCAGCACGGCGCCGAGCATGATGGCGGTGCGGATCGAGGCGAGCGCGTCCTCGGGGCGGACCAGCATGGCCGGCGGGGGGTTGCGGCCGATCCGCTGAAGCGAAGCCAGCACCTCGGCGATGGCGGCGCGGCGGCCGTCGAGCGACTGGCGGATGCCGCGCTCGTTCTCATCGAGCGGCTTCAGCCGGCCCTCGGCCTCGGCGACGCGCACCTCGCCGGTGCGCAGGCGGGCCGCGGCATCGATCAGCGTCTGGTTGAGCTTGCGGCGGTCGTCGCCGATCGAGCCGATCTCGCGCTTGAGCCGCGCCTCGGTGTCGGCGATCTGCCGCTGCTGCTGGCGGACCGCTTCGAGTTCCTTGTCGTGCTGGCGAAGCTTGTCGAGCGTGGACTGGGCGAGCGGGGCGGTGGGGAGCGCCAGCAAGAGCAGCGGCGCCAGCAACAGGCGGAGCGCACGGCGCGAATCGGCTTGCGGTCGTCGGTCGGCCATCGAAGCCTGGGGTAACGCGCGGACCCTTCCGAGTCCAGGCGGAACGCGATCAAATTCTAGGCGCGATGGTAGGGATGACCGGCCAAAATTGTGACAGCGCGATAGAGTTGTTCCAGCAGCATGCCGCGCACCAATTGGTGCGGCCAGGTCGCCGCGCCGAATGCGAGCCGCATGGTGGCGCGCTCGCGCAACGCTGGGGCGAGGCCATCGTCGCCGCCGATGATGAACACCGCGGCGGGACGGCCCGCGTCGCGCCATGTTCCGAGTTGTCTTGCGATCGCCGCGCTGTCGAGGCTATTGCCGCGCTCGTCCATGATCACGATGGCGGCCTTGTCGGGGATCACGTTGGCCAGCGCGATCGATTCTTCGATCATGCGCTTGCCGACCTCCTGGGCGCGGCTCTCGCGGATCTCGACGACTTCGACCTCGCGCAGTCCGATTCGCCGGCCCAGCTGCTCGGCGCGCTTGCGATAGCGCTCGGCGAGCTCGCGCTCGGGGCCTTCCTTGAGCCGGCCGATCGCGGCGACGGTGAGCCGCATCGCCCGTTATCCTTTGCGACGCATCGCGGTCAGCTTGGTTTGCGGCTGCGCGAACCCGCCCACATCTTCTCAATGTCGTAGAACGCGCGCACCTCCGGCCGGAACACATGCACGATGACGTCGCCGGCGTCGATCAGCACCCAGTCGCCGTTGCGCTTGCCTTCGACGCGAATGCCTTTCACGCCGGCTTTTTCCAGGCTGTCGATCGCGCTGTCCGCGATCGACGTGACATGGCGGGTCGAGCGCCCGCTGGTCACGACCATGGCGTCCGCGATCGAAGTTTTTCCGGCGAGATCGATGGTGACGGTGTCCTCGGCCTTCATGTCATCGAGGCTCTCGAGGATATGGCGAAGGGTCTCACCGGCGTCGGGACGCTTGGAGACCGGGGCGGGTGCCACGCGACGGGTGCGGACCCGGGGGGCTGCTGTGGTCGGCAGGGGTGCTTGTCCTTTCGGTTGCATTATGCCCGGGAATGGCCGGGGCCCACGACACTAAGATAGGCACGGGAGTCCTGTGGTTTCAACCTCTCGGCTTGCTGCGCTTGGCCCGCAACTGGGTCGAAGACAGCGGCGATTTGAGGCCGTGGAGGTATATCCAGGCCGGCGGCGCGCAGTCGGCCAGCACGGGGGCCATGTCTTCGGGGAGGCGATACCGGCCCAGCGCCTGGGGCGCGCGGGCGTTGATGGCGTAGAGGCTTGAGCCCATGCGATCGACGACCGCCATCGGCATGAGGTTCGCGATGCCGCGCCAGTTCTGCCAGCGGGAAAAGCTCCGTAAGTTGTCGGCGCCCATCACCCAGACAAATCGCACGCCGCGACAGCGGCGCACCAGGAAATCCAGCGTGTCGTGAGTATAGCGCGTGTTGATGACAGCTTCGAGACCGGTGACGTCGATCTGCGCATGTTTTGTTAGCTCGCGCGCCGCCGCCATCCGCTGTTCCAGCGGTTGCAGGCCCCGCGTATCTTTCAGCGGATTGCCGGGGGTCACCAGCCACCAGATCCGGTCGAGGTTGAGCCGCTTCAGCGCCAGCAGGCTGGCGCCCAGATGGGCCGCGTGAGGCGGATCGAACGTTCCTCCGAACAGGCCGATTCGCATCCCCGGAGTGTGCAGGGGAAGCACCAGTCTGGGCGGGGATGTCACGGTCTGATCTGCCCCGTGCCGCGGATGCGATATTTGAAGCTGGTGAGCTGCTCGACGCCGACCGGGCCGCGCGCGTGCAGCTTGCCGGTGGCGATGCCGATCTCCGCGCCGAACCCGAACTCGCCGCCGTCGGCGAACTGCGTCGAGGCGTTGTGCAGCACGATGGCGGAGTCCACTTCGTTCAGGAACTTGTCGGCGGCGGCTTGATCGTCCGTGACGATCGCGTCGGTGTGGTGCGAGCCGTAGCGCTCGATGTGGCCGATGGCGGCATCGACGCCGTCCACCACGCCCGCGGTGATGATGGCGTCGAGATATTCGGTGGACCAGTCATCCTCGCTGGCGGGCTTCACGCGAGGATCGGCCTTCTGCACGGCGGCGTCGCCGCGAATCTCGCAGCCGGCGTCGAGCAGCGCCGTCAGCAGCGGCTTCAGGTGGGTCGCGGCGGCGGCGCGATCGACCAGCAGCGTCTCGGCGGAGCCGCACACGCCGGTGCGGCGCATCTTGGCGTTGAGCAGGATGGATTGCGCCATGTCGAGTCTGGCGGCCTTGTCGACATAAACGTGGCAGACGCCCTCCAGGTGCGCGAACACCGGCACGCGCGCCTCGGCCTGCACGCGCGCAACCAGGCTCTTGCCGCCGCGCGGCACGATCACGTCCACGGCGCCATCGAGGCCTTGCAGCAGCATCCCGACCGCGGCGCGGTCGCGCGTCGGCACCAGCGAAATGGCATCTTCGGGCAGGTTGGCGTCGCGCAGGCCCTTGGTGAGTGCCGCGTGAATGGCACGCGCCGAGCGGTGGCTGTCGGAGCCGCCGCGCAGGATCACCGCGTTGCCCGCTTTCAGCGCCAGCGCGCCGGCGTCGGCGGTGACGTTCGGCCTGCTTTCGTAGATCACGCCGATCACGCCGAGCGGCACGCGCACGCGCTCGATCGTCATGCCGTTCGGACGCGTCCAGGATTCCGTGACCTTGCCGACAGGATCGGGCTGCTCGCGCACCACTTCGAGCGCCTCGGCCATCGACGCGACGCGCTTGTCGTCGAGCGCAAGGCGATCAAGGAACGCTTCGGCCTGCGCCGCGGATTTGGCGTCGGCGATGTCTTCGGCGTTGGCTTTCAGGATGTCGGACTTGGCGGCGCGGATTGCCTGCGCCATCGCGGTGAGCGCGCGGTCCTTCTGTGCCGTCGAGGCGAGCGCGAGCACGCGCGCCGCAGCCTTGGCGCGGCGTCCGATCTCGATCATCGCCGCGGCGACGTCAGTCGATCCTTCGATGGTTTTCAGCGGCGCGGCCATGCGAGATATGCTCAAGAAGTTTATATCTATTCTTATCACGTTTGCCGGGCGTTCTCATCCATGGCCGCGCACGCGCGGCATGCGCCAGGCACGGTTCATCGCGGGCGGGCCGGAGGGCCCGCGGTGGTCCTTCACGTCGCCCTCACCGAAGTGAGGGGGCGGAGTGCCAGACAGCGCTTTATCTTCTTCACGCCTTTCGGCGTTCACGCTCTTGCGAGAGCGTGTCGCCATCCGGCGCTCCACCGCGGCGATTTTGGGCGCTCGGGACCGTAACTTTCAGGACCGTCTGGGTGGGCCTTCCACCTCTGGATCGGCCTGGCTTTCGCCTGGCCTTCCTCCGGTCCCCACCAGCCCATTGAAGGGCAGCCCCTCCATATTGGGGACGGACGGTGACCCGGGCCTCCCGGGGCCGGTCTTGCGAGGACCAACCGCAGGCGCCGCATCCCGCTCCGCCAACCAAACGCCTCCGGAAGGCGCCCTCGGTGAGCAGGACACGCGGAATATAGTCCTAGCTTGGGTAGGTGTCAAGCGCGCCGGTCGGCGCTAGCCTGAAGCCCCGCCGCCGACCGTCGCCACCCCAATCGCGTTTGGAGCGCCCATGATCCTGATCGATCTTTCCCGCGACATTGAACACAAGATGCAGGTGCTGCCGAACCATCCGCAGGTCGTTACCACGCCGTTCTCGACGCACGAGGAAGTGCGCGAGGCCGACGGCTACAAGTTCTCCGCTGCCACCATGGCGATCGTGATGGGCGATCACTCCGGCACGCACGTCGATGCGCCCAAGCATTTCGACGCCAAGCCGGGCGCCATGTCGGTCGACCAGATGCCGCTGGAAAATTTCTTCACCGAGGCGGTGTGTCTCGATCTCTCGCACAAGCCGCTGAAGTCCGACATCTCGATCGAGGATTTGCAGGCGGCCGAAAAGGCGGCCGGCGTCACCATCAAGCCGAAGGACACGGTGCTGCTGCACATGGATTTCTATCGGCGCACCCACGGCACGCCGGCGTTCATCACCGACTTTCCGGGTTTGACCAAGGAATCGGCGACCTGGCTCGGCGCTGAGAAGAAGATCGGCATGTTCGGCGTCGAGGCGGTGAGCCCGGGCCGCACCGGCCGCAACAATTTCGAGGTCCATCACGTCTGCCGCGATCTCGGCTTCACGCACATGGAAGGGCTGGTCAATCTTGAGAAGCTGGTCGGCAAGGGCCGTTTCCGTTTCATCGGCTTTCCGATCAAGATCAAGGGCGGCACCGGCGCGCCGATCCGTGCGGTGGCCTGGCTGGATGCGTGATGTTTGCCGAATTGCTGCACCGGGGTTTGCTGTCGTCCCCGCGAAGGCGGGGACCCAGTACTCACAGGACCACCGGTGTGTACTGCATGCCCGCCTTCGCGGGCATGACACCGCGGTGCGCCGCAAGCAATGCTACGACACGCGCAGCTTGATTCGGACTCTCGCCGCAGCCGTTCTCATGGTCTCATCCAGCCTGCCGACTTCGGCCCAGACAACGCGCCCGCCCACGTTTGTCGATGCGTCCACGCTGGTGCCGAACCTCGTGATCGACATGCGCTATCTCGGCTCCGACAATTTCGTCGGCAAGCCGATCGACGGCTACGAAAAGCCGGTCTGCTATTTGACGCGCGAGGCGGCGACCGCGCTGGCCGACGTGGCGCGCGATCTGGCGCCGCAGGGGCTCGCGGTCAAGGCGTTCGACTGCTACCGCCCGGTGCGCGCGGTGGCGCATTTCGCGCGTTGGGCTCGCGACCTGCGCGATGAGGCGCGCAAGGCCGACTATTATCCGCAGGTCGAGAAGCGCAACCTGTTCCGCGACGGCTACATCGCCGCGCGCTCCGGCCATTCGCGCGGCTCCACGCTCGACATGACGCTGGTGCGGCGTGACGGCGGCAAAGAGCTCGACATGGGCACGCCGTTCGACTTCTTCAGTTCGCGCTCGGCACCAAGCGATAAGACCGTCAGCGCGGAGGCGCAGTCCAACCGCAGGCTGCTGGCCGATGCGATGCGCCGCCGCGGCTTCATGCCCTACAGCAAGGAGTGGTGGCACTTCACGCTGCGCAACGAGCCGTTCCCGAACACGTTCTTCGATTTTCCGGTGCGGTGAGGCACAAACGGAAACCCCAGCCGAGCGGCCGGGGTTTTCCGGGCGATCGGTGGATCGCCTTCAGACTCATGAGTGTATCGCGTCGCGCCCGGTCAATGCGCTGGCGGCAATCCGGTTCCATGGGCGTAAGCAAATGTCGTGTTACGCGCCGCCCAGCACCAGATCGTCGCGGTGCACCATCTCGGCGCGGCCTTCCACGCCGAGGATCAGCGCAATGTCGCCGGACGACTTGCGGATGATCTTGGCCGCGTCCTCGGCGTCGTAGGCGACCAGCCCACGGCCGATCTCGGCGCCGTCCGGCCCGCGGATCAGCACCGCGTCGCCGCGGCCGAACACGCCATCGACCCGCACCACGCCGGCGGGCAGCAGGCTCTTGCCGCGGCGCAATGCTGCGGCGGCGCCCGCGTCGATGGTCAGCGTGCCCTTCGGTTCGAGCGATCCCGCGATCCATTTTTTGCGCGCCGTCACCGGATTGGCCGGCGTCAGGAACCAAGTGGCGCGGGAGCCCGCCGCGATCGCGTCGAGCGGATGATCGACATGGCCCGAGGCGATCACCATGTGGGCGCCCGCGGTGGTGACGATCTTGCCGGCCTCGATCTTGGTGACCATGCCGCCGCGCGACAGCTCGGAGCCGGACGCGCCGGCCATCGCCTCGATCGCAGCGGTGATGCGCGGCACCAGCGGGATGTGCTTTGCCTTGGCGCTGCTGGCGGGCGGCGCGTCGTAGAGCCCGTCGACGTCGGACAGCAGCACCAGCAGGTCGGCGCTCGCCATCGCGGCGACGCGTGCGGCGAGGCGGTCGTTGTCGCCGTAGCGAATCTCGTTGGTGGCGACGGTGTCGTTCTCATTGATGACGGGCACGCTGCGCCACTCCAGCAGCTTGGCGATGGTGTTGCGCGCGTTGAGATAGCGGCGGCGCTCCTCGGTGTCGGTCAGCGTCACCAGCACCTGGCCTGCGGTGATCTTGTGCTTGCCGAGCGCCTCGGCCCAGGTGCGCGCCAGCGCGATCTGGCCGACCGCGGCGGCGCCCTGGCTGTCCTCCAGCTTGAGCGGACCTTTCGGCAGCTTGAGTACGGCGCGGCCGAGCGCGATGGCGCCGGACGACACCACGATCACGTCGCGCTTGTCCTTGTGCAGCTTGGCGATGTCCTGGGCAAGCGAGGCAAGCCACGCCTCCTTGATCCGGCCGGCCGCCGAATCGACCAGCAACGACGAGCCGACCTTCACCACGATGCGGCGGAAATCGGCGAGGGCTGGGGTTTTTGCAGTCATGTCAGCGCAGATATGCGGGCCGGAGGGCTTGTTGGGCGGCCTGTCTAGCACGCCCCGTTCTTGTCAGTCATGGCCGCACAACCCCCGGCGCATGTGGGATGGCCCGGTTCTTGCTGGTTTTATCCCACCGGTGAACCGGCGGCGGCTTTGGCCGTTATCCGGAAAGCCGCAGTTTGAATGGCGTGGGGAGGGGCGACGGCGAACACGAGGTGTCCGATGGTGAACCCGATGGAAATCATGCCGATCCTGGCGATGGCGGTCTTCATCGCCTGCATTCCGATCCTGAGCGGCGGACCCGTCCGGGATGAGAAGCGGCCAAAGCGGTTCGAGCGCAAGCGCATCCACCTGCCGCACCCGCGGCGCTAGCCCCGCGCTACTCGATCACTTCGTCGGCGCGGGTCAGGAACGCTTCCGGGATCGTCAGCCCGAGCGCCTTGGCGGCTTTGAGATTGATCACCAGATCGAACTTGGTGGCGAGCGCCACCGGAAGGTCGGCCGGCGCGCGCCCCTTGAGAATCTTGTCGATGTAGTCGGCCGACTGCCGATAGACATCGGTGAGGCTCGCCGCGTACGACATCAGCCCTCCCGACATCGGCCAGGACCGGTTGCTGCCGAGCGAGATCAGCCGGTGCTTGATCGCAAGTTCGACGGTCGAGCCGGGGCGCACCATGCTGCCCTGGATGATGACCGCATCGGCGCCCTTGGCGACGACCGCTTCAAAGATCAGTTCTTGCGGCGCGGCGGAATGCGCCATCACGACCTCGATCTCCAGACCGGAGCGCCGCGCGCCTTCCCGCAACTGGGCGATATACGGGCCGGTGAACGAGTCGTTCTCGTTGGCGATGACCCCGACACGGCGCACGGACGGAAACATTTCGCGCACCAGTTCCAGGCTTTTCGCGGCCACCTCGGTGCCGGCGGTTGTGACACCGGTGACATTGCCGCCGGGGCGAGCGAGGCTTGCCACCAGTCCGGTGCCAACCGGATCGCCGGCCGCAGCCATCACGATCGGGATCGTAGCCGTTGCCTTCTTCGCCGCCTGCGCGGTGGGCGTCAGCGATGTCACGATGATATCGACCTTCATCCGGACCAGTTCCGCCGCCATCGCCTGGAGCTCTTCGCCTTGTCCGGCGCGGGTTACCAGCCGAAGGTTCTGACCTTCAACCCAGCCCACTTTCGCCAGCGATTCGCGCAGTCCCGCCGTAACGATGTCGAGCGAGGGATGCCCGGTCACCAGAATGCCGAGCGTCGCCGTGCGGCCCTCCGCAAACGCCACGCGGTTCAGCAGCGGAACTGCGGTGGCGCCGCCCAGGATGCCGATGAAGTCGCGGCGCTTCATGCTCATCAGTATACCACCACGCTGCGGATCGATTTGCCCTCGTGCATCAGGTCGAAGGCGTCGTTGATCTTGTCGAGCGGCATGGTGTGGGTGATCAGGTCGTCGATGTTGATCTTGCCCTCCATGTACCAGTCGACGATCTTCGGCACTTCGGTGCGGCCTCGCACGCCGCCGAACGCGGTGCCCTTCCACACGCGCCCGGTGACGAGCTGAAACGGCCGCGTCGAAATTTCCTGGCCGGACGCCGCGACGCCGATGACGATGCTCTCGCCCCAGCCGCGATGGCAGCACTCCAGCGCCTGCCGCATGGTCACCGGCAGGCCGATGCACTCGAACGAGAAATCCGCGCCGCCGCCGGTCGCATCGACGATCGCCTGCACGACCTTGTCGGCGCCCACCTCCTTCGGATTGATGAAGTGCGTCATGCCGAATTTCTCGGCCATCGCGCGCTTGCCCGGATTGGTGTCGATGCCGATGATCTTGTCCGCGCCCACCATCCGCGCGCCCTGGATGACGTTGAGGCCGATGCCGCCGAGCCCGAACACCGCGACGTTGGCGCCCGGCCACACCTTCGCGGTGTTGAGCACCGCGCCGATGCCGGTGGTCACGCCGCAGCCGATGTAGCAGATCTTGTCGAACGGAGCGTCCTCACGAACTTTGGCCAGCGCGATCTCCGGCAGCACCGTGAAGTTCGCGAACGTCGAGCAGCCCATGTAGTGGAACACGTCGCCGCCGTCGCAGCGGAAGCGGCTTGAGCCGTCCGGCATCACGCCCTTGCCCTGCGTCGCGCGGATCGCGGTGCACAGGTTGGAGCGCTGCGACAGACAGGTTTTGCACTGCCGACATTCCGGCGTGTAGAGCGGGATGACGTGATCGCCGACCTTCAGCGAGGTCACGCCCGCGCCGATCTCGCGCACGATGCCTGCGCCCTCGTGGCCGAGGATCGCGGGGAACAGCCCCTCCGGATCGGCGCCGGACAGCGTATAGGCGTCGGTGTGGCACACGCCGGTTGCCTTGATCTCGACCAGCACCTCGCCGGCCTTCGGCCCTTCGATGTCGATCGTTTCGATGGTGAGGGGCTCGGCGGCCTTCCAGGCCACGGCTGCGCGGGTTTTCATCGTGGAAATTTCTCCAGTCGCGTATTGGCACGACACACTAGCGGGAAAGTCATTCCGCGTCATTGCGCGGCGCGAGTGCGAAGCTGGCGACACGCCGGCTCAGGGGCGAAACCGAAGCGGGCCGAGCGGCCGGGTGGACGGGCTCGTCAGGCCATGCCTAAATCGGCGAAGGTCGCATCCTGCAAGCAGGGAGTCATTCATGCCAGTCGGCGTCCGTGGTTTTGTGTCGGTCACTTTAGCGACGGCATTGGGCCTCGCAGCCCTCTGCGCCGGCACTCCAGCGCAAGCGCAGGAAAGCGCCGCGGCCTATCCAAGCCGCGCCATCACATTCCTCGTGGGCTTCGCCGCGGGCGGGCCAACGGATGTCATCGCACGCGCCGTGGCCGCGCCGCTCGCGGAGGAACTCGGCAAGCCGGTCATCATCGAGAACAGGCCGGGCGGCGGCGGCTCGACGGCGGCGCTGGCGCTGTCCCGCGCGGCTGCGGACGGCTACACGCTCGGCTCGTTCGATATCGCGATGATCGTCGGCCCGAGCCTCGTGGCCGGCGCAACCTACGATCCGATCAAGGACTTCCGCCCGATCGTGCTCAGCGCCCGCACGCCGTTGTCGTTCGTCGGCGCGAACACGCTGCCGGCCAAGACAGTGGGCGAGATCATCGCGCTCGCCAAGGCGAAGCCGGACGACCTCAAGCTTGCCCACTCCGGCGTCGGCTCGCCGCCGCACCTGGGCGCGGTTGCATTCCTGCAGGCGACGGCGACGAAGATGACGCTCGTGCCCTATCGCGGCGCAGCTCCCGCGATTCAGGACATCGTGGCGGGCCATGTGGGACTTCTGTTCACCGCTCCCTCCACCTCGATCGCGCTCGGCCGCGAGGGAAAGGTGCGAATTCTCGGCGTCACTGGATACCAGCGGATGAAGTCGATGCCGGAGGTGCCGACGTTGCGCGAGAGCGGAGTCGATATGGGCGCCCTCGACGCCAACCAATGGTTCGGCGTCGCAGCTCCGGCCGGCGCGCCCGACTACGTCGTTGCGCGCATCAATGCGGCCGTCAACAAGGTGCTCCAGGACAAGGCCCTGCAGGAGAAAATCGCCAAGCTCGAGTTCACGGTCGCCGGCGGCACGCCCGAGGAAGCGGCGGCGCTGGGCCGCTCGCAGGCGGAGTTCTGGCGAAAGACTCTTGCCGCGATCGGCATCAAGCCGGAATGAGCCGGCGCATCAGACTCAGTGGCGTTGCAGACGCAACGGCATACCCGCTCCGACGTCTGCTGTTAGAGGTAAAGCAGACATGGTCCGAAGGGCTGGAAAGTCGCCTTTTGACCCGAAGCGGACATTGTTGGCCCTTCCGGCATCACCGCCTGGGCGGTTACGATGCCGTCTCCTGAGCGGAGACGGCATAAGCATGAGACGGCGCGATTTTATCACCATACTTGGCGGAGCCGTTGTGGTGCGGCCGATCGCTGCGCGCGCGCAGCAGCCAAAAAAACTTCCGAGGCTGTGTTTCCTGACGTTCGATCCGGGATCATTGCAATCGACGAGATTTGGCGCCTTCTTCGAGGGATTGCGCGAGCTGGGATATGTCCACGGGCAAACGATGACCATCGACTATCTGACCGCTGACGGTCAGGCCGAACGCTATGCGGCCCTTGCCGCCGAATGCATGCACCTTGGCGCGGATGTAATCGTTACGTCGACAACTCCAGCCACTCAGGCGGCGAAGAAGGCGACGCAGGCCATCCCCATCGTCATGATCGGCCTCGGCGATCCGGTGGGGACCGGCCTGGTCGATAGCCTTGCCCGTCCCGGAGGAAACGTAACCGGGCTGTCCCTTATGTTTCCCGCTCTCGCCGGCAAGCGGCTGGAGCTACTGAGGGAGCTTGTGCCACAAATCTCGCGCGTGCTCGTGCTCACGCACTTGTCCGACCCGGTTGCCGCGCCTCAGGTGAAAGCACTTGAAGAGACGGCACACTCGCTCGGCATAAAGCTGCAAATCCGAGACATTCGAACTTCCAGTGATCTTCCCGTTGCTTTCGATGCGGGAGCGAAAGAACTCGCCGAAGGAGTCATAGCAACCGGCGAGAGCATATTCACGGTCAACCGCGCCCGTATGGTAGAGCTGGCAACGCGTCATCGACTGCCGGGTGTGTACCATTCAAGAATTGTAGTAGAGGCCGGTGGCTTGATGGCCTATTCAGCGGTCACGATCCTGCAGCACCGTCGTGCCGCCACCTACGTTGATAAGCTCCTCAGGGGTGCCAAGCCGGCCGACCTACCGATCGAGCAGCCGACGAAGTTCGAGCTGATCATCAATCTCAAGACTGCCAAGACACTCGGCCTCACCGTCCCCCCGACACTGCTCGCGCGCGCCGACGAGGTGATCGAGTGATGTCGCCTTTTGGCACAAAGCCGACATTGCTTCATGTCCGCCGCTATTCCGCTTTCAGGTGTAAAGCCGACTTGACCGATTGAGGAGGACGAGCCCTGGAAAGAATCCGGAGCCCCAGCCTCCCTCGCTGCGCCCCGTCACCCAGGACACGAAAGCTTTATTACGGCTGCCACGCCACCGCGCCGTCGCGACGGCGCGCGGCGGTGGTGCCGCCGCCTTCGTCGATCACCGCAAGCAGGGCGCGCAGCGCCTCCGGCACGCCCTTGCGCGAATGCGCGGACAGCAGCATCGGCGTCTTTTTGGTGGCGCGTTTCAGGCGGGCCGCCTGCTGCTTGATGTCTTCCGGCGTCATGGCGTCGATTTTGGTCAGCGCGACGATCTCGGGCTTCTCAGCCAAGCCGTTGCCGTAGGCTTCAAGCTCGGCGCGCACGGTCTTGTAGGCTTCGCCGGCGTGCTCGCCGGTGCCGTCCACCAGATGCAGCAGCACGCGGCAGCGCTCGATGTGGCCGAGGAAGCGGTCGCCGAGGCCGCTGCCCTCGTGCGCGCCTTCGATCAGTCCGGGAATGTCGGCGAGCACGAACTCGCGGCCGTCGCTCTCCACCACGCCGAGCTGGGCGTGCAGCGTGGTGAAGGGATAGTCGGCGATCTTCGGCTTGGCGGCGCTGGTCGCGGCCAGGAAGGTGGACTTGCCGGCATTCGGCAGGCCGACCACGCCGGCGTCGGCGATCAGCTTCAGCCGCAGCCAGATCCAACGCTCCTCGCCAAGCTGGCCCGGGTTGGCGTTGGTCGGCGCGCGGTTGGTCGAGGTCTTGAAGTGCGCGTTGCCGAAGCCGCCGTTGCCACCCTCGGCCAGCACGATGCGCTCGCCGAGCTTGGTCAGGTCGGCGATCAGCGTCTCTTTGTCCTCGTCATAGATCTGCGTGCCGACCGGCACCTTCAGGACCGTGTCGGCGCCGCGCGCCCCGTGACGGTCCTTGCCCTTGCCGGGAACGCCGGGCTTGGCCTTGAAATGCTGCTGGTAGCGGTAGTCGATCAGCGTGTTGAGGCCGTCCACCGCCTCGACCACGACCTTGCCGCCGTGTCCGCCATTGCCCCCGCTCGGGCCGCCGAATTCCATGAACTTCTCGCGGCGGAACGCCACGCAGCCGTTGCCGCCGTCGCCGGAGCGGACATACACCTTGGCCTCGTCGAGAAATTTCATGGGTGTGTTCGAGGCCCGGCCGCGCCGGGTGCCTTAGGATGACGGGTTGGGTGTTGATTGCGCTGATATATAAGCAAAGCCCGCCGCCTGGGAAGCACGTAAAGCCGGACATTTGACGCATGGTTTCCGACAGGGCCTCCAGCCATGCCGCTCTTGCGGGCATTTCGCTGATGACAGCGGGCATCTTCCTGTTCGCGGTCAACGACGCCTTGGGCAAGTGGCTCATGGCGACCTATTCGGTCGGCCAGGTGCTGCTGATCCGCAGCGTGGCGGCGCTGGTGCTGCTCGCGCCCTTCATCTGGCGGGATGCGGCCACCTTTGCCGAGGCGCCGCGCTGGGGCCAGCAGGTGCTGCGGGCGGTGCTCGCCACGGTGGAGGTGGCCTGCTTCTACTGGGCGGTGGCCTACCTGCCGCTCGCCGATGTGATGGCGTTCTATCTGGCCGGTCCGATTTTCGTCACCGCGATCGCAGGGACCATGCTGGGCGAGCCGGTCGGCTGGCGCCGCTGGTCCGCGGTGGTCGCGGGCTTCATCGGCGTGGTGGTTTGCCTGCGGCCCGGCGTGACGTCATTCACCTGGCCGGCGCTGATCGCGCTGATCGGCAGCTTTACGTTCTCGCTGTCGATGATCTCGACGCGCTTTCTGCGCGGCACCGGCGGCACCGTGCTGGTGACCACGCAGACGGTCGCGGCGTTGCTGTTCGGCATGGTGGTCGCGCCGTTCGGCTGGGTAACGCCTGCGTGGAGCGATCTGGCGCTGCTCGGCCTGCTGGGCGCGGTGGCGATGTTCGCGCACGTCTGCGTCAACCGCTCGCTGGTGCTGGCGCCGGCCAGCACCGTGGTGCCGTATCAGTACACTACCATCGTCTGGGCGGTGCTGTTCGGCTATCTGGTGTTCGGCGACGTGCCCGACATGTTCATGTCGATCGGGGCCGCGATTATCGTCGCCGCCGGGCTTTTCATCTTCGTGCGCGAGCAGCAACTGGCGCGGCGTGATCGCGCGTTTTCGGAGCCGCCGCCGTAAGCGTTTCCGGATCGAGGCCGAACGTGTCGCGCAGTCCGGTTCGCCCGGCCGGAGTGACTTTCACCGCGCGGGTGTCGCGGTCGCGGGCGAGCCAGTCCAGATCGAAACATCGCCGCAGCAGTTGCGCGCCGACCAGACCGGCGATGTGATGGCGCCGCTCGCTCCAATCGAGGCAGGCGCGGCAAAAAATCCGGTTGCTGCGAAGTTCCGATGCGAGATCGACGCCAAAGTCCGACAGGAAACGCCGGCCCAGGTTCGTGACCATGCCGCCATCCTCGGAAAGTACGACAAAATTCCTGGCGATCAGCGCGTCCGCGATGGCGACGCCAAGCCGGCCGGCCAGGTGATCGTAGCAGGTGCGCGCGAACCGTAGCGCGTCGTCTTGCGCGGAGCGAGGCTGATGGCGCGGCGGCACTTCGATCGCCGCGACCGCCTTAATGCTTTCGAGCATCCTCGCGACCAGCGGCGAAGCGATACGGTAGTAACGGAAACGGCGCCTGCTGATGACGGTGAGCAGCCGCGCGTTCACCAGCTTGGCGAGGTGTTCGCTCGCCGTCGAGCGGGAGACGCGCGCGAGGAAGGCCAACTCGGTTGCGGTCAGGGACTGTCCGCCCATCAGCGCGGCCAGCATTGTCGCGCGCGCGGTGTCACCGACGAGCGCCGCAACCTCGACCATGTTTGCGGCGGCGGCCATGCGCGACTCTACCGTTTCCGCGGCCGGCCCGGCAACACGGCACAGTTCGGCCGGCGCCGAACCGTTGCAGCGTGACAGCGCCGCGGCGCCGCGTCATCGAGGAGGCGCCGATCAAGGGAGATGCCGCCATGAACCGCACACCGGTCCGCGTCGAGCCGTTCTCGACCTACCTCGAGCGCCGCCGCAAAGGACCGATCCATCCCGTCATCTTGGCGGGAGAGACGGTCTATGTCTCTGGCCTGCCGCCGTTCGATCCGCAAACCGGTGAGCTCAGGCGGATGCCGTTTGCCGAACAGTGCGAGATCGTTCTCGCGCAGATGAAGCTCTGCGTGGAGGCCGCAGGCTCTTCGATGACGCGCGTAGTCAAGTGCAACGTCTATTGCACGCCGGACGAGACTCATTTCGGAGCGTTCAACGAAATCTACGCACGCTATTTCCCGGTGGATCAGCCGGCGCGCATCTTCCTGCACGTACCGTCCTGGTGGGGGCCGTTCGACGTCGAAATCGACTGCATCGCCGTGGTTTGAACGAGGGCACTACTTCGTCATGAACTTCGTCGTGCCGTCGCGCGCGATGCGCGGCAGCAAGTCGGTTTCCCAGGCGAGATATTCGCTCATCGCGCTCGTTGTGTCGTTCGGGCGCTCGTAGGGCTTCAGCCAGACATCGAGCGGCTCGTCGGCCATCATGTTCATGTCGGTCGAGAGCGGATGGCCGGCGGCGCGCCAGGCCGCGTTGCCGCCGTGCAGCGACGCCACCGGGGCCTGGGTCAGCGCCTGCGCTTCGTTGACCGCAAGCCCCGCGAGAATGCCGTCCTCCGAGGTCAGCACCAGCTCGCCGGTGACCGGGATTTTCGCCAGCGCCTCCTTGAGCCGCGAGCGGATGGCAAACCAAGCGCCGGGAATGTGGCCCTTGCGATAGGCCGGGCTGAGCGAAAGATCGACAATTGTGGCCTTGCCGTCTTTCAGCAGCCTCACGAGCGCCGCGGCATCGACCGTATGCTCCAGCGCGGCGACGTTGCCGAGCACCGGCGCCGCGGGAAATCCCTTCTCGTGGCCCTTCTCGGCCAGCACCGACACGTCGCTCCAGCCCATCTGCTTGAGCCACGACGCCGTCATGGCGGCGCGGACCTCGTGCTCGTCGATCAGCACGATGCGCGCGCCAAGCGTGCCGGCGTACTGGTCGGTGGCCTGCACCAGCTGGCCGCCGGGCGCGGAAATCGCGCCGGGCAGGTGGCCCGCGGCGTATTCCTCCGGGTTGCGGACGTCGAACATGTAGAGCGTGCGGTCGGGCTCCTGCGTCCGCCAGCAATCGACGGTGGCAAGGCTGATGCGCTTGATCTTGAAGCGCTTGGCGATGCGATCCGCCGCGGCTTTCGCGCGCGCAAGGCCATCCTCCGACGTGGTGAGCGCGCGCCTGCTCTTGCCGCTCTCGGTCGAGAAGCCCGCGAGGTTGTAGCCCATGGTGCCGTTGCGCAGCGCCACCACCTTGTTCGGCACGCCGGCGTTGATCAGCGATTGCGCGCCGATGATGCTGCGGGTGCGGCCCGCGCAGTTCACCACCACCAGCGTCTCCGGCTTCGGCGCGATGTCGTGGATGCGCAGCACCAGCTCGGCGCCCGGCACATTGGTCGAAGTCGGGATCGAGACGCGCTGGTATTCGTCGAACGGCCGGCTGTCCACCACGACCATGTCGGCGTTGTTGCGGATCAGCGTGTCGAGCTCGTCCGCAGAGATCGATGGCGTGCCGCTGTCGTGCTCGACGTGCTCGCCGAACGCTTTGCTCGGCACGTTGACGCCGGAGAACAGCTCGAAGCCGGCCTTCTCCCAGCCGGTCACGCCGCCGTCGAGAATCGAAACGCCGGTGTAGCCGGCCTGCGCCAGCACGTCGGCCGCGCGCACTGCCAGATCGCCGCCGTCGTCGATCAGCACGATCCGGGTGGCGTGGCGCGGCACCAGCCGGGCGAAGCGCAGCTCCAGGCGGCTGAGCGGCACGTTGCGCGCCCAGAGCAGATGGCGCTGCGAGAAGGTCAGTTCCTCGCGCAGGTCGATCGGCGCCAGTTCCGCGCCGTCGGACAGCATGGCGTGGAGGGTTTGGGGGGAAACTGAGTTCAATAAACTAGGTCGCCTGCTGCGGCGTCATCTGATGGACCTCGCCGGTCTTCAGATCGACGCGCATGCGATTGATGTTGTCCAGGTTGGTGCCGGTGACGCGGATGAACTTGGCGTAGTCCGGATAATCGATCGAGTGGATCTTACCGTCCTGGTAGATGCCGGCGTGGCCCGGGTTGAGCCGGTACTTCTTGGCGGGCTTCAGCTTGGCGTGCTTGGCATCCGTGCCGTCGTCCTCACGGTCCCATTCGATCATGTCGGTGTATTTGGTCGCCTGGCCGTAGATCGCCCAGGACGCGCCGTGATCGTGCGGCGCCGAGACACGCGCCTTGTCGTTGATATGCGCGAGGATCTGGAATTTCAGGTCGGGATCTTCGTAGAGAACCTTCAGCCCGCGCGGGATATTCTCGCCGCAGTATTTTTCGATGAAGGCTTCGTTGCGAAGCAACTCTTCCAGTTTCGCGCGCACCGTCTCGCGGCCGCCGGGGCCCGAATCGCGCTTCAATGCGGCGCGGCAATCGGCGATGAATTGGTCGAGGTCGTAGGACATCTGATCCTCCTGGAGGCATTACAGGAGAATATTTTCGCTCAATTGCGCGCCCGGCGCCAGATGCTCGTATCGCCAGGGGACAGAACTCAGGCTTGGAAATAAGACCGGGAGCGGCGGTGTGGGCCATGCCTGACTGATGCGGCCCGAGGGGCCGCTCCCGGTGTTCCGTCGTTAAGCCGCCGCTATGCCAGGGTCCGAACGGATACCAAGGCGGTTCTAGCGGCTTTGCTTCTCGGGTGGCGTCATGACTACCTCCGCGTTTCGTTGCGTTGGGTGCGGCCGCCTCGGCGGCGCGCATGACAAGCATCAAACGTGGTCCCGCCGATGCACCGAGTCAACGCGACGCGGGGGTCCGCGCGATCACGTTTTTGCGCGGGCCCGAAACATTTTTTGGGACAGCAGTGCTAACCCATCGGCGCGAGACGGCCCCAGCTCTTCAGCGACGCCCACAAGCCGCGATCGAGCCGGAAGCGGTCGATCGGCGCCGAGGAGTTGAGCGCGCGGATGCGAAGCAGTCCGGCTCCGGTCCACTGGAAGCCGCACTTCTCCAGCACGCGGCGCGACGCCGGGTTGGTGACGCGCGCAGCCGATTGCAGCGCCTCGCATTCCAGGCCGGTGAAGGCGTGATCGATCAGCGCGCGGACCGCTTCGGTGGCGTAGCCCTTGCCCCAGAATTTCGCGCCGAGCCAGTAGCCGATCTCCGGGCTCTGGCCTTCGGGCTGCATCAGGCCGCAGGCCCCGATGATGCCGGCGTCGCGCAGTGCGATCAGGAACACGCGCTCGCCGCCGTTCTGGTTTGCCGACGCAATGAAGTCTTCGACGTCGGCGCGCCGGCACGGATGCGGAATACGTGCGGTATTCTCTGCGATGCGGCGATCGTTCGCGAGCGCTGCAACGACTTTAGCGTCCCCAAGACGCGGGGCGCGCAACTGCAGCCGGCCGGTCTCAAGGACGGGGATACTTCCTTCGCGGAAGGACTCGGTGGGTATTTCGAGAATCATTACCGGGCTCCTTGAATGCTTAAGGGGAGACGACACCCGTCTCCCCTTTAAGAGCCCGCTATAGGGCCCACCGGTTCGACAGATACCGGCAGACCCAATGTGATCTACCGTCTTACTCGGCCGCTGCCTCCATTGCCGGGAGTACCGACACGTAGGTGCGGCCTTTGGCTTTGGTGCGGAACTCGACTTTGCCGTTTACGAGAGCGAACAGGGTGTGGTCCTTGCCGATGCCGACGTTATGGCCCGGATGCCAGGTGGTGCCGCGCTGACGCGCGATGATGTTGCCGGCCGTGGCGCTCTCGCCGCCGAACAGCTTGATGCCAAGCCGCTGCGAGTTGGAGTCGCGCCCGTTGCGCGAAGAGCCGCCTGCTTTTTTGTGTGCCATAACCGGTGTCCTGAACTCGGTGTCTTTGTACTGCGATTCCGCGTGGGAATCATCTCACAAATTTTGATATCGGGGCCTTTGCAACCTTCCGCAAGGTTGGCCGGGCTTAGCCGGCGTTTCGTTACTTTTTCTTTCCCTTGGCGGCAGCTTTCGGCTTCGCCGCGGGCTTCTTGGCCTTGGCTGCGGGCTTCTTCGCCTTTGCCTTGGCCTTCGGCTTCGCGCTGGTCTCGCCCGAGGTCTCGGCGCCGTCCGCATCCACGGCGGCTTCCGGCTTGGGCTGGCGAACGTGCTTCGGCCGCGCCGCCTTGGTCGGCTTGGCGCCGTCCGTCAGGATTTCCGTGATGCGGATCAGCGTGAATTCCTGGCGATGACCGCGCTTGCGCCGCGAGTTCTTGCGGCGGCGCTTCTTGAACGCGATGACCTTGGGGCCGCGGCCCTGCGAGACGACTTCGGCGGCCACGCTGGCGCCGGAAATCGCCGGCGAGCCGATCTGCGGCGTGTCGCCGCCGAGCATCAGCACGTCGCCGAGCTGGATAATCTGACCGGGCTCGCCCTCGATCTTCTCGATCTGGAGCAACTGGTCCTCGGCGACCCGGTACTGCTTGCCGCCGGTTTTAATCACTGCGAACATCGTTCTGGTCCCGCGCTCGAT
Source organism: Hyphomicrobiales bacterium (assembly GCA_021730985.1). Taxonomy (GTDB): domain Bacteria; phylum Pseudomonadota; class Alphaproteobacteria; order Rhizobiales; family Xanthobacteraceae; genus Z2-YC6860. The sequence goes on along the minus strand of JAKFYI010000030.1, from coordinate 63,428 downwards.
CCGGCGCGTGCATCCGGGCCGGCTCAATTCGTTCGATTTCTGCTGTGGTTACGGGGCCTTGGCGCCGTAACGAATACGCGGACCAGAAGGCCCGCGCCAACGGCCATGCTTATGGGGGCGGCGGGCGAAACTGTCAAGGAAAGGCCGGTTTTGTGGGCTCCCGCCGCTTACCGCCGGCGGGGCCCTCGGTTAGGCTTCCCCCCAAGAGCCAGGGGCCCGATCGGCCCCGCAAGGCATCATATTTGAGGGAGGGCGGACGCCATGAAGTGGCACGGCGGTGTGATTGGAATTGTTGCGGCCCTGACGGCGGGTTTGTCCCTCGGGACGAGCGGGGCGCTTGCACAGGGCGCCAAGGAGCTGGTCGGAACCTGGCAGCTCGTTTCGATCCAGTTGGAACTGCCCGACAAGAAGATCGACCTGTTCGGGCCGGGCGCCAGAGGCCAGCAGACCTTCGACGCCAACGGGCGCTTCTCCATCATCATCACGCGGGCGGACCTGCCGCAGGTCGCCTCCGGCAATCGTGAGAAGTCGACCCCCGAGGAGAGCGCCAAGCTGGTCCACGGCACCATCGCGTATTTCGGGACGTACACGGCGAGCGATGCTGACAAGGTACTCACCGTGAACGTCGAAACCGCGACATTCCCGAACTGGAACGGCACGACGCAGAAGCGCGTGTTCGCATTTTCGGGCGATCAGCTTTCGATCAGTAATCCGACAACCACCACCGGTGCAGGCGTGGCCAAGATCGTCTGGCAGCGGGTCAAATAGGGTCGGAGGAAATGGAAATGACATTTTTCCGATCGCTTGCAGGTTTGGTGGCTGCGTTGACAGTCCTGGCATCGGGTGCGTCGGCGCAAGATTATCCCTCCCGGCCGGTGACCACCGTGGTGCCGTTTGCCCCCGGCGGGGCCGGCGACATCCTCAGCCGGATGCTGAGCCGGCACCTGGAACAGCGGCTCGGCAAGCCGTTCCTGGTCGAAAACAAGCCTGGCGGCGGCGGCGTCACCGGGGTCCTCGCCACTACCAAGAGTGCGCCCGATGGGCACACCCTGCTGATGACGCCGAGCGGCCCGATGGCGGTCAATCCGGCGCTGATGAAGGAGGTCGCCTACGACCCGGTCGCCGACCTGATGCCGCTGGCCCTGGTGGCGGGCACTCCGTTCATGCTGGTGGTCAACCCGGCGCTGCCGATCCATTCGCTCGCCGACCTGATCAAGTACGCCAAGGAGAGGGGCGGGCCGCTGCCGTTCGCGATGGTCGGGCCCGGCACGCCGCACCATCTGTTCGCCGAGATGCTCAAGGCCATGACCGGCATCGAGATCACTTATGTGCCGTACCGCGGCAGCCAGCCCGCGATCACCGATGTGATGGCCGGACATGTGCCGGTGATGTTCTGCGATCTTGGTCCGGCGGGGCCGCAGATCGCCGCCGGCAAGGTGCGTGCGCTCGGCAGTTCGACGATGAGTAGGCTGGCCGCGTTTCCCGATGTGCCGTCGCTCCACGAGGCCGGGGCGCGCGGCTTCGACGCAGCGTCCTGGCAGATGATGGTGGCGCCGGCGAAGACGCCGCGTCCGGTGATCGATAAGCTGCACGCTGAGCTCAAGGCCATTCTGGCGCTGCCCGAGATCAAGGAGGGCATCGCCAAGAACGGCATGGTTCCGATGCCCGACAATTCCGTCGAGGGCCTACAGACGTTTGTGAAATCCGAGATCGCCCGCTGGGGCAAGGTCGTGCGCGACGCCGGCATCGCCGGATCGCAGTAACCAGCCGGCGCCGGCACGCATTGGAAATGGGAATGCATCGGGAGGAAGCAAGCGCGTCCGCGGATTCGTGATCCGCGAACGGCGACAAGACGAGGGGGAAGTCATGCTGTCGTTCATTCGCTGCACAGTCGTCGCGTTGACTTGGATCGCTGTGGGCTTTCATGCCGCGCTGGCGCAGGATTACCCGGCGCGGCCCGTCACCTTGATCGTGCCGTGGGCGACGGGCGGCGCGGTCGATACTGTCGCGCGCGTCGTGGCGCCCAAGCTGTCGGAACGGCTGGGCAAGCCCGTGATCGTCGAGAACCGTCCCGGCGGCGGCTCGACCATCGGCAGCGCCGCCGGCGCGAAGGCGGCGCCCGACGGCTATACGCTCGGCATTCCGGGGAGCGGATCGCTTGCCATCAGCCCGACCATGTACAAGTCCCTGCCGTACGACCCGGTGAAGGACTTCGCGCCGATGGCGCTGATCGGACGCGTGCCGTTCGTGCTGATCGTCAACAAGGACCTGCCGATCAAGTCGGTGCCCGAGCTCGTCGCCTATGCCAAAACCAACAAACTCAACTATGGATCGGGCGGCGCCGGCTCGCCGCATCATCTCTACGCCGAGTTGTTGAAGTCGATGACTGGCATCGAGATGACGCACATCCCGTATAAGGGCAGCAACGATGCCATCAAGGATGTGGTGGCCGGGCATGTCCAGATCATGTTCTCTGACACTGCGCCGGCGATTCCATTGATCCGTGCCGGCACGGTGCGCGTGCTTGGTCTTTCGACCAATGTGCGTCTGGTGAATGCGCCCGAGATAGTGCCGCTCAGCAACCTGGGTGTGCCGGGCTTTGAGGCGGCGGGCTGGTTCATGGTGGCAGGCTCGGCGGGAACGCCGAAGCCGATCGTCGAGCGGCTGCACGCCGAGTTCAAGACCATCCTCGGACTCCCAGACGTTCAAGAGCTGATCAACCGGACCGGCGTGGTGCCTATCGTCACCCCGCCGCTCGACGAGCTTGCGCGCTTCGTGGAAACCGAGCGGTTGCGCTGGGGTAAGGTCGTGCAGCAGGCGGGTCTTGCCGGATCGTTATAGGAAGGGAACGGACATGCAGATGGTTTGGAGGCTTGCTGCCGCGGTCGCGTTCGCGGCGGTGCCGCAACCCTCTATCGCGCAGGAGTATCCATCGCGGCCGATCACCATCGTGGTCCCGTTCGTCGCCGGCGGCTCGACCGAGATTTCGGCGCGCATCGTGGCGCAGCATCTTGAGACTCGGCTCGGCAAGCCGGTCATCGTCGAGAACAGGCCCGGGGCCGGCACGGTGATCGGCTCGAACCATGTCGCGAAGTCGGCGCCGGACGGCTACACGCTGCTGCAGGCCACATCGACGCCGATGGCGATCAATGTTTCCGTTCACAAGGCGCTGCCCTACGATCCGGCGACGGAACTCGTGCCGCTCGCGATGGTGGCGCAGAGCCCATTCATCCTGATCGTCAATCCGGACCTGCCGGTGAAGTCGGTGAGGGAGCTGGTCGCCTACGCCAAGGCCAACCCCGGCAAGCTGAGCTACGGTTCCGGCGGTCCTGGCGCGCCGCATCATCTTTATGCCGAGCTGTTCGCCAGCATGACGGGCACCAAACTCACTCACGTCCCATACAAAGGCAGCCTGCCGGCGCTCAACGACGTGGTGGGCGGGCACATCCAGATGATGTTCTGCGACGTGCCGCCGTCGGCCGGCATGATCCAGTCCGGCAAGGTGCGCGCGCTCGGCGTGTCCCCGAAGCAGCGGCTGCAGGCGTTCCCGGACATCCCCACGGTCGATGAGGCCGGTGTGCCGGGTTACGAGGCCGTGGCGTGGTTCATGGTGGCGGCGCCTGCCAAGACACCGGCGCCGATCGTGCAGAGGCTGCACACCGAGTTGAAGGCGGTGCTGGCGATGCCGGAGGTCAAGGCGCAAATCACCAAGCTCAGCCTGGTGCCGATGGACACGCCCTCGGTCGCCGACATGCAGAGCTTCGTGAAGTCGGAGATCGTTCGTTGGGGCAAGGTCGTTGAAGCTGCAGGGATCAAGGGGTCGCAGTAGGTTTCAGCGCCGTTGTCCTCACGGGTGTCATCGCCCGCGCATAGCCGTCCGAAGGACGGCGTCGCTTCGCTCGCCTATGGCGGGCGATCCAGTGCTCACCGATTGAGCTGTGGTTACTGGATGCCCGCTTTCGCGGGCATGACAGCGAGGGTAGGGCGAGGCTATGCCTTCTCGCGCTCCACCAAAAACCGCTCCAGCGACATCGGGTTCGGCTTCTGCACCGGATCGTTCGACTTCACGCCGCTGAAGTTCGACGCCTCCTCGTACCACGAGCGCTGCGGCGGGAAGCCCCACGGCCGGCGGCGCAGCTGCGAGGCGTTCCAGCGCACCGGCTCGTTCTCGATGTCCATCATCTGATAGTGCGTGTTGAACAGTTCGAAGCGGTGACCGTCCGGATCGCGCCAGTAGGTGAACATCGCGTGTCCCGGCCCGTGACGGCCCGGACCTGACTCCAGCGTTTCGCCGAAGCCGTGGGCGCTGGCGATGTCGCAGGCCTGCAGGATGTGCTGGGCATCCGGCACCGAGAACGCGGCATGATGCAGACGGGGGCCGCTGCCGTTGGCGAACACGATGTCGTGCGGATTGCCCTTGCGCTGCAGGAACACGAACATCAGGTCGTCGGTGCCGTCCGGCGCGATGAACTCGGAGAGGCGGAAGCCGAGGTCGCAGTAGAACTGGCAGGCCTTCGGCACCTCGGGCGTGAGAATCTGGAAGTGATCGAGGCGCAAGGGGCTCGCGCCGTGATGCGCCTTGAACTCCACCACCAGCCGCGGCATCACCGGCTGCGTGGCGCAGAATTCGAGCGGCGTGCCGACCGCGTCCGACACATGCAACGTGCGGCCCTGATGCGGCACCTCGACCCACTTCGCGGGCAGGCCCGCGCGTTCGAACACATGCTTGGCCTTCTCGAGATCCTCCTCGGTGTAGACCCGAAGCCCGACCCGCTCGCAGGCAGGATGATCGCTGCTCTGCTTGAGCACGATGCTGTGGTGGCAGGCCTCTTCCATGCCGCGCAGATAGAGCGTGGACTTGTCCTCGCCGCTGACCGCGAAGCCGAAGCAGTCCACGTAGTAGGCGCGGCTGCGGGCGAGGTCCTTCACCGTCCAGACGATGTGACTTGCCCGCGTGGTGTTGAACGGCGCGGGATAGGCGGAGCGCGGGATGGCCATGGGCGGTCCTTGTGCGTGAGGGGCGTAAGTTGAACCGGCCTCCCGCCCAATGCAACCGGTGGCGCCCCAAGCCGTTGTATCTCCGGCGGGCCAGCCATCATGGTTGTGTAATGTTCTTCGCTACACTGGGCCGGTCGTCGGGCCGTTGAGGCGAGCCAAGATGGATGACCGGTGAGTGTTGGACTGATCGCCCTGCTCGACGATGTCGCTGCGCTCGCCAAGGTGGCGGCGGCGTCGCTCGACGATGTGGCAGGCCAGGCCTTCAAGGCGGGATCGAAGGCGGCGGGCGTGGTGATCGACGACGCCGCGGTCACGCCGCGCTATGTGGTCGGCTTCTCGGCGAAGCGCGAACTGCCGATCGTGGCGAAGATCGCGGTGGGCTCGCTGCGCAACAAGCTGCTGATCCTGCTGCCCGTGGCGCTGCTGCTCAGTCTCTTTCTTCCCGCCGCCATCACGCCGCTGCTGATGATCGGCGGCGCCTATCTCTGCTACGAGGGCGCCGAGAAAGTGTATGAGGCGATGGTGCCGCATCGCGCGCAGGCGCATGAGGCTCGGCTCGGCTCCGTGGCGCTCAACCCGCAGACCCTGGAGGACGAGAAGGTGGCGGGCGCCATCAAGACCGATTTCATCCTCTCCGCGGAAATCATGGCGATCTCGCTGGCGGCGCTTCCCCGGAGCGACGTGCTGACCCAGGCCGTCGTGCTGGCGGTGGTCGCTGTCGGCATCACTGTTGCGGTCTATGGCGCGGTTGCGCTGATCGTGAAGGCCGACGACGCCGGCCTGGCGCTGGCGCGGAACAAGGGCCGGTCGGCGATCGGGTCGCTGAGCCGGGGGCTCGGACGCGGGCTGGTGCTCGGCATGCCCTATTTCCTCCGCGCGCTCAGTGTGATCGGTACGGCCGCGATGATCTGGGTTGGCGGCGGCATCGTGGTGCATGGGCTGGAGGTCTACGGTCTGGACGGGCCAGGCCACGCCATCCACGCCGCCGCGGCGACCGCGGCCCATGCATTGCCAGCGCTGGCCGGCGCGGTCGAGTGGATCGTCGCCGCGTCGCTGTCCGGCGCCGCCGGCCTTCTGATCGGCGGCGCACTCATTCCGGCGGTCGAATTCGCCGTGGCGCCGGCATGGGCGACGCTGAAACGGGCGCTGCCGGGGCGGGCGCGAACGTCCTAGACGATGGGCCTGCGCGGTGCGGCCGGCCGCTCTTGTCTGGCCGGACGGCCTTCGCTAGACAGGGCGCGCTTCAAGCAGCCATTTCGGGTTCCGGAGAGGTGGCAGAGTGGTTGAATGCACCGCACTCGAAATGCGGCATACGGGCAACCGTATCGGGGGTTCGAATCCCTCCCTCTCCGCCATTGCCTATGAACCTCGTCTGCGAGGTTGGCTGTGCGATCTTATTCCAGCTTTTGCCCTGGCTCGCGCCGAGTGAGCGGTCACGCGCGTCCCTGACGGCGAAAATTTCCAAAGCTCTGAACTGCTGAATTTCAGCACGGAGGTTTTTGCTCGCGTCGTTTGATGGCGCGCTGCGGTGATCCGCAGTTCGTCATCAGAGTGTCGTCAGTCTGTCACGGGCGGCCAGTTCTATGGCTGCTTCGACTCGACCGCCCGTTGGGTGTGGCTGAAAAGCCGCGTCCCATACGGGTTTGCGGGCGCGCAACATTGCAGCGCGCTCGTCCGGCCAGGGCCGAAAACGAGTGACGCGGGCCAATCAACAACAAAGGCGGCGTGGGGCCGCCACTGGTCCGCGAGGGGTGGGTTTCATGCACGCTGATCTGTTTAGGGATGTCCTCGTGCCGGTGATCGGGGGTCTCGGCATTTTCATGCTGGGCCTCGAGTTCATGTCGAACGGCATTCAGGCGCTGGCCGTCAACAAGATGCGAGCCTTGCTCGCTTCGATCGCCGGCACGCCGTTGAAGGGCCTGATGGCGGGCACCTTCATCACCGGGATCATCCAGTCGAGCACGGCGATGACCGTGATGACGGTCGGTCTGGTCAACGCCGGCGTCATGGGCCTGCGCCCCGCGATCAGCGTGATCATGGGCGCCAACATCGGCACCACGATCGGCAACGGGCTGATCGCGCTGCCGCTCGGACCGCTGGGGCTGATCCTCGGCGGCATCTTCGCGCTGGTTTATGTGTTCGCGAAGACCGACAAGATCCGCAATATCGCGTTGGCCTGCATGGGCTTCTCGCTGATTTTCTACGGTCTCAATCTGATGACCGGCGGCCTGCGCCCGCTGCGCAACATGCCGGAAGTCATGACGGTGATCAGCGCGCTGAAGGCCGACAACTACGTCAACCTGATCTGGTGCGTCCTGATCGCGGCCTTCATCACCGCGATGATCCATTCGTCGTCGGCGACGATCGGCATCGTGATGGGCCTCGGCGCCGCCGGCATCCTCGACTGGCAGACCGCGGTGGCCTTCTCGCTCGGCGCCGATCTCGGCACCACCATCACCTCGTGGATGGCATCGCTCAATCTATCGAAGAACGCCAAACGCGCCGCTTACGCGCACATCAGTTTCAACATCATCGGCGTCGCGGTGATGTTACCGTTCTTCTTCGTATCCATGGACCTGCTTGTGTATGTAATGGGCTGGTTCGGCGGTGACCCGGGCGCCGCGGTGATCGTCAACGGCAAGGAGACCTTCCCACTGGTTCCGGTCGCCGTCGGTCTCTATTCGACGGCGTTCAACGTCTTCAACACCGCGTTGATGTTCCCGTTCATCAACGTGTTCTACGCGGTGTTGTCGAGGGTCGGACACACCAGCATCGAGGACCGGGAGGACTACTCGACGCCGCGCTATCTGCACCCCAGCGCCCGCAAGGATCTCGCGACCGGCGTCGCTGCCGTGCAGCAGGAGAGCAACCGCTATCTGCAAGGCGCAGGGCAATTCCTCGCCATCGCGCGCGGCGAGGAGAATGTCCCCGACGACGTCATGGAGCACTACAACCAGTTGGACGTGCTCAGCCGCGAAATCCGCAACTACACTGCGGCGATGCTGCAGCCGGATATGGCGGCCGACAAGGCCGACCTGCTGGCCAGCATGATCGAGGAAGAGGACTGGACGGCAAGCCTCGGCGAGACGCTCTACCAGATCGGACGACGTGTCGAACGCCAGCCGTTCTCCGCCGCGGGCCGCGCCCTGGTCAACGAAACGCTCGACCAGGTCTCGGACGCCCTGCGGGCCATCAATCCAGATCCCCGGAAGGCTCTGGTATCTCCCCATGCCGCGCTCCGCGAAACGATCCTGCAGCAGCTTCGCGAACGCTGCCTCAAGCTCGGCGCCGAGCTTCCCTGGGAGGAGCGCGGCGCGATCCTGACGCTGCTCGGCAGCGCCGAACGTGCGTTCAGCCTGATCGAGCGTATCGACGAGGAGCGCCGGTCCGTGCCGCGTCCCGCGGTGGTGGCCGCGCCATCGCCGCGTGAGGTGGGCTTGCCCGGCGCCGCCGCCGTGCCGGCCTGAGTCATCGCTTGCTGCGGGCGGCCTTGCGGCCGTCCGCAGCGGACGCCTGAAACGGACTGAAGGCCAAGTGGGGAACGTTGTTATGAAATATGCCCTGATCGCCGGCATGACCGCGATCGCTCTTTCATCGAGTGCTTTTGCGCCATCGCATGCCCAGGAGGTCGCCGGCGCATCGGCCGTCACCGGAGCCGGCTCGACGTTTGCGTTCCCGATCATCTCCAAATGGTCGAACGGTTACCGGCGATGGGTCGGTGGCGGCGGAGAGTTCGCGATCGCCGGAGCGGGCCTCGACGATCCGCCGACCAAGCCGCAACTCGACTACGAACCGGTCGGGTCGCTCGCCGGAACGATGCGGGTGAGGTCGGGGTTTGTCGATTTCGGTGCCAGCGACGTGCCGTTGAAGTCCGAAGAGCTGCAGAAGCTCGGCTTGATCCAGTTTCCGGTGGTGATCGGCGGTGTGGTGGTCGTGACCAACCTCGACGGTGTCGGGCCGGGACAGCTCAAGCTCACCGGCGAGATCGTGTCCAACATCTATCTCGGCAACATCCAAAGCTGGTCGGATCCCGCGCTCAAGGCGGTCAATCCGGACCTGAAGCTGCCCGACGCCAGAATCGTGCTGGTGCACCGCTCCGACGGCTCCGGCACGACCTACAACTTCACCAACTACCTGTCCAAGCTCAGTCCGCAATGGCGTGAGAAGGTGGGTTCGGACCTCTTGGTGAAATGGCCGAACGGCACCGGCGCCAAGGGCAATGACGGCATCTCGCGCACCGTCCGCAGCACCAAGAATTCGATCGGTTATGTCGAGTACGCGCACGCGGTGCAGACGCGGCTCAGCTATGCCGCGATCCGCAACAGCACGGGCCAGTTCGTGGTGCCGGCGCCCGAGCGATTCCAGGCTGCGGCAACCGGCGCGGAATGGAGCAAGACCAGCGACTTCGATCTGCTCATCATCGACGCTCCCGGAGCGGACTCCTATCCCCTGGTGGTGACGGTGTTCGCCCAGATGCGGAAGTCGATTGCGCCGGGACGGGCGCGCGACACGCTGAATTTCTTCCGCTGGTCGCTGGAGAAAGGCGCCCGCGATGCGTCCGACCTCGGCTATGTGCCGCTGCCGGAGCAACTCGTCATTCAGGTGAAACAATACTGGGCGAAGAATTTCAAAACCGGCACCTGACCGCCGTCGTCTTAAGTTTTCCTGAGTTGCGTGGAGTGGCCATCGATGGCCTGTCATCGGCGGGCGGCGATGACTGTTGTCTTGTTGCTGAGCGGTGGCGCTTCCGAGGCCCTCGCGGAGGGCGATCCGTCTAGAAAATTTCGGCCGCCGGATCGTTGCACCAAGGTCGAGCCGCCGCCTGGCGCGCCGCAGGTGCCGGTCGGCTACATCTTCGGGTTTGCCGACCCCACCGACCCTGGCGATCCCTGCACCTGGGAATTGACCGTCGAGACGACGTTGCGGACCGGCAAGGGGGACGGTCGCTACACGGCGCTCAATGCCTCGATCGAAATCGCGCACACGTTCACGCACAACTTCGCGATCGCCGTATCCGCCTATGGCGCATACACCCGGTGGTCCGAAGTGACGGCCGCCCGCGCGGTGCTGGCCGATGCAGGCCACCCGCATGCGGTCGATCGTGTGCATCGCAACGCATTCGACGGCGCGTCGGTGGAGTTTTTCTTCCGCCTCGTCGAGCGGCAGCCGGGCCGGCCTTTCGCATTAACTCTCAGCGTCGAGCCTCGATGGTCGAGCATCGACAACATCACGGGGTTCCATGCCGATGGGTACGGCTCGGAGATGAAGGTGCTGGCCGATGCGGTGCTGTCCGCGCGCTGGTACGGCGCGATCAATGTCGGGTATGCGCTGGGCACACAGAGGTTCATCATGCCCGGGGCGCCGTGGGGGCGGGCCTCGGCGACGCTGCTTGCGGCGGGCCTGGCCACCCAAGTCTACAGCGCGGAAAAGCAGTTCATCGAGTCGGTGTTCATCGGGACGGAGGTGCGCCATCGCGCACTGTTCCAAGGACTCGTGCTCAACGAGTTGCTTGGCCATTCGCTGTTTGCCGGGCCGTCGCTGTCGGTTGGATTTCCCGGTGAGCGCATGCTCAGCATCGCCTGGGCTCCGCAAGTCCTTGGACGCTCCCGAATTGGGCCGGGCCGGTTCGACCTCGGCAACTACGAGCGCCGTGAGCTCCGCATGAAATTTGCGACACCCCTGGACTTCTGAGCGCGGTGGGCCCGTGATCGGAAACACGCGCAGGCGCAACAATTGTGACGCGCCGGGTTGCCGGTTCCGCCGGCATTGAAGCTGGTGTCACCAATCCGACATGCAAATCAGGCAGATCGGTACCAGCCGTCACAACGAAAGAACTCCCGCGTGCTGATGCCCGGCATTCGCCGCTTTAACGCGCTGTTCCTCTCCGACATTCACCTCGGCACCAAAGGGTGCCAAGCCGACCGGCTCCTCGATTTCCTGCGCTATCACGAGGCCGAGGTCATCTATCTTGTCGGCGACATCGTCGATGGCTGGCAGTTGCGGGCCGGCTGGTACTGGCCGCAATCCCACAATGACGTGGTGCAGAAATTGCTCCGGCAGGCCCGCAAGGGCGTGCGGATCGTTTACGTGCCCGGCAACCACGACGAATTCCTGCGCGGCTACTACGGCAGCCATTTCGGCGGCGTCGAGGTCTGCGAGACCGCGATCCATCAAAGCGTCGATGGCAAGCGCTATCTCGTCATCCACGGTGACTACTTCGACATGGTGGTGAAGCACGCGCGATGGCTCGCTTACCTCGGCGATCACGCCTATGAAATCGCGCTCGGCATGAACCGCATCTTCAATGCGTTCCGGCATGTTCTGGGCCTGCACTATTGGTCGCTGTCGCAATGGCTGAAGCTCAAGGTCAAGAATGCGGTGAACTACATCGGCGAATACGAGCGGACGCTGGTCGCCGAGGCGAGCCGCCGCGAGGTCGATGGCGTGATTTGCGGACACATCCACCACGCAGCCGTTCGTGACGATTTCGGCACGCGATACATCAACTGCGGCGACTGGGTGGAAAGCTGCACCGCGGTGGTGGAGCACTTCGACGGGCGCTTCGAGGTCATCACCTGGACCGGTGTGGGAACATCCGCCGACGACAGCGAACGCGAGGAACTTCCGCCGGCGCTGTCGCAATCCGCGGCCTGACGTTCAGGGGGCGTTGTCTTTCGGCATCGCCGCGAGGCAAAGTTCGCGAATTCCCAAGATGAGAATCGCAACGACCAGCGGCAGCAGAAAATAGAGTGCGCGGAAGATCAACAGCGCCGCGAGCAATTCCTCCTTGTCGAACTCCGGTAGGCTGACCAGCATCGCTGCTTCGAGCACGCCAATGCTGCCGGGGGCATGGCTGAGGAAGCCGAGCAGCGTCGCCGCCACAAACGTGACCATGAGCGGTATGAAATCGACCTGTGGCGCCGCCGGCAGCAGTGCATACATCGCGAGCGCGGCGAACAGGAGATCGAGCACGCCGATGGCGATTTGGAGCAGCGTCAAACGTGCGCCCGGCAGAGCAATCTGCCATTCGCCTCGGCCCACCGCTCGCTGTTGCGGAATGAGCCAAAGCAGGTAGGCCGCGATGGCCGTCAATCCGGCCAGCGCGATCCAGCGATTGATCCAAGCGGGCAACTGGTTGATCGCGCTCGCGGCTTCCGGCGCGTAAGCGATGCCAATGCCCAGAAGAAAAGCATTGCCGAGCCAGAAGGTGAGGCCGGTGACGAACGCGACCTTGGCGACCTCGATCAGGCTGACGCCGCGCGCGGAATAAATCCGGTAGCGCACCACGCCGCCAGTAAGGACCGTGGCGCCGAGATTGTGTCCGATCACATAGCTCGTGAATCCCGCCAGCGCTGCGATTCGATAAGGGACGTCGCGCCGGCCGATCGTGCGCAGTGCGAAGAAATCGTAAAAGGTTAACGTGACGTAACTGGCGGCGATGCACAGCGCGGCGAGCGCGATCGCTGATGCCGGTTTGGCATGCAATGCGTCGAGCACCTCGGCAGGGTCGATGTCCTGCAGCAACTTAAACAATGTTGCGAAGGCGTAGGTGACGATCGCCACGCTGATCGCCGCGCCGATCCACCGCCAAGGCATGTGGTGCCTGAGGGATCGCGCGATGCCGCCCGCTGCGTCGCCGGACAATTTCAAAGAACGGGCTCTTGCGTCGAGCTGCGAATCACAAATTTCAGGGTGACATGCGCTTGCGACAGCAGTGTTACAGCAGGTGTGCGGCGGCGCATGAGCCGTCACACGGTTGAGATATGAATTCGCAATTGTGCCGCATGCGAATCACCGGCGCGATGTCAAATGCGGAGCGAGTGCAGGCGCGGCGCAAATTCTGGGCGAATCAAGCCATATGCCCGGCGCGCAATTGTGACGACACACATTTTCCATATGACAAAACGTGCCGCGCCCGGTTTTCTTCGCGGCATTCATCGATCTCAAAAGCGAGGGCGGCATGATGCGTGTCCTGATCGCGACCGATGCCTGGCATCCGCAGGTCAACGGTGTGGTGCGCAGCATCACCGCGCTCGCGAAAAGCGCGTCCCAGCTCGGCTGTGCGATCGAGTTTCTCACGCCGGAGGGTTTCGGGTCGTTTCCGCTACCGACCTATCCGAATCTGCGGGTGGCGTTGCCGAATCGGGCGGAGATCGAGCGGCGGATCGAGACCGCGGCGCCGCATGTCATCCACATCGCGACGGAAGGGCCGATCGGCTTCCTGGCGCGCGCCTATTGTCTGCGCCGGGGCCTGCCGTTCACCACCAGCTATTCGACCTGCTTTCCCGAATACATTGCGGCGCGCGCGCCGATTCCGGAATCCTGGACCTATGCGGCGTTGCGGCGCTTCCACGCGCCCGCCAAGGTGACGATGACTTCGACCCCGTCGCTGATGGCGTTGCTGCGCCGGCGCGGCTTCCAGCACCTCGGCATGTGGACGCGCGGCGTCGATACCGATCTGTTCAAGCCCGATCGCGCCGCGCCGCTCGATCTGCCGCGGCCGGTCTTCATCACCGTGGGCCGCGTCGCGGTCGAAAAGAATCTCCCGGCGTTCCTTGCGCTCGATCTGCCCGGCAGCAAGCTGGTGGTCGGCGATGGGCCGCAAGCCGCGGAACTGCGGCAGCGGTTTCCGGCGGTGAATTTTCTCGGCCTGAAGGAAGGCCCGGAACTGGCCGCCTTGATCGCGGCATCCGACGTTTTCGTATTCCCCAGCAAGACCGACACCTTCGGCATCGTGCAGCTCGAAGCGCTCGCCTGCGGTGTTCCGATCGCAGCCTTTCCGGTCACCGGCCCGCTCGACGTGATCGGCGATCGTCCGGTTGGCGTGCTCAACGAGGACTTGCGTGCGGCGTGCCTGGGCGCGCTGGACCTGTCGCGGCAGGCGTGCCGCGCGTTCGCCCTGGGTCACTCCTGGGAGACCAGCGCACGGCAATTCATCGGACATATCGAGCAGGTCCTGAAATCGAGTCCCCGTTCGTCGGGCGCGGTCCGGCCGGTGCAGGCCACAGCGCACGGATAGTTCCCGAAATCTCAAACTCAACAGGGTGGCAACATGGCAGCCGTTACGACACTGGATTTCGACAGGCACACCGTCGAGCGGGCATACGACCGCTGGGCTCCGATCTACGATCTTGTGTTCGGTCCGGTGTTCGAGCGCGGGCGCATGGCCTCGCTCGAAGCGGCAGAGCGGGTCGGTGGCCGCATCCTCGAAGTCGGTGTCGGCACCGGGATTTCGCTGCCCGATTATTCCAAGACCAACCGCGTGTTCGGTGTGGATATCTCGGAGCCGATGCTGCGCAAGGCGCGGCAGCGCGTGACCGAACTTGGGTTGAGCAACGTCGAGGGCATCGAGGTGATGGACGCGCAGCGCCTCGAGTTCGAGACAGCCTCGTTCGATGTCGTGGTGGCGCAATATGTCGTCACCGCGGTGCCAGATCCCGAAGCCGCGCTCGATGAGTTCGCCCGCGTGCTGAAGCCCGGCGGCGAGATCGTCCTGCTCAGCCGGGTCGGCGCGGAAACAGGATTGCGCCGCGTGATTGAACACATGCTGCAACCGGTCGTGCGCCGGCTCGGCTGGCGCACCGAATTTTCCTGGCAGCGCTACGAGCAGTGGGCGGAGCGGCCACATGGCATGCGCCTGGTGGAACGGCGTCCGATTCCGCCGTTCGGGCACTTCTCGCTTATCCGCTACGTCAAGACCACGGGCTGACGCCGCCGCGATTTCGGCAATCTTCACTCAAACAGAAGGGGAATTTCATGTCTGGCTTTCGCGATGCACTCAAGGTGCAGCGTTGGGACGATCATCGTTACTATCACCACAGCAGAATCAATCAGGCGCTGCACCTGGTCAGCGCGATCAGTTTCCTGATTGCCTACGTGATGGTGTTCTTCGATCCGGCTATCGCCGCGCTGGTGGGATGGCTGGTGGCGATGACCAGCCGGCAGATCGGTCATCTGTTCTTCGAGCCCAAGGGCTACGACGAAATCAACCACGCCACGCACGAGCACAAGGAAGAGATCAAGGTCGGCTACAACCTGCAGCGCAAGATCGTGCTGCTCACGATTTGGGCTCTGTCGCCGCTGGTGCTGGTGTTCGACCCGACGCTGTTCGGCGTTCTGGAGCCGTTCACGACGTGGGCGGAGTTCGTCCGTCAGGTCGCCAAGATCTGGCTGTTCCTGGGACTGGCCGGGCTGCTGTTCCGCACCGTGCACCTGTTCTTCATCAAGGACGTGCAGACCGGCTTAGTCTGGATGACCAAGATCCTCACCGACCCGTTTCACGACATCAAGCTCTACTACAAGTCGCCGATCTACCTGATGCGCGGCGAAATGATCGACCCGCTGCATGCGCAGCATGATGAAGCGCCGAGCAAGGCCTGAGGGGAGGTGGGTTCGCCGGCCTTGTCAGCCAGCTTTGGGTGTGAATCGATGGGCGAAAATCTCGCGCAGCACCCGGCGTCGAATCGAGCGGTTGGTGGTGGCCGGATCGGACCACCACCAACCGTCCTGCTGCATCGCCTTGGCGGCGGCGATGAACCGATCGACCACGGCTTCGAAGTCCGCTTCGGTGTAGTTCAGGCTAAAGATCAAGCGTCCGGTTCCGATCCAGCTCAGCGCCAGGCCTTCGGCGCGAAGATAATACTGCAGCATCCAGTTGTAGCGAGACGGCGTGGTGTAGCTCACCGTCCAGATCGAGGACAGGTTCGCGACCTCGACCGGCAGACCTTCGTCGCGCAGGCGGCGATTGAGCCGCGCCGCGCGCTCGTCCCACCGCGCATCGATATCGCGGTAGAGCGCGCGGATCTCCTCGCTGTCGAGACGCAGCAGGAATTCGTTCATCGCGGCCATGACGGTGGGATGGGTGTTGAAGGTGCCGCGGGCGAAACAGATGTCGACGGGACGATCGTCGCGGAAGCGCTTCATCAAGTCCCCGCGTCCGCACAGCGCGCCGACCGGAAAACCGCCGCCCAGCGTCTTGCCGTAGGTCACCATGTCGGCGCTCACGCCGAAATACTCCTGCGCTCCGCCGGGGGCGAGGCGGAAGCCGACGAACACCTCGTCGAAGATCAGCACGATGCCGCGTGCGGTGCAGACGTCGCGGAGCTTCTTGAGCCAGGCGGCGTAGGCTGCCCGGTCGAAATTCGCGCCGCGGCCGCTGTCGATCAGCGCCGAATCCGCGGGCGCATTGGCGTTCGGGTGCAGTGCCTGCAATGGATTGATAAGGACGCACGCAATGTCCGTCCGCGTGCGCAGGATGCGCAGCGCATCCTCCGACATGTCGTTCAAGGTGTAGGTCTCGCGCGCCGGCACCGGATTGCCGACGCCGGGCTGCACGTCGCCCCACCAGCCATGATAGGCGCCGCAGAAGCGCACCAGGTGCGATCGCTTGGTGTGATAGCGGGCCAGCCGCACCGCCTGCATCACCGCTTCGGTGCCGGACATGTGGAACGACACCTCGTCGAGGCCGGAGATGGCCCGCAGGCGCCGGACGTTGTCCGCAACGACCGGATGATAGGCGCCGAGCACGGGGCCGAGCGCGCTGGCGCGCTCCTGACCGCGCGCCATGCAATCCTTGTAGAAATCGTAGCCGAACAGGTTCACGCCATACGAGCCGGTCAGGTCGTAGAACCGGTTGCCGTCGAGGTCGGTCACCATCACGCCCGAGGACGATTCGACGAACGAGCCGGCCTGCAGGTGCTGCCTCACATGGCGGCTGAACTGGAACGGCACCCGGTAGGCGTCGGTGAATTGCAGGTCGGAAATGCCGTCTTTGACCTCTGCGGTGAGCTGCGCGGTCTTCCGGTAGCGATCGTTGTAGAGCGCCGAAAGCCTTGCGAAGCCCGCGTGGCGGCGCGCCACGATGTCGTCCGGGGCGTCGTCGGCACAGAAGAACTGCGTCTCGTCATATTCGTAGAACGGCACCAGCGCCGCGAACCGCCGCGCCATCCGGGAGTGTCCCGAGAGCGAGCGGTGCTTGGCTTTGGACAGTTCCAGACGGGTTTTGAGCTTTACCAGCGACGTCGTCAGCGCCGTGGCGCCGAGTGCGTACAGGGCGAGTGTCGTGCCGAGCGAATCCATCCGTCACAGGGCTACTCAGGCAGTTTAACCGCTTCATGACAATCCGATCAGCCATCGCCAAAGTCTGCCAGCAGGAGGACCTCAACTTCCTTCTGACCAATCGAATCCCACGCCGGCTGCTGACCCAGTTCATGGGCTGGTTCAGCAAGATCGAAAATCCTGTCGTCCGCGAGCTTTCGATCGGGATGTGGGCGCTGTTTTCCGATCTCGATCTCAGCGAATCGAAAAAACTCAAATTCAAAAGCATGCACGACTGCTTCACGCGGGAGCTGAAGGAGGGCGCGCGGCCGGTCGATGCCGATCCCGCCACCTTGGTCAGCCCGTGCGACGCGATCGTCGGCGCTTGCGGAACGGTGCAGGGAACCGAACTGCTCCAGGTGAAGGGCTTTCCCTACACGCTGAAGGATCTGCTGCTCGATCCCGCGCTGGTCGAGGAGTACCGCGACGGCCAATATGTCACGCTGCGCCTGACATCCAGCATGTACCACCGCTTCCATGCGCCGCACGACTGCCGCGTCGAGCAGGTCACCTACATCTCGGGCGACACCTGGAACGTCAATCCGATCGCGCTGAAGCGCATCGAGAAGCTGTTTTGCAAGAACGAGCGGGCCCTGATCCGGACCCGGCTGGCCGGCAACCATGCGGTGACGCTGGTGCCGGTTGCGGCGATTCTCGTGGCCAGCATCCGCCTGCATTTCCTGAATGTCCTGCTCGATCTCGATCATCGCGGGCCCAACGTCTGGTTCTGCGATGAATCATTCCGCAAAGGCCAGGAAATGGGCTGGTTCCAGCACGGCTCCACCATCATCGTGTTCGCGCCGAAAGGCTTTGAGCTCTGCGAGAACGTCGAGGAGGGGGCAGGCATCCGGATGGGGCAGCCGCTGCTGCGTTGGCCGCAATCTGGGGGTTAAGCGAAGCGGTCAAGCGGCTGTCATCAAGGCTCCATCTGCCCCGGAGAGAAATGGCGCGCGCCATTCAAACCCGGGAGCCCATTCATGCGCGCGCACCAAATCGCAGCCTTGTCATTCATTGCGGTGCTGGCTTCGCCGGCAGCCGCCGAGCCGCAACAGTTTCCCGCCACGCTTGCCGGTCATGTCATGCTGCCGGCGGCGACCTTTATCCAAGCCCCTGAGGACGCGCCGGCCGATCTGGCGACCTCCGGCAAGTTCACCGGCCCGATTCGTGTCGATGCCGTCGCCTCGGTCGAAGGCCTCTCCAACGGCCGACCGACTGGGCTCAAGACTCCCTTCAAGGGCCAGCCGCTGCAGGGCCACTCCGGCATCAAGAAGATGCCGGACGGCACGTTCTGGGTGCTCACCGACAACGGATTTGGAAGCAAGGCCAACTCCCCGGACTCGATGCTCTACCTGAACCGGTATCGAATGGACTGGGCGCAGGGGACCATGGACCGGGTCCAGACGATCTTCCTGCGCGATCCCGACAAGAAGGTGCCGTTCCGCATCGCCAACGAGGGGACCGACACGCGGTACTTGACCGGAGCCGATTTCGACCTCGAAAGCTTTCAGCCGATCGGCGACAAATTCTGGATCGGCGATGAGTTCGGCCCCTATCTCATCCGCATCGACTTGAACGGCAAGGTCGAGGCCGTGTTCGAGACCATGATCGACGGCAAGTCGGCGCGTTCGCCGGACCACTTCCGCGTGACGACACCCGCCGCCCCCAACATGCCGCTGAACTTCAACATTCGCCGCTCCAGGGGCTACGAAGGCATGGCGGCGTCGCCAGACGGCCGTTTCCTTTATCCGCTGCTCGAAGGCCCGGCGTGGGACGCGGAGAAGAAAGACTGGGAGAAGACCGCGGACGGCAAGGAATATCTCCGCATCCTTGAGTTCGATGTCGCCGCCGGCAAATGGACCGGCCGGCACTGGAAGTACGTGCTGGAGCAGAACGGCCTGGCGATCGGCGACTTCAACATGATCGACGCGACGACCGCCCTCATTATCGAGCGCGACAACGGCGAGGGAACGGCGGACAAGGCTTGCCCGCAGGGTCAGAAGCGTCCGGATTGCTTTGACGACATCGCCAAGCTCAAGCGCGTGTACAAGATCGAGATGTCCGATGCGAACGCCAATGCTCCGGTGCGCAAGATCGGGTTCATCGATCTGATGAAGATTCGCGATCCGGACAAGAAGGCGAAGAAGCCGTTGAACGATGGCGTGCTGACGTTCCCGTTCTTCACCATCGAGAATGTCGATGTGGTGGACGCAAGTCACATCATCGTCGGCAACGACAACAACCTGCCGTTCTCATCCAGCCGCGACCCAAACAAGGCGGATGACAACGAATTCGTTCTGCTTCGCGTGGAGGAGCTGCTCAAGGCGCGTTGAGTCAAGCGCCGGCGGGCCGGCTTACGAACAGGCCGGCCCGCTGGCGATTCGATTGTGTCATGGAACTGTTACATGACCGCAGTAATCCGGCTTCGGTCGAGCGCCCTATGTCCCCCCGCTACGCAATCTACTATACGCCGCCGCCGTTCTCGGCGCTGGCCCGTTTCGGCGCCGGCGTGATCGGCTACGATTGCTTCGATGCCGTCGAGATTCCGTATGCCCGGCTCGATGGCATCGATCCCAACGTGCTCAAGTTGATGACGGTGGAGCCGCGGCGCTACGGGTTTCACGCCACGATCGCGGCGCCGTTCCAGCTAAAGGGATTCTCCGAAGACGATTTCATTGCCGCGGCCAGCGCCTATGCCACAAAGACCGCGCCAATTCCGATCGGGCGGCTTGCGGTCGGCGCAATTGGCATGTTCGTCGCGCTGTTGCCCACCGAGGAAAATCCCAAGGTCTTGCAGTTCGCGGCCGGATGCGTCGAAGCCTTTGACTCCTGCCGCGCGCCGTTATCGGCGGCCGACCGGGAGCGGCGCTTGAAATCCGGCCTGACCGCCCGGCAGGTCGAACTGCTGGATCGCTGGGGCTACCCTTACGTCCACGAGCAATATCGGTTTCACATGACGCTTACCGGTGCGCTGCCGGAAAATCTCCGCGGCGATTTCCGCCATGCGCTGGCCGAGGCCTATGCCCCGCAGTCCGGCGACACGTTCGAACTCGACGCCATTTCCGTGATGCGTCAGGACGATGCCGGCGCGCGCTTTCGCGTGCTGCGGCGCTGCCGCCTGCGCGGCTAGCTGGCCAGCAGCCGGCGGCCTTCAGTCAGGTGAACGATCCGGCCGGCCGCGATGGTCGCAACGACACGCGGCTGATGCTCGGGATCGACCAGAACGATATCGGCGCGGCAGCCTTCCGCGATGCGGCCGCGGTCGTTGAGGCCGGCCGCCGCCGCCGGTGCTTGCGAGATCAGTGGCCACGCACGGGCGAGCGGCGCGATGCCGTCGGAGGCGAGGCGGAACGCCGCGAACAACTGCGCGGGGTAGTAGTAGTCGGACGCCAAAATCGTGCACAGCCCTCGCTCGACCATGTCGGCCGCCTTGGTCCAGCCGGTGTGACTGCCGCCGCGCACCACGTTGGGCGCACCGAGCACGATGTCGTCGCCCTCGCGGGCGGCCTCCTGCGCGGTTTCGACGGTGGTGGGGAATTCCGAGACACGGCTGCCGATCGAGCGGAACCAGCGGCGCTGGTCCGGGCTGATGTCGTCGTGAGACAGGATCGGGATGCCGTTGGTGACCGCAATCTCCGCCAGGCGAGCAATCGACGCCGGCACTTCGTTGCCGCGGCGGCTGATGCGCTCGACCAGGCGCTCGAACTCATCGGCGGCAAGCCCGGAGCGCTTGCTCATCTCGCCGATCTTTTTGGCGCGATCCTTGGACTCGACCGTCGATGTCATGTGATCGTTGAACGCCAGGATGTCGATCCTCTTGCTGGTCAGCCAGCCCGCGATTTCATCCTCCGCGTCCAGATTAAAGGTCTCGTGCCGCAGGTGATAGCGCGTGTCGGCGGCGAGCCGGGGCCGCAGCCGCTCCATCGCTTCGAGCATGGCGCGCGCGTTGCCGGCGCCCCGCAATCCGGGTTCCCACGACCAGGTCACGCCGTGAAACACGGTGGTGATGCCGTTCGCGACAACCTGGCGGTCGGTGTCGAGCAGAGCAAGCTCGACCGGAAAGCCGACGCCGGGCCGCGGCATCATCTGCCGTTCGAACGCGTCGCCGTGGATATCGACGATGCCGGGCAGCACCAGCAGGCCGCGGGCGTCGAGCCGATGCTTGCCGCCGGCTTTGCGGCCGATCCCGGAAATGACGGCAGAGTCCGATTCGATGTCGATTGTGGTGTCGATCAGTTCGCTGCCGATCATCGCCTGGCCGCCTTCGATACGCAGTTCCATCATGCCGCCGCCGCAAGCCGTTCGTACTTGTTGAGGAAATCTTCCACCGTCAGCTTGCGAAAGTCGGGGAGCGCGGACCGCAGCGTCTCGCGGCTCCAGTCCCACCATGCCAGCCGTTGCAGGCGCTCCGCCGTGCTGTCCGGGAACCGCTGCCGGATGATCAGCGCCGGGTTCCCAGCCACAATCGAATAGGATGGGACGTTCTTCGTCACGATGGCGCCGTGGCCGATCCAGACATCGTGGCCAATCGTGACCGGGTGGGACCTCCGCCATTGGAAGAACTCCAACTCGTCCGTTTCGCCGGGGAAATACGCGGATGCCCGATAGCTGAAATGCGACTGGCTGGCGCGATCCATCGGGTGATTGCCCGGATTGCCCCGCGTCATCGCGGCGATCGAGCAAAACTTGCCGATTGTTGTGTAGGCGATGTCACTGTCGTTCACGACATACGAGTAGTCGCCGAGTTCAACCTCGAGCAGGCAGGTGCGTGCGCCGACTTCCGTGTACATCCCCAGCCGGCTTTCGCGCACGGAGGCGCTGGGCTCGATAAGTGGCGCGATTGAGAGCGGTTTGGCCATGAAACGTGCAATCCACGGGACGACCCGTTCACTCGCTCCGCTTGATGACGGCGCAATGACGATCCGATGACACCCCCATCTTTATAAATTTCTCCAACGCCATACGGCCGCATGCGGCTGTCACACGAATGTTGAACGGAAACGATACGCAGGGTCACAGCACGCAGCGGGAGTGGCCATGCTTGTCATCGAAAACGTTTCGCGGCACTTCGGTGCGAAAGCCGCCGTCGCCGGCGTATCGTTTCAGATTGAGCGCGGAAGTTTCGTCGGCATCATCGGCCGTTCCGGCGCCGGCAAGTCCACGCTCCTGCGGCTGATCAACCGGCTGATCGATCCGACCGAAGGCCGCATCGTGTTCGACGGCCGTGAGGTGACGGGGCTGAGCGGCCGTGAATTGCGCGAATGGCGCGCGCAAGCCGCCATGATCTTCCAGCAGTTCAATCTGGTCGGGCGTCTCGACGTGCTGACCAACGTGTTGATGGGCCGGCTGGCGGCAACGCCGCAATGGCGCTCTCTGCTGAACTACTGGCCCGACGACGACAAGGCCATCGCGATCTCGGCGCTGGAGCAGTTCGATATCGCATCGCTCGCCGCGCAGCGCGCGGATCGCCTCTCCGGAGGCCAGCAGCAGCGCGTGGCCATCGCCCGCGCGCTGGTGCAGGAGCCGCAGATCGTGCTTGCCGACGAGCCGATCGCGTCGCTCGACCCTCGCAACACCCAGATCGTCATGGATGCCCTGCTGCGCATCAACAAGCACTTCGGCATCACGGTCATCTGCAATCTCCATTCCCTGGAGATCGCTCGCGGCTATTGCGGCCGCCTGATCGGCATGGCGGCCGGCCGCGTGGTGTTCGACGGCGCGCCGGAGCAACTGACAGATGCGGCGGCGCGCGAAATCTACGGGCTGGAAGCGGACGACGTGCTGAAAGCCGCGCCGGCTCCCGGCCGCCGCGGCTCAGTGCCCGCGCTGGGCGAGGCCGCCGCCGCCTGATCGCGTTTCGCGTCCTGTGTTTCGAGAATTACAACAAGAGAGAGGCCGTCAATGCTGAACCTTCGAACCATCGCCGCCGGCGCCATCGTGCTGGCGTTTGCCGCCGCCACCGCGCAGGCGCAGGACTACAAGTCCAAGTATCCGGAACTGGTGTTCGCCAAGGTCCCCGACGAGAACGCTTCCGGGACCAGCGACCGCTGGACGCCGCTCGCCAACTATCTGTCCAAGGAACTCGGCATCAAGGTCACGCTGCGCATCGCCAATGACTACGCCGCTGTGGTCGAGGGCCAGCGCGCCGGCAACATCCACATCGCGATGTACGGCCCTGCGTCGTACGCCCGCGCCGTCGTGACGGGCGCCAAGGTCGAGCCGTTCGCGATCGAGGTCAGCAACGACGGTACGCTGGGCTATCACTCGGTGCTCTATGTGAAGAGCGATTCGCCGTTCAAGAAGATTGAAGACCTCAAGGGCAAGAACCTCTGCCTGGTCGATCCGAACTCGACGTCGGGCAACAACGTGCCACGCTTCGCGATGCACAAGATGGGCATCGTGCCCGAGCAGTTCTTCAACAAGGTGGTCTATGCCGGCAGCCACGAGAACGCGGTCATCGCGGTCGGGCAGGGCACCTGCGACGCCGCCTTCAACTGGTGGAACGACGAGCAGGAATCGAACCTGTTGCGCATGGAGCGCAAGGGAATGGCGAAGGCCGCCGACTATCGCACCATCTTCAAGTCCGAGCAGATCGTGAATTCGCCGATGGCCTACCTGACGACGCTGCCGCCGGATCTGAAGGCCGCGATCAAGAAGGCGATCCTCGAGGTTACGACCAAGGACCCCGACGCCTTCAACAAGATCTACGAAGGCAAGCAGCAGCCGTTCCAGGAGATCACCCACAAGGCTTACGAGCCGATCGTGGAGTTGATCAAGTTCGTCGATGAACTCCGCAAGAAAAAGGCCGCGTCCTAGCCGCGCGGTCGGAGGCGGAGCCGGCTTCCCCTTTCCCCAGCTCCGCCTCCCCCCAATCATCGCCAATGAACGGCGCCGTTCTCCATCTTCCGCCCGCTCAGCGTGAGCATGCTCTCGCCGCCTACCGCTCCGCGGTGGCGGCGAAACGCGTGCGGCTTGCGATGGGTCTGGCGATCCTGGCTGTCGCGATCGGGCTGGCGGGAATTGCAGGCGAGATCGATGCCCGGAAGCTCTTCGACAATATTCATCGCCTGCCGAACTACCTCGTCAGCATCACGCCGCAGCTCTCGTGGGCCAATCTTGGCGGCGACCTCGCCGAATGGTTCTGGAACCTCAAGGATTGGCTCAAGCTGCTGGGCGATACGCTGCTGATTGCCTATCTCGGCACGCTGCTCGGTTTTTTCGGCGCGTTCGCCTTATGTTTTGCCGCAAGCGCCAATCTCGAGAAGCGCCGTTGGGTCCGCATCGTCAGCCGGCGCTTTCTGGAATTCTGCCGGTCGGTTCCGGAGATCGTGTTCGCGTTGCTTTTCGTTGTGGCATTCGGCCTCGGACCGATGCCCGGTGTGCTGGCGCTCGCGATCCATACCCTCGGCGCGCTCGGCAAGCAGTTCGCCGAGGTGGTTGAGAACATCGACATGAAGCCGGTGGAGGGCGCGACCGCGACGGGCGCGAGCCGCGTGTCGGCGATCCGCTATGCGGTGCTGCCGCAGGTGATGTCGAACTTTGCTTCGTACACGCTGCTGCGCTTCGAGATCAACGTCCGCGGCGCAGCGGTGATGGGCTTCGTCGGCGCCGGAGGGATCGGTCAGGACCTCATGGAGGCGATCCGCAAGTTCTACTACTCCGACGTCTCCGCCATCCTGGTGCTGATCATTGCCACGGTCATGATCATCGATCTGGTGACCGAGCAATTGCGGCACGCGCTGCTTGGACGGGAGCAACGCGCATGAATCGGTCGTTGCGCGACGCTGTGCTGGCCGATCGCAACGCCTTGCGGGCCCGGCATTCAGGGCTGTTCGCCGCCGATATCACGCACCGGCTGCTTGTCACAGGTTTGATCGCTTTGCTGGGCGGCTTTGCACTGTTCGCCTTCTGGCGGCTGGAATTCTCTTTCAGCCGCCTTGGCTCCGGCGCGGCGCAGATCGCGCATATCGTCGGACTGATGTTTCCGCCGACGCCCGGAACCAAACTGCCGATCTTCCTTAGTGCCCTGGCGGAAACGCTGGCCATCGCGCTGATCGGCACGCTGGCGGCCGCAATCGTTGCGTTCCCCGTCGGGTTCCTCGCTGCCAAGAATGTGGTGCCGAATATATTCGCTCACTTTGCCGTGCGGCGCTTTCTCGACATGATACGCGGCGTCGATGTGCTGATCTGGGCGTTGATCTTCATCAACGTCGTAGGGCTGGGGCCATTCGCCGGTATTCTTGCCATCGCCGTGTCGGACTTCGGGACGTTCGGAAAACTGTTTTCCGAAGCGATCGAGACGGCGGACAAGCGGCCTGTCGAAGGCATTGTTTCGACCGGCGGCTCGCACCTTCACACCATCCGGTTTGCCCTCGTGCCTGAGGTGTTTCCGGTGGTGGCCAGCCAGGTGCTCTACTATTTCGAATCGAATACGCGTTCGGCCACCATCATCGGAATCGTCGGGGCCGGCGGGATCGGCATGCACCTGACCGAACAGATTCGCATGCTCGAATGGGACAAGGTGTCGTTCATCATTCTTCTGATCCTGGTGGCGGTCGGCGCGATTGACTGGGTCTCGGCGAGGCTGCGGCACGCCGTGATTGGCCGCAGTTCGGTCGTCGTGTAGCCGCTCTTCAGCTATCGAAGGTGAATTCGACGCGCTCGGCCGCAAATCGGGCGCGAGACGTCACCACCGGCCGCCCCTCCTGATCGACGTCGATGCTGTCGACAACCAGCACGGCGCCACCGCGCTCCAGATTGAGCCACATCGCGTCGGAGGCGTCGGCAATCGCGGCGACCAGCCGTGTGCTGGAACGGCGGTAGTCCCGCACGCCGAAGTGGGCGAGCGTTTTGGTGATCGAGCGTTTCGCCGCATAAACCTTGGCGGCGCCGGGGAATTGCTCGGCGGAAAACCACGATGTGCCGACGCAGATCGGCACGCCGTCGGCCTGCCGCAGCGCGTCGATCCGCACCAGCTCTGTCCCCGGTTTCACCTCGAGGCGGCGGGCGATATCGCGATCCGCGGCTTCGATCGCGCCGGCGATCAAGCGGCCGCTGGCCTCCCGGCCGCTGCGCCCGACGATTTCCGAGAATCGCGTTCGGGTCCGGATCGGATAGGGGATGCGGCGCGCTTCGACGTAGGTGCCGCTGCCGCGCTCGGCGCGCACCAAGCCGCGCTCCGCCAATGCGGCGATGGCACGACGAACGGTGTGACGATTCACGCCGAAGCGGTCGGCGATCTCGATTTCGCCGGGCAGCCGGCTGTGCGCGGCATACGTGCCGTCGCCGATGCCGCGTTCAAGGCCGTCGGCCACGCGCCGCCACAGTGTGACACCGGCGGGTTCCGCAGCATTGCTTTTGGGGTGAGCCGTCATCGGCGCGTCATCAAACCTTCATGAGCGGCAGATATCGAGTTGTCTAGTAACATAGACAACTTGCCGTAGGCAACTTGCTCATGACAACGGCGCACCCGGTTTCCTTAAAGACGGACGGCGAGAGCGGCTTGGCGCAGCACGCCGCCCGCCGCGAAGCGATGGCCGTGCTGGCTGGAAGCGACACCGGGGAGCTTGCGGCGCTGCTCGCGGCGGCCGGCGAACTTCCCGCGCATGAGGAGCTGCGCAAGCCCGAAAGTGGCCTGTTGATGCTGCGCGGGCGGATTTCCGGCGATGGCTCCCCTTTCAACGTCGGCGAACTGACGGTGGCGCGCGCCGCGGTGAAGCTCGCCAGCGGCGAAATGGGCTTCGGCTACGTGCTGGGCCGCGACCACGAGAAGGCGCGCTTCGTCGCGCTCTGTGATGCGCTGGTTCAGACCGACCGGTTCAGGCCTCTGATCGAGAACGGCGTCATCGAGCCGCTCCGTGCCAGGCAGCGCGAGGCCCGCAAGCTTGCGGCGGAGCGGACCGCGGCGACGCGCGTCGAATTCTTCACGCTGGTGCGCGGAGAGGACGACAAATGACCGCCACGACGCACGATTTCGAAGGGCCGGTGTTCGCCGCGCAATCGACCTTTCGCGCCATCATGCAGGCGATCGCGCGGCCTGGCTCATTGCAATCTATCGAGGGTTTGAAGGACGTACCGGCTCCGCTCAGCGGCGAAGCGGCAGCGATCGCGCTTGCGCTATTCGATCACGACACACCGGTCTGGCTTGATCCCGAACTGGCTAGACCGGACGTCGCCGCGTGGCTGCGGTTCCACACCGGTGCGCCGGTCGTGCCGGAACCGGCATTGGCGATATTCGCGCTGGTCGGTGATCCCGCGGGGCTCCCGCCCTTGAACGCTTTCGATCAAGGCAGCGCCGAGTATCCGGATCGCTCGACCACACTGGTGTTGCAGATGGCGGGTTTGGCTGAAGGCGAGACGCTCGTCCTGACGGGGCCGGGCATTCGCGACAACCAGGCATTCCGCGCAGCGCCGCTGCCGGACGACATGGCCGAGCGAATCGCCGCCAACCGATCGCAGTTTCCGCGCGGCGTCGATCTGCTGTTCACGGCGCCTTCGCAGGTTGCCGCCATTCCACGATCCGTCCGTTTGAAACGAGGTTGACGTGTACGTTGCAGTCAAAGACGGCGAACGAGCCATTGAAAACGCCCACACGCTGCTGGCGCATGAGCGGCGTGGCGATCCTCAGGTGCCGGGGCTCTCGCTGGCCCAGATTTCGGAACAGCTCGCGCTGGCGGTCGATCGGGTCATGAGCGAAGGCTCGCTGTACGACCGCGAGCTGGCTGCGCTCGCCATCAAGCAGGCGCGGGGTGACCTGATCGAAGCGATTTTTCTGCTGCGCGCCTATCGGGCGACGCTGCCGCGGTTCGGAATGAGCGAGCCGGTCGACACGGGGGCGATGACGGTGCGCCGCCGCATCTCGGCGGCATTCAAGGACTTGCCCGGCGGCCAAGTGCTGGGGCCGACGTTTGACTATACGCACCGCCTGCTCGACCACATGCTGGCGGGGGACACGGCGGTGGCGCAGCCTCAGAGCGTGCCCGTGCAGGCTGATGCGATGCCGCGCGTCAGCGATCTGCTCGCGGCCGACGGCCTGATCGAGCCGTCGCCGCAGCCGGATGCTTCGAAACCCGTTGGCGACCTGACGCGGGAGCCATTGTCGTTTCCCGCTGAACGCGACCTGCGCCTGCAGAATCTCGCGCGTGGCGACGAGGGCTTCCTGCTGGCGCTCGGCTATTCGACCCAGCGCGGCTACGGCCGCACTCATCCGTTCGCCGGCGAAATCCGGCTCGGTGAGGTTGACGTCGAGTTCTTCGCGGAGGAGGTCGGTTTCGCCGTGCCGCTCGGCCGCATCACCATGACCGAGTGCCAGATGATCAACCAGTTCCACGGCTCGGCGACGCAGGCACCGCAGTTCACCCGCGGCTACGGGCTGGTGTTCGGCCACGGCGAGCGCAAGGCGATGACAATGGCGCTGGTCGATCGCGCGTTGCGTGCCCGCGAACTGGGCGAGGAGGCCAATGCGCCGGCGCAGGATGAGGAGTTCGTCCTTTCGCACTCCGACAACGTGCAGGCGACGGGCTTCGTCGAGCACCTGAAGCTGCCGCACTACGTGGATTTCCAGGCCGAGCTTGGATTGGTTCGCCGCATGCGCGCGGATTTCGAAGCAACGGCGGATGAGCGCCTCGCCATTCAGGAGGCCGCGGAATGAACGCGCCCGCCTACAACTTTGCCTACCTCGACGAGCAGACCAAGCGGATGATCCGCCGCGCGATCATGAAGGCGATCGCGATCCCTGGCTATCAGGTGCCGTTCGCAAGCCGCGAGATGCCAATGCCCTATGGCTGGGGTACCGGCGGCGTTCAGGTGACTGCCGCGATTCTCGGACCCAATGACATCCTCAAGGTGATCGATCAGGGTTCGGACGACACCACAAATGCGGTGTCGATCCGCAAGTTCTTCGCCAAGACCGCGGGCGTCCGCACGACCACAGACACCCACGAAGCGACGGTGATCCAGACGCGCCACCGCATCCCGGAGGCGTCGCTCGGCGAGCATCAGGTGCTGGTCTATCAGGTGCCGATCCCGGAGCCGCTGCGCTTCCTGGAACCGCGAGAAACCGAGACCCGGCGCATGCACGCGCTGGCGGAATACGGCCTGATGCATGTGAAGCTCTACGAGGACATCGCGCGCCACGGCCATATCGCCACGACCTACGCCTATCCGGTCAAGGTCGATGGCCGCTATGTGATGGACCCATCGCCGACGCCGAAGTTCGACAATCCCAAAATGAACGATTGCGCTGCGCTTCAACTGTTCGGTGCCGGCCGCGAAAAGCGCATCTACGCGATTCCGCCATACACGAAGGTGGTGTCGCTCGATTTCGACGATCATCCGTTCGAGCGCTATCGCCATGATGCGTCGTGCGAGCTATGCGGCGCCGCCGATAGTTTCCTCGACGAGGTCATCATGGACGACAGCGGTAGCCGGATGTTCGTCTGCTCCGACACGGATTACTGCGAGACGCGCCGCGCCGCCGGGCCGGCACTCGATTCTCAGCAGAGCGAGGGTGCTCATGGTTGAAGCACTCACGATCCGGCCCGCGTCGTCCGCCGACCTGCCCGGCGTTCTGGAACTCTATGCCCAGCCGGAGATCGATGACGGCGATGTCCTGCCGCTTGAAGAGGCCTCGCGGCTTCACGCGCGCTTTGCCCGATACCCGGACTACACGCTCTACGTCATCGAGCAGAATGGCACCATCGTCGGCAGCTTCGCCATGCTGGTGATGGACAATCTCGGGCATCTGGGCGCTCCTTCCGCAATCGTCGAGGACGTGGTGGTGGCGCCCGCGCGTCACAGCCTCGGCATCGGGCAGTCGATGATGCGCTTCGCCGTCGAACAGGCCCGCGAGAAGCGTTGCTACAAGATGATGCTGTCATCGAACGCCAAGCGCGAGCGCGCCCACGCGTTCTATCAATCGCTGGGCTTTGACCGGCACGGCTTCAGCTTCCGCATCGACATTCCTCAGGTGGCGGCATGATCGGGGCCGGTGACGAGCAACCGCTGCTGGTCGCAGAGCGGCTATCGAAGCGCTACGGCCGCCAGATCGGATGTCGTGACGTGTCGTTCTCGCTCTACGAAGGCGAGGTGATGGCCATCGTCGGCGAATCGGGCTCCGGCAAGACCACGCTGCTTCAGCTTCTTTCTTCACAGATGGAGCCGGGTGCGGGCCGGGTGCTGTACCGGATGCGCGATGGCGTCACCCGCGACATGGCGAAATTGAGCGAGGCCGAGCGCCGGTTCCTGTTCCGCACCGATTGGGGCTACGTCCATCAGGACGCGGCACAAGGCCTGCGGATGGGCGTGTCCGCCGGCGCCAACGTCGGCGAGCGGCTGATGGCGGTCGGCTGGCGGCACTACGGACGCATCCGGCACAGCGCGACGACGTGGCTCGACCGCGTCGAGATCGACCGGGACAGGATCGACGATACGCCCCGGACCTATTCCGGCGGCATGCGGCAGCGGCTGCAGATCGCCCGCAATCTCGTGACGCAGCCCCGGCTCGTGTTTATGGACGAACCGACCGGCGGGCTCGACGTGTCGGTGCAGGCGCGGCTGCTCGATTTATTGCGTGGGCTGGTCGCCGATCTGGGACTGTCCGCCGTGGTGGTGACGCACGACCTCGCGGTGGCTCGCCTGCTGTCTCATCGGATCGTGGTGATGAAGGGCGGCGATGTCATCGAGTCGGGGCTGACCGATCAGGTGCTCGACGATCCGCGCGAAGCCTACACGCAGCTTCTCGTCTCCTCGATCCTCCCGCCGTGAGTCAGCGATGAGCCAAACCATGTCCGCCGCGCTTGAATTGTCGGGAGTCGGGAAAAGCTTCACCATGCATTTGCAGGGCGGTGTCCGGCTCTCCGTGGTGTCGAACGTCACGTTTTCCGCGAGCCCCGGCGAGTGCGTCGTGCTGGCGGGCCCTTCCGGCACCGGCAAGTCGTCGATCCTGAAAATGATCTTCGGCAGTTACCGCTGCGAGCGCGGGCAAATTCTGGTGCGCCAAGGTCAGGCCGCGATTGATGTCGCCGCCGCCGGGCCGCGGCAGATCATCGGGTTGCGGAAGAATGTCGTTGGCTACGTGACGCAGTTCCTTCGCGCCGTGCCGCGCGTTGCGGCAATCGATATCGTCGCCGATCCGCTGGTGAGCGGCGGCGCGGCCCGGGAGAGCGCGCGGAAGCGCGCCACTGAAATTCTCCAGCAGTTGAACGTTCCGGCGCCGCTGTGGGGCCTTCCCCCGGCGACGTTTTCGGGCGGCGAGCAGCAGCGCGTCAACATCGCGCGTGGCTTTTTGCCGGAGCTGCCGATTCTCCTGCTCGACGAGCCGACAGCCTCGCTCGACGCGGCCAACCGCGCGGCAGTGATTGATCTGATCGCGGAAAAGAAGCGGCGCGGCACGGCCATCGTTGCCATCGTCCACGACGAGGGGGTGCGCGATGCCATTGCCGACACCGTGGTCGATGTCCGGCGCTTCACCGATGCGGCATGAGGGCGGAACGATGGAAAGCAACGAGAAAATCCTGATCAACGCCCGTGTGGTTCTCGGCGATCGTGTGATCGAAGCCGGCTGGGTCGCGATCTCGGATGGCAAGATCGCCGAGTACGGAGACGGGCGCCCGCCAGGACACGGCGAGGATCTGGAAGGCGACCTGCTGATGCCGGGTTTGGTCGAACTGCACACCGATCATCTTGAGGCTCACTACGTGCCGCGCCCCAAGGTGTACTGGAATCCGGTGGCCGCGGTCGTGTCCTACGACGGCCAGCTGGCGACCTGCGGCATCACCACGGCGTTCGATTCGCTCCGCGTCTGGCGCGAGGAGGGGGTCGAGGAGGTGGATGGCGAGGCGGAAACGTTGGCCAATGCGATCGCGACAGCGCGCGCCGACGGACTTCTGCGCGTGGATCACTTCCTGCACCTGCGTTGCGAAGTTCCGATGCCGGACGTCGTGACCGATGCGGCGGCACTGTTCGGCCGTCCCGAGGTGCGGCTGGCGTCGTTGATGGATCACACGCCCGGCCAGCGCCAGTTCCGGGATGAAGGCAAGCTGCGGGATTACTATCGTGGCAAAAAGGGCGGCATGACCGATTCGGAACTCGACAAGCTGTTCGAGAAGCGGCTGCGCTATCAAGCGGCTTACGCGCCGGCCAATTATGCCGCGCTGGTCAAGCTCGCCCAGCACCACAACACGCCATTGGCGAGCCACGACGATACGACGCTGGAGCACGTCAAGCAGTCGGTGGTCGATGGTGTTTCCATCGCCGAATTTCCGACCACGGTGGAGGCCGCCGGTGCGCTTCACGATGCCGGCGTCAAGGTGCTCATGGGCGCGCCGAACCTGGTGCGGGGCGGATCGCATGCCGGCAATATCGCAACCTCCGATCTGGCTCATGCGGGCATGCTCGATATCCTGTCTTCGGACTATGTGCCGTCCAGCCTTTTGATGGCGGCACTGCATCTGCCGCAAACCGTGCCGTCGATCGATCTGGCGGCGGCGGTGCGCACTGTGACCAAGACGCCGGCCGAGGCCGTCGGGCTGCATGACCGTGGAGAGATCGTGCTTGGCCGCCGCGCCGACCTGATCCGCGTGCGCGTGGTCCACGATGTGCCGGCGGTTCGCAGCGTCTGGCAATGCGGGCGGCGCGTGGCATGAGCTGGATCGTCGATATGCGCGCTGCGGCGAATCCGCGGCCGGGGGCGATTGGTCCTGGGCGTCTCATTCTGGTGGTCGGGCCGAGTGGCGCGGGCAAGGACACGCTGATCGATGGCGCACGGGCCGCTTGCCACGACGATCCGCGCATCGTGTTTCCCCGCCGCGTCGTGACGCGGCCGCCCTCGCAGTCGGAAGAGAACGACCCGATGTCCGAGGCCGCTTTCAAATGCGCGGTGGCGGACGGTGCGTTTGCGCTGTGGTGGGAGGCGCACGGCAATCAATACGGCATTCCGTCGGCGATCGATGACGAGATCCGGCGCGGTCACACCGTGATCTGCAATGTGTCGCGGACAATCGTGCGGACGACACGCCTGCGATATGCGCAGGCGATTGTCGTGCTGGTGACTGCTCCGGCCAAGATTCTGCAGGCGCGGCTTGCGGCCCGCGGAAGGCCGGATGACGGCAACCTCGATGCGCGTCTCCAGCGTTCGGCCGAGGTTCAGGATTGCTGCGATGCCGACTTCGTTATCCACAACGCGCGCCGGCGCGAGGTTGGGGTCCGCCGTCTGGTGAATGTGATCCGCGATTCCGGCTTCTACATCGTCACCTAAGTCGGTGGATTACCTGACCTTGGTGCTGCCCGCATCCCAAAGCGCCTCCAGGCGCTTGCGGAATGCCTTGGGCGGTTCGGCGAAGATGCGCTTGGCCATCCGTGCGCCGACCGCGACATGCTTTGCTTGGGCTTCCGCAATGAGCGGGGACAACCGCGATCGCCATGGGGCCAGTGTGTGATGAGGCTCTACGAGCCTGATGAGCAGAGTGAGGTCCTGGTACTTGCCGAGCCGCGTGCGGAGCCGTTGTGCCTCGTCGATCCAGGTGCTTGCCATTCGCGGCCACAGCGGTTCGACCAGTTCCATCTGGTACCGATGCTCGACAACACGCTGCCGAAGTTCGTGGATTTGCTCGGCCGTCGCGAGCGACCAGGTGTTCGGAATCTGCTTGCGTGCCCGTCCGTAACCGGTCGCGAGTCCTTCGGAGACATCGGCGAATGTCAGTTGATCGAATTGCCATTGGGCCGATTCGACTTCGGTCGACGCCACCCAGTCAGACAATTGCGCCCGTGCTTTTGCGTTGAGTTGAGACCGCTCCTTGGACCGCCGGATTTCTTCGAGACGGCTGGTGATCGTTTCGATGGAGCGGGCGGACAGGCTGCCCTTTGCGTCCTCCAGCAGATCGTTCAATGCGTCCAGCGCTGACTGCGCATCCCGTGAGCCGCCGAGCGCTCTTGCGAGATCGCGCGCCCCCACCCGGAGGCGTTGCCTGTCGTCGCCGAGCGGAAGCAAACGAACCAGCGAACGCCAGCGCTTGAGCGCCTTGCGGACGTCGTGAATCGTGACGGCGTCAGCCTGCGGCGGCGCCTGCAACGTGGTCCGGATTTGGCCAAGAATATGAAGAGCAACTTCCCGCAGGGACTGGCCGACGGCCTGGCGGGGATGCAGTGCCGGCTTTTTGCTCATAAGGAGATAGGCCCGAGCAGCCTTGCGGCTCTTTGCTCAATGGGTGAAATGGGCACCAATCCCGGCGGTCGCATCGGCCTTGGGGCGCTCGTCTGGAAAAGAATGGCCTTCTACCATGTAATAGACCGCTTCCGCGATGTTCGTAGCATGATCGCCAATCCGCTCGATATTCTTAGCGCAGAACAGCATGTGGATGCCAAACGTAACCATTTCCGGATCTTCCATCATATAGGTGAGGAGTTCGCGGAAAAGCGAAGTGTACAGCGCGTCAATCTCTTCGTCCCGGTTCCAGACCGCGAACGCCATCGGCACATCCTTGCGGCCAAAGCTGTCCAGCACGTCGCGCAATTGGGCCTGCGCCAGGCTGGTGATGTGCTTGACGCCTCCTAGTGCTTTGCGCGGCATGTCCTTTCCGGTCAGCGTGGTAACGCGGCGGCTGACGTTCTTGGCCAGGTCGCCGATCCGTTCCAACTCGTTGGCGATCCGGAGCACACCCACGATATCCCGCAGGTCCACCGCCATCGGCTGACGGGTCGCGATGATCGCAACGGCGCGCTCTTCGATGCTGCGTTGCAGTTCGTCGATCACCAAGTCGGCGGCCACGACACGTTGTGCGCGGTCGTGGTCGCGCGTTACCAACGCTTCGATCGAGTCCGAGAGCTGCTTCTCCGCGTAGCCTCCCATTTCGGCGATCATCTGGGTAAGCGTGAGCAGATCGGAGTCGAACGCCTTGGTGGTGTGGTCGCCAATTCCCATCGACATGATTGATTCCTATCCGCGGCGCAGCGCGGATCTTTCCTGGTCTTGAGGTTGTTCTGCGTTGAGATGGGTCATGAGACGAAGACGAATCTGGGCGTGACCGCCGCGTGGCGGAGGCGGTCCTTCGTGGGCGCGTTGGCGCAACTCTCTACGCATGACACTCAAAACCAGGAATTTTCCCCGAACCCTGTTCGTATGATGATTCGATGACATCCCGATGACAGCGGGGTTCATTGTGTCACCAGTTTCAATCCGACGATGCCGGTCACGATCAGACCAATGCACATCAGCCGGGCGGCGTCCGCGGGTTCGCCAAACATGAATATTCCAAGGATGACGGTTCCCGCCGCGCCGATGCCGGTCCAGATCGCATAGGCGGTTCCGAACGGAACCGTTCTCAGCGCCACGGCCATCAGTGCGAAGCTCAAGGCGATCGCCGTCAGGGTACCGAGGCTGGGCCAGAGCCGCGTAAAGCCATCCGATTGCTTCAGCCCGACCGCCCATACGATTTCGAGGGCGCCCGCGAGCAGAAGGCAGAGCCATGCCGTCATGTGCTGTTCCAGTGGCACATGGCCCGCTTAGCCCGCCAACGTGTCATGCTGGTGAATGTGCTGCTGCTCTGAGTCACACAGGAGTCGCCGTGCCGTTGGGCCCTTGTCGCAAAGCCTCTCCATTTTCGGCGGTGATTCGAAACCGGGGGCCCGATGGCTATCGAAGCGCCTGCCAAACGTCGGCTCATCTCGCGGCGGCAGCTTGTCAAAACCGGCCTCAGCACCGCCGCGCTTGCGGCTTCGAGTTCGCTCGCCATGCCATTCATTTGCCGCGCGGCCGATCGGCCGTGCGTCACGCATGGCATTCAGTCGGGGGATGTGTCGGCCGAGTCAGGTGTGGTCTGGGCGAAGGCCGATCGTCCTTCGCGAATGCTGGCCGAGGTCAGCACCACCGAAAGCTTTCGCGATATTCATGACGCTGTGGCGATCGACGCTTTACCGGAGAGCGATTTCACCGCAAAGGCGTTGTTCGAAAATCTCCCTTCAGGACAGGAGATTTTCTATCACATTCAATTCGAGAATTTGGCGCATCCAACGATTCTGAGCGAACCGCATGTCGGCTCGTTCCGCACCGCGCCCGGCCGTGGCAAGTCCGTGTCGTTCGTCTGGTCGGGCGACACCGCCGGACAGGGCTGGGGCATCGACGAATCGCGCGGCGGGATGCGGACGTATTCAACGATGCTGAACAATCGTCCCGACTTCTTCATTCATTGCGGCGACAGCATCTATGCGGACTGCCCGATCGGCGAGCGGATTGCGCTGCCCAACGGGGAAATCTGGGAGAACATCGTCACCGAAGAGAAATCCCGCATCGCGCAAACGCTTGACGATTATCGCGGCAACTACAAATACAACCTGCTCGATCGGAATCTGCGTGCGTTCAACGCCGCTGTTCCGACGCTGGCACAGTGGGACGACCACGAGGTTACCAATGACTGGTGGCCGGGCCAGATGCGTTTCGACTACCAAGATAAAAGCGTGCTGCTGCTCGCGGCGCGTGCACGCAAAGCCTTTCATGAATACATGCCGACGCGGCAGCCCTTAACGGATACGGGCCGCATCTATCGGAAGATTCCATACGGGCCGCTGCTCGACGTCTTCATGCTCGACATGCGCAGCTATCGCGGACCGAATGTCGATCGGCTGCATGATGGCGGTGGGCCTCGCGCTTCGATCCTTGGAGAGGCGCAGACCAACTGGCTCAAGCGCCAGTTGAAGGCGTCGCAAGCGACCTGGAAGGTGATCGCGGCCGACCTGCCGATCGGTCTGGTCAGCGACGATTCGATCGCGCACGCGGACGGACCGCCGCGCGGCCGCGAAAACGAGGTCGCCGATCTGCTCTCCTTCATCAAACACGCCGGCGTGCACAACACGGTCTGGATCACGGCCGACATGCATTACACGGCTGCGCACTATTACGATCCCAACCGCGCCGTGTTTCAAGATTTCGAACCGTTCTGGGAGTTCGTGTCAGGCCCAATCCATGCGGGCACCTGGGCCCCGGGGGCGCTCGACAACACCTTCGGTCCAACCGCGATTTATGAGATGGGTTGCAGCAAGGAGCAGGGCGAGAACCTAGCGCCGTGCTTCGGCCTGCAATTCTTCGGGCATGTCGGCATCGATGCCGCAACCGGGGTCATGACAGTGACGCTGAAGGATGTCGAAGATCGCGCGTTGTGGTCGATCAATATCGCCCCGCGATTCGCAAAGTGGGAAAGTACGCAGGTAGCCCAACGCAGCTAGCTCCCTATCGAACCAGCCTAGCGCCGGCCAGGTCACCACCGGTTCCGCTCCCGTATCCCCGTCTCTATAATGGAACGAACGAAGGGGGTACCGATGACCGACGGAATCGATATGCGTCAGTTCGCAAAAAGCGCCGGCACGAACATCGCGTTCAAGGCCGGCACGTTGGTTTTCAGTAAGGGCGATCCGGGCAACTGCATGTATGTCGTGCAGTCCGGTGTTGTCGAGATGGTTCTAGGCGACAAGATTGTCGAAATCTGCGGCCCGAACGAAGCCATTGGGTTTATGTCAATGGTCGATGCCGCGCCGCGCTCCTCGACGGCGCGGGTGAAGGAGGATTGCGAGCTTTCGGTCATCGACGCCCGTAAATTCCGCTTCATGGTGGATGAGGTGCCGAACTTCGCCCAATATGTCATGGGAGCCATGGCACGCCGCATCCGTGGAATGGGGCAGGTTCTGAAGTAAGACCGCATTGGGATACGAGGTTCGTACCGGTTCCTCTCCCTTCACATGCGCGCCGCTACTTTGCACTCGCCGGACCTGACGGAAGATCCCGGTTCCTCCCCCTCCGCCAAAGCCAATCCCGACAACGATGAGGCTGCCTCACGCGAACGAAGCGCAGGCTGAATTGGTCCGCGTTGACGAGCGCGTCCGGAAGCATACGATGCGTCTCTGGAGCCTGCTTGGCGCGATCTAACGACGAAAACGGCGGGTCCAGGGAGGGATTATGAAGCGCATTTTTGTGTGGGCCGCGCTTGCGTCGTTGGGGCTTGGCTGGAGTGTGCCCGCGGTCGCGCAGGACTATCCGGCACGGCCGGTCCGGATGGTGGTCCCATTTGCAGCGGGCGGCGGCACCGATCTCGTCGGGCGCATCGTTGCCCAGGAACTTAGCAAGGCACTGAATCAGCAATTTTACATCGAAAACAAAGCCGGGGCGGCAGGGCAAACGGGTACCGATCTCGTCGCTAAGGCGCCTCCTGATGGCTACACGCTGCTTTGGACGGTGACGGACGGCCTGTCCGTCCTGCCGGCCGTGAAGTCCTCGGTGCCGTACAAAATCCCGGATGATTTCGTCTTTGTCGCCGGCATTCTGCAATTGCCGTTCGCCGTATCGGTCAACGCCAAGGTGCCGCTGAAGTCGATGGCTGAACTGGTTACCTACGCGAAGGCCAATCCGGGCAAGCTGAATTTCGGTAGCGCCGGCCTCGGCAGTGCGCCCCATCTTGGCATCGCTCTGATCAACGTCGCGGCCGGCATCGACATGGTGCATGTGCCGTTCGCAGGTCTGGGTCCCGCGACCAATGCGTTGGTAGCGGGCACAGTTGACATCGGATTGGTGACGCCACCGCAGGCGAAGCCGCTTGCCGAAGCCGGCTCGATCCGCGTCCTCGCAGTGACCGGCGACAAACGCTATGCGGCAATGCCCGACGTGCCGACATTGAAAGAGGTCGGCCTCAACGTTTCTACGATCGTTGGGTATGGCATGACGGCGCCCGCAGGCACGCCGGAGCCGGTCGTAAACCGGCTCAAGCAGGCCATCTCTACTATGATGACGGACAAGGCTTTGATCGCGCGCCTGACCGAACTCGGATACGAAACCAACCTTCAACTGGGCGATGCGTATCGTGCCTTCATTTTGAAGGATCTCGAACAATGGCGGACGGTTGCGAAGGCCGCCAAGATCCGGATCGACTGATGAGGGCGCGGCCTGCGGCTGCGTCGCTTCGGGCCAGCATATTTTTCGAGGTTCATGCCGCGCCAAACGGGCCCGCGCGGCCACAATCCAACAAAAGCGCAAGGAGCGTGCTTTGATTCGAACGATTGCTGCAATTCTGTTCAGCTTCATCGCAACCGCTGGCGCGCAAGAAGCGTGGCCATCGCGATCGATCACCATCGTGTGCCCCTATGCTGCCGGCACAACGCCTGACATCATCGCCCGCCAGTTCGGCGACGCGTTGTCGAAGCGGCTTGGCCAGCCGGTTGTCATTGAAAACAAGCTTGGTGCGGGCGGATTGCTCGGCACCGAATACGCCGCGGCGCAGAAGCCCGATGGCTATACGCTGCTTCTGGGCAGCAAGGACACCAACGCGGTCCTCGGTCACCTCTATACAAAGCGCAATTTCGATCCGAACAAGGCACTGGTGCCGATCTCGCTGCTCGGCACGATCGACAACGCCTTCGTCGTCGCGCCGGTGCTCGGGATCGCAACGCTGAAGGATTTCATCGAGGCTTCGAGAAAGGGGCGCAATTTTACATTCGCCTCGCCCGGTGCCGGCACCAACCTGCATCTTCTTGGAGAGCTTCTGCGCGATCACGAGAAGCTCAATATGACCCATGTGCCCTATCGGGCGTTTCCCACGGCATTTCAGGACGTGATGGGCGGCCGCGTCGATATGGTGGTCGCGGGGGTGCCCCCGATAACCGGATTGCTGTCCTCCGGCAAGCTCCGCGCGCTGGCCGTGACCGGGCCCAAGCGCGTTGCGGTGCTGCCGGACGTGCCCACGACAAATGAGCTGGGCTACGCCGATCTCACCTTCGTCGGCTGGTTTGGCCTTCTGGCGCCGGCCGGTACGCCCCAGCCGGTCATCGACAAGCTCAATGCCGAAGCCAAGGCGATCTCACAGCAGCCGGACTATCGCGCAAGCTTCGACAAGATTTTCGTGACTGCCGTCGGCGGTTCGGTGGTGGAGTTCAAAACCCTGATCGACGCTGAGAGCGAGCGGATGGGTAGCCTCATTCGCAAGATTGACATCAAGGTCGAACAATAGATGGCCCGCCAGAACGGGACGGTGCAATGAGCCGATTGCCGATCACGGTTGCGACCTGGGACTATGACCGTATCCGTCCACTGACCGACGGCCGTGTGTCGATCGAGGGATGCGATGTCAACTATCTGACGATGCCGGTAGAGGAATGCTTCGAGCGCGCTTATTTCCATGGCGAGTTCGAAGTCGCCGAGATCGGGTTCAGTCCATATCTGATCGCGCTGTCGCGCGGCGTGTGCCCATACATTGCGGTGCCGGTGTTCCTGTCGCGAATGTTCCGGCATTCAGCGGTCTATATCAGGACCGATCGTGGGATCTCCGGCCCAGCCGATCTGCGCGGCAAGAGAATCGGTGTTCCCGAATATCAGATGTCCGCGGTGATGTGGTTTCGGGGCTACCTGCAGGACGAGTTCGGCATTTCTGCGAAAGACATACAC
Organism: Hyphomicrobiales bacterium; assembly: GCA_021730985.1. Classification (GTDB taxonomy): domain Bacteria; phylum Pseudomonadota; class Alphaproteobacteria; order Rhizobiales; family Xanthobacteraceae; genus Z2-YC6860. The sequence continues at coordinate 22,921 of JAKFYI010000030.1, read as the reverse complement.
TGGGTTCAGGGCGGCCTGGAGAACCCGGGGCGTCGCGAGAAATTTCCGCTCAACCTGCCGCCTGGTTTCCCGCTCGAGCCCTCGCCCGACGGCGAGACGCTATCGGGAATGCTCGCGAGCGGTGCGCTTGATGCCGTGATGGCCGCGCGCCGGCCATCGTGTTTCGTCTCCGGCGATGCACATGTGGCGCGGTTGTTTCCGGACTACCGTGCGGCCGAGCGCAGCTACTACCGTAAATCCGGGATATTTCCGATCATGCATGCGCTCGGCGTGCGCCGCGATATCCATGAGAAGAACCCGTGGCTCGCCGCAAGTCTTTGCAAAGCTTTTACAAGAGCCAAGCGGCTTGCCGATGCCGAGTTCGCCGAAACCACGGCGCTGAAAATCGGCCTGCCTTGGGTCAATGCCGAATATGACGAGACGCGCGCGCTGATGGGCGAAGACTATTGGTCCTACGGACTGAATGAGCAGAACCGCCGGACGCTCGAAACCATGGCTCGCTATTCATTTGAACAGGGGCTCGCTGTCCGATTACTCTCGGTTGACGAGATGTTCGCGGGAAGCACCCTCGGTGGGGATACGCGGATCTAGGAGGATTTCATGCCGGTCCAACTCATCTGCTGCTCGCACAGCCCGTTGATGACAACCGACATCGAGGAGTCGGAGCAGGGTGTGCAGGCACAGTTCTTCAGGGAGCTCGATCACTGCGCCGCAGCGCTGCACAAGTTTAATCCTGACCTCGTCGTGGTGTTTGGACCGGACCATTTCAACGGCCTGTTCTACGACATGATGCCAGCCTTCTGCATCGGCACTGCCGCCGAAAGCACCAAGGACTGGCATCTGCAGCCCGGGCCGTTGCGCGTACCGCGCGATCTTGCCTTGCAATGCATCCGTTATCTTCAGGGGCGCGATTTCGACGTGGCGTTGTCGCATGCCATGAAGGTCGACCACGGCGTCACCATCCCACTCTACAAGCTCACAGGCGCCCTTGCGCGCTACGACGTCCTGCCGATCGTGATCAATTGCGCCGCCGATCCCCGGCCATCGTTCCGCCGCGTCCGCAACTTCGGCGCCGCGATCGGGGACTTCCTGGCTAACAAGGACATGCGGATTACGGTGGTTGGCTCTGGCGGTCTGTCGCACGATCCGCCGACGCCGCGGCTCGACATGAGTTCGCCGAGTGTGGTGCAACGCCTGATCGTCCGGCACACGCCGACACAGGAAGAACTCGACGCGCGCGAAGCCCGTGTTGTCACGGCGGCGCGGGACCTTGTCGCCGGCAAAGGGCCGTGTCTGCCGCCCGACGAACAGTGGGATCGGGAATTCCTGATGCGCTTTGTCGATGGTCAACTCGAGTCTTTTGACGCGATGAGCGATGTGGATATCGATCGTGTCGCGGGGTTCGGGGCTCATGAGGTGCGGACATGGGTCGCCGCTGCGTCCGCGGTGCAGCGTATTGGGCAGGCGCGCCCCGAATTGCGGTACTACCACTTGGTGCCAGAATGGATCACCGGGATGGGGATCGTGGTCGGACAGGCTTAAAGGCTGCCGCTGAGCCTCAAGTCCTCTCCCGTACAAATCTGGTATCCAGGGTCCGCTGCGCGAATCCATTCCGGCCGTTGCGCTTCCTCTAAGGTGACATGTCAGCTTGCGGACTTGATTTCGGCACGTCGAACACCACGCTTGGCGGCATCGTCAATGGTGCGCCGGTCTTGGTGCCGCTGGAGTCCGGCCATACCACGATTCCGAGCGCGATTTTCTTTGAACGGGACGGCGGCGGCGTTCTGATCGGAAGGCAGGCTATCGACGCGTACGTTGCGGGATCGCGCGGGCGGCTGATGCGCAGCCTGAAGTCGGTTCTCGGCACGTCCTTGATCGACGAGACCACGCAAGTGGGACGCAAGCGCAGCAGGTTTCGTGACGTCATTGCGTACTATCTCGGTGCGGTGAAGCGGCGGGCAGAGCAGGCGGCGGGCCGGGAGTTTCGCAACGTCGTTCACGGCCGGCCGGTTCATTTCGTCGACAATTCCCCCGATGGCGACCGGAAAGCAGAAGAGACGCTCCGAGAGATCGTCCGTGGTATCGGCTTTGACAACGTCACCTTTCAGTTCGAGCCGATTGCTGCTGCGCTCGACCATGAGCGCGAGATCGGCAGCGAGGAAATTGCGCTGATCGCCGATATCGGCGGAGGCACATCCGATTTTTCGATTGTGCGGCTCAGCCCCGAACGTCATCAGAAGGCGGATCGGCAGGACGATATTCTTGCGAACGACGGCGTGCGGATCGGAGGAACGGACTTTGACCGGCGGATCAGTCTCGGTCTGGTCATGCCGCTGTTCGGCCACGGCAGCGCAATGAAGCGCCACGGAATGGACGCGCCGACGACCTATTTCCACGACCTTGCCACCTGGTCGAACATCAACAGGATGTACGAGCGCGGCGTCGCATCGAGCATTCGGCAAGTCCGGCGGGAGGCGAAACAGCCGAAGCTGTTCGATCGCCTGTTGCGGGTGCTGGAAGAGCAGCGCGGCCATACCCTGGCGATGGATGTAGAGAAGTCAAAGATTGCGTTGTCGGACGCGGCCCGCGCCGATCTCTCGCTTGAGTGGGTCGAGCCGGGACTGGCCGTGGCCATTGGCCGTGCGGATGTCGTCGATCAAACCTCCGAACTGGCGGAAGGCATTGCTGTGCGGATCGGCATTTGCCTCAAGCAGGCTCTCCTGGCCGCCGACGATATCGACGCCGTTGTCCTGACGGGCGGTTCGGTGCAACTCGCCCACGTTCGCAGCCGCATTGTCGGGAGCGTGCCGGCCGCGCGGGTCATTGAAGGCGATACGTTTGGAGCGGTGGGCAAGGGCCTGACGATCGAGGCCGGCCGCCGGTTTGGCCCCGGGCGCTGACGCCGCTCGTCGCCAACGTCCTAGAAGCCGCGTTACCTCAGTGAGGGCGCCCGTCGCCGAACGCTTGCTCCATCGCCAGCACCTCCACCAAGTCCGCGCAGGTCACGGCGGTCGTGCTCCTCTTGGCCAAATCCTCGTCGTTTGCATCGACGATCAATGGCTTCCCTTTGATGATGTGCAAGTCCCAGCCTCTCTCGGAGGTGTCCGGGAAGAGGGCGAACACAATCTCATGACCCTCGATAACCGCCTTCAACTCAGCGGCGGGATTGGGGGATGCGGCAAACAGTTGCAGGTTCGCTTGGGCGATCCGGGCCAGTTCGGCGTGCGTCATTCCTCAGCAGCCCCTACGGTGTCCAAGTCACAAGCCGCTTCTCAAGCAGCTCGACCACGTAGAAGAGCATGACGCTGATGAGCGTGAGAAGCAGGATGGCTGCGAACGCCAGCGGCGTCTGCGATTGAGCGGTCGATATCAGGATCAGGTAGCCCAACCCCTCTTGCGCCGCGACAAATTCGCCGATCACCGCGCCGATCACCGCGAATGTGATGGCGATTTTGCATCCGGTGAACAGGTGCGGCAGTGCAATCGGGATACGAAGGCGCCGGAACACCACCGACTCGGGCGCGCGAAGTGAGCGCATCAGGTCCAGCATGTTCTTCGGCACCGACTCCAGGCCTGCCACGACATTCACGAGAATGGGAAAGAAGCAGACCAGAACCACGATGACGATTTTCGGCCAGTTCCCGATGCCCAGCCACAAGATCACAAGCGGCGCGAGCGCCACCTTGGGAACGGACTGCAGTCCGAGCAAGATCGGATAGATGATCCGGCGCGTGGTCGTGGTGAATGCGATTACGACGGCGAGCGGCAACGACAGGACAAGCGCGATCAAAAACCCGACCAGGGTTTCCCGCAACGTGACGAAGCTGTTGAACAGCAATTCCGGCGCCCACTCTTTCGACGTGATGGCGATGGCGGATGGAGCCGGAAGCACCCAGGCCGGTAGGTTGAAATACCGGACGCTGCCCTCCCACACGATCAGCAACGCCAGATAGATTGCCGGCGTGATGGCATGCTGCGCGATCGATGTTCGAGACGCGCCGGTCAAGACGTTCTAGTCCTGTTCAGGGGTGAAGATCAGGCCGCGCGCCAACTGTTTGATCTCAACGAACCGGGGAAGTTTCGCGGTATTTACGTCGCGCGGACGCGGCAGATCGATCGGAATATCGAGCCTGATCCGGCCCGGCCGCTTCGACATGACGATGATGCGGTCGCCGAGCAGAATGGCCTCCTCAATATCGTGTGTGATGAGAAGGGCAGTGCGGCCCAGATCCTGCCAAAGGCGGGACAATTCCAACGAGAGCTCCTCGCGGGTCAACGCATCGAGCGCCCCGAACGGCTCGTCGAGCAGCAGCATCTGCGGATCGGCCAGCAGCGCGCGGCAGAATGCGGCGCGCTGCTTCATGCCGCCGGAAAGCATATGCGGCTTGTGGCTGGCGAAGTCCTTAAGGCCCGTCATCTCCAGCAGCCGCAGCGCGCGCCCCCGGGCCGCCGCCTTCGGCAGGGAGAACACATCGGCCGGGAGCATCACGTTTTCCAGGATGGTTGCCCACGGAAACAAAACATGGTCCTGAAACACGATACCGACGTCGCGCGAGGGGCCGTCAAGAATGGCTCCATAACGCAGCATCCGGCCTTCGCTCGGCGAATCCAGGCCTGCGATCAACCGCAACAAGGTGGACTTGCCGCAACCGGACGGCCCCACCACGGAGACAAAGCTGCCGGCTTCCACCGCGAGATCCAGCGGACCCAACGCGTGTACGGCCTCGTTTCCGCTGCCGAAAACTTTCGTTATGCCCGAAAGCTCGACGGCGGAGCCGGCTCGGTTGGGTTGCGCTGCGGCCTGTCCAACGGACAAATCCCCCAGGCTCATTCAACGAAGCCCGGAACGTACAGGTCCAGCGGCTGAACCGGCGACTTCATCGGATAGGACTTGGCCATGATGTCGATTGTCCGCTGAATACGGCTCTGGTCGATGACGCCCATCTTCTGACCGGGGATGACCGCAAGCTCGCTGACCAGCTTGGTCTCGCCTTCGGCAACCGCCGGGGAGATCTGCTTTTGATACTTGTTGAGGATGACGCCAGCTTCCTTCGGGTCGGCAAATGCGTCGCGCATGCCCTTCTGGGTCGCGCGCACGAATGCTTTCAGCATCGCCGGGTTTTCGCTGATCGTCTTCTCGGTGGCGATGAGCCCGTTGGCGTAATAGTCGAGACCGGCGTCCTTGTAGGCGATGCGCACGAGGCTCTTAGGCGCAACGGTCGCAGCCAGCAACGGTTCGCCGACAGTGAACTGCCCGACCGCATCGACGCGGCCGGTCGCCAGAAGCGATGGCAACGACGAACTTTCCGCGGAAACCCACTTCACTTTCTCGCGGTCGATCTTGGCTGCTTGCGCGAAGGCGTTGAAGATCAGCGGGATTGCGCTGAAGGGCGAATCCGCAACGGTCCTGCCTTCCAGATCCTTGGCGGTTTTGATGCCGCTGTCCGCGAGCGCGAAGATCGCGTGCGGTGGCGTCGCATACACGATGGAAAGCAGCTTCACGGGGATCGCGTCGTTGCTCCGTGCCAGCACCAGAGATCCCGCGTCGGCAAATCCGACCACCGCGGCGCCGGATGCGACCTTCTTGATGGCATCGGCCGAGCCCTGGCCGCGGAGAATGGTGACGTCAAGACCTTCGGCCTTGTAGTAGCCCTTGTCGAGCGCGACATAGAAATAGGAATGCCGCCCGTTGTAGCCAAAGTCGGTGATAAAGTTGATTTCGGCGGCTTTGGCCGGAGCGAGAGGGACGGAAATGGCGGCCAGCGTCCCCAAAGCGACAAGTCGAGCAAGCATGCTCATGACCTAAACTCCTGTTGTGGTTTTCCCGATCTTTTTTTTGCTGTGGCGGCGGTCGCAGACCCGGCCTTGTCCCGACGAATGCCAACACAACGTTTTTCGTTTGTCTTCGAACGATTAACGCTAAAGTCTCCTCCTGGAGCGGTCAATCCCGTTGCGCGCGTTGGTTTGTCCGTTGATTGGATTTGCGGCCACCTTCGGCATGCCGGGGGCGGGCGAGTGCTGGAGCGAAGGAATGGATCGGAAGACGCGGATTGCGGTCGTGGGGGCGGGACTGGGCGGAATGACGGTGGCGGGCTTTCTTCAACGCGCCGGATTTGACGTTGGGATTTACGAGCAGGCGCCGGCGTTCTCGCGCATCGGCGCCGGGATCATCCTGAGCTCCAACGTCATGAAGGTGTTGCGGCGTCTCGGCATCGAACAGATGATCATCGACGTCGGAATCAAGCCCGACTCCTATATCAGCCGCGCCTGGGATACCGGCGAAACGATGTACAAGATCGAGTTCGACGCCGCGAGCGAGGTGCGGTTCGGCGCGCCCTATCTCAATATTCACCGCGGCGATCTGCATGCTGCGCTGGAAAAGGGCGTCGCACCGGGATCGATCGCCTACAATCACCGCCTGCTGACTCTTGAAGAGACAAGCAGCGCGATCCGGCTTGTCTTCGACAACGGCGTGAAGGTGGATGCCGACATCGTTATCGGTGCGGATGGGATCAATTCCAAGGTTCGGGAATTTCTGCTCGGCACCGAACCGCCGCGCTTCGCCGGGGCGGTGGCGCACCGGGCGATCTTCCAGACCGAGGCGTTGCGCGGGTTCAAGATTCCCGACTGCACCAAGTGGTGGGGGCGCGACCGGCATATCCTCGTCTATTTCATGACCAGCCGGCGCGACGAGGTCTATGTCATCGGCGTGGCTCCCCGGTCCAGTTGGGACAGCAACACCGCCTCGCTGCCGAGTTCGCGCGCAGATCTGATCGCGGACTTCGCGAACTTCCATCCCGACCTGCTGCGCGTGCTTGAGGTGACAACCGACGTCACGCTCTGGCCGATTTACGATCGCGAGCGCCACGACCGCTGGAGCGGCGGACGGATCGTGATGCTCGGCGACTCCGTTCATCCGATGCGCCCCTACATGGCTGGCGGCGGCGCGATGGCGATCGAGGATGGCGCCATCCTCGCCCGCTGCCTGGCGCAGTTCGACAACCCGGCCGAGGCCTTTCGATGGTTCGAGGCGACGCGGTTCGAACGCGTCGGCGATGTGCAACGCATTTCCATCGAGAATAGCTGGATGCGCGGGCCGACCGACACCGACTGGTTCTACTGCTACGACCCATGCGTGGCGCCGCTGACCCAGCCTGCCTGAGCCCAAGGAAATCCGACGATGATGGAGCCGAAGCCCGATCCGATGGTCGCCCGCGATCTTGTTGGATATGGCGAATTCCCGCCCAATCCGGCCTGGCCCGGCGGGGCCGTGGTCGCGGTCAACTTCAATCTCAATGTCGAAGGCGGCGGCGAGGCATCGCCCTACAATGGCGACCCGGTGTCCGAGGGCATGCTCAACGACATTGGCGTGCCGACGGTGGTGGGCCGGCGCTCTCCACTGGTCGAATCGGTGTTTGAGTTCGGCAGCCGCCGCGGGGCGTGGCGCGTGCTGGATGTGTTCCGGGACTTTTCGGTCGCCGTGAGCGTGCTCGGCGTGGCCCGGGCACTGGAGCAGAACCCGGAGTTGGCGCGGGCCTTCATCGCGCGCGGGCACGAGGTGGTTTCTCACGGCTATCGCTGGATCGACTACGGCGAAGTGGCCGAGGGGGTCGAGCGCGATCACATTCGCCGCGCCGTCGAAATTCTGGAGAAGCTGACGGGCTCGCGGCCGGTCGGCTGGATGACCGGGCGCCCGGGTCCCAACACGCGGCGGCTCCTCGTCGAGTCGGGAGGATTTTTGTACGACCGCGATTCACTCGCCGACGAACTGCCATATTGGCTTCAGGTCGATGGTAAGCCCCACTTGGTGATCCCGTACTCCTACGAAGCCAACGACAACCGTTTCAACGAGAACAGCGGCTTCTCGACTGGCGACGATTTCTTCCACTATATGCGCGACGCCTTCGACGTTCTCTATCGCGAAGGCCAGAAGGGCTCGCCCAAGCTGCTGTCGATCGGCCTGCATGACCGGCTGATCGGCAGGCCCGGACGATGCGCGGGACTGATCCGGCTGCTTGAGCACATGCGCGGCTTCAAGGATGTCTGGTTCTGCCGCGGTATCGATATCGCGCAGCACTGGCACCGCAATTTTCCGGCGAAGATACCTTCGCGCTGAAACGGACGCGTCACTCCGTCGTAAATCCGATCGCGCGGGACATCTTGCCCCAGAGCGCGACCTCGTTACGGGCGTATTCCACCGACTCCGGGAGCGATTTGACCATCGGCTCGAAGCCGAGGGCTTTGAGCTTCTGCTGCGACTCGGGCGCTTTGATCACCTCATTGATCTCGGCGTTGAGTTTTTCCGCGATCGTATCCGAAGTTTTAGCGGGAAGAAAAAATCCCACCCACGTTGCGGAATGAAAATTGGGGTAGCCCGCCTCACCAAACGTCGGGACGTTCGGCAGCGCGGAGTTGCGCTGCGGGCTGGGAATGCCGAGGCCGCGCAACGCGCCCTGCTCGATCTGGCTCGCCGCGCTCGGCAGCGACACGTTGATGACCTCAACGTGATTGCCGATGGCCGCGGCGACCGCCGGTGCGCCACCCGAGAATGGGACATGCACCGCCTTGATCTTGGCGATCTCCTGATAGAAGTAGGCGGCCGCGATATAGGGCCCGGTTCCAAGACCGGGAGTGCCGAAGCTGATGCCCTTGTCGCCGGCGCTCTTGATCAACTCCTGCATTGTTTTGGCGCTGCTGCTCGGATGCACGGCCATCACGTCCGACGCCAGCGCCACGACCGCGACCGCACGCAGGTCTTCCGTCGCGTAACCCTTGTTTTTCGAGGCGGTCGCATTCACGGCGAGCGCGGTGGTGGTCGCAAGCACGGTGTATCCGTCCGCTGCCGCGGTGCTCACCACCCGTGCCGCCAGGTTGCCGCCCGCGCCACCGCGGTTCTCGACGACGAACTTGCCGACGCCGCGGTCGCCAAGCTTCTGCGCGACCAGGCGGGCGACCACGTCGGCGACGCCGCCGGCCGCGAACGAGACCACGAACGTCACCGGCTGGACGGGATAAGTTTGCGCTCCGGCGACCCGCGATCCGATCGGGAGCGCGGCGGCACCCGCTGCCAAATGTAGAAATCGGCGGCGTGGAATATTCATTGCGGTGCTCCTGACTTTCTAGAAGGGCTCGCCGATATTCGGACTTTACAACGTCTCACAGCAAATTCTGTTCGCGCGATCGATTCGCCGCCCGCGTCGCGAAGCCAGAACAAGACAGGATCGGGCGTCGTACCGCCAGCGTGGGTGCAAGGCTACATTACCTGGAACCACGCGCGGAAGAGACACGACGCCTCAAGCCGCGCCGGATCGCGCGAGCAGGGCGGGTATTTTTTGGGCCTCCTGCAAATTCTGTAGGCCGCGGAGCCGTTTTCGCCATGCGGGGTCGCGGGCTGAGGCCGGTTTTGATTGGCCGGCGATTGCTCTATGGTCTGCGGCCCGCCAAGCGATGGCCTTGGCATGGCCGGGAGAGGCGATCGTGAAGTTGGCTCGAGTAGCGGTGCCGGACCTGGTCTCCAATTCTTATTTTCCGGCGATCGCGGCCGTCGCGCTCGGCTTTTTTGCCAAGGAAGGTTTGGAGGCGGAGCACAAGCTCATCTTTCCCAACTACAAGGCCTATGAATCGCTGCGCGATGGCGACGTCGATTTCGTCGCGGGTCCCGCTCACGTTGTGCTCCGCGCGTTTCCCGAATGGGAGGGCGTCAAGCTGCTGTCGGCATTGGCACAGGGAATGTATTGGCTGCTGGTGATGCGCGCCGATCTCGATGCAGCACCTGGCGACATCAACGCCGTGAAGGGCCGGACCATTGCAGCCGCTCCGCTTGTGGAGATGCCGCTCCGGCTGATGCTGTCCGAATCCGGGATCGATTGCGACCGCGACGGCGTGCGGATTATCAGCACGCCTGGCGCCCATCGGCCCGGCGTTTCATCCGGCGTGCTCGCCGCCGAAGCGCTCGAAGCGGGACTGATCGATGGATTCTGGGCGAATGCCATGGGCGCGCACAACGCCATCACCCGGGGTGTCGGGAAGGTGGTGCTCGATATCCGCCGCGGCGTCGGACCGAAGGCGGCGTTCCACTACACGATGCCGGTGCTGGTGACGAGCGACCGTGTCATCGAGCGCAACCCCGACATGGTGGCGGCAGGGCTGCGGGCCGTCAACGCAGCGCAACGCGCGCTCAAAAAGAATGTAGGCCTCGCCACTGAAGTCGGACGTAAGCTGTTTCCTCCGGCCGAAGCCGAATTGATCGCCGATGTGGTTGCGCGCGATCTTCCCTATTACACGCCGGGGATATCCGATGAGTCGCTTGCCGGTTTGATCCGGTTTTCCCAGGCGATGGGCGTCTTGAAGCGATCGCCTTCGCGAGAGCAGATGGTCGCGACACAGTTCAGTCATCTATGGGACGCTTGATCCGCCGGGATCGGCGGGCTGCTATGGTCCTGCGCACCTAGAACCGTGAGCAGACTCCGATGAAGGTCGCACAATTCTCATCCTTCGGTCGCGCCGAGGACGTCATTGAATGTGTCGAGGCCGATGAGCCGCTGTCACCGCAAGCGGATGAGGCGGCGCTCGAGGTGCTCGCATTTCCCATCAATCCGGCGGACCTTCTGACCATCGAAGGCCGCTATGCGATCCGCCCGCCGCTGCCAGCGCGTATCGGTGCCGAGTGCGTCGCCCGTGTCGTCGCTATCGGCGATTCAGTCACTGATCTCAGCGTAGGCGATCTGGTGATCCCGCTCGACCGCGACAACTGGGTTCAGCGCAAGACGTCCAAGGCCGGCCGGCTGGTAAAGGTGCCGGCCCATGTCGATCCGCTGCAACTCGCCATGCTCAAGGTCAATCCGCCGACCGCTTATCTCATGATGACCAAGTACGTCGAGCTGGCGCCGGGCGATTGGATCGTTCAAACGGCCGCCAATTCCGGCGTCGGGCACTGTCTCATTCGGCTGGCCAAGACGGAGGGGCACAGGACGATCAACATCGTCCGCCGCGAGGGCTTGGAGGGGGAGCTTACGGCGCTCGGCGCCGATGTTGTGCTGGTTGATGGCCCCGACCTCTCCGAGCGGATTGCTGCGGCGACGGGACGTGCTCCGATCCGTCTGGCCATCGACGCAGTCGGCGGCAGCCAGATCGTTCGCTTTGGCGACGCGCTCGCCGACGAGGCGGTCATCGTCAACTATGGCCGGCTGTCCGGGGAGAATCCGCAACTGAGCGGGCATCAATGCGTCTTTAAGCGGCTTTGGCTCACGGGATTCTGGCTGGTACCCTGGCTCCAGAAGATGTCGCGCGAGGACGTCACAGCGCTCTACGCAAAGCTCGCCGGCCAGATCGCCGACGGCACGATCCAGGTCCCCGTCGAGGCAACCTTCCCAATGGAGGGGATCAAAGAAGCCATTGCCCACGCGAACGCCTATCAGCGCAGGGGCAAGGTGCTGGTGATGCCGAATGGGCCGGTCTAGTCAGACCCCGTTTCCGAGGTCACCGCTTGGTTCAGCGGATCTTTTCGACCGGGAACATGAAGTTCTTCATGACCGGCACAGCGCCGACCGATATCGCCAAGACCATGAGGACGGTTACGCCCCGCACAAACCACAGTCTTTCGAGTGCTTCTCTTTGCATCGCATCCTCCCAAAACACGACCCTAACAGGGGGAATGCCGGCGAAGGTGCGCTACAGTGAAGCACATGCGCGGGATGAGGCACTCCTGGCTCGCGCTTTCAGGGACACGCGCTGCCATGACCTTCGCAAGACGGAGATTTGTGGCGTTGGCCGTGGCCCAAGCGGGCCGTTACTACTCGTCCTTGATCTTCTCTTTGAGCTTGGCGGTCTCGATGACCTTCTTCCATTTGTCGGTGTCGGTGTCGATGATCTGCTGAAATTCAGCGGCGGCCTTGCCCTGCGATTCGAAGCCGCGCGCCGCGGCCAGGGCTTTGATATCCGGTCGCATGATGATCTCGTTCACATCATCGCTGATCCTTTTAATCGCCGCCGCCGGTGTGCGCGCAGGAGCGAACAGCGCAAACATGCTGTAGGTCTCGTAACCGGCCACGCCCGCCTCCTGCATGGTCGGAACGTCCGGCGCCTGCGGCGAACGCTGCGCGGTTGTGATGGCGAGCGCGCGAAGCCGTCCGGTGGGAATATGCGGCAAGATGTTCGACGACGTCGAGAATGCTGCGTCCATCTGGTTGCCGAGCATCGCCATGACGGTTTCGTTGGCGCCCTTGAACGGCACATGGTTCAGTTGAACGCCTGTCAGCACCGCGAAGTACTCCATCATGAGGCGCTGGATACTGGCGGGTCCGGTCGAGCCATAGTTGATGGCGCCCGGCTTCGATTTGGCGAGCGCGACAAATTCGGAGACCGTCTTGGCCGGCACATGGGTGCCGACCGCCAACATCGCAGATGCCGTCGAGACCAGCGAAATCGGTGCAAGTTCGGATACCGAATAGGGCATCGAGGAATAGAGCAGTGGATTGAAAATGAACGTACCGTCGCTGCTGAACAGCAAGGTGTGACCGTCAGCTTCCGCCTTGGTGACCAGCACTGTGCCGATGTTGGTGTTTGCACCCGGACGGTTCTCGATGATGACGGGCTGTTTCCATTTTTCGCTGAGATGCGGCGAGATGATGCGGAGAAGAACGTCAGGCGCGCCGCCGGCACTGAACGGGATCACGATGCGAACTGTCTTGGACGGAAAATCGTTGGCGTGGCCGGGGGCGGCATTGAGCGCCGGTGCAGCAATGCCAAGGATCAGAGCGACAGCGCAGGTTCGGAGGCGGGACAACATTCTTCACTCCTCATTTCAAGAGCTGGAGTATTCAAGAACTGTGCCATCGATCAAGTGATGAGGAGGCAGTCGCCGTGAGCACGCGGCAACCGGAACCGGCAAGAGGCGAGTGAGCGCCACCTCCGCCTGGTAGATTCCAAGGCGGCTTTGCGAAGGAGAGGTGATCGGTGGCGTGAAGTGTTCCGCCACGGTCTTAGTTGGTGGTGCCGTCGCCTTTCGGCGAAGCGGTGTTGCCGCCGCCGATGATCTCGACGCAGGCTGACCGCAACTTGGCCCGGTTGGCCTGCAGGCACGCGAGATAGGCGAACTGGCCGTCCTCCGGATCGACGGCTTTGCAGAACCGTCTGACATCCGGCCCGCAAGCGGCCCGTTGCTCCGGGGTTCCCATTTCGGAAACCTTTGGCTTCGACTGCGCCACCGCGCCCGATGTCGCGCCGGCGAAAATCAGAATCAAGAGGGCTCGAGAGATCGACATTGCGGCCTTTCCACGCGTGAAGGGTCTGGAGGATAGCCATCCATTCGTGGCGAGATTGCCACCAAGGTTAGGCAGCGTGCAAACGACGCACAACACCGAAATTGCGGATGAAGCAACTCTCGCAACCGCCGCGAGCATGATGCGCAGCGTGCCGAGGAGATTGAAACCAATCAAGCGGCTCTGTCAGCGGGCTGCCTCGAGCGCCGACCGCAGTTCGGCGATCATATCCTTGCAGGTGGGCAGCCGCGTTTCCTCCGCATCCAGAATCCGTGCGAAGGCCTTCCGCTTCAGGGCGGCAACGTCGGACCCCGCGTGGGATTCCGCTTCGGCGGCGTCGCAGACCAGGTCGATCAGGCGGTCGATCGCGTGCAGCCGGCCGAGCAGATAGTCGTTCTCGCGGTAGCCGCGCGACAGGAACGCCGCAAACTGCTGGAACGCCGTGCCCTTCAGCGGAAACGATCCCAGCTCCTTGAACGCGCCGGCATCCTGCGCGCTGATCCGGTTGACCCGGATCTCGTTGAATTCGCCGGCCTCGCGCCAAGGCAAGATCGGGAAGGTCAGCACATCCCAGAACGGGAAGCCGAGGTAGTTGACCAGCACCTCCTGCAGGCCGCGGGCCGGCCAATCTTCTGCTTCGCACAGCAGCAGGTCGATATCGCGCGTGCTGGCGTCGAGATCGATGTCGGCGCCGAGGCTATCGACCAGCCGATCGAGTGGCTCGCGGTGACGCGTGACGAACGATCGCGCGTAGGTCCGGACATCCTTGATCTCGGTTGCGGAGGGAGCGGTCTTGAAAATCTCCTCGGCCAGACCGCAGGTGGTTGGATTGTCCGATGCGGCCATTTCGCGCCGCTCCAGCGCCTCGATCCGCTCGTAGAATTTCCGCTTGAGCCGATCGACGGCAGCGGGATCGAGGCCCTCGACGTCCGCCGACCCGATCATCTGATAAAGCCGGTTCTGGCCTTCGATCAGAAAACGAAGCCGCCGCTTCCGGTAATCGACATCGAACGTCAATAGGAATTCGACCCATCGCGGCATGGGCGCGGCCACGGCTTCCGTCTTCGGCCGGCTTGGCATGGGCTGGAACGTCACGCCGGCCTGGACCGCCCAGGCATCGACGATCTCGGCAATGGCTCGCGCGAACGGCGAGCCGGGGCGCACGCGCCGGATCCCGATGATCCGCTGGCTGACGAAATCGCGCACCGAGGCGAGCTTCAGCCGCACATAGGCCTCGTAGGCAAAGCCTGCCTCGCGCGCTGCCTTGATGTTGGCCTGCTCGCGCCAGCTACGGATGCGCTGTTCGGTGATGGCGTGGCCGTTTGCGGAGCTCATCACTTCGGACACCAGAGCGGTGACGTGAGGCCGCGCGGTTTCGATGATGCCACGGAAGCGGCGCGCGCGGTCGTTCAGCCGCGCGATCCAGCTTAGTTCGTCGTTGATTGGCTCTGCCAGCGGGATGTCGGACAGTGCGCCTTTGAGGGTCGAGAAGAAGCCCGGAATGCCGTAGACCATCGGCGCGTCTTCCGGCGCGGGATTGGGATCGATGTACACCACCCGGCGGTCCACCTCGCGATAGGCGGCGCGGCCCTGGATCGCCTCGACCGCCTCGCGGAACGGCCGGCTGTTCAGCACCGCGCCGTCAATGAACGGCACTGTGGCCACATCGACCTTCTCCTGGTCGTAGTGGTTGAAGTTCCTGGCCAGGAATTCGGCGCGATTGGGCCAAGAGGCGTCGCGTGCCTCCAGCAGCCGGTCCATTTCCGAAACGTGCGCCGGCGGAAAAGCGCCCGGAATTGAAGATGTCGCACGCGCCGCGAAGGCCAGTCCGGGCGCATTGCGAAGATCGAAATCGCTTTCGACCGCGCCGCTGGCGCGGCGCCGGTACTTGAAGCGCAACACATGACGATGCTCGCGCTCGTGGATGATCGGAGGATCGTGGATCTGCATCAATTGCTGGGAGCCGTAGAAATCCGTCACGGTCACGAACAGATCGAGCCCCTGGCCGGATGGGATCAGGGACGCTCCCGGTGCGCGCGGCGCGCCCATCGCGTTCACTGCGTCGTACATGAAGGCCGTCATCTTGCCGCCGTCGAACGGCGGCTTGAACCAGCGCGACCGCATCAGCAGCGACAGCTTGGTGCGGACCTCCAGGTCGCCGATGATCTTGATGCCGGCGACGCGCGCCGCCCAGAAAAACGGCCGCAGAAACCACTTGCTCCAGCCGCGCGCCTTCGCATCGGCCGCCAGCAGTTCGGTGACGTCGGCGTTGTCCATCCACAATTCGCGCAACGGACCGAGTGGCAGATCGTGGCTCAGCGCGCGGGCCAGCATGATGCCGTTGATGCCGCCTGCGGAGGCGCCGGCGATGATATCGACGAACACCCGCAGCTCGACCGTGCGGCCAAGATCGCGCAGCAGCTCGAAATAGATGGATTCGGTGTCGTATTCCGGGTCTGCGGCGTCGCGTAGATCGAAATAGTCCGCGGATGCGCGCTTGTTGCGGTCGGTGATGGCATGAAGCGCGCTCGACGCCCGGGCGAGCTTCAGGATTTCCTTGGTGATGCCATGCATATAGACCGCGAGCGACACACCGCCGAAGCACACCAGCGCTATGCGAAGCTCTCGTTCGCGCAAGCAATCCCCCGCCTCGATTTGTCAGCCGCACGGATCAGCGGCATTGAAGCGGCTCGCAGTTAAGCCGCGTTAAGCATGAGCACGATCGTACTGTCTCCCTGGAGATCTCTTGCGTGGCTCAAGCTTAGCGGCAACGCCTGCATGCCGGAAGAGTCCGTCCGCCACTGCCGCGGCGCAACAATCCCCGGCATCGGCAACAGCCCAGGAATTGGGCCTTCAAGACAATTCAGAAAGCCGCTAGGTTTGATCCCGGTTCGGGGCTGGCCGGAATTCCGTGATTGGGTTCCCGCCGAAGCGGTCGGCGTCGAGATCGCTGAGGCCCGAGAGAACACCG
This sequence comes from Hyphomicrobiales bacterium, assembly GCA_021730985.1. GTDB lineage: Bacteria > Pseudomonadota > Alphaproteobacteria > Rhizobiales > Xanthobacteraceae > Z2-YC6860. The sequence continues at coordinate 6,691 of JAKFYI010000030.1, read as the reverse complement.
CAGGGAGCGACTCATGACCGTCAGATCCATTCTCGCCGGCAAAGGCAGCTCGGTCGAAACCATCGAGCCGCATTTCAGTCTTTCGGACGCCGTCCAGCGGATGGCGGAGCGCAACGTCGGTGCTCTGGTGGTGGTGGATTCCAAGCGGGAGCTGATCGGTATCCTGTCGGAGCGCGACGTGGTGCATGAACTCGCCGCGCGCGGTCCCGCTTCGCTGAACCAGCCGCTGGGCGACGTGATGACTCGCAAGATCATCGTCTGCGGCCTCGCCGACATGATCAAAACGGTCATGGAGTGGATGACTGAAGGCAAATTCCGCCACATCCCGGTGATCGATCAAAACCAGTTGGTCGGTATAGTGTCGATCGGCGACGTGGTGAAGTTCCGGCTGGAGGAAATGGAGCGCGAGCAGTCGGCGCTGCGCGACTATATCCAGACCGCCTGATCGGCTTGGCGGCTATACCGGCAGCAAAAGGAAAAGGCCACGGAAGCCCGTGGCCTTTTCAAATTCGAAACCGCCAAGCGTCAGAACTTCTGGCGGAACTCGGCGCGAATGCCGGCGACGTTTTCGTCGTTATCCCGCCACGCGTACATCACGTCGGTCCGGAAGATCCAGGCCTTCGTTAGATTTCTCTGGTAGCGCGCGCCGACGCCATATTGCGGCCCTTTGGCGGGGCGCGTGGGATCGACCGTGGCGCCATGAGTCTGAACCGTGGCGGCTTCCACCACGATCTGCTGCTCAAGATTGAACAGGTAGTTCACGCCGAGCGCGGCGCCATACGTGTCGGCGCCGGTGTCATCGAGCTTCGGATATCCGGTCAGTCCGTCGGTCTGGAACAGGATGCCGGTGTTGAACAGCACGCCGCCGGCGTCGGCGTTGCGCATCAGCGATTGCGGCCGGCCGAAGCCGGCGAACAGGTTGAGGTAGGGCACCAGAACCAGCGGTTGCGACGAGACCAGTGAGTTCTCCATCAGGACGATGAAGCCGTCCGCCGTCCGCTGGCCGTTGGACTGCCGGTCCTGTCCGAACGCGGCGATGCCGCGCCAGCTGTTCGACAGCCAGCCGAAGTAGCGCTTGGTGAAGGCAACCGTGGCGCTGCCGTAGCTTTTGTCGCCGAACAGGTCGTTGCGGTAGTCGTGAATGGCGCCGCCGCCGATTTCCCAGTAGCCCTCGTTGGCCTCGATGAAGGCGTTCACGCCGTACACCGCGAGGCCGTGCTTGACGAGGTTGCCCGCTGCGTCCTTCACGGCCGGCGTCGTCACCTGATCGCCGCCGGCGAAGAACGTGATGTCCATGTTCGCAATTGACAGCGCGGGGCTGTTGCGTCCGACGATCGAGACGGCACCGCCGGCCATCGCCGAGTTCACCCAGATGCCATTCTGGAAGATCAGTGGGACAAGGCCGAACGTAAACGGCAGATCCCACTTCTGATACTTGTCGGTGAAGCCAGCAACGATGTTGCCCATGTCGCCTTCGAAGAACAGCGTGCGCGGGACGAAATCCAGCTCGAGGTGCGCGCCGTTGGCGTCCGGTCCTGCGAACTCCCACCGGGTGAACCGCCCGTTGCGGTCGATCGGACGGAACGCCGCGTGGATGCGCTCGGTGGCGGTGAATTGCAGGTCAGCTTCCAGGTTCAGGCGCGTGGCGATCTGGCCCACGCGCTTGCCGGTTCCGTTGTCGTTGTAGGCGACGGCGCTGCGCCAGTCGCCGTAGAGGCTGAAAGCGGGCGCGACCAGGTTCTTGCGCCCGACGATGTCGAAGTTGGGCTGCAGCGGCCCTTCTTTGTACATCGGTTCGCCGGACTCCAGAAGCGGCCGCGGCTCGTCGATGTTCTTCTTGCCGCCGTAGATGTCGATCTGCTGCTTCGGATCGTATGTGCTGGGATATCGCGGATCGGGCCCGAACACCGAGCGGCTGTGCGGGGCCCGCTGCACGTTCGCGTCTTCGGCGAATGCCGGCGCGGCGCTGGCGAGCAGTGAGGCTGTCAACAGACTGGCGCCGAGGGCGCCGGTCACCCAGCCCTTTGGCACATCTGCTTCAAGTCGCCGTTGCATGATCATTGCCCCCGGCTACTTGACGTCGAACGTGACGGTGTACGAATGGAAATCGATCATCCATTCATTCATCGAACGTTCCATTTCTGGTGTCGCCTTCACGAATTTCATGAAGTACATCGGCTCCGCGCGGCTGCGCAGGCGCACCGCAAGCTTGTACTTTCCGGGCCTGGTGATCAGGCCGCTCGGGACCTTGTATTTGGCAACCCGTTCGCCGAGCGGCGGGATGCTGCGCTGCTCCATCCGGATGCCCGGCGGATGGTTCAGCACCGATGTCGGCACCGCCGCCGGCCGAATGAACGGCAGTTGATCGAAGTCGAAATTGACCGGCAGATACATTTCACGGTCGGTTCCCGTCACGCCTTGCGTCAGGAACTTGGTCTGCAGGTTGACGAGCTGGTCGTCGTGCGGAATTTTTCCGGCGCGCACGTCGAGGGAATGCAGATCGGCCATGTCGCCGTGCGAGTCGACGTAGCCCGATTCCCACAGCCGCTTTCCGTCCGGTCCGATCAGCGCCACGTTGAGCCAGATTTCCGGCTGCGCACCGAGCGAGCCCGACGGCATGTTGTGACCGGGGTTGATGTTGCGGATGCGGTACTTGAAGGCCAGGGATTCGCCGGGACGCGGCTTCGACTCGAAGAACGGTCCTTCAAGCTTGGAGCCGTTCTCCATCACCGCCCTGCGGAGCTTCCGCTTCTCTTCGAGCAGTTCGATGTTTTCCTTGATGATCGCGCGCGCGTCTTCGCGATCGATTCGGTCGGCCCAGCGCTTCGGGAACGATGCCTTGATCGTGCCGGCCTCGACCTTGTCTTCCCAGTCGGTCTCGCCCCAGCCGCTGCGCCAGTTGAACAGCATCCAATCCTGGATCTTGGTTTCGGCGGCCTTCGGATTGTGCGGGAAGATGCCCGGGTGCGCGATCGAGTAGCCGGGACCGTAGAACGCGTGGTTGCTGTGACGGCGCTCCGGATTGACCGGCTTGCCGTTCATGATCGCCGATGGCGCCTTCGCATAGCCTGCAGCGACACCGGGCACACGGCCCATGTGGCAGTCCTGGCAGGTGGTGCCTTTGGCAAGCGAGGGAGAGGCGCGATACTGATCCCACACCACCTCGAGCTTGATGCCCGGATGCACGGCGACCTGATGGCACGACACGCAGAATTCGGACTTGCCAATCTGCGGGAACTTAAGGACGCCGTTGTGAATCTGCGTGCCGCGCTCGTTCGGGCTGGTGGAGATGCGATATTCTTCCTTGTCCTTGATGATCTCGTTGAATTTGGATTGCCGGCCGGTGCCGGTCATGGGCCGGCTGATGTTGCCGGGCTGCACGGTCCGCTGACCGTTCGTCTTGGAGTATTCCTCCGTGATGCGATGACATGTGACGCAGCTCACGCCCTCGCGGGAAATCTGGCTGCGCTCCCACAATGGCTGCCAGCGCGGCTCACCGCGCTGCGTGCCGATCGTCTGGTGGCAGCGGACGCAGAAGCTGCGGATCGTGCCCGAGGACAGATCGTTGATGGTCTGCTCGAACTTATGAAACATCGGCGAGATCGACGCGTAAGCGTGGCTCGACGCCGACCATTCCTTGTAGATCTGGGCGTGACAGGTGCCGCATGCCGCGGCGGTCGGATACTGGTCTTCCTGAAAAACCTTGGCGTGCGGGTCCATGCCCTTCGAGAGCGCGGTCGCACGGACCTGCGCGCTCAGCGGCGGAACCTTGATTTCCTTCTCTTCCTGCGCGCTAGCAGGCGCGGCGGCAAGCGATGCGGCAATGGCGGCGGCCAGTGCGGCGATGGCGATCACTTTCGGTGCAACAAACCAGCGGCGCGCCGCAGCGGCCATGCCGCTTCGAATCTGCATCATTCGCGTCGCAGGGGCGGGCGCAGACAGGATTTGGGAATCCAGCCCTCGGTCCCAATGGATGGGCCGGGTCTTGGTCGGCACGGCGACACTCATCACGCTCAGCCCCCCCGGGCGTAATACCTATTTGTAGGTATTTTTCGCAGGCAGCATGCCGCCGACCTGCGGAGTCAAATCCTTGCTAGCGATTGCGGCTACGAGTTTGCGTGCGTTGGCATCGTTCGGCGTGGCGAGCAGGGTTGCTGCCTCGGGCACCTGACCCTTGATCGCTTCAAGTGCCGCGCGCGCAGCGGTGTCGAGTTGCTTGATCGTGCCTTCGTATTTGGCGTTTTTGCCCTTGCCCGCGACCTCGCTCGTCATGACGAGCGCGGCGGCGTGGCCGGTGATGAACGTCCGCGCCAACTGGGCTGGGGTCTTTTCAGCGTTCTGGTTGATGTTCGGCGGATAGAAGCGGTGCCGCACGGTTCCCTGCGAGTAGCGCACCAGTTCGAAGTTGGACGCCGGAGCGTGGCCCGCGTCGATTAGCTTCGCGAACGTCTCGGGATTGACGCCATCGCGCGACGCGCCATGGCAGGACAGGCAGTTGGTGGCGATGTCGTAGAGCATGTTCGGCATGATCATGCCGGCCTGGATGGCCTTCTGATCGCGCGCCGCCTTGTCGCCCGAAGCGTTGTGGATCGACAGCCAGTCCGACGACGGCCCGTGGCAGCTTTCGCAGGAGGTGCCCATCTGCGAGACGGGCGGTGTGCCGGGCTTCGCTGTCACCATGGTGAAGTGGCAGGCGGTGCAGGCGTCGTTGCGGCGCATGTTCGTGGTGCCGCCGGCCGCGGTGATGATCGCCTTCACCGAGGGCTTTTTGTGAATTTCCTTGAACGAGGTGCCGTGCTCGGACTTGGCCCAGACGGCGTTGGCGCCCTTGTGGCACTCGCCGCACTTTCCGGGGCCCTGATAGAACGGCTCCGCGGAAGCATTCAAGCCACCAAACGCCACGGCAAAGGCTGCAACAACAACCGCCGACAGCACTCGATTCAAACTCGACATACAACTGCCCCTGTCGTGACGCCACGCCCACAACAACTTCAGGCCGCGGGTTCTAAAGTTGCCGCCCGGACACGCTAGCTCCGAGCTGAAAAGCCGCAGCAATCCGAGCTTCTTTAGAAGTCATAGAGTGTGGTGGTTTCCCAAGCGGGCTGTCAATATTTCCCGTGCCCAAACTGTTGCCAACTGTTGAGAGCGTGGAGGGATGAGGCAAACGCGCAACGCGTGAGGGCTGTCGCGCATCTGGAGCGCTCGGATTTCAACCGTCGCGCGCGAGGACGGGCCGCGTCTGGCGCATCGGTCGCGGATTTGAGAACGCAAAACGGATTGCGATTTTGCGTTGGCCACGACCCGCTTTGTCCGCCGGCGGGCACATTGTTTCTAACAATCTGAAAAAACGACGGAATTGCGAAGCCTGCCGTCAAGATTGTTGCCTAGGAATGAAGTCCAGGCCCGGCTATTTATGAGTTGCAGGCTGTTGTGTATGCTGGGAAAGAGATTTCGCATCACATTCGTAACAACATCTGGATGCAATTTGATTGCGCCGGTTGCAACTGCGTGACCCGCAGGTTCCGGTGACTACACATCTGGCAGCAGGTGAGGACGACATGGGCGCCCGGCGTTTTTCCACAATTTTGGCAGCCGATGTGACGGGTTACCGGCCGAAGGCGGTTGCGAACGACGCCGAGGTGGCGCCCGCCCGCAAGGGCCATCCGGCCTCAATTTTCCCAATGATTGCTGGGTTCGAAGGCCGGGTCGTCGAGCGCACCGGCACCGGAATTATCGTTGAGTTCCTGGATGTTGTCGATGCAGCCAAGTGCGCGGCGTCGCTGCAGGACGCGATGCTGGAGCGCAACGTCGCAACGCCGTCGGACCAGCGCACGCATCTGCGAATCGGCATCGATCAGGGCGAAGTGCAGGTCGAAGGCAACAGCGTGTCCGGCGAGGGGGTTGAGATCGCGACCCGGCTGGAGGCGATTTGCGATCCCGGCGGCATCTGCATCTCCGCCAAGGTCTATGACGAAGTCAAAACCCGTTTCCACGCTCCTTACCAGGACATCGGCGAGCAAAGTCTGAAGGACATTCCGGCTCCCATCCGGGCCTACAAGATCGATTTCGGCGGCGCCGCCATCGCAAAGGCCGGCAGACCGGCCAAGGTCAGTAAGTTCGGGACGTTCGCCAAGGCGAAGGCAGCGCCAGCCGAACCGGCTCGTGCCGCTTTGACCCCTCCGAAGGGTGTGCAAGTCCCCAGGCGGGGCGTGATGATGGCGGCAGCGGCCGCCGCAATCCTGTTCTTATCGGTTGGCGGCATTGCCGTTTGGTGGAGCCTCGCGCCAGAACAGCCGGGTCAGCCGGCGGTTGCCGATGCCAAGCCGGCCGCAAAACCGGCGGTTGTCGCCGTGGCTGCGCCATCGCGGCCGGCGCCTGCGCGTGCCGAACGCGAATTCGAGGTGGCAGCGCTTCCGTCCTCCGGACCCATCGCCGCCATGCCGCCGTCGTCGGTTGCGAAGGCTGAGGCGATGCCGCCGCCCGAGGGCGGCTCGCGCGTGGAAGTCCATACGGCTGCTCCGGCTACGCCCAAGCAAGCGCCTGCTGCCGCAGCTCCGGCACCTGCCGCGCAGCCGCCGGCCAAGGTCGCGAGTCTCGCGACCGGTCCTGCTGCATCGGCTCCGGCCAGGGCCGAAATCACTCCAGTTGCGCCGCCGCCCGCCGCGAAGGCCGTCGAACCCGTCCCGGCGCC